>NZ_JAOQNX010000006.1 GCF_025961575.1 Rhodoblastus acidophilus | reverse complement strand
CGCGAAGGCTCCCGCAGCCGCACGCGGCCTTTCGCGGCGGGCTTGGTCGGATCGACATTGGCAAGGTCATCAAAAAGTTCGCTCATGACAACTGCTCCCGGCCTCACAAGCCAATGAATCAGCTGTCATGAGCGTCAGCAATCGAAAAAGTCACAGACTCTCAGGGTGAGGGCTACTTTATTGTTCTAAGAGACTTTTTTCCGCAGCCTGTTCGCTCACCCGGCGGCGCTCGCCTGCGGGGCTCCCTCTCGAGCTTTATAATCGCGGAATTTTTTGGCCGCCTCGGCGCGCGCCTTGACGAAAACCGACTTGTCTTCGAAGACATAGTCGAAATAGCCGCGCTGGACCTCGATTTCGACCTCCTCCAGAAAGATCGGTTTATATTTCGAGTTTTTCAGCAGGTTTTGTTCGATCAGCTTGTTGATCAGTTCGATCTTGTCGCGCTCGCCCTGATAGGCGCCGTTCATGAAGACCTCCGTCTTCAAATCCTCGCAGTCGATATAGGTCTCCGGAAGCTTGCCGATCCATTTGTGGTTGATCGGCCGGGAGACGAAAATGGTCGGCGTCAGCGCCGCTTCGCTCAGCATGGTCTGCCGGAAATAGCAGCCGTCAAAGGCCTCGCGGCCGGCGAAGCCGTATTGATAGATCCACAGCCCGTCGCGCACGCTGTCTTTGGTGATCTCGGCGTAGGAGGTGCGCGACCGGAAGGGGTCGTAGTCTTGCCCCGGGCTTTTTTTGTGCAGTTTGAAGGCGCGTTCGTTCATGTGCACGATCTCGCGGCCTTGCTTGGGATTGTAGGCGTTGAAGGCGATGGCGATCTCCGCGCCGTTGAAGGCGTCGGCGATGTCTTGAAAAAACGTCTCCGAAAACTGACAGATCGCCACCTGATCCGGCCAGATCTCCGAGACAGTCTCAAGGGCGAAGCCTTTTGGCCCCGCCAACAGCATTTTGCGCGCCGCCGCGGCGCCGTTCTTCCACATGTTCAACGCCCATTCGGGCGGCGTGACCAGCCGCATCATGCCGGGCTTGCCGATCAGCGCCATGCGCCAGAGATTCGCGTCGCGCGACGAGAACGGCTCGGTCTGGGCGAGATAGTCATCGATCTTCTGTTCGAGCTCGTCGCCATCACGCCCCTGTTTGAGGGCGGTGAGATAAAGATAGGTCCAAAAAATCTGGCCCGACGTGCAGGACAACAGGCGCGGCGTCATTTTCGCGTCGAGGGCCGCCGCCAAAAAACCCGCGCCCTGCGCATTGTTGCCGGCCAGGCCGCCGAGCGCGAAGGAAAAGTCTCCCGTCTCAGTTTGTGTCGTCATAACAGCCTCCTCAAAAGTTTTTTGGCGAATTTCGGCAAAGGCGCCGCCGACAAAGGCGCGGCAAGCAACAACAGCATTTTCCATCAACAGCCCTTGTATAACTTAAATTTTCATAAGCGCATTGTCGCACGTCAAGCCGTGCGGCGGACCTGAACGCAACAAGCGACGGCGCTTTGATGCGACGCTGCTTCCCTCTGATCTTCAACTGTTTTTCGCATTATATGCTTTTATCGTCGTGGATTGGGCGAACCCGCCACCTCCACGCAAGGGAGGACTGGCTTATTGGCGAACGAGGTCGCCCGCCGGTCGTCACGGCCAGCCGCCCAAAATCTCATTGCGGCTCACGGGAGGGTTTTGGCCCCGCCCGAGCCATCGGAGCGCGATATGCCCCTTGCACGCACGCATCTGGAATCCGGCCATCGTGTGGTCATCGTCGGCGGCGGGGCCGGCGGCCTCGAACTGGCGACGCGGCTCGGCGACAAATATGGGCGCAAGGGCGTCCTGGATATTTCGCTGATCGAGAGCACCCGCACCCATGTGTGGAAGGCGAAACTGCACGAAATCGCCGCGGGCAGCATGGACATGTCGGACCATGAGGTGAATTACCTCGCCCATTCGCACTGGCACGGATACCGCTATCGCATCGGCACCATGATCGGCCTCGACCGCGCGCGGCGCGAGGTGCATGTCGCGCCTTTCGTGGACTCGGAGGGGCGGCAGGTCACCCCGGAACGGGTGATCGGCTATGACACGCTGGTCGTCTCGATCGGCAGCCAGAGCAATGATTTCGGCACGCCCGGGGTCAAGGATTTCGCTATGAAGCTGGAAAGCCTGGCCGACGCCAAGCGCTTTCATGAAGTGCTGCTCAACGCCTGCATCCGCGCCCATGTGCAGCAGACGCCGCTGCGGCCGGAGCAACTGAAAGTGGTCATCATCGGCGCGGGCGCGACGGGCGTCGAGCTCGCAGCGGAGCTGCATCGCACGACGCGCGAAGTCGTCGCCTATGGCCTCGACCGCGTGGACCCTGGCAAAGACATCAAGATCACCGTGGTGGAGGCCGCCGAGCGCGTGCTGCCCTCCCTGCCCCCGCGGCTGTCGGCCGCGACCGAACATTTGTTGCGCGAGCTGGGCGTCCAGACTTTTACGCGCGCAAGAGTCGCCCAAGTGATGCGCGATGGGGTTGAGTTGGCGGACGGGCGAACCATTCCCGCCGAAATCGTCGTTTGGGCCGCCGGCGTAAAGGCGCCGGAATTCTTGCAGGACATTGACGGGCTCGAGACCAACCGCATCAACCAGCTTGTCGTCCGGCCGACGCTGCAGACGACACGGGACGAGGCCATTTTCGCCATCGGCGATTGCGCCTCCTGTCCGTGGATCGGGCGCGACGCCAGGGTGCCGCCGCGGGCGCAGGCGGCGCAGCAGCAGGCCTCGCATCTGTTCGCCCAGTTCGGGCGCCGTCTCGCCGGCGAGCCGCTGCAGGATTACCAGTACCGCGATTTCGGCTCGCTGGTCTCGCTCGGCAAATACAGCACGGTCGGCAATATGATGGGCGGGCTGATCGGCGGCAGCCTGATGGTCGAGGGTTTGTTCGCGCGGCTGATGTATGTTTCGCTCTACAAAATGCACGAACTGGCGCTGCATGGCGCGGCCAAGGCGACGCTCGACTCGATTGCGCGCATCATCACCCGGCGCACCGAGCCGCATGTGAAGCTGCATTGAGGGGGCCCGCCGAGCCGCCCTTGCGCAGCGCGTCACGGCAAGGCGAACAGTGTCAGCTTGGTCGTTTCCTTGCCGCCGCCGAAGAACGCCGAGACCGAGCCTGACAGCGCCGCGACGAATTGCTTGCCGTCGAGCGCATAGGTGAACAGCCCGCCTCCGGCGGACGCCGGCAATGAATAGCGCAGCAGCGCCTTGCCGGTGTCCTGGTCCAGCGCGAACAGGTTTCCCTTGAGATCGCCGGCGAAGACGAGTCCCGCCTCCGTGGTGGTCACATTGGCGAGCATGGGCGCGGGCGCCTCGAACTTCCAGCGCAACGCGCCCGAAGCGACATCGACGGCCGCCAACACGCCGCGCGCCTCCCCGATCGGGTCCTGCACGATGCCGCCGCCGTAAAAGTGAACGCCGACCTGATGCGCGGGCGCGCTGGCTTCATGCGAGACCGAACCGCACCAATCGACCATGGGCGAGAACACCAGTCCGCGATCGGGGTCATAGGCGCTGCTGCTCCATTCCTGACCGCCGAGCAGGCCCGGGCAGATATGGATCGGCGTCGCCGCGGCCGGCTTGTCCGCGTTTTCCTGTTTCGAGATCACGAGATCGTAGAGAATCTCGGAGCTTTCGCGGTCGACGCCGCGCAACCGGCCGTCCTTGCCGCTCACGATCACCAGATGGCGCGCCTTGCCGTCGATCGACGCGCTCACCAGCGGACTGGTTTGCGAGAGGTCCCAGTCGTGGGTGTCGTGCGGGACGAACTGACGCGCCCAGAGGAGCTTGCCGGTCTTGAGATCGATGGCGGCGGCGGTGTTGGTTCCCTCATTGTCGCCGGGACGGGACTCGCCGAAGAAATCGGGCGCGGGATTGCCGATGGGAACGAACAGAACGCCTTTTTGCCGATCAACCGAAACGGGCGTCCAAAAGCTGCCGCCGCCATGGGCGACGGCCTGCGCCGACCCCCAGCTCTTCGCCCCCGGCGCGTCGGGCGCGGGCAGAACCCCGTAACGCCAGATCTCCGCGCCATCCTTCAGGCTGAAGGCGCCGATCCAGCCCTGTCCGCCCCAATCGGCGCCGGCGGTCCCGTAGATGATCATGTCGTCGACGATCATCGGGGGCATGCTGAGATAATGGCTCTCTTCGAAACTGGTGATCTGGCGCTCCCACAGCAGTTTGCCGTCGTCCATCGACAGCGCGATCAAATAACCGTCCGCCGTGCCGCGGATGAGACGGCCGTCCTTGATCGCCACGCCGCGATTGACCGTCGACAGCGCCTTTCCCTTCAGTTTCCATTCGCTGCGCCAGAGCTCGGCGCAGGTCCTGGCGTCGATGGCCACGGTCGTTTGCGCGGCGGTGAAATAGATGCGGCCCTTGTAAAGCAGCGGCGTCGACTGCGCCTGCGCGACCAGGCCGCTGTCGTAGACGCAGGCCGGCTTGAGAGTGGCGACATTGGCGGGCGTGATCTGGTTGAGCCGCACATGACGCCAGCCGTCATAGCTCTTGTTGGTCATCAACCAGCTGTCGGTGGCTGCGGCGGAAAGGTCGAGTTCGGCCTGGCTGGGGCCGGATGGCGCGGGCTGAGCGAGGGCGCCGAAGGCGTAGACGCCAACAAGCAGGCCAAAAGCGGCGGGGGAGAAGCGCTTCATGAGACAATTCCTGCATGACAATGCGACGGGCGGCGCGGACGGGCGCCTCGAGCCCAAACCTTCGACGAAGCCGTATGGTTCCCGACGCGCGCCGCTCTGATCTCGCGGAAAAAAATCTGAACCTGGAGCGGTCCACTGACGTTACGTTAAGCGCCGATTTGCGGCCCCTTGCTTTGCGCTGCGCGCGCGGCGCGGAGGCGAGGCGACGTCATCGTTCACGAAGTCATGGAGCTCTCATGTCCTACGTCACCACCGCCGACGGCGTGCAGATCTTTTACAAGGATTGGGGGCCGAAGGAGGCGCGACCGGTGGTTTTCCACCATGGCTGGCCGCTCTCCTCCGATGACTGGGACGCGCAGATGCTGTTCTTCGTTCAGCACGGCTTCCGCGTCGTGGCGCATGACCGGCGCGGCCACGGCCGGTCGGCTCAGGTCTCGGACGGGCACGACATGGATCATTATGCCGCCGACGCCGCCGCTGTCGCCGAGCATCTCGACCTGCGCAACGCCATCCACATCGGCCATTCGACCGGCGGCGGCGAGGTCGCGCGCTATGTGGCGAAATTCGGCGAGCCCAGCGGACGCGTCGCCAAGGCCGTGCTGGTCAGCGCCGTGCCGCCGCTGATGCTGAAAACCGACGCCAATCCCGAAGGATTGCCTCTGGAGGTGTTCGACGGGTTTCGCACGGCGGTCGCGCAAAATCGCGCTCAGTTCTTCCTCGACGTGCCCTCGGGCCCGTTCTACGGCTTCAATCGCCCGGGCGCGAAAGTTTTGGAGGGCGTGATCCGCAACTGGTGGCGCCAGGGCATGATGGGCTCCGCCAAAGCCCATTACGAGGGCGTCAAGGCCTTTTCGGAAACCGACCAGACCGACGACCTCAAGGCGATCTCGGTTCCGACACTGGTGCTGCACGGCGAGGACGACCAGGTCGTGCCGATCGCCGATGCGGCGCTGAAGGCGATCAAACTATTGAGGAATGGCGCGCTGAAGACCTATCCCGGCCTGTCCCACGGCATGCTGACCGTCAACGCCGACCTGCTCAACGCCGACCTGCTTGCTTTTGTGAAGGCGTGAGGTCCGGGGGCTATGATCCCGGGGATTTGATCTGCGGCCTTGCGTGCGGCTCCATTCTGCCCGGCGCGAGGGCGCTGACCGCCAGACGCATCAACGCCGCCTGGCCATGGGCGCCGGTCTTGTCGAACAGGCGCGCCAGGTGGGTCTTGACGGTCGGCAGGGACAGGCCGAGGACGTCGGCGATTTCGGCCGGGCTCATGCCCTGCGCCAGCAGCATCAGCACGCGGCATTCGGCCGGCGTGATGGCGTAGCGCTTGACGAAAAGCTCGCCCGGAAAGGGGGAGGTGTCGCCCAGCTCCTTCACGAACACGGCGACCGAGGCGGCGAAGGGCGCCGCGAGCTCGCTGCGCAGGCCGGCGTCGAGCGGCAGCACCCAGGCGGCGAGATCCTGGCCTTTGGCGCGCGGGATCGGCAGGGCGATGCCTGACCTAGGCATGGCGAGCACGCCGCCGCCGGACGCCGTGGCGATCGCCGCGCGCAACGCGTCGCCCACGGCGGGATCGCGGGCGGACAAAAAATCTCCGGCGCGGCAGAGGCCCGAGCGGTCCTGCAACAGGGAGTCCGCGGAACGGTTGAAATAGGCGATGCGGCCCTGGGCGTCGGTCAACACGATTCCGACCGTGAGCAGGTCGAGCGTCGCCGACAGCATGTCGTGCTGCAGCGAGCGGGCGTCGAGCAGGTCGGCGATGCTGGCGGCGCGACGCAGATGCGGCCCGAGCAGGCTCAGCGCCTGCTGTTCGCCGGCGCCGAAGGCGCCTTTGGCCAGCGGGCCGACGACGGAGAGGATGCTGTAACGGCTGGCGCTCTTCGCCAGATGCAGGCCCAGCGCGTCGTGCCAGCCGCGCGGCTTGTAGAAACCCTGGTAATAGCGGCTGTTCACCCATTCTTCGGCGCCGACATAGGCGATGGCCGAGACCACCTCGTCGATTTCGCAATACCAGCCGCTGGTGAGAACGGGACAGATCGGGACGTAGTTTTCGTTGTAGTCGGCGTGCTCCGCCTCGGAGGTTTCATGCGCGATGGCGGAAAAACGCGCCTCGCGCCGCAGGGGATCGTGGATCGACAGGGAGGCGCTGACGCCGCCGACGCTGGTCGCGATCCGCTCCAGCGTCTCGGGCCAGCGCGCCGGCTCCATCGAGCAATCGTAAATGGCGCCGACGAGGTCGAGCAAAGACCGATCATTCAGCATCGCCGCGTTCCGTCGGGCCATGCCGCGCTTTTCAAAAATGAATGAACACGCATCTGTTCAACGAAGACCCAGAGAGAACTCGGCTATTTTGAGTGGATTCATCAGGGTGTCAATCGAACGGATGATGACGAAGGGGAAGCGATGTTCGATGCTTCGGCATCTGCGTCGCCGTCGAGGCGAGCCGCCCGATCGCGATCTTGGGCGCCACTTGGGCGCCAATGGAGAGGCCGCTTCATGCCCGTCGCTTTCCTCAGATATCAACTCGCGTCCCTCTCCGATCTGGAGAGAGAGGCGCTCGACCTGATCTACGCAGGCGTCCCCACCGGGCAGATTGCAATCAGGCTCGGGGTTTCGCCGCGCCGCGTTTCGGAATGCCTCGCCAGAAGCATGAGCGCATTGGGCGCCGCCGATCTCGACGACCTCGTGGGCAAATTGGCCCTTGTCTGGTCCCTCGATGGGCTTGCTCCGGTCGCCGGGGACATTGCCTCGGGAGAGCGCGTGAGGCTCGGGCCGTGACGTGAATTCGTGCAAGCGCCTCTCCCAAATGGTATAGGCCAAGCCCAGCGGTTCCCCTGTAGGGTGACGCAAATTGTGCAAATTCATGGGTCTGTTTTGGGCGGCTCATCCCCTTCCGTTGGCGGTGGCGTCCGCTCCAAAAGGAAAAGAAGGTGGTGTTCGATTCGATAGGGTTCGCGGAGGCGATGGACTCGCTGAGTTCGGCGGTCGCCCTCGGCGAAAGCTGGCGTCCCTCGCTGGAGAAAATGTGTTCCGCCGTCGGCGCCAAGGTCGCGGCGCTGTCGCGCACGTCGCCGACGCAGCTGCATATCGTCGCCACGCAGGCGCTGGACGATCCCATCGCCGACATGCGTTCGGGACGGACGCCGACCTACACGTCCGACATCATCATGAGCAGCCTGCTGGAGGAAGGTTTCGTTTCCGACGCGGCGCCCAGTTTCCGCGAACGGCTGCACCGCACCCCTTTCTTTCGCGATTACATGCTGCCGGTCCTCGACATTCCTCACCGGGGCAGCGCCGCGATCGGCGGCGGCGCCCCGATGTCGGCGCCGCGGATTTCCTTCTGGCGGAGCGCCAGGCAGGGCGTTTTCGAGTCCGGCGAACTCAGCCAGTTGAACGCATTCCTGCCGACGCTGCGCATCGCCTCCAGATTTTCGCAGCAACTCCTGCAAGAAAAGGCTCGGGAACACTCGGTTCTCTATCGCAGCCGCGGCGATTTTGTCTTCCATCTCGATTTCCTCGGCCGCCCCATTGACGAAGATCACGATGCGATCCGCGCGCGCGGCGCCCCCTTGCGCTTGCTCCGCGGCCGTCTGGCGGCGTCGAGCGCCGCCGAGCAGCAGCGCCTCGACGCCGTGATCCGGCAGGCCTTGCCCGGCAGCCGCCAACATGGGGCGGTTGCGCTGACCCGGCCCGGCGACGGACGACGGTTTTATCTGCTGGCCATGCCGATCCTGGGAGAGGCGAGCGAGGTTTTTGGCCCGGTTTCCGTGCTCTGCGCGCTGATCGATCCTTCGCGGGAGGCGGCGCCCAATCGGATCGCCATCCAAAACCTCGCCATGGCCACGGGGCTCACGCCGCGCGAGGCCGAAATCGCCGCCCAGATTTTCGCGGGCGTGTCGCCCGCCGATATCGCGCGACGGCTCGGCGTCGGCGAGGGGACCGTGCGAAGCCACCTCAAGGCGGCGATGCAAAAATGCTCGGTCCACAGCCAGATCGAATTGTCGGCGCTGATCGGTCGTTTCGCCTGAACGCGCCTTTTGCTGTCCGCGTTTCACCCTTTGGCTCGAAACCGTGCTTGCGAGGAGCGCAAGGAGCAATCGCAAGGTGGATTGCTTCGCTTCGCTCGCAATGACGGTTGGCGAACGGCAGTCCAGTGTCCGCGGGGCTGGAAGCGGCGCGGTGGTCCTTTTTGGCGCCGCCCTGATGGCTCGCCGGCGCGCGTTTTTCGGAAAATTCTATTTCTGGTTGAAATGCGGGCGCGCAAAACCGCGCAAAACCCGCGCATTTGTGCAAAAAACACGCGATTTTTGATGAAAAACGCATGTTTTTCACGCCTGCACGTTGTGGGTTGTGGCGGCGGCGCTGGAGGGTTAACGGCGTTCGAAGCCTTTCGCGCGCGGGCCTATTCGCGGATTATCCCTTGAATACATTGGCATGCGTTACAGACGCGAGTTCGAACATGTTTCACGTGAAAACAAAACGTGAACATTGTTTCGCCATATTGACCGAAACGGCGGATTTCGCCGTTTTCACTTTTTGCAAAATCGCGGTTTTGGCTCCCCGCGCTCAGGCCCGATATTCCGCCCAGCACATCGGCGTCTCAAAAACCTTGACCGCCGTGAGTTGCGGGAGGCCCGGGCTCACCTTCCGGAAAATCCAAAGGGCGATGTTTTCCGCCGTGGGGTTTTGCAGGCCGGGGATGTCGTTGAGCAAAAAATGGTCGAGCTGCGCCAGCACCGGCGCGAACACCGCCTCGACGTCGAAGAAGTCGACGACAAAACCGGTGTGCGGATCGACCTCGCCGGCCAGGGTGAGTTCGACGCGATAGGAATGTCCATGCAGCCGGCGGCAGCGATGGGTTTCGGGAACATGCGGCAGATGGTGGGCGGCTTCGAAGGTGAAGGCCTGCGTGATGGTGATCGACATGCCGGGGTCTTAAGCCATGAGACCCCAAAGGAAAAGAGTTTTGGCGGTTTTCGCGAGGCGGGTGGGTTGCCGTGGACCGCCCTCGTGGTTCGAGACGGCTGCTGCGCAGCCTCCTCACCATGAGGGCTACTGGAGTTGAGGACTACTGAAGTTGAGGACTACTGAAAGAGGCGGGCGGCGGCGAGGCCGGAGCGAATGGCCCCTTCTATGGTCGAGGGTAGGTTTGTTTGCGTCCAGTCGCCGGCCAGCGCCAGATTGCGCCAACGCGTTTCGGGGCCCGGGCGCAAAACGTCCTGCGCGGGCGTTGCGGCGAAGGTGGCGCGCTTTTCCTTGATGATCTGCCAGAACGGCAGGGGGGCGGAAATGCCCGCGACCGCCTGGACCTCGTTCCAGATGTGGGCCGCCAGCTCTTCGCGCGGCGTCGCCAAAAATTTTTCGGCGGCGCTGATGGTGACGGAAAGGCGATCAGAAAATGCAAAAACCCATTCGGTCCAGCCGCCGATGACGCCGGTAAGCAGCGGCATGTCTTTGGGGGCGGGCAAGGCGAAATGCGCGTTGACGATGGAGCGGAATTCGGTGGGGGCGGACAGGCCGGGCAACAGCTCTTGCGCTACGGGGGCCGTGACCGCCAGCACAATCTTGTCGTCGGGGTCGAGCGCGACGGTCTCGCCGAATTCGAGGCCCACGACGCGGTCGCCTTCAAAAGCGAGCCCGCGCAATTTGGCCCCAAAAACGATGCGCGCCCCCCTGCCCTGCAGGTAGGACAGCGCGGGATCGACGAAGGCGGCGGAGAGGCCGTCCACGGCCACAACGGGTCGGCAGGCCTCGCCGCCTTTGGCAAAAGTTTCGCGGACGATGGCGGCGGTGAGCGTCGCCGAAGCCTCTTCCGGCGCCGTGTTCAGCGCGGAGACGAAGATGGGGTCCCACAGCCGCCGCGCCATGTCGCCGTCGCCGAGGAACGGGCGCAGGGTCTGGCCCGGCTTGGCGAACAGCAGTTTGGCCAGCGCGAGATAGTCGAGGCCGGCGGTGTCGGGCAGGCGGCGGTCGGGCGCGAGAATCCACCAGGGGATTTTGCCGGCATTGGGGCGCAGACGCCAGCGCGCCTTGTTCGCGAGATCGCAGAAATCGAATTCGGCGTCCTCGGCGATGGCGAGCTTGTCGAAGCCGCCGGTCTTTTTTGCATAGTCCAGCGCGGCGCTGTTGCCCGACAGCAGCAAATGGTTGCCGTTGTCGATGGTCATGCCGAGCGTGGCGTCGAAGTAAGAGCGGCAGCGGCCGCCGGCCTGCGGGGCCGCTTCATGGAGCGTGACATCAAAACGCTCGCACAGCTCCACCGCCGCCGAGAGGCCGGCGAGGCCGGCGCCGATCACATGAACGCGGGGCATCAGAAAATTCCGTAGCGCAGGAAGGCGCCGAGCACGGCCAGTTTCGGCGTCGCAATTTTTTGGCGCGGCGCCTTGAACCCGCGCGAGTCCAAGCGCCGCCAGATCGCGCGATAGGCGAGATACATGATCATGGGCGCGCGGATTTCGGCATGGGGGCGCGCGGACATGATCGCGGCGGCTTTTTCGAAATGGGTTTCGGCTTGCTTCAGCAGCGGGCGGCAGACGGGATCGAGGTTTTCGATCGCGGCGACGGTTTCCGGCGTCGGCTCTGCGATGCCTGCGTTCGACAGCAGCTCGCGCGGCAGGTAGACCCGGCCGAGGCCGGCGTCCTCGTCGACATCGCGCAAAATGTTGGTGAGCTGCAGCGCGCGTCCCAGATGGTAGGCGAGGTCGATGCCGTCCTGCTCCGGCAGGCCGAACACGCGCACCGACAGCCGCCCCACGGCGCTGGCGACGCGGTCGCAATAGAGGTCGAGCGTTTGCGCATCGGGGGCGACGATGTGCTCGTCGACATCCATCTGCATGCCGTCGATGACGGCAAGAAAATCGTCCTGCTCGAAGCTGAAGTCGCGCAGCGCGTTGATCAGGTTTTCCGCCAGCCCGGCGTGGTCGCCCTCGTAGAGCGCGCGAATGTCGCGGCGCCAAAGGTCGAGCGCGGCGGTCTTTTCCTCGCGGGTCCCCTCGCCGTCGGCGATGTCGTCGACCGCGCGGCAGAAGGAATAGATTTCGAACATGGCGTCGCGCTGCGCGCGCGGCAGGATCGCCATCGCCCGGTAGAACGAGCTGTTGCGGGCCGTCTCGCGCGCGGCCTCGTGGGTCATCAGGCTCATGCCGCTCTCCCGGTCCAACGCGATACGGCGGCGCGGCCGGCGGCGGCCAGCGCGCCGCCGATCATCTCGCCCTTGCTCAGCCGCACCTTTTCGCACAGCGGATCGTTGGCGATCAGCAAGTCCGCGATTTTGCGCGCATGCGCGACGGTCACGGCGATCTCCAGGCCGAGGCGAAAATTTTTGACCGCGCCGCCAAGACCGGCGCCGCGTTCAAGCAGGTCGCGGTTTTTGCGCGCCAACGCCTGCAAGCAGGACAGCAGCGCCGGCGAGCTTTTGGCGCCGCTCAGCTCTTCGGTGCGCGCGCCGGCCGCCGCGAGGGCGTCATGCGGGATGTAGACGCGGTCGAGATTTTGAAAATCTTTCACGCAGTCCTGGAGGTGGTTGTTGATTTGCAGGGCGGCGCAAATGTCGTCATTGGCCTGCCACAGGTCTTTGCTCTCGCCGTGGACGTCGAGCATGAAGCGCCCGACCGGCATGGCGGAGAGGCGGCAATAATCGATGAGGTCGTCCCAGCTGGCGTAGCGGTTCTTGTCCACGTCGAGGCGGAAGGCGTTGAGCAGGTCGCGCGCGTGCTGGTTGGTGACGCGGCGCTCTGCGAGCGCAGCGCGCAGCTTGACGCCGAGCGGCTCGGCGTCGCTCTTGCCGATGAGCGAATCGTCCATCTGGTCGAGCAGGGCGTGCTTTTGCGCCGGCGAGAGCGTCGGGCTGTCCGCGACATCGTCGCCGGAGCGGGCGAAATCGTAGAAGGCGAGGACGATGGGCCGCAACGGCGCGTCGATCAGCAAGGACGCGACGGGAAAATTCTCGTCGGCGCCGGTCTTGCCCGACCGCAGGCTCTCCGCCGTCACACTGGCTTGCGCGTTCATGCCTGCCCTTTCCCGGCGCGGCCTTGCGCCTCGCCTTTTCCGATGCCGTCGCGCCCACGCCGATCGTCGAGCGCCGAGCGGACCGTATAGACCATATAAACCCCGGCGATCAGCGGCAAGAGCGCCGCCCAAGCCCGGTTGAGGCCATAAAAACGGTTGATCGGCATGAAGCTCGCGATCATCAGGCCAAGCGCGAGCGCGCCCAGAAGACCGGCGGTGCCGGGCGCGGTCAGCGCCAGCCAAACCGGCGCGAGGAAGGCGAGCGCCATACCGGCCAGCGTGGCCGCAAGACGGGCCGGAGAGAATTTGAGCTGCGCATAGGCCGAGCGCGCGATGGTCCGGCCGATGTCGCCGATTTTCGGAGAGGGGCGCAGGCTGCGCACACGCTTGGTCAGGCCGAGCCAGACCGGGCCGACCGTCTTCATCCGCAGCGCCAGGGCGCAATCGTCGATCAGCGCGCCCTTGAAACTTTCGAGTCCCCCTGCCGTCATCAGCAGGTCGGGACGCACCAGCATGCAGCCGCCCGCCGCCGCGGCGGTGCGCTTGCGCGCGTCGCACGCCCAACGGAAGGGATAGAGCATCTGGAAGAAATAGACGTAGGCGGGGACCAAGAATTTTTCGGCGATGCTCTCGCAGCGCAGGAGCGGCATCAGCGAGGTCAGGCCGATGGCGTCGGCTTCGGCGCGCGCCACCAGCATGCGCAGCGAATCCGGTTGATGAAAGATGTCGGCGTCGGTGAACAGCACGAAACGCGGCGCGAATTTTTCGCGGGCGGCTCTAAAACCTTGCTCCATCGCCCAGACTTTTCCGGTCCAGCCCGGCGGCGGGGCGGCGCCGTCGATCACGGTCAGGATTTCGGCGCCGGGCAGCGCGCGGGCGATGTCGGCCGTGCCGTCGCTGCTCTGGTCGTCGACGAGCACGACGTGGAAATCGCCGCCATACTCCTGCGCCAGCAGGCTCCCCAGGCTCTTGGCGATCAGCGCGGCCTCGTCGCGGGCGGGAACAATGGCGACCACGGACGGCCAGCTCGTCAGCACGCGCGGGCTGTCGAAATCCGTGTCGAGGCAGGCCCAGAATTTTCCGCGCAGGAAGATCAGAACCAGCCAGATCGCCAGGACGAGAATGCCGAGAACGATCACTTGACCATGCCCCTTTCGCGGAACCATGCGAGCGCGTCGGCGATGGCGTCGGCATAGGGGCGCGCCGTATAGCCGAGTTCGGCCTCCGCCTTGGCCGAGGAGAAATACATGCGGTATTTCGACATGCGCAACGCGTCCACCGTGGCGAAGGGTTCCTTGCCGGTGAAGCCCGCCAGAAATTCGGCGGCGCGGGCGAAGGGGAACAGCGGCGCGCGCGGAATCTTGAGCATGGGCGGGCGACGGCCCGCCATTTCGCAGATTTCCGCCAAGAATTTGCCGAAAGGCGCATCCTGGCCGCCGAGAATGTAGCGCTCGCCGATCCGGCCCCGGTCCATGGCGGCGAGATGGCCCGCCGCGACATCCTCGACATGGACGAGGTTCAGGCCGGTGTCGACATAGCCGGGCATCTTGCCATTGGCGGCCTCGACGATCACGCGGCCGGTGGGCGTCGGCTTGATGTCGCGCGGGCCGATGGGGGTGGAGGGATTGACGATCACGGCGGGCAGGCCTTGCTCGGAGATCATCTTTTCGACGAGGCGCTCGGCGATGGTCTTGCTCTTCTTATAAGCGCCTATGGCTTGTTCCGGCGTGGCGGGCGAGGTTTCGTCGACCGGAAAACCCTCTTCGTTGAGTTTTAGCGTCGCCACCGAGGAGGTGTAGACGATCCGCGACACGCCGGCGCGCAGGGCGGCGCCCATGATATTGGCCACGCCGGTCCGGTTGGCCTCGATGATCTCGTTGGGATCGGGCGCCCACAGACGGTAGTCGGCGGCGACATGATAGAGCCGGTCCACGCCCGCAAAGGCCGGGCTCAGCGACGAGGCGTCACGGAGGTCGCCGATCACGACCTGGGCGTCCAGGCCCTCGACATTGCCGCGCGGCGAGTTTTTGCGCGCCAGCAGGACGACGTCCTCGCCGCGCGCGATCAGCGCCCGGGCCACCGCCGCGCCGACAAACCCGGTCGCGCCGGTCACTAGAACCTTGCCGCCAGAACTCATGGTTTCGTCCCCTTCCCGCAAACCTCGCGGCCGAACGCCGGACGACCTCCTAGCACAGGCGAGGCCGGACCCCAACGCGGAAAGCCTCGCCGCCATCCACGCCCAAGCACGAAGGAAATTTTCCTACCCATAAGCGTTCATCCAATCATCACAGAGACTATTATTCCCCAATGTGGGTGAAAATAGCCATTTTCATTCTCTTACCCCACATTGAAAGGTGATGCGAGCGCCGCTAGTTTCCGCGAAGAAACTCGCGAGGTGCCCATGGCCGCCGTCAAGCGTCCGCCTTTACCCGTTATTCTCGTCGCCAACGACCTGCTCGAGGGCGATGTCGTGTTCGCCACGGCCGACGGCTGGAGCCGCGACCCGCGCCAAGCCAAGGTCGCCCAGGACGACGCCGCAGCACAGGCGCTGGAGGCTTTCGCCGCGCGGGAGTTTCTCCACGCGCGGGTCGTCGGCGCCACGCTGGTCGATGTGGAGCTTCGCGACGGCGCGCCGGTTCCGCGCCACATCCGCGAGGCGATCCGCGCTTTGGGGCCGAGCACCCGCCCCGACCTCGGCAAGCAGGCCGATTTTCAAATCTAGAGCGTCTCGCGCGAGGTTCGCGCCAGCAAGACGCGTCAATACAGCCAGACTGCCTCGGAGGAGGTCGCATGTATCGCTATGATGAATTCGACGAACGGCTCGTGCGCGAGCGCGTCGCCCAATTCGCCAGCCAGGTCGCGCGCCGCATCGACGGGTCGCTCACCGATGCGGAATTCCTGCCGCTGCGCCTGAAGAACGGCCTCTACCTCCAGCTGCATTCCTACATGCTGCGCATCGCCGTTCCCTACGGCACGCTGCACGCCCGGCAATTGCGCCAGCTCGCCCGCATCGCCGACGAATATGATCGCGGCTATGGGCATTTCACCACCCGCACCAATCTGCAATTCAACTGGTCGAAGCTCAAGGACGTCCCGACCGTCCTCGGCCTGCTCGCCGATGTGGAGATGCATTGCATCCAGACCTCCGGCAATTGCATCCGCAATGTCACCGCCGATCATTTCGCCGGCGTCGCCCATGACGAGATCGAGGATCCCCGCCCGATCGCCGAACTGATCCGGCAATGGTCGACCCTGCATCCGGAATTCGAATGGCTGGGCCGCAAGTTCAAGATCGCGGTGTCCGGCGCGACGCACGACCGCGCCGTGGTCAAGTCGCACGACCTCGGCGTGCGCATCGTGCGCGACCCCGCGAGCGGGGAGACCGGTTATGAAATCCTCGTCGGCGGTGGTCTCGGCCGCACCCCGTTCGCCGCCAAGGTGTTGCGCGAGTTCCTGCCCCGCGAAGACCTGCTCGCTTATCTCGAGGCGGTGCTGCGCGTCTACAATCTCGAAGGACGCCGCGACAACAAGTTCAAGGCGCGCCTGAAGATTCTCGTGCACGAGCTCGGCATCGAGGCGTTGCGGGCCCTGGTTGAAGAAGAGTTCGCCCACATCGACAAGGCCAGGGTGAACGCCGACCCCCAGGAACAGGCGCGCATCGCCGCCTATTTCGCGCCGCCGGCCTATGAGGACCTCCCCGAAGTGTCGCGCAAGCTGGAGGACGCGCAGATCCGCGACCCCGAACTGGCGCGCTTCGTCGAACACAATCTGTTCCGCCACAAGAAGCGGGGCTATACGGCGGTGACGATTTCGCTGAAACCGATCGGCGGAACGCCGGGCGACATCACCTCCGAACAGATGCGGGCGGTCGCCGACCTCGCGGAAAAATATTCGTTCGACGAATTGCGCGTCACCCATGCGCAAAACCTCGTCCTGCCCAATGTGAAGCTCGACGATGTCGCGGAGGTTTACGAGGCGCTCAAGGCCCATGATCTCGCCACCGCGAATATCGGGCGGATCACCGACATCATCAGCTGCCCCGGCCTTGATTATTGCAGCCTCGCCACGGCGCGGTCGATCCCGATCGCCCAGGTCCTGTCGCATCACTTCGCCGATCCGGAGAAGCAGAAGCAGATCGGCGAAGTCAGCATCAAGATTTCCGGCTGCATCAACGCCTGCGGCCATCACCATGTCGGCAATATCGGCATTCTCGGGCTGGAGAAGAAGGGGGTCGAGTCCTACCAGATCACCGTCGGCGGCGACCCCAGCGAAAACTACGCGCTTGGCGAACTTTTAGGGCCCGGCGTGCCCGCCGAATATGTCCCGGAGGCCGTCGACAAGGTGGTCTCCGTCTATCTCGCGGAACGCCAGCAAGGCGAAACCTTCATCGAAACCTACCGCCGCATCGGCCTCGCGCCGTTCAAGGCCGCCTTCAAGGAGATCGCCGATGTTGCTGCTTGATCGCGAGGGCGCCAAGGCCGACCTCTGGACGCGCGTCGAAACGCTCGATATCAGCGCCGACAAGGTGATCGTTCCCTCGGCCCTGTTGCAGGATGCGCTCGCCGCGCGCCGGCCCGGCCAGCAGATCGGCGTCGCCATCGACAATACCGAGCGGGCTGCGGCGCTGGAGCCTTATTTCGGCGCCCTGGCGCTGGTCGTGATCGCCTTCCCCACGGGATACAACGGTCGCGGCTTTTCCATCGCGCGGCAATTGCGCGAACGCGGGTTTTCCGGCCTGCTGCGCGCCAGCGGCCCGCTGGTTTCCGACCAGTTCCCGCACGCGCTCGCCTGCGGTTTCGACGAGATCGAACTGCCGGACGCCAGCGCCGAGCGCCAGCCGGTGGAGCAATGGCTCGCCGCCGCCGCCCGCATCAGCCTCAATTACCAGCGCGGCTACAATTATGGCGCCGTCGCCAACATTTTGGAACAACGCCGCGCCGCGCGGCGCGCCGGAGCCGCAAATGTCTGAATCCTTGCTCTCCCTCGTCGAGCCGCTGAACGCAGCCTTCGCCAGCGCCACGCTTCCCGACCGTTTGCGCGCGTTGCGAAAAGCGGTCGCGGGCCGCATCGTCTTCACCACGAGCCTGGGCATCGAAGATCAGGCGATCATCCATGCGCTGGCGGAAACGAAAGCGGATGTCGACGTGGTCACGCTCGACACCGGCCGCCTGTTCCCCGAGACCTACGAACTGTGGCAGCGCACCGAGGAAAAATACGCGCTGCGCATAAAAGCCTTGTATCCGGAGGCGCGGGCGGTGGAGGCGCTGATCGCCGACCAGGGGATCAACGGTTTTTACTACGGCCTCGACATGCGAAAAGCCTGCTGCGAGGTTCGAAAAGTCGAGCCGCTGGCGCGCGCGCTGGCGGGCGCGCAAGTCTGGGTGACGGGCCTGCGCGGCGACCAGAACGCCCATCGCTCCAACGCCGGCTTCATCGAATGGGACGCCCAGCGAGGCCTGCTCAAGGCGAATCCACTGTTCGATTTTTCGCGTGACGACGTCGTCGCCTACACCAAGGCGAACGAGGTCCCGGTGAACGCTCTGCACGAAAAAGGCTTTGTCAGCATCGGCTGCGCGCCCTGCACCCGCGCCATCGAACCCGGCGAGCCCGAACGGGCCGGCCGCTGGTGGTGGGAGAGCGAAGACAAGAAGGAATGCGGATTGCACGTCTCCGCCGAAGGCCGTGTCTCGCGCGAGAAGGAAGCTGCGCAATGAACGCGCCTTTGACCCATCTGCAAAAGCTCGAAGCGGAATCGATCCACATTTTCCGCGAGGTCGCGGCGGAATGCGAGCGGCCGGTCTTCCTTTATTCGATCGGCAAGGATTCGGCGGTGCTGCTGCACCTCGCCATGAAGGCGTTTTATCCGTCGAAACCGCCGTTTCCGCTGCTCCATGTCGACACGACCTGGAAGTTCCAGGAGATGATCACCTTTCGCGACCAGCGCGTGAAGGAGCTGGGCCTGGAGCTGCTCGTCCATATCAACGAGGACGGGGTGAAGGCCGGCGTCAATCCGTTCGACTCGGGCTCGCGTCTGCACACCGACGTGATGAAGACTCAAGGACTGAAGCAGGCGCTCGACAAATATAAATTCGACGCCGCTTTCGGCGGCGCCCGGCGCGATGAAGAAAAATCGCGCGCGAAAGAACGGGTGTTCTCGCTGCGCTCCCCCGAACATCGCTGGGACCCGAAAAACCAGCGCCCCGAACCCTGGCGGCTCTACAACACCCGCAAGCGTCCCGGCGAATCGTTTCGCGTGTTTCCGCTGTCCAATTGGACCGAGAGCGACGTGTGGGATTACATCGCCAAAGAGGACATTCCGGTCGTCCCGCTTTACTTCGCCAAAAAACGCCCGGTGGTGCGCCGCGACGGCGCGCTGATCATGCGCGACGACGAGCGCATGAAGCTGCGCCCCGGCGAACAGGTCGAGGAATTGAGCGTCCGCTTCCGCACGCTGGGCTGCTATCCGCTCACCGGCGCTGTGGAAAGCACCGCCGCCACCCTGCCCGACATCATCGCGGAAATGCGCGCGTCGAAAACCAGCGAGCGCGAGGGCCGCATCATCGATCACGACGGCTCCGCCTCGATGGAGCAGAAGAAGCAGGAAGGCTATTTCTGACATGAACGCGCACGTCGCCGAAGCCGAAGTCCTTTCGCCCGCCCTCCATTCCGCCGCGCCGGAAAAGGCGCTGCTGCGCTTCATCACCTGCGGCTCCGTCGACGACGGCAAGTCGACGCTGATCGGGCGCATGCTCTATGATTCGCAGATGATCGCGGAGGACCAGCTCGCCGCGCTCGACCGCGACTCGAAAAAATTCGGCACCCAGGGCGGCGCGCTCGATTTCGCGCTGCTGGTCGACGGCCTCGCCGCCGAGCGCGAACAGGGCATCACCATCGACGTCGCCTACCGCTATTTCAAGACGGACAAGCGCGCCTTCATCGTCGCCGACACGCCCGGCCATGAGCAATATACCCGCAACATGGCGACCGGCGCGTCGACCGCCGACCTCGCCATCATCCTGATCGACGCGCGCAAAGGGATTTTGCCGCAGACCCGGCGGCATTCCTTCATCGTCTCGATGATCGGCGTGCGCGACGTGGCGCTGGCCATCAACAAGATGGACCTCGTCGATTACAGCGAAGCCCGTTTCAACGAAATCGTCGCCGCCTATCGCGAAATGGCTCGGGATCTCGGGTTTCGGACCATCGCGCCGATCCCGATTTCCGCGCTCAACGGCGACAATATCGCCGCCTTGTCCGAACGCACGCCCTGGTTCCAGGGCGAACCGCTGCTGCCGCTGCTCGAAGGCATTGACGCGGGCGGCGACGCGGCGGCCGAGGCGCCGTTCCGGTTTCCCGTGCAATGGGTCAACCGCCCCAATCTCGATTTCCGCGGTTTTTCAGGCTGGGTCGCCAGCGGTTCGATCAAGCCCGGCGACGCCGTGGTCGCCTTGCCCTCGGGCCGCACCAGCACGGTCGCGCGCATCGTCACGCAGGACGGCGACTTGCCCGTCGCTCTGGCGGGGCAATCGGTGACGATCACCCTCGCCGACGAAATCGACGTGTCTCGCGGCGACATTCTGGCCGCCGTCGACCGGCAGCCGGCGGTGGATTCCACGGTGGAGGCGCGGCTGCTGTGGACCGCTGAAACCGACATGCACCCGGGCGCATCCTATATCGTCAAGCTCGGGGCGCGCACGGCCAATGCGACGATCACAAACGTCCGGCATTTGCTCGACATCCACACGTTCGAACCGGGTCCGGGACGGCCGCTGGCGCTCAACGAGATCGCCACGGCGCAATTGCGTTTCGACCGCGCCCTTCCGATCAGCCTCTATCGCGACAGCCGCGATCTCGGCGGCTTCATCCTGATCGACCGCATCACCAACGAGACCGTCGCCTTCGGCATGATCGAGCCGAGCCGGACCGTCGAGGAGGAGCCGGCGACCGAGGACGAGGGGATCGACTGGGCGCGTCTGAGCAAGGACGTCGCGGAAAAATTGCTGCCGGCGCTCGCCGGCGGCGCGCTGGTCGGCATCGGCGCCAAGATTTTTGGCGCCCCGACCTCCAGCGCCGTGGCGCTGGCGCTGGCCGATGCGGCGTTCCGCCCGCTGGTGCGGGGATGGTACGCCGACTTCCGCCAGGCCATGGCGAAACGCAAGGCCGAGGATGACGTCACCCCCGACGGGGCCGGCATTTGAAATCGAGGTTTTCAGGCTGGGTCTGATCGGCTAGGGTGCGCTTTGATTGCTGGAGCGCATTGATGAAAACCGTTCGTTTCGCCCTTGTTGGCGCGGCCGCCCTCGCCACGCAGCCCTCTCTGGCCGCGCCGATCGAGGCGGGCGCCTTGACGTGCGAGGTTTCCGCGAGCATCGCCATGATCGTGATGCAGCGGCAGGACATGCGCTGCGCCTTCGTTCCGGCGAATGGCGGACCCGAGGTGTTCTACAAGGGGCGCATCGACGCCTATGGCATTGCGCTCGGCGCCGTGGCGCGCGGCAAGCTCGCCTGGGTCGTGCTGGCGCCCTCGACTTCGGTGCCGCCCGGCGCGCTCGCCGGCTCCTATTCCGGCCTCGGCGCGCAGGCCTCCGCGGGCGGCGGCGTGGGGGTCAATGTCCTCACCGGCGACAACGATTCCAGCTTCACGCTGCAACCGGTCGCGCTCGAAGGCCATGTGGGAGTCAATGTCGCCGCCGGCGTCTCGAGGGTCACGCTCCGGGCCGCCCCCGAGACGCGGCCTCGGCGCTTCTGGGACCGCTGGGACGATTGACGCCTCTTTTCCCCAGTTTTCGCGCGCGCAAAACTTGATTCCGCCGTCGCTGTGGCGCTCTGTTCCACTCTGGAACAGCCCATGAAATTCGACAAACTTCGCCTCACCGGCTTCAAGAGCTTTGTGGAGCCCACGGAATTCGCGATCCAGCCGGGCCTGACGGGCGTGGTCGGGCCGAACGGGTGCGGCAAGTCGAATCTCGTGGAAGCCCTGCGCTGGGTGATGGGCGAAAACGCCTACAAGCAGATGCGCGCCTCCAGCATGGACGACGTCATCTTCTCCGGCTCCGGCGCGCGCCCCGCCCGCAACCATGCCGAAGTCATGCTGGTGCTCGACAACAGCGCCCGCACCGCGCCCGCCGCCTTCAACGATTCCGACATTCTGGAGATCACTCGCCGCATCGAGCGCGAGGAAGGCTCGACCTACAAGCTCAACGGCCGCGAAGTCCGCGCCCGTGACGTGCAATTGCTGTTCGCCGACGCCTCCTCGGGCGCGCGTTCGCCGGCTCTGGTCCGGCAGGGCCAGATTGGCGAGATCATTTCCGCCAAACCCCAGGCCCGCCGCCGCATTCTCGAGGAAGCCGCCGGCATTGGCGGATTGCATTCGCGCCGCCACGAGGCCGAACTGCGCCTCAAGGGCGCGGAGGAAAACCTCGTTCGCCTTGAGGATGTGATCGGCCAGATCGGCGCGCAGACCGAATCGCTGCGCCGCCAGGCGCGACAGGCGGCGCGCTATCGGGCGCTGGCCGCCGAAATCCGCAAGCACGAGGCGCTCGTCGCCCTGATCGCCTTGCGCGGCGCGACCAAAGAGGCGGAAGAAACCAAGGCCGCCGTCGAAGCCAATGTGCTCGATGTCGCCGAGGCCACACGCAACCAGGCCGAAACCGCCCGCCTGCAAGCCATAGCCGCGCTGGAGGCGCCCAAGGCGCGCGACGCCGAATCGCAAGCCGCCGCCGCGCTGCAACGCCTGGTTCTCGCCCGCGAGGCGCTGGAGGGCGAGGAAAAGCGGGCCCAATCGCGCCGGCTGGAGCTGGAGCGCCGCTTCGCCCAACTCTCGAACGACATGGGCCGCGAGACCCATCATTACGACGACGCCGCCGCCGCGCTGGAGCGCCTGCTCGCCGAAGAAGAGGACCTTTCGGGCGCCGGCGAGGACGAGGCCGACCTCGCCGAGGAGGCGCGGCTGCGCTGCGAGGAGGCGGAATCAAAACTCAAACTGTCCGAAGCCGCGCTGGAAGCCGCGCAAAACGCTTTTGCCGGGGTCGAGGCGCAGCGCAAGGCCTTGGCCGACTCGGCGCGGCGCGAGGAACAGGCGTTTGCCCGTTACGACGCCGAACTGAACCGGCTGATCGAAGAAATCGAAGCGCTGCGCGACGGCGCCGGCGAGGATTCGGAATTCGCCGAAATTTTGGCCGAGGCCGAGCGGCTGATGGACGCCGCCGCCCAGGCCGAAGAGGATGCGCTCGCCGCCGAAAGCGCCCTTGCCCTCGCCCGCGACGAAGAAACGTTTCTACGCAACCCGCTCAAGGAGGCCGAGCGCAAGGCACAGGCTCTAGAGACGGAAGCGCGCACCCTGACCAACCTTTTGCGCACCGAACACGGCGCCTGGCCGGCGGTGATCGAAGAAATCGTCGTCGAAAAAGGGTTCGAGGCGGCCCTTGGCGCTGCGCTCGGCGAGGATTTGCAGGCCTCGACCGACGACGACGCCCCCGCCTTCTGGGCACATTCCTTTGGCCTGGGCGACCCCGCTCTCCCGGATGAGGCCGTTGCTCTCTCAGGAAAAGTGCAGGCGCCGGATGTGCTCAAGCGGCGCCTCGCCCAGATCGGCGTGGTTCCCCGGGAAAAAGGCCGCCTGCTGCAAAGCCGCCTCAAACCGGGGCAGCGGCTGGTGTCCGTCGAGGGCGACCTGTGGCGCTGGGACGGTTTTGTCCGCGCCGCCGAAGCCCCCACCGCCGCCGCGCGCCGTCTGAGCGAAAAGAACCGGCTCGAAGACCTCGAAGTGGAGGCCAAGGCCGCGCGCGAGGCGCTGTTCGCTCTCCGCGAACAGATGGAGACTGCAGAGAACGCCGTCGCCGAGGCGGTCGAAGCGGAAAAACGCGCCCGCTTCGCCGCGCGCATGGCGCAAAAAAACCTTTCGGAAGCGCGCGAGGCCGCCAGCGCCGCCGAAAGGCGCCAGGGCCAGTTGCTGTCGCGGCTGTCGAGCCTGGAGGACGCCCGCCGTCGCGCCCAGGACATGCGCGACGAGGCGCAGGAGCGCCTGGCCCAGGCCCGCGAAGCCTATGACGACTTGCCCGAGCCCGCCACGCTGCTGGGCGAACGCGACGCCGCGCGGACCGCGAATGCGCTCGACCGCGCCGCCGCCTCCGAAGCCCGCGCCGCCTTGCAGAGTTTTGCGCGCGAGGCGGAGTCGCGCCTGCGCCGCCGCGAAGCCATCGAAAAGGAAAGAAAATCCTGGGCCGACCGCAAAGCCCGGTCGCTGGCGCAGAAAGAGGAGATTCAGGACCGCCTGGTCGAGACGCAGGAGGAAATGGACCGGCTCGCCGAGGCGCCCGACGAATTCCAGATGCAGCGCCGCACGCTGACCGCCAGCATCGAGGAGGCCGAGCAAAAGCTGAAAGACGCAGCGGACGCCCGCGCGCTCGCGGAAACCGCGCTCGGACAGGCCGACCGCGCCGCCCGCGCCGCGCTGGAGGTGATGTCTTCCGCCCGCGAAAACCGCGCGCGCCTGGAGGCCCAGGCCGAAGCCGCGCAGCAGCGTCTGGCCTTCCTCACCCAGAACATCGTTCAGGAATTGCAATGCGCGCCCCACGCGCTGCTCGAAATGGCGGGTGTGGCCGAGGCTGACGAAACCGCCGACATCGAACGCGTCCAACAAAAGCTCGCCAGCCTGAAGGCGGACCGCGAACGCCTCGGCGGCGTCAACCTGCGCGCCGAGGAGGAGCTTGCGGCGGTCGAGACCGAGCACCAGAAACTGGCGCAGGAACAGGCCGACCTCACCGAAGCCATCCGCAAATTGCGCGCGGCCATTGGCGCGCTCAACAAGGAGGGCCGCGAGCGCCTGCTCGCCGCCTTCGAAAAGGTCGACGGGCATTTCCGCGCGCTGTTCACCGTGCTGTTTGGCGGCGGTTCGGCCGAGCTTCAGCTCGTGGAATCCGAGGACCCGCTCGAAGCCGGCCTCGAAATCATGGCGAAGCCGCCGGGCAAGAAACCCGCGACCATGTCGCTGCTGTCGGGCGGCGAGCAGGCGCTGACCGCGATGTCGCTGATTTTCGCCGTGTTCCTCACCAATCCCTCGCCGATCTGCGTGCTCGACGAGGTCGACGCGCCGCTCGACGACGCCAATGTCGAGCGGTTCTGCGATCTGCTGGAGGACATGCGCGGCAAGACCGACACACGCTTCATCGCCATCACTCACAATCCCATCACCATGGCGCGCATGGACCGGCTGTTCGGCGTGACTCAGGCGGAGCGCGGCGTGTCGCAACTGGTTTCGGTGGAGCTGGCGCAAGCTGAGCGGCTGTTGGAGGCCGGTTAGGCCCCTCGGAAAGTTTCGCACAAGACCTGAAGCGCACCATTCGCCCCGAAGAGGGGGATCGGTCTGTGGCGCTTAAGCTTAACTCCATTTCGACCCGCATCGGCGGCATTGTCGCGCTGGCTTTTGTCTGCATCGGCGGCGGCGGCGTGTTCTCCTACTACAACCTGCGCATGAACCTTCTGGATCAGAAGGAGCTTCAGCTGAAAAACGAGGTCGAGACCGCCAAGTCCTTCATCGATTCGATCCGCCAGAGAGCGGAAAAGGGCGAGTTCTCCCAGGATGAGGCGAAGGCCCGGGCGGTGGAGGCGCTGCGGCCGGTGCGCTTCGGCGAGGACAGCTATTTCTTCATTTACCGCACCGACGGCGTCAACGTCCTGCTTCCGCCCAATCCGAAGCGCGAGGGCGTAAACCTGATCGACCTCAAGGACACCAACGGCGTCCCCTTTGTCCGCGAACTGATCGACCACGGAAAGGACGGCGGCGGCCTCACCAAATATCTTTGGGTGAAGCCGGGCGAACAGGCCCCCTCACTCAAGCTCGGTTACTCCGAGCTTGTTCCGGGCTGGGACTGGATCGTCGGCACGGGATTTCACGTCAGCGACATCGAGACCGCGCTGGCGCGCAGTTCGCGCCTGCTGATCGCCGCGGTCGGCGCCGCCATGGCGACGCTGGCGATCATCGCCTTCTTCGTCCAGCGCGCCATCGGCCGCCCGCTCAACAGTTTGACCTACTCGATGGAGCAATTGCGTCGGGGCGATCTCGATGCGGCGATCGCCGGTGAGGCGCGCGGCGACGAAATCGGCCAGATTGCGCGAGCCGTCGCCGAATTTCGCGATCTGTTGCGCGAAAAACTGGCGCGCGACGCGGCCGCCGAGCGAGATCGCCGCGCCGACGCGGAGCGGGTGCGCCGCGAAACCCTGCAAAAGCTCGCGTCGGATTTCGAAGCGCGTGTGGGCGGCGCCGCCGGCGCGATCGACAACCAGGCCAAAAAATTCGAGCTGGTGTCGCGCGACCTGCACGCCCTCTCCAGCGCGACCCGAGACCAGGCGGCGACCAGCGCGCAAGCCGGGCGCACGGTCGAGCAAAACGTTCAGGGGGCGGCGTCGGCGGCGGAAGAATTGTCCGCCTCGATCCGCGAAATCCTCGCGCAGGTGTCGCGCGCCGCCGAATTCTCCAGCGTGGCCGTCGCCGAATCGGCGCAGGCCAAAGTCGCCATGCATGAATTAAGCGAGGCGTCCCGGCAGGTCGGCGACGTCGTCGCCCTGATCGAGGACATCGCCAACCAAACCAACCTGCTCGCATTGAACGCCACCATCGAGGCGGCGCGCGCCGGCGAAGCTGGCAAGGGATTTGGCGTGGTGGCGACGGAAGTGAAGACGCTCGCCGAGTCCACCAAAAAGGCCGTCGACGATATCACCCGCCGGATCCAGGCCATCCAGCGCGGCGCTGACGCCTCGATCGCCTCCAACCGGACCGTGGAGGAAACCATCGGCCGCATCGATTCGACGGCCGGGGCGATTGCGACGACGCTCGACCAGCAAAGCTGCGCCGTCGACCAGATCGCCGAGGCGATCACGGGCACGCTCAATCTGGTCGGCGAGCTGACGCGGAGCATGACGGCCTTGCAGGACCAGGCGCTGGCCGCCGACGGCAAGTCGCAGGAAGTCGCCGAATCCGCCCGCGACATGCGCGGCCAGGCGGCTGAACTGCACCTGCAGCTCGGCCAGTTGAGCCAGGCGCTGCGCGCGGGTTAGGCATAGCGGAATTTTTAGCGCCGGCTCCGCGCCGTTGCCGTCCGCGTGTAAAAATCAACCGGCTTGTCGGCGATCCAGCGCAGGAACAGGGTGATGTCCGGCTGGGCGCGCAACGCCTCGAGCGTGTGATAGCGGTCGCGCAACTCTCGTTCCGACAGCGTCGTGTGGATTTTCCGGTGACAGATCGGGTGCAAGGCGACGGTCTCGCGCCCGCCAAACGTCTTGGGAATGAGATGATGCGCCTCGACCCTCGCGCCGAGCGGCCGCCCACAGAGCGCGCAAATCCCCGCTTTCATCTGGCGCAAAATGTGCTCTCTTCTGCCCAAAAGCCCGGCAAGGCGGGTTGTTGACCCGCCTTGCGACACAAAAGAGAGCAAGACGCCATGAAAGTCGCCATTGCAACAAAAGACTGGAAAGAAGTGAGCGGCCACGCCGGCAAGGCGCAGCAATGGTTTGTATATGATCTCGCTGGACACCGGCCCGGCGGCCCCCTGCCCGAACCGGCCCGCGTCACGCTCACTAAGGAGCAGACGCCGCATTACATCGAGGACGACAACGCCCCGCACCCGCTCGACGGCGTTGAGGTGATGATCGCCGGCAGCGCCGGGGACGGTTTTGTGCGGCACATGAAAAAGCGCGGCGCCGATGTGGTCCTGACCGGCGAACCCGATCCGGCCTTGGCGCTGACAAAGCTGATCGCGGGCGAGGACTTGCCGGACCAACGGTTCGACATCACCACGAGCCTGTGCAAGCTGCGGGACTTTTTCTCACGGCATTGACGCCGCGGCTTCAATCGTCGCTGGCGAGCGAGGCGTAGGAGAGCGTGTCGAAATGCTCTTGAATTTCGACCGCCTTCAAGTCCTCGAACGTGACAAAATTGCTGACGATCAGATCGGTCCGCGCCGCGGTGCCGCGATGCCGCAGCGAGACGCTGCGCAGCAACGCCAGTTTGTTGTCTTCAATGAGCAAATGAAGGATTTTCATACCCGTGTGTTCGACTTCGACATCGATTCGCTCGATCATCGTCCGAATCGCGCCTTTTCCGGCGTAAACGCCCGCAAAGGGAAAGCTCGGAACGGACCCGGTCATGTGGAACACGGCGTCTTCGTGGAAAAAACTGAGGAAGGCGTCAATGTCTCCCCGCGACGCCAGCACCTGGGCCACCCGGTCGCGGATTTCGGCAAGGCGATCCTCGGACTTGATTTCAGGTTCGTGACGCATCAGCCCACGGTCTCATCGGTTAATCGGAATTCAATCTATATATTTACCCGCGTCATGGCGACCGGGATAGAGGCGGATGCGAAAAACCCTGCGGCAGGAACCGCCCGAACTGACGCGAGACCGCCTGGATTCCTGAAAACGCTCCAGAATTCGCTAATTCCCCGCCAGGATCCGCACGATGCGGCGGTCCGGAATCAGCCACATTCCCGCGACCGCAATATAGAAGGCGCCGGCGGCCCAGGGCTTCCACGCGCTGGCGACGATCCCTGCGAGATAGAGCGCCAGGGACGCCTTGCCCTTGAGATCGTCGCCGATCGCCGCGTGCAGCTTGGAACCGGCGCCCTGCGCGCGCAAGAGCGTGCGAACCAGCACCAGATAAGCCGTCGCGCAAGCCAGCAGATCAGCTCCGTAAAGCGCCATCGGCGCCGCGGCGAATTCGGTTTCCGCCGCCCAGGCCGTGGCGAAGGGCAGCAGCGACAGACAGAACAGGAGGACCAGATTCGCCCACAGCGTCGCCCCGTCGATCGATTCGACCAGGTAGAACAGGTGATGATGGTTGTTCCAATAGATCGCCACATAGGTGAAGCTGACGACATAGGCGACAAAGGTCGGCCAAAGCTTCGCCAGCGCCGAAAAATCCTCGCCATGGGGCGGTTTCAACTCCAGAACCATGATGGTGATGATGATGGCGATCACGCCATCCGAAAACGCCTTCAGCCGTTCGCTAGACACATCGTCCTCCTTTTCAAGGCGCCCAAATGGCGGGCCTGCGCCTAGACCTTCGGGCGCCCCCGTCAAAAACGCGCTTATTCCCTTTATTTACAACAACTTGACGCGCGACAAGAAATACCGTCCTAATCTTGACAGCCGAAAGGGCCGTCAATATGGTGCGCCCGGTTCAAGAAGGGCGGAACGCGGCAAGGCGTTCCGGAGTCCGGTTCCATCGGATGGCGCTTCAGACGACCTTTAGTTCGAGGCGAAGGCGCCTTCCCTGACAACGCAATTCTTGTGAATCGGCGGGGAGCACGATGCAGAACGGGTCTGACGATGACGCCGACATGAAGGCGCGGCTTGCACGGCTGGCGAGCGACCTTCAGGCGAGACGGGACGTGGAAACCGCCGAGGAGCGTCGCCGCTCCGACGCCGGTCCCGACAAGAGCCTCGGGCGCGCGATGAGTCTCGGCTTTCGCGTGCTCACGGAATTTGTCTCGGCCGCGGTCGTGGGCGCCTTGATAGGCTGGCTCCTCGACCGATGGCTGGGGACGACCCCATGGCTGCTGGTCCTGCTCACGGGATTCGGCGTCGCCGCGGGGTTCAACAATGTTTATCGGATGGCGGCGAAGACGCCGACGTCCCGCGACGGCGATCCTCCGCCGCGGCAATAACCAGGATGGCGGGTCAGCCCGCGCAAAGTGCAGGACGGCGGCTTAACCCGCCAAAATCGAAGGACGGAACATGTCGGAAGCCGGCGCCTCAGCGGTCGATCCCATCCACCAGTTTCATGTCAAGGTGCTGCAGCCCCTTGATTTCTTTGGCGTGGACGGCTCCTTCACCAATTCCGCGCTGTTCATGCTGATCGCCGCGGCCGCCGTGATCATCGTTATGCTGATCGGCACAGCCAGCCGCAAGATCGTCCCCAGCCGCCTCCAGGCCTCCGCCGAACTGGCCTACGAATTCGTCGCCGACATGGTGCGCTCGACCTGCGGCGAAGCGGGCATGAAGTTCTTCCCGCTGGTGTTCACGATCTTCATGTTCGTGCTCGCCTGCAATTTGATCGGCCTGTGGCCCTACACCTACGAGGTGATGGCGCAGATCATCATCACCGCGGGCATGGCCTTCTCGATCATCCTGCTGACCATCGTCTACGGCATCTACAAGCACGGCTTCCACTGGTTCGGCCTGTTCAAGCCGTCGGGCGTGTCGCCGGTTCTGCTGCCCTTCATCATCATCATCGAAATCCTGTCGTTCATCTCCCGGCCGGTTTCGCTCTCGGTTCGTCTTTTCGCCAACATGCTGGCCGGCCACATCATGCTGGTCGTGTTCGGCGGCTTCTGCGTCATGCTGCTCGGCGCCGGCTACGCCTATCTCGCGCCGCTGCCGCTGCTCGGCATCACCGTCCTCACCGCCTTCGAACTGCTGGTGTCGGTGCTGCAAGCTTACGTCTTCGCCGTTCTCACTTGCGTCTACATCAATGACGCGCTTCACCCGGGCCACTGATAATCTCATCTCAACAACAAATGGTCGCCCACAATTAAATGGAGTATTATGATGGGTTCTGAAGCAGCTAGACTTATCGGCGCCGGCCTCGCGGCGATCGGTGTCGGCGCCGCCGCGATCGGCGTCGGCGCGATCTGGGGCAACTTCCTCTCGGGCGCGCTGCGCAACCCGTCGGCCTCGGACGGCCAGTTCGGCCGCGTGTTCATCGGCACGGCGCTCGCCGAAGGTCTGGGCATTTTCGCCTTCCTCATCGCGCTGATCCTGCTGTTCGTCGCGAAGTAATCTTTTCGCGCCCCGGTTCGCCGGGGCGCGTCTTTCCTGTTGGTTCCCGCGTTTTCCGCCTGCGATGATCTCGCTTGAAAACGCCTCTCAAGACGACCCAAGGAACGTATATGGCCACGCAAGGCGCTGAAGGGCACGCCGCCGGAACCGAGGTTCCCGCCGGTCACGCCCACGAAGATGTGTTCCCGCCCTTCGACTCGACCTATTTCGCGCCCCAGCTCATCTGGCTGGCGCTGATTTTCGGCGCGCTCTATGTGCTGATGTCGAAAATCGCCCTGCCGCGCGTCGCCGGCATTCTCACCAACCGCAAGCAGACGATCAGCGACGACCTCGCCGCCGCCAACAAGGCGCAGCAGGATGCGGCCGCCGCCGCCGCCGCGCATGAAGCGACGCTCGCGCAAGCCAAGGCCAAGGCGCAGGCGCTCGGCCAGCAGGCCCATGCCGAGGCGACCGCCGCCGCGGACGCTTCGCGCGGAACGCTTGAAGCCGAACTCGGCGCCAAGCTCGCCGAAGCCGAAAAGAAGATCGGCGAGACCAAGGCCGCCGCCATGGCCAATGTCGAAGGCATCGCCACCGAAGTGGCGCACGCCATCCTGCAGCATGTGACCGGCAAGCCGGCCGACGCCGCGGCTGTCGCCGCCGCCGTCGCCGCGACCAAGGCCTGAGGAGACGAAAATGGAATTTGATGCTGAATTCTATTTCTTCGTCGGCGCGGTCCTTCTGGTCCTGTTCTTCGCCTATATCGGCGTGCACAAGATGATCGCCAAGGGACTCGATGGCCGCATCGAAGGCATCGAGAAGGAACTCGCGGAGGCGTCGCGTCTGCGCGCCGAGGCCCAGGCCCTGTTCGACAGCTTTGCCGCCAAGACTGCGGAAGCCGAGGCGCAGGCCGCCTCCATCGTCGCCCAGGCCAAGACCGAGGCCGAGGCGCTCGCCAAGGAGGCGCAGGTCCGTCTCGAGGACTATATCGCTCGCCGCAAGAAGCAGGCGGACGACAAGATCGCGCTCGCCGAGGCCCAGGCCGTCGCCGAAGTGCGCTCCGCCGCGACCGACGCCGCCGTGAAGGCCGCCGAAACCGTCCTGAAAACATCGGGCAACCAGGCCAGCTTCATCGACCAGGGACTCGCCAGCGTGAAGACGCTGATGAACTGAGGTCGATCCACATCGCGAATTGAAAAGCCGGGGCGTCGCTCCGGCTTTTTTCTTTTTGATACCATCTGCTTAGGCGCCTCTCGCGCGAATGTCCGACCCTGACCCTAGCGAAAGGAGCGAAGCCGTGCTTATATCCCTGCGCTGTCAAACGGAATGACTTCGTCCGCACGTTCTTATGCATTGATATACCTGGGATAAGTCAGTCACCCGACAGAACAATCCTTGGCGACGGAAGATGTTCTTCCCGCGCGCTTCCTTGAGGAGAGCCATGAAAAAAACCGTTTTGTGCCTGGCTACGGCACTGGCCCTGGCCCCGACCGTTGGTTCGGCCCAGGTTTCGATCGACATGAACCGCATCAGCTGTGGCGAATTCGTCGCCATGCCGGCCGACGATGGCGACGCGACCGCCGCCTGGATCAGCGGATGGTTCAACCAGAAGGCTGGCTACACCTGGATCGACCTCAAGGCCTATCACCGCAATATGGACAACATCCGCAAGTTCTGCGCCGCCAATCCCAAGGAAATGGTGATGACCGCCGTTTACCAGGCGGTTCAGGCGGCAACCAAGAACAAATAATCGCGCGGGATGTGATTCGGAGATTCGCCATGAAGAAGCAGCTTTTTCTCGCGGGCGCGTTGCTCGCCGCCACCGTCCCGGCGAAGGCCCAGGTGGTGCTCGACCTCTCGCAGATCACCTGCGGAGAATATCTCAACGCCGGCGCCGACGACCAGGCGTTCATCGCCTCCTGGCTGAGCGGTTATTTCCACGCCGAGTTCAACAACGCCACGCTCGACCTGCGCGCCGCCAAGCACAATTACGACATCATCAAGCGGCATTGCGAAGCGCACAAGAAAGAGCCGGTAATGGCCACCATCAAGAAGATCATCGACTGAGCCAAAGCGCGTCGATGTAACGGGTTTGAACAGGCCGGGGCGAACCTCGGCCTGTTCCATTTTGTGGAGGTCAGCAGCGGCGCTCGCGGCGCGTCACGACGTCGCCGTCCCCACGCCGGTAGCGGATGACGCGGATGGTGCAGCCGTCGTCGTCTTCATATTCCCTGATGACCCTGCGGTGATGGTCGCCGCCCATGTCGACCCCGACTCCGCCAGGGCCGATATGGATGCCCTGCGCCGGCGCCCCTGAGACGGTGAGCGGCAGCGCCAGAACGGCGACGGCAAGGCTTCGAGTTGTCCTCATGCTCGGACTCCCTCTTTGAGAGAGTCTGAACGGTCTCAAGGAACCAATGTTCCCGGCGATCCGCCTTATGAGCCGCCAAGCCTCAGATTTTGCATGCTCATCATGAGATCGATGCTGATCCCGCTCGACGACGAGCTCGAGGCATCGAACAAGGAGAGAACCGACGAGGTCGAACTCGAAGCCGTGGGGTTCTGGACGTCATATTCGGCGGTGAAGCGCTCGAGAAAAGTCTGCACCTTGGCCGGATCCTGAAAGTCCGAATAGGTGAGAAGCTTGTCGAATTGCGCGGCCTGGCTGTCGACGCTTTGCGCCGACGTATAGCTGGAAATGCCGAGCGTGGTCTGAACGACGCTCAACAGATTCTTGTCAGCGAGAATGGAATAGCCGTCGGTGATCTTCGAGGCGTTTTGCTGGAAATAAAGCGCAAGCTGGACGCCGGGGTTGGTATTGCCCTGGTTGGTCTCCAGAGTCTGCATGACATATTTGTCGACCACGTCTGAGCTTGCGGAGCTTTGCGCCGTCGTCGCCGTCCCATAGGTCGAGAAATCGAACGCCTTGACCAGCGCCGTGATGTTCGGGTTGTTCAACTTCACCGCCAGCGCGCTCGAACTCGACGTCCCCTGCTCCAGCGCCTGCTGGATCAGGCTCTTGGCGTAGGTCATGTCGCTCAGGCCGAAGGCGCTCATCACATAATTGAAAATCCGCGGATTGTTGACGAGCTGCGCCGGCGTCGTGATCGCGCCGATATTGGCCTGGAAATATTTGGTGGCCTGCGCCACGGTCGGATCGGCAGCCGTCATCGTCTGGTAGCGGCCCAGATTGTTGGCGATGCTCAGATAGTCGGTGAAAGTGCTCATCTCGGTCTCGCGGTCGCGGATGGCGGCGCGCTGACCTTAGGTCCAAAGACTTGCGTCAAGCTGAGCGCGAAGCGCGCTCAGCCCGTGTTGCGCAAACCAGCGGCAATGCCGTTGATCGCCACCAGGATGCCGATTCGCACCTTTCGGTCATGGTCGCCCTCGCGCCAGCGGCGCAGCAGATCGGCCTGAAGGTAGTTCAGCGGCGCGATATAAGGAAAGCGATGGGCGATGGAGCGGGCGAGCGCCGGATTGTCGGCGAGCCGCGCCTCGTCGCCGGTGATGGTTTTGAGCGCGCCAACGGTGCGCTCCGCCTCGGCCTCGATGGCGGCGAAGATGCGCCGCGCCAAGGCCGCATCGGGCGCCAGTTCGCAATAGCGCCGGGCGATGGAAAAATCGGCTTTAGCCAGCACCATGTCCATGTTGGAGAGCAGCGTGCGGAAGAACGGCCATTCCGCATGCATGCGCTGGAGCAGCGCCGGCGCGCCGCCCTTCGCCAAAAAATCTTCGACCGCCGCGCCGAACCCGTACCATCCCGGCAAAGCGACGCGGCTCTGCCCCCAGGAAAAACTCCAGGGAATGGCGCGCAAATCCTCGATGCGGCGGGTCGCCTTTCGCGAGGCCGGGCGCGAACCAATGTTGAGTTCGGCGATTTCGGCGATCGGGGTCGCCGCGTAGAAATAATCGACGAAACCGGGGGTATCGTAGACCAGCGCGCGATAGGCGCGCATCGACGCCTCGGACAAGGTCGCGGCGGCCTCCAGGAATTCGGGCGGCGGGTGGCAGCCGTCCGCGAGAAGGGTCGCTTCGAGGTCCGCCGCCATCAGCGTTTCGAGATTGCGCCGGCCGATCTCGGGATTGGCGTATTTGGCGTTGATGACCTCACCCTGTTCGGTGAGCCTGATCTGTCCGCGCACCGTTCCCGGAGGCTGCGCGAGAATCGCCTGGTAGGACGGGCCGCCGCCGCGCCCCACCGCGCCGCCGCGTCCGTGGAACAGCCGCAGGCGCAGCCCGGGCAGCGAATCGAACAGGGCGGCGAGCGCCGTCGAGGCGCGGTAAAGCTCCCAGTTGGAGGTGAGATAGCCGCCGTCCTTGTTGGAATCGGAATAACCGAGCATCACGTCCTGCACCCCGCCCGAGCGCCGCATCAGATCGGCGACGCCTGGGAGCGCATAGAAATCGCGCATGATCTTTTCGGCGGCGCGCAAGTCTTCGATCGTTTCGAACAGCGGGGTGACGATGAGGCCCAGTTTGGCCTGCTCGCTGTCGTGGAGCGCGCCGCGCAGCAGCCCGCATTCCTTCTGCAGCAGCATCAGCTCCAGCAGGTCGCTGACGCTCTCGGTGTGGCTGATGATGGCGTGGCGAATGACGCCCGGTCCCAATTTCTCCCGGAGGTCGCGCGCGGTTTCGAGCACAGCGAGTTCGCTGAGGGCGTCGTCGGAATAGACCCGGTCGGGCGCGCGCAGCGGGCGCGGGTCGGCCAGCAGCCGCAGCAGCAGCGCGATCTTCTGCGGCTCGGGCAAAGCCGAATAATCGGGTTCGATGCGCACGGCGGCGAGCAGTTCGCGCAAGGTCGCCTCGTGCCGGTCGGAATTCTGGCGCAGGTCGGTCGTCGCCATGTGAAAGCCGAACACGTCCACGGCGCGGATCAGCCGGGCGAGCCGCCCCGCCGCCAAAGGGCCGCCATGATGGGCCCGAAGCGAATCGCGGATGACCAGCAGATCGGCGCGGAACTCTTCCGGACGCGCATAGGCCGCGCCCGGCGTCGCCGCATGGCGCAACGCCTCGCCGCCGGTGAGGGCGCGCAATGTGCCGGCGACGCGGGCATAAACGCCGATCAGCGCGCGGCGATAATTTTCGTCGTCACGATGCGGATTGTGATCTCCGGAGGCCTCGGCCAGCGCCTTGAGCTCCGGCGAACAGGGCGTCACCATGTCGGACATCGACAATTCGCCGCCGAGCCGGTGAACCTCGACCAGATAATGGCGCAGCACCGTCTCGCAATGCAGGAGCACGCTGTCTTTCAGGGTTTCCGCGACGACATTGGGATTGCCGTCGCGGTCGCCGCCGATCCAATTGCCCATGCGGAAAAACGACGGCGCGGGCGCGCCGAGCCGGCGGTCCAGGTCGGCGTAAAGCTTCGGAATCTCCTTCAAAAAGGTCGAGCGGTAATAGAGCAGCGCGTTTTCGATCTCGTCGTGAACCGTGAGGCTGGAGGTGCGGATGATGCGCGTCTGCCAGAGCTGGGTGACGCGGGCGGCAAGCTGCGCTTCATTTTCAGCAAGCTCCGCCTCGCCGCGGCAGAATTCGCGGGCGTGCAGGAGGTCGGCGATGTCGCGTTCGGCGTCGAGCGTGGAGCGCCGCTGCACTTCGGTCGGATGCGCGGTCAAAACCGGCGACACATAGGCGCCTTCGAGCGCCGCGCAGACTTGTTCCGGCGCCACGCCGGCGGCCTCGAGCCGCGCAAAGGCATGGCCGAGGCTTCCGGGCTGCACGTCGCCGGCATGGGCGGCGCGGCGGCGCAGAAAATGCCGGTCTTCCGCAATATTGGCGAGATGAGAGAAATAGGTGAAGGCGCGCACCACCACCACCGCCTCGGCATTGGTCAAGCCGCGCAGCAGTTCGTCGAGTTCGGCGGCCGCCTTGGCGCCGCCGCGCGTTTCCGCAACCGAAAGGCGGCGGATGCGCTCGATGCGCGCGAACACCGCGTCGCCCTCATGCTGACGGACGGTCTCGCCCAAGATTTGCCCGAGCAGGCGAATGTCGGAGAACAGAGGCGCCAGCTTGGCGCTTTCTTCCTTGGCGCGTTCCACTGGCGTCGTGTCGTTCATCTCGTCCCGATCATGCAGCCGCCGCACGACGCGGCGTCCCATCATACGAAAGTCGGATGGTTCGGCAAGGGCGGGCGCGCCCTGATCTCACCAATGCGATGAGGGCTGCGAAAATCCCAATGCTTCCTGGATATGGGCGCGGGTCGCCGGGGTGGTGTGTTGCGGCAGCGCGTCGAGCGGATAAAATCCGCATTCGGCGATCTCCCAATCGGCCGGGCGCGGTTTTGTCTGCCGCACCCGAACGAGATAGAGCACGACATGATCCCGCGAGGAGTGTTTGGGGTTGTAATAGAAGCCGATGAGCCGCGCGGGGCCGATGGTCTCCAGCCCACCCTCCTCGTCGAGTTCGCGCTCCAGCGAGCGCAACGCCGTTTCGCGCGCCTCGACGCCGCCTCCAGGGAGACAAAAACCGGGCAAATAGGTGTGCCGCACCAGAAAGACGCGATTCTGGTCGTCGAGCGCCACGGCGCGCACGCCCAAGGTCTTGGGACGCAACAGCAAACCGGCGACGCGCTGTCCCAAACGGATGAAGCGCTGCCAAGGGGCTTGAGCCGGAACCGTCTCTCCCGTAATTTCCGCACAGGTCATCCCACACCCCCATCCTGATCCGCGCGATCATGCGGCGAAAATCCTGCCAAATTTCAAACAGAATTCCGCCGCGCCGCGCAAGGAGAAACGATTGGCCCTGAAGAAATTCTCGGACCTGACCGAGCGTGAAATCCTGGCGATCGCCATCGCCTCGGAAGAGGAAGACAGCCGAATCTACATCTCCTTTTCCGAAGAACTTTTGGAGCGTTACCCGGCGACCTCGAAAGTCTTCGCCGAGATGGCGGAGGAAGAAGACGGCCATCGCCGGCAGCTGCTGGACATTTACCGCCAGCGCTTCGGCGAGAACCTGCCGGCCATCCGCCGGGAGGATGTCGCGGGCTATTACAGCCGCCGCCCGACTTGGCTGCTGAAAAACCTGCCGCTCGACACGATCCGCGCCCAGGCGGAAGCGATGGAGAAGGACGCCCAGCGCTTTTATGTCCAGGCCGCCGAGGCCTCGCAGGACGTGGGCGTGCGCAAGCTGTTGGGCGACCTCGCGCTGGTCGAGCGCAGCCACGGCCAGAAGGCCAACGCGCTTTCGGAAGCGATCCTCACCGAAACCGCGCGCGACGAGGAAGGCCGCACCGCGCATAAATTCTTCGTGCTGCAATATGTGCAGCCGGGCCTCGCCGGGCTGATGGACGGCTCGGTGTCGACGCTGGCGCCGCTGTTCGCCGCCGCCTTCGCCACCCACAACAATTTCTCCACCTTTCTGGTCGGACTCGCCGCTTCGCTGGGCGCCGGCATTTCCATGGGGTTCGCCGAAGCCCTGTCCGACGACGGCTCGATCACCGGACGCGGCGCGCCGCTTTTACGCGGCGCCGTCTGTGGCGTGATGACCACGCTGGGCGGGCTCGGGCATACGCTGCCTTATCTCGTGCCGGATTCCTGGCCCAACGCCTTCTGGACGGCCACGAGCATTGCGGCGGTGGTCGTGTTCGTCGAACTCTGGGCGATCGCCTGGATCCGGGCGCGCTACATGGACACGCCCTTCCTCAAGGCGGTGGGGCAGATCGTGGTCGGCGGCGTCGTCGTCCTTCTCACCGGCATTTTGATTGGCGGCGCGTAATGTCTGTCTTTCGGCTCGCCCACCTCTCCGACCCCCACATCGGCCCCCTGCCCCGGCCCAAATGGCGGGAACTCCTGGGCAAACGGGCCACCGGCTACATCAATTGGCGACGCGGGCGCCATCGCGCCCATAATATGGACGCCCTGGCCGCGCTGGTCGCCGATTTGCGCGCCCACAGGCCCGACCACGTCGCGCTCACCGGCGACATCTGCAACATCGGGCTGCCCGGCGAATTTCCCTTCGCCGCGCAATGGATGCGCACGCTCGGCGATCCCGCCCAGGTGAGCCTGGCGCCTGGCAATCACGACGCCTATCTGCGCGCCTCCGTCCGCCACATGGTGCGCGAATGGCGCCCCTGGATCACCGGCGACGACGAGGACGGAACATTTCCGTTCCTGCGCCGGCGCGAGGGCGTGGCCATCATCGGCCTGTGCTCGGGCATTCCGACACTGCCCTTCGTCGCCGCGGGAAAACTGGGCGCGGCGCAACTGGACCGGCTCGAGCGCATGCTGGAGGCGACGCGCGGCGACATGCGCGTGGTGCTGCTGCACCACCCCCCCGTCGATGGCGGCGGCGCGATCCGCAACCTTCAGGACCATCACGACTTCGCCGACGTTCTGGCGCGACATGGCGCGGAGCTCGTGCTGCACGGCCACGCCCACAGCATCACGCGAAAAAGCACGATGGGACCCGCCGGCCCCATTCCCGTGCTCGGGATCGGCTCGGCCTCGTCGATCGGCCGCAATCCCACGCGACGCGCTGCCTATTATTTGATCGACATCGATCCAAATTTACGGCGCCTGCACGTGTCTATCCGCCAGTTGGGGGCGGACGGCCAGTTCCACGTTATCGCGACGCAACAACCGCATTAAAGATTTTGTGCGGCGCCGAACGGAAGGACGCACCCTGCGTTGATCCGCGGGACGCCCGGAAACTTCAGGATTTTCGGCAGTAGAACCGAAGAGCAACGCACCGGCGCGCCAAGGCGGTTCATATTCCCGTCGTCCAACGCAAGTATTGTCACGCATCGCGCGGCGCCATTCTTGCATAGTTGATCGCGCAATGTCAGGGAGATTTCCCATGCCGAAAATCACGTTCTATGTGAAGCCTGGCGAAACAAGCGCGTTCTCTTACAAACAGGCGCTTGCCGACAAGGGCTATGAGATCGAAGTCCGTGACATCGAAGAGGAGATTTGGACTTCCGCACTCCTACGTCCATTTTTCGACACCAGACCGGTGGTCGAATGGTTTGACCCCAATGCGCCAAAAATCCTGTCCGGCGACATCGATCCCCGCAAGATGAACGCCCAGGGGGCGCTTGTCGCGATGAGTGCGGATTTCGCATTGATCCGCACGCCGCTGGTGAAATTCGCGGGCCGCTGCGCCACCGATCTCAGCGACGAGGAATGGCCACGATTCCTGGCGCGAAAATCCATTCCTTTGCACGAACCGGACGTGATTTCCGAATTCTGGATGCACGACGAATAAAAGCCCCCGCCAAACTGCGGGGGCTTTTTTTGAGCATTTTCGAACGAAGCGAACGCAGGTTCGCGTGAAGAAAATGCGTCAAAGAAAGCGCATTCGGTGAACCGAAGTTCTCCGAATGCGCTCCGCGGCTCACTGAATTCAGGTCTCGGCGAACGCCTTTTCGATCACATAGGACGCGGGTTCGCCGCCCGAACCTTCCCTGAATCCGCGCGCTTCCAGCATCTGGACGAGGTCGCGCAGCAGGCCGGGATTGCCGCAGATCATCACCCGGTCCTCCTCGGGATTGATCATGGGCTGGCCGAGATCGGCGAACAATTTTCCCGTTTCCATCAGATCGGTGCAGCGGCCCTGATATTTGTAGGGTTCGCGGGTGACCGTCGGATAGTGCAGCAGCTTTTCCTGCACGATCTCGCCGAAAAACTCGTTGTTGCGGGCGGCTTCGACGATGTCGAGGCCATATTTCAACTCGGCGATCTCGCGGCAGCCGTGGATCAGGATCAGATGATCGTAGAGGTCGTAGACCTCGGGGTCCTTGATGATGCTGGAGAAGGGCGCGATGCCCGTGCCCGTCGAGAACATGTAGAGGCGCTTGCCCGGCAGCAGGTTCGACTGCACCAGCGTGCCCGTGGGCTTGCGGCCGACCAAAACCTCGTCGCCGGGTTTCAGATGGGCGAGATGCGAGGTCAGCGGGCCATTCGGGACCTTGATGGAGAAGAATTCCAGGTCTTCCTCATAATTGGCGCTGGCCATGGAATAGGCGCGCAGCAGCGGCTTGCCATCGACTTCGAGGCCCATCATGGCGAATTGGCCGTTGATGAAGCGAAAGGCCGGATCGCGCGTGGTGCGGAAGCGGAACAGACGGTCCGTGTAGTGTTGGACCTCCAGCACGGTCTCGCGATTGAAGGCGCCGCCGGCTTTCTTCTTGGGGACGGCGGCGGTGGCTTCAGCATTGGTCATCGTCATGCGGTCTCCTGTGGCTCCGCCGCGCCCGCGCATTGGCTCGGAGCTTAGATAGGATCAGTCGCGAAAGAGTAAAGCAAGGCGGGTGCGCTTCCGCATAGACCCCGTTCGCTGGCCGAGCGGACAACGAAATTCCATGGAATTGGTCTATAACGCGGCGCCGCGGAATGCAAGCCGGGGCTTGACCAAAGCTTGCGCTCGCGCAAGCACGGCAAAATTCGTCGTGGACGCGCCCCAGGTTCGCGCCAGGTCTTTCGCGGATCAGCAGCCCTTGCGGGCCTCCCACATCTGGATTTCGTCGACCCGATCTTTCTCCCAGCCGCTCAAACGGCCAAAGGGCGGGAAACAGCCCTCGCCAAACACGGAAATGGCGCGCGGCGTCTTGAAGCAATAGCCATTGCGCGCATAGATCTTGTTGCGCGCATACCAAAGCTCGCCGCATGACAGGCCCGCCTGGGCCCGCGCGGGTTTCAGCGCCCCCGGCACAAGCGTGACGGCGAACGTGATGATCACACCTGTCAGAATGAATTTCGACGCGGATGACATGACGCCCTCCTCGCTCGGACGCGCCGCGATCTCCGAGATGGCGCGCGCAATCCCGAGGTCAGCATCAACGAAACGCAGAAAACCGCATTGTCGCAAGTCAAGGGCGCCCCCTGGACGTTGCGTGCTGGGTCTACCCGTGCTCCAGCGTCAGCTTCTGGCCGAAGGGCGCCTGCGCCAGGGCGTTCGCCTCCGGAACCGCCCAGATCACCGGCCAGACCGGCTGGAAGCGCGCGGGGCCCTCGAGATCGGTCAGGACCACGCCGATATCGGGACGATATTGATTGGCGCATTCCAGCAGCGGCGTGAAATCGGTGCCGCCGCCGCCGGAAAAATCCACATGTCCAAGGTCGAGACGCCCCGGCTGAAAGACTTCGACCCGGCGGACCTGGTCGTCGCCAATCACCAGGATGAGGCCAGCCTCCTGGCGGCGGCTGATCGCGCAGATCTCATTGGCGAAACATTCGAGCAAATTGTCGTCGATCGAGCCGGAGACATCGACGATGATCGCGAGGCGCGGCTCCATCTTGTTGGCGCAATGGCCGGGCTCGAAGGGCATGCGCTTGTCGCCGGCGCGGCCCTGGTTGGCGATATAGGAGCGCGTCGGCCGCGACCAAGACAGCGACTGTTTTCGCGACAGCCCCTTGGCGAGCCGCGTGCGCAACAGCTGGCGCCAGGGGGTGCGGGTGCGCGGCAGATCGGCGATCAAGGCGCGCAGCATGGAGAAATCGCCGTCGCCGGTATGGCCGCGCAGCAGGCGCTCGCTCCATTCGCGGGACTGCTCGGCCTCCGTTTCCGGCGCCTCGTCCTCGGGGCCCGGCGCGAGATCGGACTCCGTCTGCCCGCCCATCGCCCGCACCTGCGCCGCGCGTGGCCCGTCCTGCCGCGGGCTCGGCTGCGACGGACTGCCGCCCTGCTGCGGCGAACCGCCATCCGGCGACTGGGCCTCGCTGGTCTTCGAACCGCTGTTGGATTGTTGCTGGCCGCTGTTGTCCTTGCGGTCGTCGATGGCGCGATAGAGCCGCTCGACATCCCATTCGAGCAGGGCCGTCTCGACATCCTGCTTGCGCTCCAGCGCCTGCGCCAGAAGCTGGTCGAGAAAGACCGCGTTTGGCGGCAGCTTCAGCCAGTTCAGATGCGACAATGTGCTGTTGACGATGGCGTCGGCGCAGATGTTGAACAGCCGCAGGTCGACATCGCTGAGCAGCCGCCGCAATTCGAGCGCCCGCTGCGGATGGCGCAGGGCGATATGCAGGACCTCATGCGCCACCCATCCGGTCTGCTCGGGCAAAGGCAGCCGCTCGAAGGCGGGACCGTACAAAAGGGTCTCGCCGTCGGTCATCACCATGGGCGCGGCGGGATCGTCGCTGTTCTGGTGGCGAACCCAGAGGGCCAGGCCGCCGGTGGAGGGCGCGAACTCCACCATGCGCTGGATGGCGCGAATGCCCCTGTGATCCTCAGGCATCGACGCCATCGCGGCGGCGGGCTTCGGCGTAACGATGATAGGTGGGGCTGTCGAGGACGGCCGCCTCAAGCCCGGTGGCGAGGGCGCGCTGCATCAGCAGCTCCATCGCCAGCGTCTGCGCCTCGCGCAGCGGCAGCCCGCCTCCCCGGGCTTCCGGCAATTGCCCGACGATCTCCACCGCGCGCGCAAGGATCGTTTCGTCGGTACTGGCCGCGAGCAGGCCGTAGATCATGCCATAGAGGGCGTCGAGGGTCTTGGGCAGCAAAGCGACGGTTTCCGCGCCCGGCCGGGCCGCCAGCAGGCGCATCACGTCCGCGCCGGCCTGAATTTCCTTGAGCACGCCAAAAAACTCGGCGGCGTTGGCGGCGCCGATGCGGCCCTGGACGAACACGCGTTTCGCCGCATTGGACAGGCCGGACTTCAGCACATTGGAAATATCCTCCCAGCCGCGCGGGCTCGCGCCGATCAGATGGTCGGCCGCCAGTTGCGCCTGGGTGTCGTCCAGCTTGTCCGGCCGCACCTTGAGATAAGCCATGACCTCCGGCGCGAAATTCTTCGAACTGGCGTGGTCGAGAAACGCGTCGATCGCGGTCTGCACGTTGAAGTGGAACATGCGGTCGGCCAGCGCCGTGCCCATGTCGTGGCTGACCGCGCCGTGGAAACTGGCGTTGCCGGCGGCGACCACCTGCCAACGCTCCGGCAGGACATAATTGCCGACCCGGCGGTCGAGGATCAGCGAATAAGCCGAAATCTGCAGCCGCTGGTCGGCGGCGGTCAGTTCGTCGAGAAACAATATGCCTTCCGGCGTCTCGGCATTGGGCAGGAATTCTGGCGGGAACCAAACGGTTTTGGCCAAGGCGTCGTCGGCATAGATGGCGCCGCGAATGTCCACGGGCTCGATCGTGGTCAGGCGCAAGTCGATCAGCGGAATCTTGAAATGGTCGGCGACCTGACGAACGATCGACGATTTGCCGACGCCGCGCGTGCCCCACAGCATGGTGGCGCGGCGGCGGAGCACCGGGTCGGCATATTGCTCGATCAGGGCGGCCTTGGCCGTGGCGATCGAGACCGGAGGGATATTCATCGGATTTCCGCGCATCAGACCTCGCTTGGCAAGACGTTTCGATCTACATTTTGACAACTCTCGGCGTTTTCAGAATTCTTGACGGATTCGGGCGTGTTGAGATCTTCGGGGCTCTGGGGCGGGTTTTGACCCCGTTGGGGAAACCAGGAGGACGCTCTGGACGCGCGCGGCGCCGCAGGAATTTCCAGCCGCGGGATTTCCTGCATGGTGAACAGCGTCGCCAGCAGGATCGGCGGCGCGTTAAACATCATCAAGCCCAGCGGCGAGTCCTGGGGAAGGTCGACAAACACCATCGCCAAGGCGCCGGCGAGCAGCGCCGTGGCGCCCAGAAGCGGGATCGTGCGCCGGAACGCCACCCCCCACCGCGCGCGCGCATATTTCTGGTGGAACCGGCGCGGCGGCTCGGCCAGCGTCTGCGCCAGATGCGCCACGCCCCGTTCCAGCGCCGCTTCAATGCGGCGGCTGCGGTCCGGTTCGCGGCCCGGCGCGCGCAGGGTTCCGACCCAAGCCACGCCCCGACGGCGCAGCACGCTCCAGTCCCGGCCGAGGGCCGCGAGAAGGTCGTCTGGCAGTTCCTCGGGCTGATCCTCCTGCGGCGACAGCTCGATTTCAGTCGGATAGCCTTTCGCGGTGCTGGTCTTGACCGACAAAGTGAGCCCGTTCAAACGCGCTTCAGCCGTCGTGAGCACTTTTAGCGCGCCGGAAGAAGAGTCGGCCGGCTCCAGGCGATAGCTCCGAGCAAAAACGACCGCGCCAACCTCCACGAAATGCGCCTGCAGGGGAACGCTCTCGATGCGCTCCAGCACTTCGCCGAGGTCGGGGCCCTCGGCGACCAGTTTTGCAGTCTCGCCGGTCGGCAGCGCCGTCTTGCGGGTTAGACGCCACACATTCGGGCGCAGGTCGTCGAGCTGAAGCACTTCCGTGGCGCGAAGCGCGGCATCGTCGCCATGCGCGATGGGCTTGAAAACCAGGCGTCGCTCGGTGCGGTCGCTCGCGGCGAGATCGACATGGCGGCCGCGCCGGGTGAACGGCTCGATCAGCCGCAAGATTTCGTGGTGGGTGAGGGGGCGCCGCTCAGTCACGCCGCCAAGTCCCTGAACAGGCGGCCCGCTCTGCACGTCCGCGATTTCGCTGTGGTTTTTTTGCTGTGCAAATCAAGCGGTCGTCTCCGGCTCGCTTCACACCCCATGCCAGCAAAATCTGTCTGATTTCGGCCTTTTGAGCAAGTGCGTCGCGGTGGTTCAGTGTGAGAACGACCGCGTCGCCGTAAGGTTCCCCGGAGGCCGCGGGCGCCGTCGCTCAGGCGTTTTGAGCCCCCGCCACCTCCGGGGCCTCAAGGCTCGCCCGCGTGGGAAACCATGAGGGCGCGCTGGACGGACGCGGCGGCGGCGGAACTTCGAGCCGCGGCAATTCCCGCAGGGCGAAAATCCCGTAGAACATGAAACCCGGCATGGCCAACAGGAACCGCGCCAGCGGCGTGTCCGTCGGAATGTCGGCGAAGGCCAAGGCGACGCCCGCGGCGAGCAGGGCCGCAAGCAGCAGCGCCGGGGTCATGCGCCTGATCACCACCAGCCAGCGCGCCCAAACGAACCGTTCGTGAAAAAGGCGCGGCGGCTCCGCCAGAGTCCGGGTCAGATGCGCCACGCCCGCCTCCAAAGCCATCTCGACGCGCTTGCTGCGTTCGGGTTCGCGACCCGGCGCGCGCAGGGCGCCGATCCAGCCGGCGCCGCGCCGGCGCAGCACCTTCCAGTCCCAGCCCAGCGCCGCGAGCAGATCGTCGGGCAGGTCATGGGGCTGGGCGCCCTGCGGCAGGAGTTCGATTTCCGCCGGATAGCCTTCCGCGGCGCTGCTCTTCATTTTCAGGGTGACGCCGTCCAAGCGCGCTTCGGCCGCCGTGAGCGCCATCACGACCGGAGCGCTCGGGGTGCGGGCGGTCGGGTCCAGACGGTAGCTGCGCGCCAGCCGCACGCCGCCGACGTCCTTGAAATGCTTTTCAGGCGCAACGGCTTCGATCCGGTCCAGCAACTCTGCGAGGTCCGAACCTTCGGTGGCGAGCCTGGCCGCCTCGCCCGTCTTTAGGATCATTGTGCGCGTCAGCCGCCAGACATTGGGCCGCAGGTCTTCGAGCATAAGCGCCTCGCTTGCCCCGGCGCAAGCGTCGGCTTCACTGTCATGCGCAACCGGTTTGAAGACCAGGCGGCGCTCGCCGCGGTCGCTGGCGGCGAGATCGACATGGCGGCCGCGCCGGGTGAAGGGCTCGATCAGCCGCAGGATTTCGTGATGGGTCAGGGGACGGCGCTCTGTCACGACGCCAATTCCCGGAATGTGCGGCGGGACCGCGTCGCCAAGGCTGTTGTTGCTGTGCAGACTGTCAAGCGATCGTCTCCGGCTCGCTTCACGCCCCATGCCAGCAAAATCTGTCCGAGATCGACCTGATCGGCAAGAGCGTCGCGTTCAAGCGCAAAACGTACGCGGCGCTCTGGAGTTCCCTCGACTCACTCGATGTCGCGGCCGCCCTCGGCGCCGCGCCGCAGCCATTCGGCGAAAAGAGTGGGGCCCTCGTCCTCCTGTTCGCGCCCGTCGGAATTGCGCAAGCGTTCGGCCATGTCGGACAGGGTCTGGGCGACCTCCCAGCGGAAAGCCTGTGCGGCGGCCAAACGGTCGCGGATGTCGGAATTCAACACGTCGGTTCCCCAAAATTGATTTTATCTCGGTTTGGCGGCCCCTGTAGCGAATCAATCGTTAAAATTCGATTGGACAGATTCGCGCACCCCCTGCCCTTGCGGGAAACACTGAAAATCGGGCTCGACGGGATCGGCTATACCCTCATATTGTCAAGCCGCGCGCGGCGCGCGCATCAAACGAGGTCGGACATGAACATCACAAAAACCCTTCTCGCTGGCGTCGCCGCGCTCATGGTCGGCGCGGCGCCCGGCAGCGCCGCCGACGCCGTCCTGAACATTTACAATTGGAACGACTATATCGCACCCGACACGGTGCCGGCCTTCGAGAAAGCCACGGGCATAAAGGTCAGCTACGACCTCTACGACGCCAACGAAACGCTGGAAGGCAAGCTATCCGCCGGCAATTCCGGCTATGACATCGTCGTCCCCACCCTCGTTCCCTTCGCCGCGCGCCAGATCAAGGCCGGTTTCTACCAGCCGCTCGACAAATCCAAACTCCCCAATTACGGCCATCTCGACAAAGGCCTGTTGGCGCGGATGGAGGCGCAGGATTCCGGCAACGCCCATCTCGTCCCATGGCTCTCGGCCATTGTGGTGATGGGCTACAATGTCGACAAGATCAAACAGATCATGCCCGAAGCGCCGCTCGACAGCCTGCGCATGGTGTTCGACCCCAAAGTGGTTGAGAAATTCAAGGAATGCGGCGTCTCCATCATGGATTCGCCGACCGAGGTGTTTCCGCCGGCGCTGCTGTGGCTCGGGCTCAACCCGGACTCCAAAAAAGCCGAGGATTTGAAAAAGGCCGCCGATCTGCTGAAGCAGATCCGCCCCTCGGTGCGCCGGTTCGACAGTTCCGAATATATCAATGCGCTGGCCGACGGGGATATCTGCCTCGCCTGGGGCTATTCGTCCGACATGGAAGTCGCCAAGCATCGCGCCATCGAGGCCGGCAAGGGGGTGAACATTTCCGTGGTCATCCCCAAGGAGGGCGCCGAGCGCTACATTGACGTGCTGGCGATCCCCAAGGACGCGCCGCATCCCGAAGCCGCCCTTAAATTCATAAATTTCATCATGCAGCCGGAAGAAATCGCAAAAACCTCGTCAAAAGTCTACGCGATGAGCGGCAATGCCGACGCCAAGCCGTTCGTCTCGCCGGAGGCCGCCGCCGATCCCGTGATCTTCCCCTCGCCGGAGGTGGAAAAGACCCTGTTCACGATCACGGCCTCCGATCCCGCCACGGATCGCCTGCGCACCCGGCTGTGGACCGAGATCAAGACCGGACATTGATGATCCCTGCGCCTCAAGACAGCCCGTGGGCCGACGCCGCCGCGGTCCCGCAACTGCGCATCCGCAATGTGGTGAAGTCGTTCGACAGTTTCGCCGCTGTCGACGACGTCAGCCTGGACATTTTTCGCGGCGAATTCTTTTCGCTGCTCGGCGCCTCAGGCTGCGGCAAGACCACTCTGTTGCGCATGCTCGCAGGCTTTGAATTCCCCGACCGGGGCGCGGTCGAACTCGACGGGATCGACCTGCTGAAATTGCAGCCCTATGAGCGGCCGGTGAACATGATGTTCCAGAGCTATGCGCTGTTCCCGCACATGAGCGTGGCGCAGAACATCGGCTTCGGGCTGCGCAGCGAAGGGCTTTCGCGGGACCATCTGGAGGAGCGCGTCGCCAATGCGCTCAAACTGGTGCAATTGTCGGGCTTTGCGCAACGCAAGCCGAACCAGCTGTCCGGCGGGCAGAAACAGCGGGTGGCGCTGGCCCGGGCGCTGGTCAAGCGGCCCAAAGTGCTGCTGCTGGACGAACCGCTGTCGGCGCTCGACAAGAAATTGCGCGAAGCCACCCAGTTCGAGCTGATCAACATCCAAAAACAGGTCGGCGTCACCTTCATCATGGTAACCCATGACCAGGAGGAGGCCATGGCCATGTCCACCCGCATCGCGGTGATGGACAAGGGCCGGGTCGTGCAGGTCGGCGCGCCCCACGAAATCTACGAATATCCGCACTCCCGCTTCGTCGCCACCTTCATCGGTTCGATCAACCTGTTCGAGGGCATGGCGGCGCATGGCCCGGACGGCTGGCGCGTGGATTGCGCGCATTGGGGCGGTCCCTTGCGCGTCGCGCAGGATCTGGCGGCGCTCGACCACCATCAGGTCGCGCTCGGCGTGCGGCCAGAAAAAATCCGCATCGCGCCGCCAGACGAACATCTCGCCGCCGACAATTTTTCCGACGGCGTGGTCCGGGAAGTCGCCTATCTCGGCGAGTCCATGCTCTACCGCGTGGCGTTGCCGAGCGGTTTTCTGGTGCGGGTCGCCGCGCCCAATGTCGGGACGCGGTTTTCGCCGGGACAAACGGTGCGCATCGGCTTTGACGCCGGCGCCGGCGTGGCGCTCGACAAATGAGTGTTTCGGAAACGCGAAAGCGCGCGCTCGGGCGCTTCCTCGTCATCGCCATTCCCTTCATCTGGCTTGGGGCCCTGTTCCTGGCGCCGTTCCTGATCGTCGCCAAGATCAGCCTGTCCACCGCGGCTGTGGCGATTCCGCCCTACGAACCGCTGATCTCCTGGGCCGAGGACGGCGCGCTGGTGCTGACCCTGCATGTCGGCAATTACAAGCTCATCTTCAGCGATCCCGTCTATCTCATCGCCTACGCCTCGTCGTTGCGCAATGCGGCGGTGACCGTCGTCTTCACCCTGCTGCTCGGCTATCCCCTCGCCTATTTCATCGCCACGCGGCGGGAGAACTGGCGGGCGCCGCTGCTGCTGCTGGTGATGCTGCCGTTCTGGACCTCGTTCCTGATCCGCATCTACGCCTGGATCGGCATTTTGAAGCCCAATGGCGTGATCAACGGCGTCCTGATCTGGCTCGGCCTGATCGACAAGCCGCTGATGATCCTCAACACCAATTTCGCCGTCGCGGTCGGCATGGTCTATGGCTACCTGCCCTTCATGGTTCTGCCGCTCTATGCGCATCTTGAAAAAATGGACTGGTCGCTGCTCGAAGCCGCCAGAGATCTCGGCGCCAAACCGGCTCGCGTGTTCCGCGAGGTGACATTGCCGCTCTCCGCGCCGGGAATCGTCGCGGGCAGCCTGCTGGTGTTCATCCCGGCGGTCGGCGAATATATCGTCCCGGCGCTGCTCGGCGGTCCCGACACGCTCACCATCGGCGCGACGCTGTGGAACGAATTCTTCAGCAATCGCGACTGGCCGGTGGCTTCGACCGTGGCGGTGGCGCTGATCGCCTTGCTGGTCGCGCCGCTGCTGGCCTTGCAACACCACCGCGCCAAGGGCGTCAAGACCATGAGCGACAAGCCATGAGCGCGGGAAAGATCGTCAAGGGGATGTCGGCGCTGGCGCTGATCTTCCTCTATGCCCCGATCCTTTGGATCGTCGTCTATTCCTTCAACGAATCGCAACTCGTCACGGTCTGGTCGCGGTTTTCGACCAAATGGTACGCCGCTTTGCTCCAGGACGAGCAAATCCTGCGCGCCGCCCGCATTTCGCTCGAAGTCGCATTGCTCAGCGCCACAGGCGCGACCGTGCTGGGGACGATGGTCGGCTATGCGCTGGCGCGATTCGGCCGTTTCCCGGGACGCACCTTGTTTTCCGGCCTGGTGATCGCGATCCTGGCGATCCCGGAAATCATCATGGCGATTTCCATGCTGCTGCTGTTCGTGGCGCTGGAATCGGCGACGGGCTGGCCGCATCGTGACGTCCAAACCATCGTCATGGCGCATATCACGTTTTCGACCGCCTTTGTCGCCGTGGTGGTCCAGACCCGCGTCAGCGAACTCGACGTGTCGCTCGAGGAGGCGGCCGCTGACCTTGGCGCGCGGCCATTGCGCGTGTTTTTCCTCGTTACCCTGCCGCTGATTGCGCCCGCCCTGCTCTCGGGCTGGCTGCTGGCGTTTTCGCTGAGCCTCGACGATCTCGTCATCACCTCCTTCGTCTCAGGCCCCAGTTCGACCACGCTCCCCATGGTGGTGTTCTCAAAAGTGCGGCTGGGCCTCAATCCCGAGATCAACGCCCTGGGAACGCTCATCATCCTGATCGTCAGCCTCGTCGCCGCGCTGTCGCTGCTGCGCACCATGTTTCGCCGGCGCGGAGCCTGACGCCGCTACCTACGGAAATGAAGGTTCAGGGTGATCCCGCTTCCCGTCGGCGGCGGCGGATAGGGCGCCGCGGCGCGGATGGCGGCGAGGGCGGCGAGATCCAGTTCCGGCGACCCGCTCGACTTGATGACGCGCTGGCCGACCAGACGGCCGGCGCCGTCGACCCCGAAAATAATCTCGCCGATGGTGCGCCCATGACCGGCCGCACCTTCGGGGTAATGAATGCGCGACATCACCATGCCGTAGACGATCGAAAGATAGGTCGACGCCGCCTTGCCCGTGGCGACGGGCGTCTTTTTGGACACGGGCGCGAAACTGTAGTCCGGCAAGGCGGCGAAAGCGGACATCGGGTCCTTCGCCGGCTTCTTTTGCGTCTCCGACTTGGGCGCGGGCTGAGGCGCCTGTTGCGTCTCCTGCGGCTCGGGCGCGGGCTTGGCCGCGACCGGCGCGCCATTGGGGTCCAATTCCATCGGCTCCGCCGCGGGCGCGGCCTCCGTCTTTGCGGGAGCGGCGGCTGGCGGGCTGGGGGCGGGCTCTGTGCTCGTGGTCTTGGGCGAATGCGAGACGTCGTCGCGCGCGTCCTTCCGCTCGACCTTTTCTTCATTGGCCGGGCGCGGCGCGTCGGTGGCGATGGTCTCGTCGAGCTTCTTCTCCTTCTCCTTCTCGGGCGGCGGCGGAGGCGGCTCCGGCTCCTTGGGCGGTTCGACGATGACCTCGACGGGAATCTCCTGCTCGGCCGGCTCCGGTTCCTGCGAGCGGTCGAAATGGATGAAATACCAGATCGGGGTGGCGTGAAGCAGAAAGCAGATCACGACGATCAAGGCGAAGCGGCCCCGGGCCGCCAGCCCTGTGGGCCGTGGCCGCTCGAACAAACGTTCGTCGGGAGATGCTGAAAAAGTCATGGCCGACTTTGCCACGGATCAGCCGAGAGGCAAATCCGGTTCTCGATTGAGAGCGATTGCGGCGCCGGTTTCGGCGCACGACGAAAGGAATCCCTGGCGTTTCCGTTTGACATATTATACTAAATTCATAGACTAAATAAACTGCATTGCTCCGGAGCCGTTTCCATGGACCGCATCGACCTTCATATCCTGAAAATTCTCCAGGAGGACGCCACCGTCACCGTCGCCGACATCTCCGCCCGGGTGGCGCTGTCGGCGACCCCCTGCTGGAAGCGGATTCAAAAGCTGGAAACGCTGGGAATTCTCAGGAAGCGCGTCGCCCTGCTCTGCCCGGCGAAGGTCGGCCTGGGTCTGACCGTCCACATTTCCATCCAGGCCGGCGAGCATTCGACGGAGAAGCTCGAAGCCTTCGTCCGCGCCGTCGCCGCCATGCCCGAGGTTCTGGAGTTCAGCCGACTCGCGGGCGAAGTCGATTACGCCTTGAAAGTGGTCACAACCGACATTTCCGCTTACGACGCCTTCTACAAGCGACTCACCGCGATCATGCCGCTGCGCAGCGTGACCTCGCGATTCGAGTTGCAGCAGATCAAGTCGACCACCGCCCTGCCGCTCGATCTCGCCCCGGACGCCCCGGTCGCGGAGAATTTCAGCCGGCAGCCGGAGCGGGTGATCGCCCTGCGGCCGGTCTGAGTCCCAAAACCTTTCGAACGAAAAGCCCGTTCGGCGTTCACCGAACGGGCTTTTGAGGCGCTTACTTCCGCGCCAGGGCGTGCAGCACGTCGACGAGCAGATCGACATCCTCGCACGTGTTGTAGAAGGCGAGCGACGGCCGCACCGTCGCCTCCAGGCCGAAGCGGCGCAGGATCGGCTGCGCGCAATGGTGGCCCGCGCGCACCGCAATCCCCTCCTTGTCCAGCGCCTTGCCGACTTCGATCGGCTCCTTGCCCTGAAGCACGAAGGACAACACGCTGGCCTTTTCGCGCGCCGTGCCGATCATGCGCAGGCCCGGCACGGCGACCATCTTGGCCGTGGCATATTCCAACAACCCGTGCTCATAGGCGCCGATATTGGCCATGCCGAGGTTTTCGACGTAGTCGATGGCGGCGCCCAGCCCGACGGCGTCGGCGATATTGCCGGTGCCGGCTTCAAAACGCTCCGGCGGCGGGTTGAACAGGGTGCGCTCGAACGTGACGTCGGCGATCATGTTGCCGCCGCCCTGCCAGGGCGGATTCTTCTCGAGCACGGCCTCCCGGCCGTAGACCGCGCCGATGCCGGTCGGCCCAAAAACCTTGTGGCCGGAGAAGACGAAGAAATCGCAGCCGATCGCCTGCACATCCACCGGCATGTGCGACACGCTTTGCGCGCCGTCGACCAGCACGCAGGCGCCGTGGCGATGGGCCAGCGCGGTCATTTCCGCGACCGGCGTCACCGTGCCCAGCGCATTGGAGACTTGCGTGAAGGCGACGATTTTCGTTTTCGGCCCCAAGAGTTTTTCATAGGCGGCGAGATCGACCTGGCCGTCGTCATCCACCGGCGCGACCCGCAGCTTCGCCCCGGTCTGCGCGCAAAGCTGCTGCCAGGGCACGATATTGGCGTGGTGTTCCAGATGGGTGACGAGGATTTCGTCGCCCTCCTGCACATTGGCCCGCCCCCAGCTCTGCGCCACGAAATTCACGCCTTCGGTGGCGCCGCGCACAAAAATGATATCGCGGGCTGAAGGCGCATTGAGGAAGCGGCGCACTTTTTCGCGCGCGGCTTCGTAGGCGTCGGTGGCGCGCGCCGCCAGCGCATGGGCGGCGCGGTGAATGTTCGAATTCTCGTGCTTGTAAAAATCCGAGATGCGCTCGATCACGGCGAGCGGCTTTTGCGTGGTCGCGGCATTGTCGAGCCAAACCAGCCTTTTGCCATGCACCCGCTCGTTGAGGATCGGGAAATCGCGCTTGATCGTCTCGGGATCAAGCGGAAAGCCGACCGCGCCGCGCGTTGGCGCGACGAGCGGCCGCAGATCGAGTTCGAGGAAGGAATAGCTCCCCTTTGGCGCGAGGCTCTCGGGCGCGACGCTCTCCGGCGAACCGCCCGACGCCGGCGCGGCGGGGACCGAGGCCGCCGGCGGTTCGGCCGCAGCCGAGGCCGGGGCGGGCGCGGGAGCCGAGGCGGCGGGCGCCTGCGCAAACGCGGTTTCGGAGAGGAAATAGGGTGAGTCGGCGTTCAACCCGCCCGGGTTGGCGCGATGCGCCTCGGGGACCAGTTGCGCTGATTCGCCAAGCTGGAACGGCGCGCCCACGGCGCCCACGGAAGCGCCGGGCAGCGGCGGCTCGCCATAGCCGCCCGGCAAAGCCGAAAAACTCGGCGCATGCGGCAGGGTCAGGTTCGGCGTCGGGACGATGGAGGGAATGGTCGAGGGCGGCAGGTCGGGCGGCCCCACCAGCGGATTGGCGGGCGTAAAAGGCGCCACCGAAGTCGCCAGATCGGGCGCGGGAATCATCGACGGGCTCGGCGGCGCCACGGGAACGCCGGGATCGGCGCCGGCGGGGGTCGGCGGCGCCTGGAAGAAGGCGTTGGCCATGCGGGCGATCAGGGCCGGATCCGGAAAGCCGGAAGCGGGCGAGTCCGGCGCGTCGCCGGGAGAAAGTTCAGACGCGGAAAGGCCGAGCGGCATTGTTCTGTCCTGCATCGAATCGATCGGAAGGAAAGGCGGCGCGCGCGAACGCGCGCCGCCGTCACACTCACTTCTTGGCGTAAGTGTCCTTGTAGTCGTGATATTTGTCGATCTCGACGTCTTCGAGCACGGCCAGCGCGTCGTGGGTGAGCACGGCGGTCGAGCAATAGAGCGAGATCAGGTAGGAGGCGATCGCCTTCCTGTTGATGCCCATGAAACGCACCGACAGGCTCGGCGCGACCTCGCCGGGAATGCCCGGCTGGAACAGGCCGATGACGCCCTGGCGCTTTTCACCGGTGCGCAGCAGCAGGATTTTCGACTTGCCGTTCTCGTCGATGGGCAGCTTGTCGGAGGGAACCAGCGGCAGACCGCGCCAAGTGACGAAGGGCGCGCCGAACAGGGTCACGGTTGGCGGCGGCACGCCGCGGCGGGTGCATTCGCGCCCGAAAGCCGCAATGGCGCGTGGATGCGCCAGGAAGAACGCCGGCTCCTTCCACACTTTGGTGATGAGCTCGTCGAGATCGTCGGGCTGCGGCGCGCCGGTGCGGGTCTTGATGATCTGGCGCGGATCGACATTGGCGAGCAGGCCGTAGTCGGCGTTGTTGATGATCTCGTTTTCCTGCTTTTCCTTCACCTTCTCGATCAGCAGGCGCAACTGCTCCTGAATCTGATCGTAGGGGTGGGAATAGAGATCGGAGACGCGGGTCTGCACGTCGAGGACGGTGGTGACCGCGTTCAGCGAATATTCGCGCGGCGCATCCTCGTAATCGACAAAGGTCTCGGGCAGGTCGGCGTCACGGTCGCGGGCGGGCGAGCACTGCACGTCGGCGTCGGTGAGGACCGCGCCTTCCTTGACGCGGTTGAGGCGGTAGATGCCGGCCTCGACCGGGGTCCAGGGCAGGAAGGAGACCAGCCAGCGCGGGGTGATGCCCGACCATTGCGCTCGTGTCTTGGTGGCGTTGGCGAGTTGCCGTGCGGCGGACTCGCTTAAGGTTCTGCGGATTTCGACGTCGTCGGACATATGATCCTCGCGCTAAAGCAAAGACGCGGCGATGTAAGAGAAAATTTTTTCATTAAAAGAAAAAATCATTCTCCTTTGCGATTCATCTGCCTGAAGCAGAGGTTTAGTTCGATTTTTTTCCTCGGACAAGCCGTTTTCTGATGGACAAATACAAAAAATAAATTCTATCAAGCCGATGAAATTGAGAAAATGTGTCGCGACTATTTCATGACCGCGACGTTTCGTCGCGCTTGCCTTTCAGGCGCCGCGCTCCTTTGCTTTGCGGCCGGGAGCACCGGGGATGCGCAGAAGGGGCTTTGCCTTTGCCATTACAGTTGATAAAGTCCATAGAATAATTTCATCCTCCCACCGTCGCATTGGAGTCCGACATGCCCAAATGGTTCGAAGACAACTCCCTCTCGATCGGCAAGACGCCCCTGGTCCGTCTCAACCGCGTCATCGACCACGCCCCGGCCACGGTTCTCGCCAAGATCGAGGGCCGCAACCCCGCCTACTCAGTGAAATGCCGCATCGGCGCCGCGCTGATCTGGGACGCCGAGCAGAAGGGCCTGCTCGGCCCGGGCAAGGAGCTGGTCGAGCCCACCTCCGGCAATACCGGCATCGCGCTGGCCTTTGTCGCCGCCGCGCGCGGCATTCCGCTCACGCTCACCATGCCGGAGACCATGAGCCTCGAGCGCAGAAAACTGCTCACCGCCTTCGGCGCCAAGCTGGTGCTCACCGAGGGCCCGCGCGGCATGTCCGGCGCCGTTGCGAAAGCGGAAGAAATCGCCGCGTCCGACCCGAACCGCTACGTGCTGCTGCAGCAGTTCAAGAACCCGGCCAATCCCGCCATCCACGAAAAGACCACCGGCCCGGAAATCTGGGACGACACGGACGGCGCCGTGGACATTGTCGTGTCCGGCGTCGGCACCGGCGGCACCATCACCGGCGTTTCCCGTTACATCAAGCTGACCAAGGGCAAGGCGATCCAGTCGGTCGCGGTCGAGCCCGAGGCGAGCCCGGTGATCACGCAGAAGCGCAGCGGCCTCGAACTGAAGCCCGGCCCGCACAAGATCCAGGGCATCGGCGCCGGCTTCATTCCCGGCGTGCTCGACCTCTCCTTGATCGACGCGGTCGAGCAGGTCGGCAATGACGAAGCGATCCGCTACGCGCGCCGCCTCGCCAGCGAGGAAGGCATCATCTCCGGCATTTCCTCCGGCGCGGCGGTCGCGGCGGCGGCGCGGCTGGCGAAGAAGCCGGAAAACGCCCACAAGACCATCGTCGTGATTCTTCCCGACTCGGGGGAGCGTTATCTGACGTCCGCCCTGTTTGAAGGGGTGTTCAACGAGAAGGGTCTGGCCGCGTGAATCGCGTCGAAACCGGGTTCGAAGACGGCGGCGACGATCTGGCGATCGAAAGGATCGTCGCCGAACTCCAGGCCTTGCGGGCGACGTCGCAAATGCGGCGTTACCGCGGGACTCCTCCCAACCTGCCGTCGCGCGCCGAAACGGTCGCGGCGGTGGAGGGCATCGTCTCGGCCCTGTTTCCCCGACATTTCGGTCCCCCGGGCCTGCGCGCCCGGGAGGTCGATTCCTTCGTCGCGCTGAAACTTTCGGAAAGCCTGTCGCTGCTGCGCCGGCAGATCGAGCTGGAGCTGCGGCTGGCCGGCGAGCGCGAGGGCGCCGCGCACGCGCTGACCCGTCACGCGACCCACATCATCCGCGAAATCGCGGAAAGCCTGCCGCGCCTGCGCGCATTGCTCGACGCCGACGTGCTCGCCGCCTTCAACGGCGACCCCTCGGCGAAAACCGTTGACGAGGTGGTGTTCTGCTTTCCCGGCGTCGCCGCGATCATCCGCCATCGCGTCGCCCATGAGCTTTACCGGCTCGGCGTTCCCATGCTGGCCCGCATCATCGCGGAAAAATCCCATTCCGAGACCGGGATCGACATTCATCCCGGCGCCCAGATCGCCGAAGGCTTTTTTATCGACCACGGCACCGGCGTTGTGATCGGGGAGACCACGATCATCGGCAAAAATGTGCGACTCTACCAAGCGGTCACGCTTGGCGCCAAAAGGTTTGAAACGGGCGCCGAGGGGCAGCTGCTCAAAAACTATCCGCGCCATCCCATCGTCGAGGACGATGTGGTGATTTACGCCGGCGCCACCGTGCTCGGGCGCATCACCATCGGCAAGGGCGCGTCGATCGGCGGCAATGTCTGGCTGACGCACAGCGTGCCGGAAGGCGCCGTCATCATGCAGGCCAAGGCGACCGAGGACATTTTCGTCGACGGCGCGGGAATCTGAGTTTTCTCCCGCGCCTCGCGCACGGTCGCGCAAGCCCAGACCAGAAAAGCCAGGGTGGCGACAACGACGAGCGCGCAAAGAGCCCGCCGCGCCGGCGACATGTCCTTCAACGGCGGCAGCGGGTCGAGGATTTCGAAGGCCATCAGCTGTCCTCGGCCGCCAGCCGCGCGCTCCTGGCGTGGGCCAGCACGAAATGGGCGGCGCGAACGCCAGCCGCCATCGCCAGCACGAACAAGGCCGCGCGGACGTCGCCAAAACCCAGGTCCGCGAGGGCGGGACCGGGGCACAGGCCGACCAGCCCCCAGCCCACGCCAAAAATCGCGGCGCCGGCGTAAAGCCGGCCATCGATACGCTGGAGCACAGGCGGCGCCGCTGCAAAAGATCCGCGCCCGGCGAGACGGAAGGCGACGAAGGCCACGGCGAGCGCCCCGCCCATCACGAGCGCCAGCGAGGGGTCCCAGCCCGGACCGCCAAACGCGGAGCCGATATCGAGAAAAGCCAGAACTTTCTGCGGATCGGTCATGCCCGCGAGACACAGGCCGAGACCGAACAACAGGCCGGACAGCAAGGGGACGAGCAGTTTCATCGGTCACCCCAAGAGATGGCGGAAGACGAACACCGTGGCGAAACCAGCGGCCATAAAAGTCGCCGTCGCCGCCAGTGAGCGTTTGGACAGGCGCGCCAGTCCGCAGATTCCATGGCCGCTGGTGCAACCATTGCCCAGCCGCGCGCCCAACCCGACCAGAAAGCCGGCGACGATCAGCACATTGGGCGAGGCGGCGATGCGGGGCGCGTTGACGCCGAACAGCAGCCCGGCCAAGGCGGGCGCCGCCACCAGACCGGCCAGGAACGCCAACCGCCAGTCAAAATCGGCTCGCGGCTGCGCCAAGCCGGCGAAAATGCCGGAGGCCCCGAGGATGCGGCCTTCGCGCAACAGCAGCAGCGCCACCGCCAGCCCGATCAGCGCGCCGCCGGCCAGAGCGGAAAGGGGAGTGAAATGCGCCCAGTCGATCTGCAAGAGAACGCTCACGTTAGAGATTTTCTACGGAAATACTAAACTATGTGATCAGGAGCGACAAGCCCCTGCCGTCAGCACAGTTTCCGTGATCTCGCAAACGCCGGTGCATCAGATGACGAAATCGTGGGCATATTCCTGCTGCGTCCGCAGAGCGAAAAACACGCGTTCGCCGCGCTTGAGATCGAGGTCGCGGAAGGTCGGGGCGGTCACCTCGACATCGACACGCGACTTGTCGCTGGTCTCCAGCTCCACTTTCACCACAGGGCCGCCGAAACCGATATGGGCGACCACGCCGGGCTGCGCGCCCTCGCCCGCCGCATCGGCGTCGCGATGGATGACGATGTCATGGGGACGCACAAGCGCCTCTCCGCCCGCCCCCTGCCCGCGTCCCTGGAACAAATTGTAATTGCCGAGGAACTTGAAGACGAAGGCGCTCGCCGGTTTCTCGTAGACTTCCTGCGGCGGCCCATATTGCTCGATGCGCCCGCCATTCATCACCGCGACCCGGTCGGACACTTCCAGCGCTTCCTCCTGATCATGGGTGACGAAAATCGTGGTGACGTGGATGGTGTCGTGGAGGCGGCGCAGCCAGCGGCGCAACTCGCGGCGCACCGTCGCATCCAGCGCGCCAAACGGTTCGTCGAGCAGCAGAACGCGCGGCTCCACCGCGAGCGCGCGCGCCAGCGCCACCCTCTGGCGCTGCCCGCCCGAAAGCTGCGAAGGAAAACGCTGCGCCATATTGCCGAGCTGGATCAGGTCGAGCAGCGACTGCACCTTTTCCCGGATATGCGCCTCGTTGGGCCGCTCGCGGCGCGGTTTGGCGCGCAGGCCGAATGCGACGTTTTCAAAAACGTTGAGATGTTTGAACAAGGCGTAGTGCTGGAAGACGAAGCCGATGCGCCGCTTGCCCAGGTCGACGTCGGACACGTCGACATTGTCGAACAGCACGGGGCCGGAGCCCGCATCCGCCTGTTCGATGCCGGCGATCACCCGCAGCAGCGTGGTCTTGCCGGAGCCCGAGGGGCCGAGCAGCGCGACGAGCTCGCCGGAATTGATCTTCAAGTCGATGTTGCGGAGAATCTGGTTTTGGCCATAGCTCTTGGAAATGTCGCGAATTTCAATGGTCATTGCGCCTGCCCTTGATGCTGCTGCTGGAGGTCGCGCGCGGTCTTCCATTCGATCGCGGTCTTGGCGATCAGGGTGAAGACGGCGAGCAGCGCCAGCACGGAGGCCACGGTGAAGGCCGCCTGGTTGTTGTATTCGTTCCAGAGTTTTTCGATGCGCAGCGGCATGGTGTCGTTGACGTCGACATGGCCCGACACCACGGAGACCGCGCCGAATTCACCGAAGGCGCGCGCTGTGCACAGGATCACGCCGTAAAGCAGCGCCCATTTCACATTGGGAACGGTGATCTTCCAAAACGTGCGCCAGCCCGAGGCGCCGAGCGACAGCGCCGCCAACTCCTCCTCCGCGCCCTGCGATTCCATCAGCGGCGTGAGCGAACGCGCGACGAAGGGGAAGGTGACGAAAATGCTCGCCAGCACGATGGCCAAAGGCGTGAAGATCACCCCGGTGAAATCGCGCGCGAAGGCCAGCGGAAAGCCGTTTTCAAATCCCACCCAGCGCAGCGAGAACGGGTCGGGCCAGGTGAGATGCGTCGCCCAGTCGCCGAAAATGCCGTTGCGGCCGAGCAGCAGCACGAAGACGAGACCGGCGACCACAGGCGACACCGAAAAGGGCAGGTCGATCAGCGACAGCAGCAGGGCGCGGCCGCGAAATTGGAATTTGGTCGTCGCCCAGGCGGCGGCGAGGCCGAAGACGATGTTGAGGGGCACGACGATGGCCGCCACCTGCAGGGTGAGGCCGATGGCGCTCCAGGTGCGCGAGGTTTGTACCGCGGCCTCCGCGAGCTTGCGGGTCTGGACGGCGGTGAGAGTCGCGCCTTCAGGGGGCGACGGCGGCCAGAACACCGCGAGATACCCTTCCCAGCCCTTGGCGAAGGCCTGGACGAAGACATTGATCAGCGGCAGCAGGATGAAGATGGTGAGAAACGAGACCGCGAGCACGATCAGCGTCGCGCGCACCGCCGGATGGGCGGGCGGCGCGGGTCTCGCCGATGTCAGAACGGTCTTGGCGATAGGGGCGCCGGCCATATCAAAACTCCGGGTCAGACCGCCGCCCGCTCGTGGCGGCGGGAGAAGGATTCGAGTCCGTTGATCACCAGCAGGACCAACAGGGAGATCGCCAGCAGGACCACGCCGATGGCGGCGGCCTGCGCGTATTGGAAATCATCGAGCCGCGTGACGATCTGCAAGGGCGCGATCTGCGACTTGCCGGGGATGTTGGCGGCGATGAAGATGACCGAGCCATATTCGCCGACGGCGCGGGCGAAAGAGAGGGCGACGCCCGAGACCCAGGCCGGCAGGATTTCCGGAAAGATCACCCGCCGAAACACGGTCAGGGGCGAGGCGCCCAGGCTGCGCGCGGCGGTTTCGTATTCCGGGTCCCATTCCAGCAGCACCGGCTGCACCGTGCGCACGACAAAGGGCAGCCCGACGAACACCAGCACGATGACAATGCCCGCGGTCTGCCCGGTATAGGGAAAAGTCAGCCAGTCCAGCGCGGTTGGATTAAGCAGAGGTCCGGCGCCGAGCCATCCCGCGAGCGCGTTGACGCCCGCGACCACGCGCGGACCAAGACCGCCGAGCCAGCCGTCCTTCAGAAACAGACTGGCAAAAGTCAGACCGGCCACCGCCGTCGGCAGGGCGAAGGGAAAGTCGATGATGGCGTCGAACAGCCGGCGGAACGGGAAATCATAGCGCACCAGCACCCAGGCCACGATCAGGCCGAACACGGCGTTGATCAGCGCGGCCGTGGTCGAAGCGAAGAAGGTCAGGCGCAGCGAGGCGGTGACCACGGGATCGCTGATCACGCGGATGAATTCCGCCGGGCTCATCTGCGCCGCCTTCAGCGCCAGCGCCGCCAGCGGCAGCAGCACCAGGGCCGAAAGATAGAACAGCGTGTAGCCGAGCGTCAGCGGCAGACCGGGAATGACGCGCGTGGTTCGGCGGCGAAAGATGCTGCGGGCGCGCGGGGCCGGCGCGACCGGCTCACGGGCGAATTCCGTTTCAAAGGTCATATAAAAGGGCTCCAGCCTGCGCGCCGGCCGAACGATGCGGCCGGCGCGCCGATGCGGCGATCAGTTCGTCGGCTTGTAGAACTGGTCGAACACGCCACCGTCGGCGAAGAACGTGCTTTGCGCCTTGGTCCAGCCGCCAAAAGTCTCGTCGATGGTGAAGAACGGGATCTTCGGCAGGTCGGCGCTGTATTTGGCCAAGGCGGCGAGATCGCGCGGCCGATAGTGCAGCTGCCCGATCACATCCTGGGCTTCGGGCGTGTAGAGGTAGGCGAGATAGGCTTCCGCCACCTTGCGGGCGCCGCGCTGGTCCACGACCTTGTCCACCACCGCGACCGGAGGCTCCGTGAGGATCGAGACCGAGGGATAGACGATATCGAATTTCTCCGGCCCGAATTCGTCCTTGGCGAGCCAAAGCTCGTTTTCCCAATTGAGCAGCACGTCGCCGATCTGCTTTTGCGCGAAAGTCACGGTCGAGCCGCGCGCCCCGGTGTCAAGCACCGGCACATGCTTGTTGAAGATTTCGGCGACTTTGGCGCGAGCCTGCGCGTCATTGTAGATCGGGAAGTCCTTCGCCTGCGCGGCGGCGGCCTGCGCCTCCGCTTGGCCCTGAGCCGTGGAGAAATCATGCGTCTTCGCGTTGGCGAACGCGCCCCACAGCGACAGGAACGACCAGCGCGCGCCGCCCGAGGTTTTCGGATTGGCGGTGATCACCTGCACGTCGGGGCGCAGCAGGTCGCTCCAATCCTTGATGTTCTTGGGATTGCCCTTGCGGACCAGGAAGGCGATGGTCGAGGTGTAGGGCGCGGCATTGTTCGGGAAACGGCTTTGCCAGCCCGGCTGGATCAGACCAGCCCTTTCGACCGCGGAAACGTCGGAGCCGAGCGCCAAGGTGACGACATCCGCATTGAGCCCGTCGATGACGGAGCGCGCCTGCTTGCCCGACCCGCCGTTGGACAGCTCGATCGTAAGGTTGTCGCCGGTTTCGCGCTTCCATTTGGCGGAGAATGCGGAGTTGATCGCCGCGTAAAGCTCGCGGGTGGGATCATAGGAGACGTTAAGGAGGCGAACGTCGGCGGCGGAGACGGCGCCGGTGAGGACCAGCAGGCCCAGCGCGGCGCCGGCGAGACGATTCTTGAGACCAATCGGCATGGGCGATCCTTGTCGTGAGAGGGAGAGTCTTGCCTTGGTCTAAGAAATTTATTTTGTCTATAAAAAAAGTCAACTTCAAAAACTCAAGCCCGCCAACGACCTCCTTTCCCGCTCTTCGGTCGACCGACCGGGCCTCTCGCCCGACGGCAATCAATGAACTCGCGCGAAAATTCTGCTAAGCTCCATCAAAGTTTGTCCGGTCACGGCGTCGTTGGACGGGAGCCGCCGATGCGTTTCTTCACGAATGATAAGGCCCGGCGCGTTGTGCAGCTTTCGTTGCTGGCCTCGCTTGCGGCTTCGCTGGCCGCCTGTCACTCGACCACGCTCGCTGACCGCGAAAAGATCGCACACGAACAAGACGCAAAAAAATGCGCCTCCTCCGGACTCACCGAAGGCTCGACCGAATTCAACCAATGCCTGCAAAAGGAAGCGCTCGCACGGCAGGAAGCCTATCGCGCCTGCATTCGGTCTTCGAGCTACGCGCTGTGCGAATGAGGCGCGCACAGGGCTAAGGAACCGTGCAACTCAGATCCTTCGGTCGATTGTCTTTTCTAAAGTGGAAAGATGGTGCTGCCAGAGAGGATTGAACTCTCGACCTCTCCCTTACCAAGGGAGTGCTCTACCACTGAGCTACGGCAGCTGATGTCTCGGTCGCGTTGTGTGCGCCCCGGAGTGCGCGGTTTCTGCCATAGCGAAAGCGTCATGGCAAGCGCCGGTTTCGCCTTTTTCTGCATTTCCTTGAACAAAGCTGGACGCCGGCTTATGAAACGCCCAGAAAGTCAGGCCATGTCCGATCCCGACAAACCCAAACAGACGCCGCCCCTCTCGCCGCAAAAAGCGGCGCAACAGCAGCGACTCGCCGAAGCCCTGCGCGAGAATCTCAAGCGCCGCAAGGCGCAGGCGCGCGGGCGTCGACCCGAATCGAGCGGAAATTCTGGCCCCGAGAGCGAATAGCCGCTATAGAGCCCCAAAATTTGGAGGCGCAAAAGCGCCGTGAGCGAGGACGGATGGATCGCATACGCATTGTCGGTGGCGCGAAACTGAACGGGACCATTCCGATTTCCGGCGCCAAAAACGCGGCCCTGCCGCTGATGATCGCCTCACTGCTCACCGACCGCACCGTCACGCTGGAAAACCTGCCCCGACTCGCCGACGTCAGCCTGCTGGTGCGCATTCTCTCGAATCAGGGCGCGGATTATTCCATCGACGGGCGCCGTCAGGGCGAGGGCCGCGAGGCCGGCCAAACCGTGCATATGACCGCGCGCGAGATCGTCGACACCACGGCGCCCTACGAACTGGTGTCGCGCATGCGCGCCTCGTTCTGGGTGATCGCGCCCCTGCTCGCCCGCTGCGGCGAAGCGCGGGTCTCCCTGCCTGGCGGCTGCGCCATCGGCACCCGCCCGGTCGACCTGCTGCTCATGGCTCTCGAAAAACTCGGCGGCCAGATCGAGATCGAAGGCGGCTATGCCGTCGCCAAGGCGCCCAAGGGCCTGCGCGGCGCCGAGATCACCTTTCCGAAGGTGACCGTGGGCGGCACCCATGTGGCGCTGATGGCCGCCGCCCTGGCGCAGGGGACCACCGTGCTGCACAATGCCGCGCGCGAGCCCGAAGTGATCGACCTTGCCGAACTTCTCAACAAAATGGGCGCGAAAATCACCGGCGCAGGCCAGTCCACGGTGGAAATCACCGGCGTGGCGCGGCTGAACGGCGCCAAGCACCGCGTCCTGCCCGACCGAATCGAAGCTGGCACCTACGCCATGGCGGTCGCCATGACCGGTGGCGATGTTTTGCTCGAAGGCGCGCAGGCGCATGATTTCCAGGCGGCGCTCGATGTGCTCGTCCAGAGCGGCGCGCATGTCGAATCGACCAATGAGGGCGTGCGCGTCTCGCGCAATGGCGGGCCGATCCTGCCGGTGGACGTCGAAACCGCCCCCTTCCCCGCCTTCCCCACCGATCTTCAGGCGCAGTTCATGGCGCTGATGACGCGCGCCAACGGCGTGTCGCGGATCACCGAGACGATTTTCGAAAACCGGTTCATGCACGTGCAGGAACTCGCCCGATTCGGCGCGCGGATCAAACTCGACGGCGACAGCGCCGTGGTCGAGGGCGTGCCGGTGCTCAAGGGCGCGCCGGTGATGGCGACGGACCTGCGCGCTTCCGCCTCGCTGGTGATCGCGGCGCTAGCCGCAGAAGGCGAAACCATGATCCAGCGCGTCTATCACCTGGATCGCGGGTTCGAGGCGCTGGAGCGCAAGCTCAGCCTGTGCGGCGCCGAGGTGGAGCGGATTTCAGCCGGCGGCTGAACGCCGTCAAAGTTCCTTGCGCAACTGAAAGCGCGTGTGCCCCCAGGGAAAATCCTCCATGCGGGCATATTCGACATAGCCGCGCCGCGAATAAAAATCCGGCGCCTGGTAGTCGAAAGTGGCGAGAACCGCCCATTTGCAGCCGCGCCGGCGGCCTTCCGCCTCTGCGGCGTCGAGCACGCGCGTGCCGAGACCTCGCATGCGGAACGCGTCCTCGACCCAGACCGTGTCCAGCGCCAGCCAGGCGCCGACCGCCACGCCCTGGGCGCCGCCGCGCACGCGGCCGTTTCGATCGCGGGCGACGATATAGACATGATTGTCTGGGTCGCGCACCGGGTCCGGGCCGACCTGCGCCTCGTTATACGCGTTGAGGCCCGCCATCAGAATGATTTGCGCCGCCTCGTCCTTTTCCGAGGCGACGACAAATTCATGGTCCTGCGCCGCGGCGCTCTCGCTCATTCCGCGGCGGCTTTGGAATAGCCGAGGCGCGCGTTGAGTTCGTCGATCAGCTTGCCCGCGGCTTCGGCGACCACGGTCCCCGGCGGGAAGATGGCGCTGGCGCCGTCCTTGTACAAAGCATCGAAATCCTGGGGCGGGATGACGCCGCCGACCACGATCATGATGTCGCCGCGCCCTTCCTTCTCCAGCGCCACTTTTAACGCGGGCACCAGCGTCAAATGGCCCGCCGCAAGCGAGGAAATGCCGACGATGTGCACGTCGTTCTCCACCGCCTGCCGCGCCGCCTCTTCTGGGGTGGCGAACAGCGGCCCGATGTCGACGTCAAAACCCAGATCGGCGAAGGCGGAGGCGATCACCTTCTGTCCACGGTCGTGGCCGTCCTGGCCGACCTTGGCGACAAGGATACGCGGACGCCGGCCGTCGTTCTCGATGAAGGCCTCGATCTGCGCCTGCACCGAAGTGATCGCGGTGGAATTCACACCCGCCTCCCGCTTGTAGACGCCGGAAATGCTCTTGATTTCGGCGCGATGCCGCCCGAACACTTTTTCGAGCGCGTAGGAAATCTCGCCCACCGTCGCTTTGGCGCGCGCGGCTTCGATCGACAGGGCCAACAGGTTGGCGCCGCTTTTCGCGCCTTCGGTCAACGCTTCGAGTTTGGCTTGCGTTTCCGCCTCGTTGCGCTCGGCGCGCAGGCGCTTCAGCTTTTCCAACTGCTGGGCGCGCACCGACGAATTGTCCACCTTGAGCACGTCGATCGGCTTTTCGTCGACGGGGCGATGCTTGTTGACGCCAATCACCGACTGCTTGCCGGAATCGATGCGCGCTTGGGTTTTGGCGGCGGCTTCCTCAATGCGCAGCTTGGGAATGCCGGCCTCGATGGCCTTGGACATGCCGCCAAGCGCCTCGACCTCCTGGATATGCGCCCAGGCCTTTTGCGTCAGTTCGGCCGTGAGCTTTTCGACATAATAGGAGCCGCCCCAGGGATCGATGATTTTGGTCGTGCCGGATTCCTGCTGCAGGAACAGCTGGGTGTTGCGGGCGATGCGCGCGGAAAAATCGGTCGGCAACGCCAGCGCCTCGTCAAGCGCGTTGGTGTGCAGCGACTGGGTGTGGCCCTGCGTCGCCGCCATGGCCTCGATCTGGGTGCGCACCACATTGTTGAACACGTCTTGCGCGGTCAGCGACCAGCCCGAGGTCTGGCTGTGCGTGCGCAGCGGCAGGCTCTTTTCGGAAGCCGGATTGAATTGCTTGACCAGGTTCGCCCACAGCAGCCGCGCGGCGCGCAGCTTGGCGACCTCCATGAAGAAATTCATGCCGATCGCCCAGAAGAACGACAGGCGCGGCGCGAACTGATCGACCGTCAAACCGGCGGCGATGCCGGCGCGGATATATTCGACGCCGTCGGCCAGCGTATAGGCCAACTCGAGGTCCTGCGTCGCCCCGGCTTCCTGCATGTGATAGCCAGAAATCGAGATGGAGTTGAACTTCGGCATGTTTTGCGAGGTGAAGGCAAAAATGTCCGAAATGATGCGCATCGACGCCTTCGGCGGGTAGATGTAGGTGTTGCGCACCATAAATTCTTTAAGGATGTCGTTCTGGATCGTGCCCGACAATTTGGCCGCCGGCACGCCCTGCTCTTCCGCAGCGACAATATAGAGCGCCAGGATCGGCAGCACCGCGCCATTCATGGTCATGGACACGGACATCTGGTCGAGCGGAATGCCCGAAAACAGCGTGCGCATATCATAAATGGAGTCGATGGCGACGCCCGCCATGCCGACGTCGCCCGAAACGCGCGGATGGTCGGAATCGTAGCCGCGATGGGTGGCGAGGTCGAAGGCGACGGACAGGCCTTTTTGGCCCGCCGCGAGGTTGCGGCGGTAAAAGGCGTTGGAATCCTCGGCGGTGGAGAAACCAGCGTACTGGCGAACGGTCCAGGGCTGGTTCACATACATGGTCGGATAGGGACCGCGCAGGAACGGCGCGGTTCCGGGGTAGGACTCGACGGCCGGGAGGCCCTCGACGTCCTCGGGGCCATAAACGCTTTTCACCGCAATGCCTTCGGGCGTGAGCCAGGGCTCGGCGGAAAAAGCAGGTGCCGGCGCGCTGGCCTTGGGATCGAGGGCGAGGGTTGAAAAATCGGGAATACGGGTCATCCGGGCGTCCGTGGTCAGCATGTTTGCGCCTCTTATACTGCGCAGCGTCCACGGGCGCCACAATCGCGCTATGCGGCTTTCGCTTAAGGGGATTGACCTGCCGCAAACCTCCGGAGCGCGACATTGCGCCTGTCTTGACCGTCGCGGCCTTGGTGCGCAATAGAAATCGCGCGCGCGCCCAGCGCCTGAAAATTTTCACGCCTGCGAGGCCTCATGACCACGACCCAAAAGAAATTCCTGAAAGTCTTCGAGGCTCCCATCCCCGAGGCGCCGCCGATGTGGCTGATGCGCCAGGCTGGCCGCTACCTGCCGGAATATCGCGAGATCCGCGCCAAAGCCCCGTCCTTCATGGATTTCTGCTGGAACCCGGACCTGACGGTCGAGGCCACCCTGCAGCCAATCCGCCGCTTCGGCTTCGACGCCGCCATCATCTTCTCCGACATTCTGGTCGTTCCCGACGCCATGGGCCACAAGGTGCGCTTCGACGCCGGCGAAGGCCCGCGCATGGCGGCGATCACCACGCCGGAGGAAGTGGACGCGGTCGGCGAATTCCAGCTGTCGCATCTCGAGCCGGTCTTTGAAGCCCTGCGTCGCGTGCGAAAAGAGCTGCCGGCGGAAACCGCGCTGATTGGTTTCTGCGGCGCGCCCTGGACCATCGCCAGCTACATGATCGCCGGCAAGGGCACGCCGGACCAGGCGCCGGCTCGCCGTTTTGCCTACCGCTATCCCGCCGCTTTCCAAAAGCTGATCGACCGGATCGTTGACGCGTCCATCGTCTATCTGAACGAGCAGATCAAGAACGGCGCCGAAGTCGTGCAGATCTTTGACTCCTGGGCGGGCGTTCTGCCGGCCCGTGAATTCGTCGCCTGGTGTGAAAAGCCGGTGGCGCGCATCATCGAAGGCGTCCGGGCGGTGAACCCGCAGGCGAAAATCATCGCTTTTCCGCGCGCGGCGCATTCGTCGCTCGTCGGTTTCGGGGATCGCGTCGGCGCGGACGCAGTGGGCCTCGACACCAGCCTGAACAACGCCTGGGCCAGCGAGGCTTTGTCCAAGAACCAGGTCGTGCAGGGCAATCTCGATCCGCTGGTCCTGATCGCGGGCGGCGACGCTTTGCGCCGCGAGATCGATTTTATCCGCGAATCCTACCAGGATTTCCGCCACATCTTCAATCTCGGCCACGGCATCCTGCCGGAAACCCCGATCGAGAACGTGGAGCTTTTGGTGGCGCGGGTGCGCGGCAAGCTCGCGTAAGTTTGCTCTGCACGCGCAGAGTTTGGGGCCACGGTGTTCGCCGTGGCCTTTTTCTTTTTATTGCTCCGACGCCTTCAGGATTGAAAGCCAGTCCTGCCGCCCGCCAAGCACACGCAATATTGTGACGCGGTCGCCAGCGCTCGTGTAAACGATAAGATGGCTTTCATGGACATGGATGCGCACGGGCGGCTTGAACTCGCGGCGTTCCCGCGCGAGCGTTGGCATCTCCGCAATCGTTTCGAACATCGAAACCAGCGTGTCGAGATAACGGTCCGCCTGTTCAAGGCCCCAGTTCTCAGCCGAGAACCTCCAGATGTCGTCGAGATCCGCGAGCGCGCGTGGCGCAAGACGGTAACTACTTGACGACATGTCGCTCCCGCATACGGAGCTTGAATGCGCCGGAATCGAATGCTTGCGGCTCGCCGCTTTCCAAACCTTCCGTAATAGCGGATTGCAAAGCAGCGACAGCCTCTTGCCGCTGCTGGTCCTTGCGGATCAGATCGCGAATATAATCGCTTGCATTGCCATACCTGCCGCCTTCAGCTTGGCGTTCCACCCAGGCTTTCATCGGATCGGGCAGGGAAACGTTCATTGTCGCCATGATTGTCTCCTGATCAAAATAAAACTACACGGAATGACATAATCTGCCAACATAGATGGCAATCATTGTCATAAACGAAGGCGGGCAGCCGTTCCGGTTCCGCGACGCGCCTTGGAGCGCAACAGCGCCCCTGATAGTTTCAGACCAGAGACTCAAAACTGGATTGAACAATGTCCTCGCTCGACAAAACTCTCGCCGCCCTCGACGCCGACCGTCAGGGGGCGCTCGACCGCCTGTTCGAACTGCTGCGCTTCAAAAGCATCTCGACGGACCCCACCTTCAAGGGCGAGGTGGCGACAACCGCCGACTGGCTCGCCGCGCATCTGCGCGAAATCGGGTTCGACGCCTCGGTTCGGCCAACCGCCGGCCATCCCGTAGTGGTCGCCAAGGCGAAGGCCGCGCGCTCGGACGCCCCCCACGTGCTGTTCTACGGCCATTACGACGTGCAGCCGGTCGATCCGCTGGAGCTCTGGGACGCTGACCCGTTCACGCCCCGCCTCAACGAGTCCGAGCCGGGCCGCAGCCAAATTCTTGCGCGCGGCGCCTCCGACGACAAGGGACAATTGATGACCTTTGTCGAGGCCTGCCGCGCCTTCATGGCCAATGGCGGCCTGCCCTGCCACGTCACCCTCCTGTTCGAGGGCGAGGAGGAATGTGGCTCGGCGTCCCTGCCCGCCTTCCTCGCCGAAAACGCCAAGGAGCTGAAGGCCGACCTGATGCTGGTGTGCGACACCAACATGTGGGATCGCGACACGCCGCTGATCACCTGCATGCTGCGCGGCCTGGTGCTGGAAGAAGTGACGATCAAGGCGGCGAGCCGCGACCTGCATTCCGGCATGTATGGCGGCGCGGCGGTCAATCCGATTCATGTGCTCGCGAACCTGATCGCAGGCCTGCGCGACGCGGACGGCCGCATCACCCTGCCGCATTTTTACGACGGCGTCCCGGAGCTGCCGGCGGAGATCAAGGCGCAATGGGCGGCGCTGAAATTCGACGCCGCCGGCTTTTTGGGAGAGGTCGGCCTCAAAATCCCGGCGGGCGAGGCCCATTATTCGCTGCTCGAACAAATCTGGGCGCGGCCGACCTGCGATGTCAACGGCGTCTGGGGCGGCTATACGGCGCCCGGCTCGAAAACGGTGCTGCCGGCCGAGGCCCATGCCAAATTCTCGTTCCGGCTCGTCGGCAAGCAGAACCCGCAGGAAATCGTCCAGAATTTCCGCGCCTATGTCGAGGCCAATATTCCGGACGATTGCACCGCCGAATTTGCCAGCCACGGCGCCAGCCCCGCCATCACCCTGCCCTTCGCCTCCGAGGCGATCCAGCGCGCCAGCCGCGCCTTGAAGTCGGAATGGGGCAAGGCGCCGGTGCTCGCGGCCTCCGGCGGTTCGATCCCGATCGTCGGCATTTTCAAGCGCGAGTTGAAGATCGACTCGCTGATGGTCGGCTTCGGCCTCGATGACGACCGCATCCATTCGCCCAACGAAAAATACGAGCTGTCGTCATTCCAGAAGGGCGCGCGCAGCTGGGCGCGCATTCTGGATGCGCTGGCGAATTAGCCAAGCGTGAAGTCTCTGATTCGCGCGCCCTTTGTTCACGCCCTGGGCGCGCAATCCCTTTTCTACTGGTTAAGCAGAGTTTTAGCGCAACAAACCGTTAATCGTGCTCCGCCTTCTGTCCACGTCCTGATTCGGGCGCTCTCCGTTCACGCCCTGCGCGCACAATCCCGTTTCTGCCGGTTAATCAAAGCTTAAACGTAAAAATTCGTTAACCCTGATCCGTCTTGTGTCAACCTCCTGATTCGGGCGCCCTCCGTTCACCGCATGGCCGCATAATCCCATTTCTGCCGGTTAATCAGAGCTTAAGCGTAACAATCCGTTAACCTTGCCCCGCCTTGCGTCAACGTCCTGATTCGGGCGCTCTCCGTTCACGCCCTGACCGCGCAATCCCGTTTCTGCCCGTTAATCAAAGCTTAAGCGTAACAATCCGTTAACCCTACTCCACCTTGTGTCAACGTCCTGATTCGGGCGCCCTCCGTTCACGCCCTGGCCGCGCAATCCCATTTCTGCCGGTTAATCAAAACTTAAGCGCAACAATCCGTTAACCACGCCCCGCCGTGTGTCAACGTCCTGATTCGGGCGCCCTCCGTTCACGCCATGGCCGCACAATCCCATTTCTGCCGGTTAACTAAAGCTTAACCGTAATAATCAGTTAACCCGCTCAACGCTGGGCGATATCGCCGATTCGCGCGTGCTTTGTTCCCGCCCGGTCCCAAAAATCCAGCAACGGGACTTTCGTCACGCAAACTCCGTCGGTTTTCGTTAACCTTGGCCCGCCGCTTGCAACGACGGTGCGCTCTCCCCAATTAGGCAGGGACAGGAGGCGGCATGGGCGCGGAAATTCCGTTTCGTGAAAGCTTTTACCTCGGCCTGCCGAGCGATTTTTACAAGGCGGCGGAACCGTCGCCGCCCCCTGCGCCCCACTGGGTGGTTTTCAACGAGAGGCTCGCCCGCGATCTCGGTTTGCCCCAAAATTCCGACACGCCGGACCTGTTGAACCTGTTGTCGGGCGGCGCGCCCCCGGACGGCGACAATATCGCGCTGGCCTATTCCGGACACCAGTTCGGCGTGTGGAATCCGCTGATGGGCGACGGCCGCGCCGTGATCGTCGGCGAAGTCGCCGCCCCGGACGGCCGAATCTACGATATCCATTTGAAGGGCTCGGGCCCCACCCCATTCGCCCGGCGCGGCGACGGACGCGCGACGCTCTCGGCCATGTTGCGCGAATATCTGGTGTCGGAAGCCATGGCGGGCCTGAAGATTCCAACCACACGTTCGCTGGCGGTCACCGCCACGGGCGCGCCGGTGTTTCGCGACGGCGCGCGTCCCGGCGCCGTGCTCACCCGGGTCGCGCGCAGCCATATCCGCGTCGGCACGTTCCAATATGCGGCGGGGCGCGACGCCGCCGAGGAACAGGGGCCCGTCCGCGTCCGCGCTCTGGCGGACGCCGCAATCCTGCGCCACGACCCCGACCTCGCACAGGCCGAACAGCCTTATCTCGCCTTCTACCGCGCCGTTGTAGCCCGCCAGGCGAGTCTGATCGCGCAATGGATGCTGGTCGGCTTCATCCATGGGGTGATGAACAGCGACAATATGGCGGTGTCGGGCGAAACCATCGATTTCGGCCCCTGCGCCTTCATGGATTCCTTCAACATGCGGCAGGTCTATTCCTCGATCGACGCCGCCGGGCGCTACGCCTACAAGAACCAGCCTTCCATCGCCCAATGGAATCTCGCGCGCCTCGCCGAAAGTTTTTTGCCGCTGTTTCATGATGATGAAGCGACCGCGCTGCGCGTGGCGCAGGAGGCGCTGGCGACCTTCCCGACGCTCTACGCGCAAAACCTCGCCGCCGGACTGGAGCGCAAGCTCGGCCTGCGTCCCGGCGATCCCGACAACGAGCCGGTTTTTGCGCTTCTGTGGAAGACGTTGGGCGAGACCCGGGCCGATTTCACCAATTTTTTCGTCCGCCTCACCGAGATTGCGGATGGCGAGGACGCTGCGCCCGACGAGGCCTGGGCGCCGTTCATGGAAGCGTGGCGCGCAGGGCTGGAAAAGAATTGCAGGATCGAGGCGCTCGCGGCCATGCGCGCGGCAAATCCCAAGATCATCGCCCGGAACCATCGGGTGGAACAGACGCTCGCCGCCGCGAACGACGGCGACCTGAAACCGTTTCATCGGCTGTGCGCGGCTCTTCGAAATCCGTTCGAGCTGGCGCCGGCCGACGCCGACCTGCAGGCGCCGCCCAAGCCTGAAGAGGTCGTGCACGAGACCTTTTGCGGCACCTGAGGCGCAAATTGGCGATTTGTTGCGCGACTTGCGCAAGCCAAAAGGAAAAATTAACGCTTCTTTCACGGCCCAGGCTCACATTCGCGCAGATCAAGCGGCGGTCGCCGCATTTCGTGAGCCGAGGCGATGAAATTCCGCGAATTCGAACATGACGTTCTTCCGCGCGTTCTGATCCCCTTGCTGGGCGGTCTGTTCGTGCTGTGCGCGATCCATTCCGGCGCCCGCGCCGCCGCCCCCGCGCCCAAAAGCTTCATCGTCAGCGCCGCGGACGGCTATGGCGTCACAGAATGCATCAAGACCGGCGATGAATGCGCCAAAATCGTCGCCGACGCCTGGTGCGAGGCGCACGGCAACGGCGCAGCCAAGGCTTTCGGGCGCGCCGACGATGTGACCGGCGCGATCGAAAAGGCCACCGTCCGTGAAACGCCGGCCAAGGCGATCAGCGAAGACGACGTCTTCATCCTCTGCGGCGAGTAATTACTCCAGATCGATGGGACGATAACGCCCGGTTTCGTCCAGTTGCGTTCCCCAGACCTTGTGCACAGCCTGATGTTCGCTGGCGCTGTAATTGATCAAGGCGCCCAGGCCGAGATCGAGTCCGTGGATCGACTCCAGACCCGCCACCACCTTGTCGCTATCGGGTGACGGCCCCGCCTTTTTGAGCCCCTCGATCAGGATCTTCGCGTTGATATAGGCCTCGAAGGACACGTAATCCGCGTGGTCCAGCGGCGAATATTTCGCCAGCGCCGCCTTGAATTCCAGCGCGAGCGACGAATAGCCGTTCGGATCGGGGACGACCTGGGTGACGACCACGCCCTTGGCATAGCGCGGCCCCAGCAATTTCAACTCATCGGCAAAGGTGTTGGCCCCCACGGCGGACACATTGGTCAGGATCAGGTCCGGCTGCAGTTCCCGCGCCTTTTCCACGAATTTGGCGGCGGCGCGATAGGTCGCCACCATGATCACCGCGCGGATGCGCGCCGGTTTTCCCTTCTTCTGGTTCTGCCGGTTGCGCAATTCGTCCACGGCGCCGCCGACATCGATGGTGTTGCGCACATAGCGCAGATGCAGCAGGGGACCGCGGGCGTTCATGGCGCGCATGGCTTTTTCCGCCCCGGCGAAGCCAGCCTCGCCAAAGGCGTCATCCTGGGCGAAGACGGCGATCTCGGAGGGGTCGATGCGGCGCACCTTGACGAGATAGCGCGCCGCCGCCTCGGTCTCCTCGGCATAGCTGGCGCGATAGTTGAAGACATAGCGATCCGGCGGCTCGCGGCGCAGCAGGCCCGCGCCGGAATAGGCGCCGAAGAAGATCAGCTTGCGCTCCATCACATAGGGCAGGATGGCTTCGGAGGTCGCCGAGCCGAAATTGCAGAGAAAGCCAAACACCTTGTCCTTCTCGACCAGCGATTTCGCGGCGTCGGGCGTCCGCGCGGGATCGTAGCCGTCATCGGCGGCGATGAGGCGCAGCGAACGGCCATTGACGCCGCCCGCCTCGTTGGCGGCGGCGAATGCGGTTTCGGCGCCGAGCTTGAGTTCGGCGCCAAACTCCTTGTTGGCCCCGCCGAGCGGCACGATCGCGCCGAAGCGCAAGTCGGCGGCGGCGGCCGCCTCGCGCAGGCCACCGTAAGCGGGGGCGTCCGTGCGCGGCGCCGTCGCCGGCGCCGGGGGCGCGGGCGGGGAAGCGGGCGGCGACGCCGGCCGGTCGCCCTGGGCGGCGGCCTTGAGCCCCTCAGAGAGCCTTTCCCGCGCGATCCGACATTCCCCCGGACGCTCGGCGCAGACATCGGCGCCGGCCGGCGGCGCGCGGCCCGGCAGAGGTTTTGCGGGCGCCAGGGGCGCCGCGCCCTGGATCACCACGGCGTTCTGCGCCATCCCGCCCGCTGGCCCCGAAAGAATGGCCGCCATCAAGACGATGGCGAAGAGATTCCAGCTTTGTGGCGCGCGAGCATCCGCGCGCGCCCCGCATTGACGCTGCGTCATGCTTCCTCCCTGATTTCTCTAGGTTTTCTCTGAGGAAACGCAATCGTTAACAAATCGTCAACCCCTTTCGGTTGACTCATCGACGAATCACAAGATTCGGAAAAGGCAAAGAAAAAGCGCGCGAGCCTGGACTCGCGCGCCTCTCATCCGGAAAAGCGGGAAGACCGCTTGAGCTAGTCGGAAATCCACTCCGAACATTTGGGCGCGGGTTCGCTGCCCCAAGGCTGGATCGGCACAGTCGAGGTCGAGTTCTGCGGCGAGCCCTCGATCAGCTTGTCGGTATAGGCCATGTAGACCAGCACGTTGCGCTTGGGATCGCAGCCGCGCACGATCTGCATCCTCTTGAACAGCAGCGAGCGCCCTTCGCGGAACACCACGTCGCCCTGCTTCGACTTCTCCTTGAAAGTGATCGGGCCGTACTGCCGGCAGGCCAACGACACCTCCGAGCGCTCCTCCGCCACGCCGAACATGCCGGCGACGCCGCCCTTTTCCGGCACGGTGTAGTAGCAGGCGACGCCGCCGACGATCGGATCGTCGATGCCATAGGTCGCAAGCTTGTCGTTCGGCGTCAGCAGCTTGAACACCGTGGATTTGCGGAAGATCAGGTCGGGACCGCCGGCGTCGGCGCGCGAGGCGGCGGGCAGGCTCGTCAACGCCACAGCGGCGATCAGCAATTTTGCAAGAACTGGTTTCATTTCTGGCGCTCCAAAAAGCACAGCTTATATGAGACGCGATCGCCGCAATTGAAAGCCCCCTGCGCCACATGACACTTCAGCCCAGCCTTTTCATCTCGCACGGCGCGCCGAACCTGATCCTCTATCCCAGCGCCACCCGGGATTTTTGGGAGAGTCTCGGGCGCACCCTCGCCCGACCCGACGCGATCCTGGTCATGAGCGCGCATTTCGAGACGGACAGACCGACGTTCGAGACCGGCGCGTCCCCCGGCACAATCCACGATTTTGGCGGCTTTGAACCGGAACTTTACGCCATGACCTATGCCGCGCCCGGCGCTCCGGGCCTTGCGGAGCGCGCGGCCAGCCTGGCGCGCGAGGCCGGCCTGGACCCCGTCCTTTCGCGCGGCCGGGGTTTTGACCACGGGACCTGGGCGCCGCTCAAGGCGATCTTTCCCGAGGCCGACATTCCCGTGGCGACGCTTTCGGTGCAGCCCCATCTCTCCGGCGCGCGCCATCTGGCGCTCGGGCGCGCCGTCGCGCCATTGCGCGCGGAAAATGTCCTGATCATCGGCTCGGGCTCGGCGACGCACAATTTGCGCGCCTTCTTCACCAGCCAGACGACGCCCGACTGGGCCAAAAGCTTCAATGACTGGATTTTCGAGACAGCAAGCGCAGGGGATGCGGAAGCCCTGGCCGATTGGGAGAACGCCCCGGACGCCCGACGCAACCATCCCACGCCCGAGCACTATCTTCCCCTGCCCTTCGCGGCGGGGGCGGGCGGCGGGCGGGGCGAACGCATCCACCAGGCGATGGTCGGCCCGTTGAGCCTCGACGCCTATCGGTTCGCATGAAAAGAGCGGCGCTGGGCGCCGCTCGATGTCGTTTTCGTCGGAGAAGAGGACTTAGCGGCCCCCGCCATGGCCGGCGCCAGCCGCTGCGGCCCCGCCGCCCATGCCGCCGCCACCCATTCCTCCACCGCCGACGCCGCCCGCGCCACCCATGGCGCCGCCGCCATGACCGCCGCCCATTCCACCTGCGCCCATTCCGCCCGCGCCATGGAAGCCGGCGCCGCCGTGGAAACCGCCGCCGCCGTTGAACCCGCCGGGCGCGCCGGCGGTTGGCGTCGTCTGGATCCCGCCGCCGCGGGCGAAGCCGCCGGCGCCGCCGAACCGGCCGGGCCCCATCGCAGGACCGGTCGCTATGCCGCCGCCGCCAAACTGGCGCCCGCCTGCGAAATGGCCGTGTCCCCCATGCCAGCCGCCGTGTCCGCCGCGCCAGCCGCGCCCGGCATAGGAGCCGCGGTAAAAGCCCAGCCCGATCCCCGGACCCCAGCCGTAATCGCTGTAGGCGTAATCGGGGCCATAATAATCGTTATAGGCATAGCCGGAATAGTAGGTCGGGCCGCTTTGCGGCAGCACGGCGACTCCGACCGATCCGCCCCCGCCGCCAAATGCGAGCAGCGAACGGGAGACATAACCGGTTCCGCCGGCGCCGGCCACGCGGCACCAGGACCCCGCGCACCGACCGACATCGAGCTGCGTTCCAGCCATGATGACGCCGATCGCCGGGCTCTCGACCCCGGGCCCGCTGCGCACATTGGCGTTGCTGGTGGCGACGGCGGGGCGCGCCAGCGCGCTCGCGCCCGATATCGCCAGCAAGGCTCCAGCCAGCGCAGTCACAGTTTTGGTTCGCATCGCGTCGTCTCCACGAAGATGAGCGGCCCACGCGCACGCGGGATGTCAGGAGCAAGGCTCCGGACCGCTCTCGTTGAAGCGCGACAACGCGCCAGCGAACGGCATGGTTCCGTGACGGCTAAGCCGCAGTCTCCAGACCGAGTTCCGGGAAGGCGATGATGCGGCGCTGCTCGAAATCGACGCGCGCGACGATCCACTCGTTGCGCTCCAGCTCACCCAGCATGCGCCGCGCCCGGCTCGGCGAGGCGCTGCCGAAGAAACCGGCGATTTCCGCGTCGTCCGGACAAGGCTGGCCCGCCGCCGCCGCGCGGCTGAGATAGAGGAACACGCTTTGCAGATCGCCCGGCAAGCGGGCGGCAAGATCGACCGCCCTGCCCCAGCTCTCCTCGTCCGCCGCCTCGGGAAAAGCTTGTTTCGCGCGAAAAATGGTCAGGCGGCGGCGGAAATCGGCGAGATCCGGCGTGTTCGGTCCCAGGCGCCGGATGCGGCAGCGCAGCTGGAAATCGCGGTGCAGGGTTTCCGCCGCCTGCTGCGACGCCTTGGCCTCGCCGACAATCTGGCTGATGATGTCTTCGATCGCCGCCTCGCGCTCTTCTTCGGTCAGCTCAGGCGGGGGCGCGGCGACGATATCGGGCGCCGGCGCTTCGATCCGCTCGAAAATCTCCTGCAAAAGCTCGGGCTTGGGCGCGACGCGCACACGCGGCGGCGGCGGCGCTTCGCCAGGCGCGAAAATCAGGTTTTGGAGAGCCTCGGCCTCCATCGCTTCCGGCAAGGGCGCCAGTTTGGGCGCAGCGCCGCGATCCGCCGTTTCGACCGCGCCGATCTTCACCCGCAGCGGCCGTCGCGAAATGGCGGGACCAAGCCCGACAAAGGCGCCGCGCTCGAGATCGCGAAACATTTCGGCCTGCCGGCGCTCCATGCCCAAGAGATCGGCGGCGCGGGCCATGTCGATGTCGAGAAACGTGCGGCCCATCAAAAAATTGGAGGCCTCCGCGGCCACGTTCTTGGCGAGCTTGGCGAGTCTTTGTGTCGCAATCACTCCGGCGAGGCCGCGCTTGCGTCCGCGGCACATCAAATTGGTCATGGCGGCCAGGCTCAGCCGCCGCGCCTCGTCAGAACCGTCCGAAGCGGCGGCGGGGGCGAAAAGCTGCGCCTCGTCCACCACCACCAGCGCCGGAAACCACAGCGCCCGGTCGGCGTCGAACAGGGCGCCCAGAAACTGCGCGGCGGCGCGCAACTGGGCGTCCACTTCCAACTCTTCGAGGTTGAGCACGACGGAAACGCGATGTTCGCGCACGCGGGCGGCGATGGCCGGCAGGTCGCGCTCGCATTCGGCGGCGTCCAGCGCCAGATGGCCGTAGCGCTCGGCCAGCGAGACAAAGTCGCCTTCGGGGTCGATGACGATCTGCTGCACCAGCCCAGCGCTCTGCTCCAGCAGGCGGCGCAGCAGATGCGATTTGCCCGAGCCGGAATTGCCCTGCACCAACAGGCGCGTGGCGAGCAATTCCTCCAGGTCGATCAGCGCGGGCGCGCCAAGCGCCGCGGCGCCCATGTCAATGCTGCGCCCCATCAACGTCCTCGTTCAGGTCGGGGCGGCGTTGATAGCATTGGCGAAGCCGCGGACAAACCGCCTGCGGCGCGCCGTTCACAACAAATTTTCGGCGCTCGCCTTCTCCGGCTCGCGCCGCGCGAGGAAATGGCGGCGCTCGCGGATCCATTCGCGCGTCTGCTCGAAGGCGAGCCGGAACACATCGAGACCTTCGGCGCTGAGGGTTTTCGCCCGCAAGGCCTCCAGGAGTTCATGGAGAATCCGGTCGAGGCTTTCATCGGCGGCGTCGAGGTCTTCGACGCGCGGAGCGCGGCGGACCCGCACGGCGATCTCGAGCACCTCCTGGGTGAAATCGCCGGCCGAAGGCGCGGAGCCGCGCGTCCAGCGCCCGAAAAGCCAGATCGTGAACGAACCCACCGCGCCCGCGACGGGCGCGCCGAGATAGAGATAGTCGCCGTAGAGGTCGATGAAGGTCTTTTCGTCGTCGTCGACATATTGCGCGGCGCCGCGATGGGCGAGCATCGGCGCGGATTTGTCGGTGTCCGGCGGCGCGATGGCGTCGGCGAATTCGCCGTTGATCGCGAGATCGCCCTTGTTCTCGAGCACGAGACGGGTCAATTCGGCGCCCAGGGCGTCGCGCAGATTGCCGCGGGTCACCAGGCGGACCTCCAAGGACAAGGTCGAGAGATCGTCGGCCGGCAGCAGCGGGGCGGCGGAAAACAGCCCCTTCTCCACCGTTTCCTCGGTCAAGCCCTTGAGTTTCTTGGCCAGCGCCGCCGCATCGGGAACATCGGCGAAGCTCACCTTGTTGTCCTGCGTCAGGCCGCCAAGCAAATTGCCTTGCAGCAATTTCGACTGTGCCACGACGGCGATGACCAGATTTGCGGGGCCGGTGCGAAACGCCGCCTGAACGCCCGCCGGGTCGGGCGGGATCACCAGGCGGCGGTCGGCCTGCGGCAACCCATAGGCGGCGAGGATTCCGCGCAGCAACGCCTCATTGGCCGCGCCGGGGGTGGCGAGGATCAGTTTGCGGTTGCGCAGCGCCGCCGCATTGTCCGCCGCCTTGCCGCGATGGGCGATGACGACGACGATTTCCTTTTCCAGAATGGCGAGGGCGCGGGCGGTGGCCGGCAATTTCGCATCCGAACGCGCCGCCAGCAGATCGCATTCATGGTGATCGAAGGCGGCCACCGGGTCCTGAACCGGCGTGACGGCTATGCGGATGCGGCTCGTGCGGTTGACGACGAGTTGCTGTAAGCGTTCGGCGAAGCGCTGGTCGACCCCGCCGCGAGACACGCAGAATTTCAGGACCTTGGCCTGATCGAACCACATCCGCTCGGCCTTGATTGCAAGAAGGGCCGCCAGAACGCTCAGCGCGACAAACGCCAGCCACAGCAGAACGCGCCGAAAAATCGTGACGCGCCTGACCGGCGCGCGCTCGAGCGTCGCCTCCCACCCGGCCCCTTTGTCCTCCATCGACGCCTCCGACAAGGTCTTGGTTTGAACATGATCTTTTACGAAAACACGCATCTGTACAGCTGAACATTGGCCTTGGGCGTGCGGTGGTGTATAGGGCCCCATCCCAAGGTTTTACGCGAAAGTTTCGCGCGGAGAGTTGAGAATGGAACGCTGGTCGCCTGACAGCTGGAGGTCCAAGCCGATCGTCCAGGTCCCGGCCTACAAGGACGAGGCGGCCCTCGCCGATGTGGAAAAGCAGATCGCCGGCTTCCCGCCGCTGGTGTTCGCCGGCGAGGCGCGCAAGCTGAAAAGCCAGCTGGCGAAAGTCTGCGCGGGCGAAGCCTTCTTGTTGCAAGGCGGCGATTGCGCCGAGAGCTTCGCGGAACATTCCGCCGACAACATCCGCGACTTCTTCCGCGTCTTCCTGCAAATGGCCGTGGTCATGACCTATGGGGCGTCCATGCCCGTGGTCAAGGTCGGCCGCATCGCCGGACAATTCGCCAAGCCGCGTTCGGCGCCGACCGAAACCATCGACGACGTGGCGCTGCCCTCCTATCGCGGCGACATCGTCAACGACATCGAGTTCACGCCCCAGGCGCGCGAGCCTGATCCCCGGCGCCAGCTCATGTCCTACCGCCAGTCGGCTGCGACCTTGAACCTGTTGCGCGCCTTCGCCACCGGCGGCTACGCCAATCTCGAAAACGCCCATCGCTGGATGCTCGGCTTCGTCAACGACAGCCCGCAATCCGAGCGCTACGCCAAGCTCGCCGACCACATCACGGAAACGCTGGGTTTCATGCGGGCGATCGGGTTGGACCCCGAGCATCACCCGGAAATGCGGCAGACCGACGTCTACACGTCGCATGAAGCGCTGCTGCTCGGCTACGAACAGGCGCTGACCCGCGTGGATTCCACCAGCGGGGAACATTACGCCTGCTCCGGCCATTTCCTGTGGATCGGCGACCGCACCCGCCAGCCTGATCACGCCCACGTCGAATATATGCGCGGCATCAAGAACCCGATCGGCCTGAAATGCGGCCCGTCCACCACGCCGGACGGGTTGCTGCAGCTGATCGACGTCCTGAACCCCGCCAATGAGCCCGGCCGCCTCACACTGATCTCGCGCTTCGGCGCGGAAAAGGTCGGCGACCACCTGCCGGCGCTGATCCGCGCCGTACAGCGCGAAGGCCGCGCCGTCGTGTGGTCTTGCGATCCGATGCACGGCAATACGGTGACCGCCAGCGGCTACAAGACCCGTCCGTTCGACAAGGTCATGCAGGAAATCCGCAGCTTCTTCGACGTGCACCGCGCAGAGGGGTCCTATGCCGGCGGCATCCATCTGGAAATGACCGGCAACAATGTCACGGAGTGCACGGGCGGCGCCCGCGCGCTGTCGGAGGCCGACCTGCGCTCGCGCTACATGACCTATTGCGATCCTCGTCTGAACGCCGAACAGGCGATCGAAGTCGCGTTCCTGGTCGCGGAAAAGCTGAAGCGCGACCGTCTGGCCTCGGCGTCCGCCCATGCGGCGGAGTAACAGGGCTGAATGGGGCGTCCGATCGCACATGTGTTGATGGCCCTGGGGCGGCTCGCCGTCGCCCTGGCCCTAAGCGGCGCGACCGCGAGCGCCCAGACGAGACTGTGGGACCCGACGAACTCGGACTCCGTCTGCGAAACGCTTCGCGCCGCCATTGACGCCGCGCCGGCCGGCGACGCCGGCGCGGCGCAGGCGGCGGCGCAAGCGCGAGGGGAATACGACCGCCTGGCGTCGCGCGCCGACGCCATCGGCTGCAACAACAAGCCCTTCCTGTTCTTCGGATCGCCGCCGCCGCCGGAATGCGGCGGCCTTCAACGGCGGCTCGCCGCTTTGCGCGCCCAATATGAATCGCTGCGCGCCCGCGCCGGCGACGGTGGTCGCAGACAGGCGCTGATCGCGCGATATTCCGAGCAATGCGGCGACATGCCGCGTGAGGAAGAGGCCCCGCGCCAGGCCGACCGGGGCGGCGCCTATGGCGGAGCCGAAGCGGTCTGCGTGCGCAAGTGCGACGGCTATTATTTCCCGCTGACGCCCGCGATGAGCGGCGCGCGGACCAACGAGCTGCGCGAGCTCTGCCAGGCCTCGTGCCCGAACGCCGAGACCGCCCTGTACTCCCGCTCGCCCTCCGCTGAAATTTCCAATGCGGTCTCAGCCGATTCGGGCGACCGTTACGAAAACCTTCCCAACGCGCTCAAATACACCAAGAAACTCGAACCCGCCTGCTCCTGCCGCCCGGCCAAACAGAGCTGGGCCGAGGTTTTGGGCCGCGCCGAGCAAATCCTCACCGAGATTGAAGGGGAGCGGCCCGGCGAAGGTCCGCTGACGCCGAAACAGGCCGACGAACGCTCGCGCGTCCAGCCCGCCCCGCCGGCGGTCGCGGCTCAGGCCCCGCCCAAGCCGAAGAAAAAGCCCAAGCCCGCGCCGCCAGCTCTGTCGCCGTTCGATCCGCCGAATCCCTTCTGATCCGGCATCGGCCGCCTGCCCGCGCTCTCTACAGCCTCACGCACAATCGCAAAGAAAACAAGCGTCTGCGAGGAACGGATCCCTCCTCGGGCGGTTGGGCGCGCTTGCAGCAACCAAGGATCAACGCATGCAAGCGATGAAAATGACAGCGCTCGCTCTCGCAGCCGTGCTCGCGGCCGCGCAGGCCGCCTCAGCCCAGACCGGAGGCGGCGGTCCGGTCGGCGGGCCGGGCGCCAGCGGCGCGCGCGACACCAACGGAACCAACAGCTACGGCGAAACGCCGTCGCAAGCCAACCAACGCGCCAACGGCGCCACCCGCGCCGACCCGCCAGCGCCGGCGGAAACCACCGTTCCCGGCGACACCAGCCGGACGAGGGGCGGCGGCGAATAAAGCTTAGGCGGACAACCGCGCCAGCGCTCTGGGTCGCCCGATCAGCGGCAACAGCTTGGCCAACTCAGGCCCGGCTTCACGCCCCGTAAGAGCAAGGCGCAACGGGTGGAAGAGGTCGCGGCCTTTCCGACCGGTCGCCTGCTTCAGCGCGCTCGTCCAAGCCCCCCAGGTCGCTTCATCCCAGGGCTCCGGCGGAAGGTTTTCCGCCGCGGCCCGGGCGAATTCGGCGTCCAGTCCATGCGGGGCGATGTCGCCCTCGACCACCGCCCACCAATCCGCAATATCAGCGAAAATTTCCAGATTGCCGCGCGCGCAAAGCCAGAGCGGCTCCGCCTTGTGGCCGACAATATCCAGCGCCTCCAACCGGTCGCGGACGGCTTCGTAGCCCAGCCCATGCAGCACGCGCTGCGACAGCGCCTTCAACTCCTCGCCGTCGAAGCGGGCGCTGGAATGCGAAATCGCGGAGAGATCGAACAGGCCGGCGAGCTCCGGGAGGCTGTGCACCGGCTGCACCGCGATGGAAGAGCCGGTGAGCGCCGCCATTGCGGCGACGGCGAGCGTCTCGATCCCAACCTCGCGCAGACCGGCGATGGACAAAGCCCCGGTGCGCTTCGATAGCCCCTGCCCGTCCGCGCCGATCAGCAGATTATGGTGGGCGAAGTGCGGCGCACGCCCGCCCAAGGCTTCGAACAGCTGGATCTGCACGGCCGTATTGGTGACATGGTCCTCGCCGCGAATGATATGGGTGACGCCCGAATCATGGTCGTCCACCACCGACGGCAGGGTGTAGAGATAGGAGCCGTCTTCGCGGATCAGGACGGGGTCGGACAAAGAGGCGCAGTCGATGTGGCACTCGCCGCGCACGAGGTCGCGCCAATACACCGTTTCCGGCTCGAGCTTGAACCGCCAATGCGGACGCCGTCCTTCGGCCTCGAGCGCCGCCCGCTCCGCCTCCGACATTTTGAGCGCCGCCCGGTCGTAAACCGGCGGCGCCCCGCGCGCGATCTGCAAGCGGCGGCGGCGCTCCAGTTCCTCTTGTGTTTCGTAGCAAGGATAAAGCCGCCCGTCCCGCTTCAGCTGCTCCGCCGCCGCGTCATAGAGCGCAAAGCGCTCGGATTGCCGGAATTTGCGGTCGGGCTCGACGCCGAGCCAGGCGAGGTCCACCTCAATGCCGAGCGCATATTCCTCGGTGGAGCGCTCAGCGTCGGTGTCGTCGAAGCGCAGGATAAAGGTCCCGCCGTGTTTCCGGGCGAAGAAATAGTTGAGCAGCGCGGTTCGGGCGTTGCCAATGTGGATGCGGCCCGTCGGCGATGGCGCGAAGCGGACCACGGGGGCGACGAAATCGCCCGATGTCAAGGGATCGGTCATGCGCCCGGTTTAGCGCTTTTACGCCGCCGCGTCATCTCGCGCGGACCTGTCATCAAGCCGTGAAAAAAGTTCCGCATAAGCGCAACAGGCTTTGGGCCTGAAAACGAAGTTTTGACAGAAAGATCGGCGCGAATGACCGGCATGATCGCGGCGGGCGTGTGCATCGCCCTTATCCTCTTCAATGTTTTTTCCCTCGGAGTCGTGGTCTGGCGCTGCCGGCGGCGCAATGAGTCTCTCAGCCTTCGCCTCGCGCAAACCGGTCTCGCCGACCCCACGCCGCCCGTGTCGATCGTGCGCCCGGTCTGCGGCCTCGAACCCCATTCCGAACTGACCCTGCGCTCGACCTTCGAACTGGACTATCCGGATTACGAAGTCATTTTCTGCGTCCAGAAGAAGAACGATCCGATCATCCCCCTGGTGCAAAAGCTGATCGCCGAGCAGTCGGAGGGACGCGGCCGTCTGCTGATCGGCGACGATCCGATCAGCCCCAACCCCAAGCTGAACAATTGTTTTAAGGGCTGGCAGGCGGCGAAGCACGCCTTCATCGTGCTGGCGGATTCCAACGTGCTCGCGCCCAAAGACTATCTCCAGCAGATGCTGGTCCGCTTCGCCCCGGACGTCGGCCTGGTCTGCTCGCCGCCGCTGGGCATCATGCCGAAAGGCCCGGTGGCCGAGTTGGAATGCGCGTTCCTGAACTCCTTCCAGGCGCGCTGGCAGTTCGCAGCGGCCGCCTTCGGCATCGGCTTCGCCCAGGGCAAGAGCATGATGTGGCGCCGCGAAATCGTCGAAAACGCCGGCGGCATCGCCGCGCTGGCGTCGGAAATCGCTGAGGACGCCGCCGCGACCAAACTGGTGCGCGCCGCCGGCATGAAGGTGGCGCTGGTCGACCGCCCCTTCGGCCAGCCGTTGGGCCGCCGGACGCTCAAGGCCATCTACCAGCGTCAAACCCGCTGGGCGCGCCTGCGCCGCGCCTCGTTCCCCGAAATGTACGCGCCGGAAATTCTGGTGGGTTCGGTCATTCCCATGCTCGCCGGCGCCTATGCCGCCCGCGATTTCGGTTTTGAACCCTGGACGGCCGCCGGCGTGGTCGCCCTGGCTTTTGCCATCCCCGAAACGCTCGCCAATCTGGCCTTGCGCTGGCCGACGAACGCACTGTCGCCGCTCGCGCTCATCGCGCGTGACTGGGTGTTCGCGGTGATCTGGATCGACGGCTGGCTCGGCGACGATTTTGTCTGGCTCGGCAATTCCATGACGGTGCGCGAAGCCTCCGACGAACCGGCCGACCGCGCGGCGTAACTACTCCTCAAACCTCGCGCCGGCGGAAAACGCCGGCGCGAGCCCAGCATCGGAAGTCCGCGCGGAAAACCCGGGATCGCGAAACCGGTTGATGATGGGATAGCGCCGGTCGCGGCCGAAATTCTTTTTTGTGACTTTTACGCCGGGCGCCGATTGGCGGCGCTTGTATTCGGCGAGATAAAGCAGCCGCTCGATTTTTTTGACCGTCTCAAGCTCATGTCCGCGCGCGACAATTTCCGAAACGCGCATGTCATGCTCGACAAGACATTCGAGCATGTCGTCCAGCGCGTCATAAGGCGGCAGCGAATCCTGATCCTTCTGGTTCTCGCGCAGCTCGGCGGTCGGCGGTTTGGTGATGATGTTTTCAGGGATCACCACGCCATCCGGCCCCAGCGCGCCCTCCGGCTTCCAGCCATTGCGCAGCCGGCACAGCCGGAACACCTCGGTCTTGTAAAGATCCTTGATCGGGTTGAAGCCGCCGTTCATGTCGCCATAGAGCGTGGCGTAGCCAACCGACATTTCGGATTTGTTGCCCGTCGTGACCAGCATCGGCCCGAATTTGTTCGACACCGACATCAGAATCAGCCCGCGCGCCCGCGCCTGAATGTTTTCTTCGGTAACGCCGCGCTGCGTTCCCTCGAACAGTTTGGCAAGCGCCTGTTCGACGCCTTCGACGGCGGAAACGATCGGCGTGACGTCGTAACGCACTCCCAGCGCCCGCGCGCAATCCTCCGCATCCTTTAACGACTCGCCCGAGGTGAAGCGGTATGGCAGCATGATGGCGTGGACTTTGTCGGCGCCAAGCGCGTCCGCCGCCATGGTGGCGCAAAGCGCGGAATCGACGCCGCCGGACATGCCCAGGACCACGCCGGGAAAGCCGTTTTTGCCAACGTAATCGCGTAGCCCCAGAACGCAGGCGGCGTAATCGGCCTCATCATCGCCAAGCTGCGGCGCGCTGGGCGCCTCGACGCAGCGCCAGCCGGCGCCATCACGCTCGAACACGACGCGCGCCACAATCTCCTCAAAAGCCGGCAAACGTCCCGCGACGGCGCAATCGGCGTTGACGACAAAGCTCGCGCCATCAAAAACCAGTTCGTCCTGGCCGCCGATCTGGTTGAGATAGACCAGGGGCAAGCCGCTCTCGACCACGCGCGCAGTGGCGATGGCGAGGCGCTCGTCGTCCTTGCCGCGCCAATAAGGCGAGCCGTTAGGCGACAGCAGGATTTCGGCGCCGGTTTCGGCAAGCGTTTCCACCACATCGGCCTGCCAGATATCCTCGCAGATCGGCAGGCCCAGCCGCACGCCGCGAAACGCCACCGGCCCCGGCGCCGGCCCCGAACGGAACACACGCTTTTCGTCGAACACGCCATAATTGGGAAGGTCGACCTTGAACCGCACGGCGGCGATGCGCCCGCCGTCGAGCAGGGCATAAGCGTTGTGACAAAATCCGTCCTGCATCCAGGGCAGGCCCATCAGGACGGCCGGGCCGCCATCGGCGGTGTCGCGGGCGAGATCGTCCAGCGCCGCGCGGCAGGCGTCCTGGAACGCCGGCTTGAGCACAAGGTCCTCAGGCGGATAGCCGGCGAGAAACAGTTCGGAGAACATGACGAGATCGGCGCCCAATTCGGCCGCCTTCTTCCGGGCTGTTCGCGCGCGAAAAAGATTGTCTTCCACCGCGCCGACGGTGGAATTGACCTGGGCGAGGGCCAGAACGAGGCGATCGAGGGAGGCAGTCATGAAATCTATTTAGGCGAGGACGCGCCCCCCGTCCATCGGGCCCATCACGCCGGCGCGAAAGCCCCCGGCGGAACCATGCCCTGCACATAGGCCAGATAGAGCGCGTCCAGTTGCGCCCACAAAACGTTGCACTTGAAGCGCACGGCGTCCACGCACGCCTCCTGCTCCTCGCGGGTGCGGGCGTTCTTCTTGATATAGTCGAGCGCGAAATCGGCGTCGCGCGGCGCCTGGGTCAGGCGGCGGCGGAAATAGGCCATCACGTCTTCGCCGATGAAATCGTAATTTTCGAGCATGCCGGCGATGCGCTCGCGATGGATTTTGGGCGCAAACAGCTCGGTGAGCGAAGACGCCACCGCGACGACCAGCGGCTGTTCCGTGACGAAGCGCACATAGGCTTCAACGGCGAAGCGCGTGGCCGGCAGCGCCGCCTTCTTCGACATCACCATCGCCCGATCAAGCCCCAGGCCATCGGTGAGGATCAGCCAGCGCTCGATGCCGCCCTGCTCCTGCTCCAGGCCATCGTGGTCATGGATGCGGTGGATCCACTCGCGGCGCAACTCGCGGTCGTCGGTGCGCGCCATCAGCGCGGCGTCCTTGCGCGGCACCGCCTCCTGGTAGCAATAGCGGTTGAGCGCCCAGGCCTGAACCTGCCCCTTGTTCAGCTTGCCGCCATGCAGCATCTGATGGAACACGTGCTTGTCATGATAGCGCTCCGCGCCCACGGCGCGAATGGCGGCCTCAAACTCTTCGTGCGTGAGCAGCGAATCGCCGGACATTTCCTCTCCCCTTATTTTTATGACGAGACAGAATTACCATCGTCGTCTTCAGGCGACGATGGGTAAAAAGGCGCAAGTTTTCTCAACTTTGTAAGATTTTCGTCACGCATTTCTCGCGGCATGTCGAGTTTGAGCCGCCGTTTGACTTGCGCCGGCGCGCCGCCCAAAAGGATCACCTCATCGGCAAGCAGCAGTGCGTCATCAAGATCGTGGGTGGCGATCAGAACCGTCATGCGCTTCGCCGAAATCCGTTTCGCCAGCAGCGCCCGTAGCCGCCTGTGCAAGCCGAGATCGAGAGACGCAAAGGGCTCGTCGAGCAGCAGCAGGTCGGGCTCGACGGCAAAAGCCCGGGCCAGCGCCACGCGGCGCGCGAGGCCGAGCGACAATTGTCCGGGATAATCGCCGCCGCGCCCCTCGAGTTCGAACGCCGCCAGCGAGGCGTTCAGCGCCTCCTCCGTCAGCCCCGGCGCGGCCAGCCTCAAATTATCGGCGACGCTGCGCCAGGGGAGCAGGCGCGGCTCCTGGAACGCCATGGCGATCCGCCCGGCCGGCAGGGCGATCGATCCAGCCGACGGTTTTTCCAGACCCGCAATCAGGCGAAGCAAGGTGGACTTGCCGCCGCCGGAAGGGCCAAGAAGCGCCGCCACCCTGCCCCCGCCCAAAGTCAGGGAAAAATCGCGAAACACCTCGCGCAGGCCGCCGTCGGCGCGCGCAAAACTCTTGGCCAGCCCGGAAATCTCAATGGCCATGACGCCGCCACCAGCTGGCCGAACGTTCGGCGGGACGCAGCACAAAAGTTTCGGCCAGAATCATCAGGGCGACGAACGGCAAGGCATAGGCGAGCAGCAGCCGCAGATCGAACAATTGAAACGCCATATTCATCTGGAAGCCGACGCCATTGGGCCGCCCCAACAGTTCGACCACCAGCACGATCTTCCACACCAAAGCGAGCCCCCCGCGCGCCGCCGCGGCGAAATAGGGCGCGAGTTGCGGCAGGCGCACATCGCGCCAGCGCCGCCAGCGCGAAAACGCAAAGACCTGCGCCATTTCGTCGAGCGCGGGATCGAGCGCCCGCGCGCCTTCGCGCAATGTCACCACGGCGTTGGGAAACTTGTTCAGCGCAATGGCGGCCAAAGCGGAGATTTCGTTAAGTCCGCCCCAGACATAGGCGAGGATGATGACGACCAAGGCCGGCGTATTGAGCGCGATCACCAGCCAGGGATCGAGCATACGGTCCAGCGCCGGGCTGCGTCCCAGCGCCAATCCCAGCGCCGAGCCCGCGACCATGGCCAACGAAAATCCGGCGAGCACACGGCCCAAGGTCAGGCCGAGATTGTATTGCATGGCGCCGCTGCGCCATTCCTGGGCAAAAGTGGCGGCGACTTGCGCGGGCTCGGGCAAATAATGGGGCCCAAGCGCCATCGCCAGGACTTGCCACGCCAGGAGGAAAAGACCGAGCGAAAGCAGCCGGATCATGGCGTCCGGTAGAACAGGGAGCGATCGAGTTCGCCATCGCCCCCGACCAGTTGCGCCCCCCCAAGTTTCGCCAGGACCTTGTAAAGCGCGGCGGCGTCGGCGACCTCGCTGTCGAGAGACTCGGTGGGAATGCCGGCGCGATAATAACGGCGCACGATGGCTTGGCCCGCCGCATCGGGAAGACCCGTCATCCCGGCGATTTTCGCAAAGGCGGAATCATCCTCGGCGATCAGCTTCTTGGCCTGCGCCATCATGGTGAAGAACCGCGCCAGCGCCGGTCCCTGCCGCGCGGCGAAGGCGGGCGTGAACACATAGCCGGTGACGATCACGGGGTTTTTGGCGCCGAGATCCTTTTCAACATCGATCAGGTCGACGGCCCGGCCAAATCCCTTGGCTTCAAGTCGCGCGCAAAAAGTCCAGAACTCGAGCGCGGCGTCGATCTCGCCTTGCGCCAGCTTTTCGGCGAGCAGCGCCGGCGCGCCATAGACGATTGTCGCCTGCGTCTTCAGATCGACGCCCTGCTTCAGCCCCCAGGCCTGCAGCAGCAGCCAGCTCTTGTCGAGCGGACCGCCGGCGACGCCGAGTTTTTTCCCGACCAGATCCTTTGCAGTCGAGAACTTTTGCGGCTCCTTCGCCATCACCGCGCCCAGCGCGGTCGAGTGCGGATAGAACAGCAGGGGCTGGCCGATGTTGCGCTCGCGCGCCACCCAAAGCCAATCGGAAATGATGATGTCGGCGCCGCCGCCGACCAGCGCGATTTTCCCCGCCTCGGTGGTGGCGAGTTCGGTGGTTTCGAGGTCTAGGTCGGCGGCCTTGTCGAGGCCGTAGGCGCGCGCAACCGCGAGCTCCCAACCGAATGTGCCCGTCGCTTGAATGGCGAGGCGAATCTTGTCGGCGGCCGAAGCCGGCGCGACCGCCAGCAGGCAGGCGACGGCAAAGGCGAGAATGCGCGAAAGCATGCCAAAACCTCGGTCAATGCGTGGGCTTGCCGCCGTCGAGCGACAGCTGCGCGAAATCCATCTTGCCGACTTCGATCGCCGCCTTGGTGCGGCTGTAGACGTTCAGCTTGCGAAGAATTTCCGAGACATGCGCCTTGACCGTGGTTTCGGCGACTCCGAGCTCATAAGCGATCTGCTTGTTCTGCAGACCAGCGCGGATCATGTCGAGCACGCGCAATTGCTGCGGCGTGAGGTCCTGCAAGCGGCGTAGCATATCGCCGCGCTCGATTTCAGAAGGCTGCGGCTGGCTGATGTCGCGGAACCGCTCGGGCACATAGATCGAGCCGTTCAGCACTTCATTGATGGAATGGGCGAGCTCGCTCTTGGACGTCGCCTTGGAGACAAAACCGGCGACGCCCATCGACAGCAAGTCGCGCACGACGCGCGGGTCTTCATGCCCCGACACCACCATGACAGGCAGATGCGGATGGGCGGCGCGGATGCGCACCAGTCCCGAGAGGCCCGAGGTTCCCGGCAGGAACAGGTCGAACAGGCCGAGGTCGATGTTCTTTTCGCGGCTCAACACTTCCAGCGCCTCGTCGATCGAGGTCGCCTCGAAAATCTCGCAGGTCGGGCGCTCCATGCGCACGGCGCTCTCCAGCGCCTCGCGAAACAGCGGATGGTCATCGACAATGAGGATGCGGGTCATCGGGAGCGTTTCCAGTGCAGTCTTCTTTTTCGTCGCCGGCTTTTCGCACGGCGTTTTTTTCTCAACAAGAGTTTGCGCCGCGCGGGGCCGGCGCGCAAGCCCCGACGAAAGAAGGGCGGCCGACCGGCCGCCCTTCTCTCGCAATGCAATGTCCTCTCGGCTCAGTTCGCGGCCGATTTGGGAGGCAGCTTGAACACCCAGTAGGAGCCGCCCTGGTTGATGCCCTTGAAGGACTTGGCGACTTCGCCGCCCCACAGCGGCACCGCTCCACCCCAGCCTGCGGCGACGCCGATATATTGCTCGCCATCCTGCTCCCAGGAGATCGGCGGCGCGACAATGCCGGTGCCGACGTTGAACTTCCACAGCTCCTTGCCGGTCTTGGCGTCGAGCGCCTTCAGATAGCCTTCCGGGGTGCCGTAGAACACCAGACCGCCAGCGGTGGTCATCACGCCGCCCCACAGCGGGGCCTTGTTGTTGACCTGCCACTTGATGCTCATGCTGACGGGATCGAACGCCTTGAGCGCGCCGATATGGTCGTCGAAGATCGGCTTGATGTTGAAGCCGGCGCCGAGATAGGCCGCGCCCTTCTTGTAGACGACGGGCTCGTTGTGGATATCCATGCCCCATTCGTTCGCCGGGACGTAGAACAGCTGCGTCTGGGGCGAATAGGCCATCGGCATCTGGTTCTTGCCGCCGAGGAAGGACGGAACGGCGAACACGGTCTTGCCCTGCTTGCCGTCTTCCGACTTGGTGGGATCGCCGGGACGGTTCTCATCGATGAACACCGGACGGCCGTTCTTGTCGATCTCCTTGGCCCAGCTGATCTTTTCCACGAACGGCTTGGCGGCGATGAACTTGCCGTTGGTGCGGTCGAGAACATAGAAGAAGCCGTTGCGGTCGGCGGTGGCGACCGCCTTGGTGGTCTTGCCGTCCTTCTTCAGGTCGAACGAAATGACTTCGTTCACGCCGTCGAAGTCCCAGCCCTCATGCGGGGTGGTCTGGAAAGCCCATTTGAGCTCGCCGTTTTCCGGATCGATGGCGAGGCGCGACGCCGCCCATTTGTTGTCGCCCGGACGCAGCCAGGAGTTCCACGGGGCCGGGTTGCCCGCGCCGAAGAACACGAGGTGGGTTTCCGGGTCATAGGTGCCGCCGAGCCAAGTGGCGCCGCCGCCGGTCTTGTACATGTCGCCGGCCCAGGTCTCGTTGGCCTTGCCGGTCATCGAGCTTTCCTTGCCCTTGTAGGTGCCCATCAGGCCCTCGAGGGTGGGACGCGTCCAGACGAGTTCGCCGGTGTTGACGTCGCGCGCCTCCACGCGGCCGACGACGCCGAATTCACCGCCGGAAACGCCAGTGATGATGAGCGCGCCATTGGCCTTGGTCGGAACGATGATCGGGGCTGCGGACTGGGAATAGCCGGCCTTGAAATCGTCGACGGCCTTATGCCAGGCGACCTTGCCGGTCTTGTAGTCGAGCGCGACGATCTGCGCGTCGAGCGTGGAGAAATAGACCTTGTCGCCGTAGATGGCGGCGCCGCGGTTGATCACGTCGCAGCACGGCATGATGCCTTCCGGCAGGCGGGCGTCATATTCCCAGACCTTTTCGCCGGTCTTGGCGTCAATGGCGTAGATGCGGCTATAGGAGCCTGTGACGAACACCATGCCGTCGTGGACGATGGCTTGCGATTCCTGGCCGCGCTGCTTCTCGCCGCCGAAGGAGAAGGACCAGGCCGGAACCAGGTTTTGCACGTTCTTGGTGTTGATCTTGTCGAGGATGCTGTAGCGCTGGCCCTGCAGGCCAATGCCGTTGGTCAAGACTTCCTTCGGATTCTTGCCGTCGTTGAGGATGTCGGCGTCGGTGACGGGGCCGGCGAAGGCGCTGCCGAGCGTCAAGCCGAGCACGGAGACGCTGGCCAGAATTGTGCGTTTCATGAGTCCCATTCCTCCCAAGAAGTGGCCCGTTTCGGAGCCGTTTTGCGGATGCGACGATTTTCGCCGAATCCCCTGCCTTTTGTTGGCGCGCCGATGATATGTCGCGCCAAGAGTTCGCCGCAAGCCTCACGCTTGAAGGCTTACCTGTCCTGCGCCGGCGGACGCCATTCGACGCCGTGCGACGCGAAAATCTTCTTCAATTCGCCGCTTTCCGCCAACGCCGCCATCTGGCGGTCGATCTCGTCGCCGAGATCGACGGAATCGGCTTTCACCGCACCGCCGATTGCAATGGTCTTCGCCAATTTGTGCTGCGGGTGAATGATGGTCACCGGGCGCGATGACGTATGAGCAAGATGCTCGACTTCAGCGGATTCGCCGTAAAAGGCGACGACCTCGCCCTTTTCGTAGGCCTGCGCCGCCTTGCCCTCGCCGCGCACATGCACGACATTGTTGATCAGCTTGTGGTCGCGCGCCGACAGCAGGATGATATCGGCCAAAGTGGCGATATCGACCGCCACCTTTTCGCGCTCGAACAGCGAAAAATCCTGCGCCTCCGTCGCCTTGGCGGGATCGACCGCCAGGGCGTAGCCCTCGATCTGATAGGGCGCCGTCAGCTTGATCTTGTCGTTGGATTCCTCGACGCGCGGATCGTTGGGCACGTGCAGCATCACGTCGCCCGGCGCCTCGCCGAGGATGGAGCCGCGCCAAACGCCATTGCGCAAATCGTCGTTGAGATTGTCGTCCGGGCGCAGCACGAGATAGTCGACTTTGACGCCCAGCGCCTTCGCAAGGGCCGCGCCGATCTCGACATCAATGCCCTTCAGACGCCCGTCCTCCTGCCAGGACCACGGGCGATAATCGCGATAGACCGTGACGCGCAACACGCCGGCCGATTTGACCGCATCGAGCGGACGCGCCTGCACATCCGTCGCCAGCGCGCCGCCCAGAACGGCGAGGGAAAGGAAGGCGCCGATCGCGCGCATAAAATCAATCGCCCGCGTAGCGAGAGTCGAGATAGGTGCGGATCGTCCACATGGCTTCCTGGGACAGAATGCCCTCGAACGCCGGCATTTTGGTGGTGCCGTTCTGGGTGTAGCCGTGGCGGATGCGGTTGAGGAACCAGGCGTCGCCGTCCTCTCCCTTGTCGAGATAGCGCAGGTCGGGCGCGATGCCGCCGGATTCGGCTTCGATGCCATGGCAGCGCGCGCAATTCTGGTTGAAGCCGGACTTGCCGATCTTCAGCGCCAGTTCATTGCCGCGATAGGGATTCTTTTCCAGCCAATCCGTGCCGACGGGCGGCAGGCCGGTGGTGTCGATGGCTTGGGGCGTCACGTCGCCATGAGCGAGGACGCGGCCGGCGCCGGCCATCGAAAGGCACACAACGAGGGAGAGCCCGAGTTTGCGGGTAAAAGACGACACGTTTTCCTCCAGTATTTTCCCTGATCTTAGACGGCGCCCTTCCGAGGGGAATTGTACTTTGGCGCCCTCGACGAACAATGCCGCCTTCGCAGGTCAAATCACGGGAACGATTGAGTCTATGCAATTGATTTGCATAGGATTCCGACGATTCATTTTTCCCGCGCGGCAAGCCCCGCGCGGTGCGGTTTTCAGACGTCGGTGAGCGCCTTGGCCGCCGCCATGCGCCGGGGCGTGAAATCCCCCCCTTTCTCCGAGGAGTCGCGCGCGGCGATCTCGCCGATCAAATGATGCAAGGGCGATTTCGAGCAGATCGGATCGGTTGCCGCAGCGTCGCCCGCCAAAGCCAGCGCCTGGCAGCGACAGCCGCCGAAATCCTCGTTCTTGCGTTCGCAGGAGCGACACGGCTCCTTCATCCATTCCGTCCCGCGAAAGGCGTTGAAACCGGGCGAGTCGGACCAGCAATCGGCAAGCGATTTTTCGCGCGTGTTCCAGAATTCGAGATTCGGTATCGTCTCCGCCGCATGGCACGGCAGCACTTTTCCTGTCGGCGTGACGTTGAACGTCAACCGCCCCCAACCGCTCATGCAAGCCTTGGGATATTTGGCGTGATAGTCGGGCGCGACATGGTCGATGACGATGCGTCCCTTGTACAGCGCGCGCCGCGCCTCGACCTCGGCATAAGCCTTTTCGCTCTGCGCGCGGGTCGGCATCAGATGGGCGCGGTTGCGCAGCGCCCAGCCATAATATTGCGTATGCGCGATTTCGATTCGCCGCGCCCCGAGCCTGACGGCGAAATCCACCATTTCGGCGGCGCGCGAAATATTGAGGCGATGGATGACGGCGTTGACGGTGAGCGGCATGCCGGTCTCCGCCACCCATTGCGCCACTTCCAATTTCTTGGCGAAGCCGCCGCGATAACCGCCGATGGCGTCGGCGCTCTCAGGTTCGGCGTCCTGAATCGACAATTGCACATGATCGAGTCCAGCGGCGACGAGATCGTCAAACAGCTTTTTGGTGAGCCCGACGCCTGAAGTGATCAGATTGGTGTAGAGCCCCACCTGAGCGGCATGCGCCGTCAATTCCAGCAGATCGCGCCGCGACGCGGGTTCGCCGCCGGAGAGGTGCGCATGCAAAACGCCAATCTCGGCGGCTTGCGAAAAAATGCGCTTCCACTCCTGCGTCGACATTTCGGCGTCGCGCCCCGCCATCTCCAGCGGATTTGAACAATAGGGGCATGACAGCGGGCATCGATAGGTCAGCTCGGCCAGCATGCCTGTGGGCGGGGGAAGAGGTTTCATAGGCCCAGCATCCGTTTGTCATAGAGGCCGACGAGCAGCGCGCGCACGTCGCGTTCGACCACGGCGCGGTCGGCCTGGTATTTTTCCGCGAGGTCGTCGACGATCCGCGCCAGGGGCGCGCCACCGTCACAGCGCTGCAGAATGTCGACGCTGATTCCATTGAGGCGCAAGAAACGCTCCGGCGCGAGCAACACCCAGCACTTGCGCACCTGGTCGTGTTTCAGCCGCACGCCGCGCAGGAGATAGGGACGGGACTCTCCGGTGAGATCGTCTTCGCTCATGCCAATGCCTCCGCCGTCTCGATCGCCATGCCGTCGAACGAAATTTCCCAGCCCGCGGCCTCGACCTGCGCCCGCTCGGGCGAATCGCACAACAGCGCCGGATTGGAATTGTTGATATGGATGAAGACACGCCGCTTGATCGCCACGTCAGCGAGTTCGCGCATCGAGCCCTTGACCCCGTTCATCGCCATATGCCCCATGCGCCACGCCGTCTTGCGCGACAGGCCGAGACGGATCATCTCGTCATCCTCGAAAGTCGTGCCGTCGAAGAAAACAATCTCCGCGCCATCGAGGCGTTTTCGCAGCGCGTCGGTCATGCGCGCGCAAGACGGCATGTAGTAGAAATGCCGCCCGTCCCGCGCGATCTCGAGCCCGACGGTATATTCGCCCTCGGCGCCGAGTTCGATCTCCGCCTCATCGGCCGATTCCGTATATAGGGGCGCTTTTCCCGGTGTCACGAAGGGGGTGATGACAAAACCCAGACCGGTGTCGACGGGCTCCTCGAGCTTGACCGTGCGGCGCGCCACCAGTTCAGCATTGAGGACGCCGAACACCCCTCCGCTCGCACAAGCCATCACGGCTTCGGTGGCGAAAAAGGTGAAGGGCTGCATCTCGCGCATCACCAGCAGGCCGGCGATATTGTCGATGTCGCCATTGGGCGCGAACACAGCCTTGACGGGCGAATGCCGCAACGACTTCGGATGAAGCGCCGGATTGTCGATGATCTGCTGGCGCAGGTCGGGCGTCGCTGACAGGATCATCCAGTCCTCGCCATTGGCGCTCACGGCGAGACTCGCCTGCGAGCGCCTTTTGATCCGCGGGCTGTTGGCATAGGCGAGGCGGCAATTTTCGCACAGGCAGTTCCATTGCGGCAGGCCGCCGCCGGCCGCCGAGCCGAGCACAAGAAAGCGCATGTCGACCGATCTCAACAAATGAAAAGGTTACGGCGCGAGCGCGGCCGGCCCGCGCCGTAACAAGACGCGTCCGCCTGAGGGAGCGGCGGCGCGCGAAAATGCTTCAATTTCAGAATTCCGCGGACATATAAGCGGTGACTTCCATGCCCACGCAGATTTCGCACAGCTGCGGCGTCGTCCAGCTCGTCATTGCTTCCATCCCCTGTTGCCGGGCTTTTCGCCCGTTGTTCGCGCATCGGCGCATATGCAAGGATAGTGGAGGCGGTCAGCGCGTCTACGGCGCCAAAGTAGCACCCGAAAATCTTGTGCGTCGCAGCATTTTCGTGGGACTCGTCAAGTATCAGCTTTTCGGCCCAGCCAGGGCAGAGGGTCAATCCCACTAAAGAGCAGTATCCTGCGCCGCGTGACCGTGATTACCTTTCAGTGTGTTGAAATCATAATCTTGAAACACATGTCCTGGGGAGGCCATGCGACATCAGGAGGCGCGTCGCCGCGCCGGACCAGCGCGCCGCGTCGCCACGTTTTGGGCGACGGGACCGCGCCGGCACATTGTCATGCCGCCCCGGCCTTGAGTCTTCGTGAATTTCGGACGGTTTTGCCGCCAGCGGCGGCCGGCTCGATAAGCGCAAATGCGCACCAAGTGGAGGAACGTGAATGTACCAGGAAGCTGTAGCGCAACTGACAGGCAAGAACCTGATCAAGGCCAAGTTCGAGAACTTCATCGGCGGCCAGTGGGTCGCCCCGCTCAAGGGCCAGTATTTCGACAATCTGTCGCCGATCAGCGGCCAGGTGCTTTGCAAGGTGCCGCGCTCGACCGCCGAAGACATCGAACTGGCGCTCGACGCCGCCCACAAGGCGAAGGACGCCTGGGGCCGCACCCCCGCCGCGCAGCGCTCCAACATCCTGCTCAAGATCGCCGACCGCATCGAGGACAACCTGTCCACCCTCGCTCTGGTCGAAACCCTCGACAACGGCAAGCCGATCCGCGAAACCACCTACGCCGACGTTCCGCTGCTCGCCGACCATTTCCGCTATTTCGCCGGCGTGCTGCGCTCGCAGGAAGGCTCCATTTCGGAAGTCGACCACGACACGATCGCCTATCACTTCCATGAGCCGCTCGGCGTCGTCGGCCAGATCATTCCCTGGAACTTCCCGCTGCTGATGGCTGGCTGGAAGCTCGCCCCGGCGCTCGCGGCCGGCAATTGCATTGTCATGAAGCCGGCGGAACAGACCCCGGTCAGCATCCTCGTCCTGATCGAACTGATCGCCGACCTGTTGCCCGAAGGCGTTCTCAACATTGTCAACGGCTTCGGCGCCGAAGCCGGCCGTGCGCTGGCGTCGAGCAACCGCATCCGCAAGATCGCCTTCACCGGCTCGACCGCGACCGGCCGCACCATCGCCCACGCCGCCGCCGACAATTTGATCCCGGCGACGCTGGAGCTGGGCGGCAAGTCGCCGAACATCTTCTTCGCCGACGTGCTCGCCGAAGACGACGACTTCTTCGACAAGGCGCTTGAAGGGTTCACCCTGTTCGCCTTCAACCAGGGCGAAGTCTGCACCTGCCCCAGCCGCGCCCTCATTCAGGAATCGGTCTATGACCGCTTCATGGAGCGCATCGTCAAGCGCGTGCAGTCGATCAAACAGGGCAACCCGCTCGACATGAGCACCCAGTGCGGCGCGCAGGCTTCGCAGATGCAGATGGAGAAAATCCTCTCCTATATCGACATCGGCAAGCAGGAAGGCGCCCAGTGCCTCACCGGCGGCAAGCGCGCGACCATGACCAGCGAACTCGCCAACGGCTATTACATCGAGCCGACCGTGTTCCACGGCCACAACAAAATGCGCATCTTCCAGGAAGAAATCTTTGGGCCGGTGGTTTCCGTGACCACCTTCAAGGACGAAGCGGAAGCGCTCGAGATCGCCAATGACACGATCTTCGGCCTCGGCGCCGGCGTGTGGACCCGCGACATCAGCCGCGCCTACCGTTTCGGCCGCGGCATCCAGGCGGGTCGCGTCTGGACCAACTGCTACCACGCCTATCCCGCCCATGCGGCGTTCGGCGGCTACAAGGAATCCGGCATCGGCCGCGAAACCCACAAGATGATGCTCGACCACTACCAGCAGACCAAGAACATTTTGGTCAGCTACAGCCCGAAGGCGCTCGGTTTCTTCTAAGAGGGCCTGGCTTCTTCTGAGAACGAAAAAAGGCCGCCCCGGCGAACCAGGGCGGCCAAGAGTTTGTTGCGCGGCGCCGGCGACGGGCCGCGCAATGTCATTTCAGCGAGCAACCATGCCGGCGCCCGAAAGAGTCATCGCCACCGAAAAAACCCTGCGCTGGATCGAGCGCCTGCGCGAAAAACACGGCGCGCTGCTGTTCTACCAGTCCGGCGGCTGCTGCGAAGGCTCGGCGCCTTTGTGCAATCCACGGGACGGCTATTACATTGGCCCGCGGGACATCCTGCTCGGCGAGATCGGCGGCTGCCCCTTCTACATCCGCGAGGACCAGTTCGAATATTGGCGCCACACCCAATTGATCATCGACGTGGTCGAGGGCGGCTCCAACGGTTTTTCGCTGGAAGCGCCGGAAGGAGTGAGTTTTCACACGAGATCGCGGGTTTTTTCCGACGCGGAGAGCGAAGCGCTCGCCGCCGCCGCGAAGAAAGATTGAAATGCCCTATTGCGTCCGCGATCGATAACGGCTAAGGAACAGCCCTCAGCGAATGCATGAGCGATTTGCGGAACGCAAGTCCTTGTGTTGCATGAGAAAAAGCGCCGGCCGCCCCAAGGCCGGAGAGCGGTGGGGGCCATAGCTCAGTTGGGAGAGCGCTTCAATGGCATTGAAGAGGTCGTCGGTTCGATTCCGTCTGGCTCCACCAAAAAATCCTGAAATCAAAAAGACCAACGCGTGCGTGATCAATGGAAATCGCGCGACCTCGGCATGGCCCGCACATTGCGCGGATGCCGCGCGCGATCGGCGCGCTTTTGCAGCCCTTCGGCCAGATGCGCCAGTTCGTCTGAACGATCGTCAATCCGCTGGGCCAGCAGATGGACCACGCCAGCCCAACTCTTTTGCACCCGTCCCTCCACCGCCATCAACCGCGCCGCCATGGTCTCCCTGCGGAATTTTTCGAAGAGGCGGGCGTAAACCGCGACATTGATCACGCCGGTCTCATCCTCCAGCGTGACAAAAATCATCTTTCCATTTCCAGGCCGCTGCCGCACCAGCACCAACCCCACCGCCTTGCGCCACGCGCCATGGGAACAACCTGCCAGAGCACGGGCGCTGGAAAATTTTTCGCGCGCAAACAGCGGCCGCAGCAAATGCATGGGATGGGCGTTGAGCGTCAGCCGCAAGCTCTGGTAATCGGCGACCACCTGCTCGCCGATTCCGAGCGCCGGCAGCATGGGATCCGGCTCTTCCGCCAATTCCTCAAGTCCCGCCGCCTCAAACAAGGGCAACGGTTTTGTACCCGGCAGACGCCTTGCGGCCCAGAGCGCAGCGCGTCGATCGAATCGCTCGCGCGGCTCGAGGGTGAGCGCCCGACAGGATCGGAAAGCGTCGGCGTCGGCTAAAAGTTTGAGCGCACGCGAAGAGAGAGCCGTGCGACTCGCACAGGCTTCCAGTGTCTCGAACCCCTGCCCTCTCGCCGCGACCAATTTTGAAATTTCATCCTCGCGCAATCCGCTGATCTGGCGAAAACCGATTCGCAGGGCAAGCCCGGCATCGCCGCGCTCCAGCGTGTTGTCCCATTGGGACACATTGACATCGACCGGACGGATTTCAACACCGTGTTCGCGGGCGTCGCGCACGATCTGCGCTGGCGCATAAAAGCCCATCGGCTGGGAATTGAGCAAGGCGCAGGCGAACACGGCGGGGTGACGGCATTTCAGCCAGGCGGAAATATAGACGAGGATGGCGAAGGAGGCCGCATGGCTCTCCGGAAAGCCATAGGAGCCAAATCCTTTGATTTGCTCGAAACAACGCTGGGCGAAATCGCGTTCATAGCCGCGCGCGACCATGCGCTCGACCATCAGCGATTCGAACTGGCCGATCTCTCCGAGATGCCGAAACGTCGCCATGGCGCGGCGCAATCGATTGGCTTCCGTTTCCGAAAATTCCGCCGCAACCATGGCGAGGCTCATCGCCTGCTCCTGGAACAACGGCACACCAAAGGTCTTGCCGAGCACGTTCCCCAATTCGTTGGGATCGCCGCGACCTGGCGCGGGCGATGGAAACGAGATGGGCTCCAGGCCAGCGCGCCGACGCAGGTAAGGATGCACCATATCGCCCTGAATCGGCCCAGGGCGCACGATGGCGACCTCGATCACCAGATCATAGAATTTTTGCGGCCGCAGATGCGGCAGCATGTTCATCTGCGCGCGGCTTTCGACTTGGAACACACCGATCGAATCGCCACGGCACAGCATGTCGTAGACGACCTTCTCCTCGCGCGGCACATCGGCAAGCCCGAGGCGCACTCCCTCATGCGTGGCGAGCAGGTCAAATCCTTTGCGGATGCAGGAGAGCATGCCAAGCGCCAAGACATCGACCTTCATCAACCCCAGCGTGGCGATGTCGTCCTTGTCCCATTCCAAAAAAGTGCGATCGGCCATGGCGGCGTTTCCGATCGGACACAGCTCGTCCAGCCGCCCGCGCGTCAGCACGAAGCCGCCGACATGCTGTGACAGATGGCGGGGAAACCCCATGATTTTGCGTGCGAAAAAAAGCACCTGGGCGATGACGGGATTGTCAGGATCAAGCCCCGTCCCGGCGATCTCCGTACGACTTGCCGATCCATGCGAACCCCATTGCAGCGCGGACAGCGCGCCGATCATGTCCTCGGACAGTCCAAAAACTTTTGCGACATCGCGCAGGGCGCTGCGCGAGCGATAGCACACCACCTCCGCCGCCAGGCCGGCGCGCGCGCGGCCGTATTTGGCGTAGATATGCTGGATGACCTCCTCGCGCCGCTCATGCTCGAAATCGACGTCGATATCGGGCGGTTCGCGCCGCTCCGAGGAGATGAAGCGCGCAAACAGCAAATCGCTGGCGGCCGGATCGACGGCGGTGATGCCGAGCACATAACAGACGGCGGAATTGGCTGCGGAGCCGCGCCCCTGGCACAAAATCCCTTTTTCCCTCGCGAAGGAAACGATGTCGTGGATGGTGAGGAAATAGGGCGCGTAATCGAGCTGGGCGATCAAAGCCAGTTCGCTCGCGAGGAGGTCGCGCACTTTGTCCGGAGCCCCATCGGGGTAGCGCTCCGGCTGAGCGCGACGCACCAGTTCCTCAAGCCAAGCCTGCGGCGTCCAGTCCTTTGGAACGGGCTCGTCGGGATATTCATAGGCAAGTTCGCGCAAATGAAATTTTATCCGCGACAAAAAGACTTGTGTCTGCTCAATGGCCTCGGGCGCGTCGGAAAATATCCGCGCCATTTCCCCTGGCGCCTTTAAATGTCGCTCGGCATTGCTTTCGAGCCGCCGGCCCGCCTGCGCCAGTGTGACATGCTCGCGCACACAGGTCAGAACATCCTGTAACGGGCGGTCTTCGGGACAGGCGTAGAGCACATCATTGTGCGCGAGAATTTTGACGCCATTTCGTCGCGCCATTTCGCGCAACCCAAGCAACCGACGTCGATCCCCTCCCCCACGCGGCATAGTAGCGCCCAACCAAAGCCCCGCGCATTTTTCTTTCGCGCGGGCCAGAAAATTCTCGAACTCTTGAGGCGCGTGCGGCGGCAACAGGATCAGCAAGAGGTCGCGCGCATCCGCCAGCAGATCGTCAAACGCAAGCAGGCACTCGCCCTTTTTCGCGCGCCGTTTTCCCATAGTGAGCAGGCGGCACAATTGCCCCCATCCCGCGCGGTTTTGCGGATAGGCGATGACATCTGGCGCGCCGTCAGAAAAGACCAGACGCGCGCCGGCAACGAACGTAAAGTCTTTCGCCTCGTCCCCAAAATCCTCCAAGGCGCCGAGGGCGCGGACCACGCCGGCGACGGAATTGCGGTCGCACAGGCCTAGGCCCGAATACCCCAACTCCAGCGCCCGTCCGATCAGCGCTTCCGGCTGCGAGGCGCCACGCAGGAAGGAATAGTTGGAGGCGCAAGCCAGTTCCGCATAGGTCACGCGAACAACCCATGAATGAACCAGCGCGGCGTTCCCTCGCCGCGCTCGTAGAGCCCGTGGCGGAACAGCCAGAACCGGCGTCCCTCCACATCCTCGACGCGGTAATAATCCCGCTCCGCCGCCTGCATGCCCTGAGTTCGCCAATCCGGCGCGATGCGCTCCGGCCCTTCGGCGCGCAGCACGTCATGGGTTTTTCGTCGCCAACGGAATCGCGCTGGCGGACCATCCGGCGCGAGCGCCACGACTTCGACCGGTTGCGGCGGATCGAATAAGGTGAGCGGCCGCGCTGGCGGTTCGCCAGCCATCGGCCTCGGCCATTCAGAGGGCGGCGCGGAGACGGGCGCGGTGCAGCTTTCACGCTCTGGTTCATACGCATCCCCGCGCATAAAACGCAGCACGCGCGACCGGCCGAAGCGTGTGGTCAGACGGTCGAGCAATTCGCTCAACTCACGCTCGTTGTCGCTCTGAGAGGCGCCTTCGAAACTCTCCTGAAGGGCGTCGCATTTTTCCGCATGCGGGACAGCGAGACGCAAGGCGTCAAAACCAAAGCCGGGGTCCAGCGGATCGGCGAGCGAGTCGAGTTTTTCACGGAACAATCGCGCCACAAAAATTTCGTCGCGCGTCGGCCGCAGGGTCTCGACATAAAGACAGCGCACATGGCCATCGGCGCGGAAAAAGGACAGTTCGAACCTGCGTCCGCCTTCACCGCGCTGCTCCAGCAGATATGCGGCTTCACGCAGCAGATCGCCGATGACGGCGTCCAAAACCTCGCGCGCAGAAAAAGGTTCGAGAAAATGCCGCTCGACCATGCGCTCCGGCGGAGGACGCAGCGGCGTGATGCGGCGATCCGCGCGACCAAACAAACGTTCGAGCCGATACGGAAAGTCATTGCCGAAGCGGGCGGCGAACAGCCGCGTCGGTCGCGCCGAGAGATCGCCGAGGGTTTTGAAGCCGGCGCGATGAAGGGCGAAATAAGCGTCCTCATCCGCCTCCAGGGCGGCGAGCGGCAAACGCGCGACGGCGGCTTCGGCATTGTCCGTGAAAACGCCGCCAGCGGAAAAGCGCGCCAAGGCGCGCGCGCAATCGGGCGTCGGGGCCACGGCGGCCCGGGCCGTAAAACCCCAGGTGGAAAAATCTGCGATAATGCGCTGGAGCATCGTCTCTTCGCCACCGAACAGATGCGCGCAACCGGCGATGTCGAGCACGAGGCCATGGGGTTCGTCGAGCGCTGTCAGCGGCGTATAGCGCTCGCAGCGAGCCGCGAGATTGAGAAGCAGGTCGCGATCGGCTTTTGAATCGGCGGGCGCGACGACAAGGCGCGGCACGCGCGCACGCGCATCCGACAAGGACAGGCCAGGCGTCAATCCTTGTTCCAGGGCAACGGAATCGAGCGCGCAAAGTCTTTGGGCGTTGGCGGATTTTTCCACCAGCGCGAAAGGACCCTCATCCGGCGCGCCGCCGCAGCGTCGCAATCGCTCCGTCGGCAGGAAGGGAAGGAAGAGCGCGAGGTAAAGCCGCATCGTCCGGTTTTGAGATTTGATGAAACAGGCCCTGGTCACGCAACCACTCCAAACGCCACGAACGCTCCGCTGGGCCGCCACGATGGCGCAGCAAGGTGATTTCAAAACGGGGGAAGCCCGGTGCATTGGCGGCGAGCGCGCGCGACGGACAGGCGCGCGCCCGCCAGCGGGAGACGGCGGCGCTGGGCGGCGGTCCGGTCTGCTCTTCTTCAAGGCCGACGCGCAGCAGGAACAGGGTGACGCCGGACTTTTCCGCAGCCCGCGCCAGCCGCAGAGTGGCGGTGAGATTCAGCACGGACGGCGCCCCAAAAATTTCGATCAGGGCGGCGCCGAGACTCTTGCAGCGCGCCGCCTCGACACCGGCGCGCAACACGGCTTGCGCGTCGCGCCCCCGCACAAGCGACAGCAGAGCGGGGTCGACGCCAAATTCCGCAAGACCGACGCCATTCAACCGCCCGGCCTCTTCATCGAGAAAATCCGGCCGCGCCCAAAGCACAGGCCGTGTCGGCGCGGCGCGGCGGGCCAGGGCGAGACCAAAGCCGGCCGCGGCCGACCAATCGGCCCAGGACGCATGGACTTCATGTAGGGCGGCGCGGTTCAGACCACCGCCAAGAAAACGATCCACTTCGCTCTCGCCCAGAGCGAAGGCCGGCTCGCGTTCCAGCGCAACACCATGCCGAAGCGCGACCCGGGCGAGTTCCAGACGCAAGTCGCTCAAAATTTTGACGCGAGACATCCTTCGCCCCGTGCATGACATGCATGGCGTTTTCACGAGATTGTTCCTGTTATGTTCACATCAAAAACCGAAACGCGGAGAGAGTCAAGAGGCAGGATCAAAACGCAAAAAAGCCCCGCCCGGCGCAGAGCCGGGCGGGGCGAATTTTGATACCCCCAAGGGGCTGGGAGTCAGGGGCCGAGACTGTTCTGATAATGCGCTTCCGCAAGAGCGCGGCGCAGATTGACGACTTCCTCGCGCAGGCTTTGGATCTCCAGCATCAGGTCATCGACCCGGCGCTCATAGCCGTCAATCAGGGTTTGCAACCGAGCATCGAGCGCAGTCTGCATTGCGGGTCCGCGATTGAGCAAGGCGAGAAGGAAACCGCCGACAGCGGTCAGCCCGCTGGCGCCCAATGTCACCAGCCAGTTGGGTATCTCGCCAATCATGACATTTGCGTCCTCTTAACGGATAGAGCGCCGCCCGTGGTTCCGCCAGCGCTCATCATTTCGACGAGGTGACGGCGACGGTCGAAGCGACCCCGCCAAGCGTCGAACAGAGCGACATCGAGACGTTCACGATTTTGGTCGCCGCTCCCGTGCGCACGACCTGCCCGCCGGAATTCGCCGCCTGTTCAGCAACCAGCGCGACATTCGCAGCCGTGCTGATATCGCAAGCAAAAATTTGCGCAATCGCGGCGGCTGTCCTGGCGTGCTGCTGAATTTGATCGGCGGTGATCGGGGTTTTCGAGGACATGGCGGACGCCGGCAGAGCCGCGAACAGGAGCGCGCAGGCGATGAGCTTTTTCATAGGCTTCCTCAGGTGAAGACGGCCGCGCCGGATTCGGGATTGATCCCATCCTTTCCAAGCGGCCTGGACGGCGTGATCTGGATGACGTCCCAGCCAGGCGGGAACGTTTCGTAAAGCGCGACAAGCGCCTCGGCGAGGGAAAGGGCGAGCGCCACATTGCCGGCGACGTCGACCGGGAGCACGGGCGCGAGCGCCTTGTCGAGGGCCAGCCCGGCGGCAAGCCCTTCGGAAATCGTCGCCTTGCCGGCGGCGAGGTCGACCAGGAATCTCACCGCCTGTTCAGCAGCAGCCACATCCTGGCCGACAGTCCCCCTCGCCGCGGCGGCGCCCGCAGGCGTCTTGGCCGCATTGGAAACCCAAGAGGCGAGGCGCTCCCAGGCGCTCATTTCGTCGCCACGGCCGCGCCGACCAACTCGGCGGAGGCGTCGGCAGGGACAACGCCCAGCGCGGACAGCTTGGCGAGGATCAGCGGGCGCAGGTTGACGCCGAGCCATTTGGAAATCGCCGGCGCCGATGCAACCGCATAGCGTTCGGCGGCGGCCAGGACGAGGTTGGTCGTTTCGAGCGTCAAAGTCTTGCCGTGAACCGCGCCCTCCACCGCGCCGACGCCGTAATTCACGGCCTTGGCGATCAGATCGTCCGTCAGCAGAACTTTGACATAGGCGGGGGCCCATTTGGCCACGACGAAAGACAGGAGCGCGATGGCTATGGAGCCAAGCGAGGCCAGAGCCGACGACACCCAATCGCCCCAAGGCACAACGACAGAGGCGGGCGAGGCCGCATCGCCGGCGCAAGCGGCGGAAGCCATGCCGAGGAACAGCAGGCACGCGGACGCCGTCCTGGCGAGCAGGTTGTTGTTCATATTGATTTCCTTTCAGGACCGCCGGCGTCGTCATGGCCGCGCATCGCCGGCCGGCGCCCGACGCGCAGGTTGGTCGGTCAGGCGACCGGATGTCTGGAGAAGTAACCTTCCCAGTATTCAGCTCTTTGGCCACGCTTGGCGCATTGACCGGGCGCGCCGGGCCGCTCCCAGAAACGACATGCGGCATAGCCAGCGTCGTAGGCGCTTTTCGTCTGCCTGATCGCCGTCCACGCGCGCTTCTCTGTGTGCGTCAGCTCCCAGAACGCCGCCTTCAGCTGGTCGTCGAGAGGCGGTGTTTCGCGCAGATCGACTCCGCAGCCGTCGCGAATGGCGTCGATGCGCGCGGCATGCCATTGGTGGAGTCCGAAGGCTTCGCCATGATCGCCCACCGCCTTGGCGTTCAGCGCGCTTTCGGCGTCGGCCTGGGCGAGCAGGCCGCAGGCCTGTTCGAGGGTCAAGCCGCGCGTCGTCCAGAATTTCACAATGGTCGCCGCGGCGGCTTGGTAGGCCTTGTTGTCCATGGTCGTCTCCAGACAGCGGGCGCTCTTGCCCGCGAGCTCGCGCAGCTCCGCGAAAAGCTCCACCGCGCTCATGCCGCCAGAGCCGTTTTTACCCGCGCGACAAAATCCGGCTTGTCGACGCGCGCGCCAGGGCAATCGTGGTGATCCCTCTTACATTCCCGGTGGAAACGCAGCGTCGCCGGATCGAGCTTGAGGACGCCATAGAGCGCGGCGACCGCCGCGACAGCGTTGTCGCGAACCTTGGCGCCATCGCCGCTGTCAAAAGCCTCCGTCGAGAAATCGCCGACCATTTCCACGCCGATGGAAGTCTTGTTGAAGCAGGACGCGTGAACGCCATCCTGCTCCAGATCGCAAGCGATCCAGATGAAATCCGGCGCGACAAAGAGGTGCGGTCCGCTGTGCCAACCCAATTTCCTGTAATACGTGTTCAGATTGCGAATGCGTTGCGCGCCCTGCGCCTTGCCGAGACCGAAATGCGCCCACTGTTTGAGGTTCGGTTCGGCGGTGTTGTGCAGGGTCACGAATTGCGGGCGCCAATTGGCCCATTTGAGCGTCGAGATATGCGTCTTGAATTCCGCGGCGGCGAACCCGCGCGGATCAACAAGGAAGGTCACGGATTTCTCCTTTAAAGCCGGAGGGGAACGACGGACGCGGAGCGTCATCAATGGTTCGAGACCGCCCCCGATCGCGCAGCCCCATCAAGATCTTGAGGGGCTCATCCCAAAGAGCGTCGAACTCGCTAGCGCCCGCTCATCAGTTCGCGCCGGCGCCGGTTTCGACGATATGCACATCGGCGACCCAATAAATCGTCTTGCCGCCCGTGCAGGTTCCGGTCCCGGTCAGGTAGGCCCCGCCATTGGTCGTATCGAGAACGACCGAGGGCGTCCATGAAGCGGCGCCCGTGGACTTGCGGACCGAGGTGAAGGTCGGTGGCGTGGTCGTTGGACCGCTGGCCCCTTCGAACTGGACGCCCGCCGCACTCTTGTTGGCGATCAATCCGAAATTGACGGTCCAGTATCCATAATCCTGTGTCGAGCAATAGGCGTGCAGCTTGACCGTGACATCTTCCGAAAAGGGGATATTGATCGGTACGAATATCTCATTTACGCCGCCGGGAGGCATGTTACCGGTCGAGGTGATGTTGGCGGCGCTTGTTCCCGACCCGTACATGACGCAATCGACAACCTGGCTATCGCCGTTCCATCCATTCGTTCCGACCGACGAGCGAATAAAGCACCCTTTGCGATAATGGTCGTCGATGCCAGACCCCAACGCGAAATTCCCCTGCCCGTTGACGTAGCCGTAGGAACCAAGCCAGCCCAGAGGGCCGCTGGCGCCTCCCTTCACATGCTGACCAATCCCAGAATAAAACCCACCATTGTAGTTCTGGTAGACGGGTTGGAGCCCGGTATTTGCCGCCACCACCGTGTTCACGCCAGGCGCTCCGTTTTGCTGCACAGCGATCGGAACGCTGCCCTCGTCCGCCCAATTGCCAACCAGATGCGCGTCCTGCACGCCGCTGGCGACGAGATAGCCGATGGGATCGCCTTGCGCATGGTTGCCCGTCAGATGCGAGGCATAGCCGGTGACGTAATAGCCGGCGACGGTCGTTCCGCCGCCCGACGTGTTTCCCACCCAGGTTGATGCGCCACGCGCGCACATATTATAGGGAGCGTAAAATGCAGAAGGAATTGCGTATCCGTGATTTGTGACAAAATGATTGTTTGAGCCTCCGTCGTACACTTGACAATAAGAACCATTCACCATGAAATTGAACATGATGTTATTGTCAGGACTTTCAACATCTAGCGCGAAGGTGGGCATGTGCGCGAGGTCGGGGATCACGGCGGAATCGTTCAGAATATAGTTGTCGCTGACGGTGTCCGTCCCAGCGCCCGTCCCTCCTTGGGCCAGCAACACATTCGACCCACCCGGCGCCGCGTTCGTGATCCAGTTATGGTCGATGTAATTGTTCTGGCCATTCAAAATACTGACGCCGTGAATCGCCATGGCGGCGGCGTCGATTTGCAAACCGGCCACGCGATAGCCGCGGCTCCAGACCGCATCCTTTTGGATGACGCTGTCCATCACGGCGGCCGCGCGGATCGTGGATGCGCGCCCGTCCCCCTCAATGGTGACGGCGTTTTCGTAATCGTAGGGCGTTGCGCTCGCGCCGATAAGCGAAAGCTGCGAACCGAACAAATAGCCCTGCCCTGGAGGCGTCGGAACGTAAAGCCGCGAACCGCGCGTGGGGTTCACGATCATCGCCGAAAGCGCGGACGCGAACGCTGGCTGATCGTCGTGGCCGTAGGTGACAAATTGCGCCACGCCGGTTTGCGACGCCGCCGCACTGGTCGACAACGTGACGCTGGATGCGGAATTGACCGCCTTGATGGTCGCGGACAATACAGAGGTGAAGTTCGGCGCTGCAAACGTCGCGCCGGTCCCGGTCCCGTTCGTGGAAGCCTGAGACAAAACGCCTGATGGGGTCGTGGTGAAAATTCCGGGGTTGTAAAGCACAGCGGAGGCGACGCCTCCCGCGCTGACGCCGTCGCTCGCTGTCGTGGCCGTCACCATGACCTTGATCGGCTCGGGGCCCGTCCCGCCGTTCAGCGTGATGATTGCGCCATAGACATAGCTCGACCCTGCTGAGGAAACCGTCACCGGTCCATAAGCGAGCCAAGTCCCGCCACAGCCGGGAACCGCGATGATCTTGCCGACATCAGCCCCAGAGAAAACGGGAGTATAGGTCTTGCTCGACCAGGTCGCCGAGGCGAAGCTGATCGTGGCGCTTCCAGCTTGGCAGGTCACGGCCAAATAAGGCCATTGCCCGTCACCCTTGGCGCCGAAGTCGTCGATCACGTTGAGATGGTGACCGGCGCGCGACAATGCGGACGCCGAACTGACCCCGCCAGGAGCTATGAAGGGGACAGCGGCGGGGCCGCTCGGCGTCCCGGTCCCGCCTTCTGAGACGCCAAGCACGCGGTTCGATCCCATGCCAGCGGCGAAAGCGGCCGTGGAAACGAAAATCGACGCAACGATGAATCTGATGATCATGGTCATACTGCTCTAACGAGAAAGCCTGAGGCGTCAACGAAGGCCTGCCCGCCCACGACAGGAACGGAGCCGGAAGACATATCGGGCAGGGCGGCGATGAGCAATTGCGCCAGAGCCGCCGTCTGAGAGGGAGAAAGCGCGGCGAAACACGCGGTCAAGGCGGTGGGCGTGACGCTTGTGGCAGCGGCGGCTTCCCCGCTTTGGGCGGCGGCGGCCGCGCTCTGAGCGGCGGCTGCGGCGCTCTGGGCCGCAGCCGCAGCGCGGTCCGCCGCCCCGGCGGCGCTGGCGGCGGCCGCCTGGACGGACGACTGAATAGCAGAGACAGCCGCCGTCATCGCGACCGGCAAGACCGTCGGCGTCTCCGATGTCTCGCCGTCGACAGCGACCGTATCGCCAAGCGGCACCTGTCCCGTCGCGGCGAGGTCGGAGGCGAACCGCGTGACGCCCTGAGAGAAGGCGAGGCGTCCAGTGAACAGCGGCACGATGGCGCCGCTCGTCAATTCCAGCCGACAGTCATAGACGAGACGAGGGGGCATCTGCGCCATATCCGAGGCCGGCGCGGAGAACACGCAGAGGCCGGTCGCAGCATCGAACCGCGCCATGCCGCCGGAGATGTTGGCCGAACACCATTCGTAGACGGGCGGATCGGCCGCAAACGCTGTCAGCCGCGCCTGCATGCGGAGGGTGGAGCCAGCGACGCCATAGACACGCGCCAGGGCCGAGAAGTCGCGGGTCCACCGGAACGTGGCGTTGGTGGACGCGCGAAGATTGTAGGTCGTGGTCATTGCGACACCTGCATGGCGCGGCATGATTGCAGCCGGATTGTTGCGGACACAGGATCGCCTGCGGCGAAGGTGACGTAGAAGGCGAGTTGGGCGCTGAAAGTCCCCGCTCCCTGCACCGAGGCGATTGGGGTCAATTCGTCGAGCGTCAGGACATTGCCAAGACTCGTGCTCGTGACGCCCGGAGCCCCTGCAGCAATGTTGGCGTCGTTGAATTCCACTGCGCTCGCGCCATGGCGGGCCGCCCAGGTGGTATAGGTGTTCGACGCCAGACCCGGCGGCGTGAAGGTTCCGCCTGTCACCTGGTCGTAATATTGCAGCGCGACGCCTTTCACGCCGTAGAGGTGGCCGTTGGCGCCAGCCGAGATCTTGACCCGGCAAATGGCGCGATGGGATTGGCCGGCGGTGAAGGACGTGGCGATTGGAGCCTGGATAATCTGGGACAAGGTGACCTGCGGCGCGCCGGAGCCAGCGTATCCTTGCAGCTGAAGAACAAAATCATCATTACCGTCGCCGAATGGATTTTGCTCCACACCATAGGACAGCCCGAGGACGCCCTGGGAAAGCGCCGCCGTCGATCCGGAGTCAGTGGCGAGTGTCCAGCCGTAAGGAACGCCCTTGAGGACGGTCGCGCCGATACCAGAGCCGGATGGGGTCCCAGTATTGGCGAGCGGCGAGGCGGTATTCGTTTGAAGCGCGTAGACGTTGGGACCGGTGATGCTGTCGCCGATGAACGAGGCGGGGCTTGTGTTGTCGTTTTGCACGAAACCCCAATTGTAGAGCGAACCGGACATGTTCGAAGCGCTGTTGGCGGAAGCCATTTGCACCAGGCCGTTCGCAGCATCCACGCAAGCGACCGTCGCTCCGTTCAACGGCGACTGCAGCGTGTTGGAGAAGTAAAGTTTCGATCCCGTCTTGAAGATGTTTTGCGCGGTCGCCTGCGGGATCGCGGTCAGAGCCGTGCCGCCGACATAAACGTTGGAAAGATAGTAATTCTTGGTCGTGGCGGAACATGTCGATGCCTGCGCCGACGTCGAAGTGACGCTTGTGGCGTAGAAGAAATAGTTTTGCGCGGCGGCGGGCGTGAACGGTTGGCTGGTCGGAATCGCCGATGTCTGGCTCGCCGCCTGCAACATGGCGTTGGCAAGCAGGGCGCCGCCGTACGGGGTTGGATGGAGGCCGTCCACCGACGTGTAGGGCAGGTTGAAATAATAGCCTCCGGAGGCGACCGCCGCCGGGTCCAGATGCGCGCTCCAGGTCGGGGCGACGTGGACCCAGGGGTAGAGTCCCGGGCATTGCGCGCCGGACAAGCCGGGATAGGTCGTCCCCGAAGTCGGATCGGTCCATGAGCCGCACGAGGTGGCGTTCAACCAATTGTGGATCGTTGTCAGATAGGTGGACCCCGCAGGCGCGTTGTTCGATTTCCACCTGTAGTAGACGGCGATCTTCTTGCCGGCGTCGGCGCTGTTAAAAGTGTAGACGCCGTTGCTGACGGCATATTGCCCTTGTGTGGGCGCGGAGGCGACAGGCGTCAGAGCGACGCCGTCGTTGGCGCCCGGGCTGAACGTTACGCCGGAGGCTCCCGTGCCGCACGAATAGGTGTTGGCCGGCGTTCCCGTCGTCGTGGCGCCGCAGGGCGCGTAAAACACCTGTTGGGTGTCCCAGTAATTCGCGGAGTTGTAAACCTCCACCGTGTAAGGCGACGCGGAAGGAATGGTCCAAACTTCGGGCGCGCCCAGCGCGCTCTTGTTGGCGTTCGAAAAGCCTTCGGCGAGACCGCGCGGAACCTCGTCGCCGACGATGACGATTTTGTTGGCCGCCGTCGGGCCGAAGGCGTCGAAGATCGCCTGAAGAGCGGAAATGGCGTTGACCGCGCCTCTATTGCCATCATTGGTGCCGGCGAGGAGGAAAATGGTTTGCGCGGGATCTGTCACGATGGAATAGGCGCCGCCGAAATAGGCGCCGCCATTGGCTTTGTTGGTGTCGAGGTCGGTGATGGTCGCGCCGGCGGAGCTGGTGGCGTTGAACGGCGCGAAGGTGGTAAACGCCGAGACCGCCGCGGGATGGGCGAGCGCGACTGAGGAACCCGCAGTCGTGGAGGCGGTGATGCAGTTCGCCGGCACGGTGACGCTCGGAGTCGCGCTGTTGTAATCGGTGATCTGACAGCCGTAATTGGTCGCATTGGCGATGGTGATGTAGTCGCCGGCCGCTGGGACGCCGGAAAGGCCCGAGAGAGCGATCGTAAGCGGAGAACTCGTATTCGGGGTGATCGCCGCGGTCAGCGTCGCATTCGCGCCGTTGAAGCAGGCGTAGCCGATGGTCGAGGCGTCGCTGCAATATTGGGTCGTCGCATTCAAGCGCCCGGCTATGCCGGCGGTGGTTTGCGCGCCGACGCCATAGTTCCAACCGATCTCGGCCAGATACCTGTTGCCGGAGAGGGGGAAGAGCCAGCCCGCATGACCGTTCGAGTAGTCGGTGGACGCGGTGAAGGTAGCGGCGGCGGCATTCCAGGGCGGAAAAATGGTCGAATTCGCGGTGCGGGAATCGCCGAAGGCGACCGCGTAATTGTTCACCAAAGCCGGCTGGATATAGCGCCGGCCAGGTCCTGCGAAATGCGCTCCGCTTCCGAGGATGGTCGCGCCGCCGGCATTGTAGAGGCGCTGGGCGGCGAAAAGCGCCGGCTTGTTCTCCTGCCCCGCCCCCGCGACTTGCGCTGACGTCAGCATCAGGGCTGTGAGCGAAAATCGAACAAGGCGCATTAGTAGACCTCAAGAAATGAAACGGTCTGGGAGCCCGAAGCGGTGATCGCATAGACGGCGCCGCCGCCGGTGATGGTGATGCCCTGGCCCTGCACACCCGCAAGGAACAGGCCGGTTGCGGCCGTGACCGCGGCGCCGCCGATGTAGACGGCGGTCGTCCCGTGATTGGCGATGGTGACTTCCTTGCGGCCGGCGCGCGCGGGAACGATCTGCGTCGCCGAACTCGCAATGCTGATCTGGCCTGTAGCGAGATTTGCGTAGGTTTCAGTGGTCGCGACCGGATTGGTCGAGGAGATCGCGGCGCCGCCAAGCGCGAGATTGACCGAGCCGATGACATTGGCGCCGGCGGGAATCGCATTGGCGATGTTGAAAGTTGGCGTCGTCGCGAAAGCCGGCAGCGTTCCGCTCAGCGAGACGCTTTGACCTGACCAGGCGACCGTCTGAGAGGACGGGAGATTCGAAACTGAAACGGCGCCGCTGACGCTCAGCGTCCCCGACAGTTTCGACCAAATGGCGGAGAGCCATCCCGTGAGGCCAGAACCGCCCGTCGGCATGACGGCGCCGGTGATCGCCGCGCCACTGTCGGTGGTGGTCACGCCGGCGCTAAAAGTGACGGGCAAAGGGTTCGCGGAGGCGACCGCGGCGAGGTTGCCGAGGGCATTGACGAAGCCGATCTCGGTGGCGCTGGTCGGCGCGGCTGAGCCGGCGGCTCCCACGCTCGCGTTGGAGCCGCCACCGCCTCCACCGCTAAAATTCGTGACCTTGTTGCCGGCGCCGTCTTCGATGACAATGCCGCGGGTGACTGACCCGTCCGGGTTTTTCCATTCCATGAGAGGCTCCGAATATTTTGCCGCGCCGCGTTGTCGTTCAGAGCGTGGCGGCCAACGTGAACAAGTCGTCGATATCGGCGCTCGACTTGCCGATTGCCGTGCCGAGCGCGCTCAGCTTGGCGTCGGTGCGATAGAAAACGGGATCACCGAGGATCGCCATCTTCGCCGCGAACTGTTCCGGGACTGGAAGTGTGGCTATCGCGGCGCCAAGACGCGTGGGAACGGTTCCGGTCGCCAGCACGGCGAGCGCTTCATCCTGCGTGATGATCTGTGTTTGAGCTGCAGCTTGAAAGAATTGCTTTCGCGTCACCTGCGAAGGAACGGGTGGCGGGGGCGGCGCATATGGGGTGGGCGCATTGCCGACGGCGAGCCACGCAAGATACGCGGCGAAATCAGAGTTCGCCGGATCGGGCGGTATATAGGCCCCGTCCGACCTGAGAATGGATTGCGCGTCGGCGGCGAGCGCGGCGCTGGTGAGCGTGTACATAAACATGGATCAAAGCTCCGCGCTGGCTATAAACGACGCATACAACGAATTTGAGGTCGGAACAGACACCCCATTCACTGTGATCATCAAACCATTCTGCGTCACCGATCCTGCAAATGCGACAACATCGACCCCAGAATTGCCATTATAAACGTACCCAATATACCCGGAATGCGGGCTGTATATTGTTATGCTTGGAATAGACCTCATGGATACAGGCAGCGCGACGTTCACGGTACCGTATGACTGCGTTGCGTCCATACAGTGAGCGTAGGGCGTGATCGCGTTGGCTGTCCCTGGCGCCACCCCAGGCCCATAGCTCGTCTGGAAATAGCGCTGGCAGATCGCGAGTTCGACGCTGGGCGGCCGGCGCTCAAACGCCGTAGCGACGCTTCCCGGCTCGAATTGCGGTCGCAAGATCGTTCCATTCGAAAACTCGACGTTGGTCTGGCTTGCCGCCGTCAGGCCCGTCGCGGCGAACGGCGCGCTGGCGTAATTCCCCGTCCCCGTGTTTCCCGTGCCTTGCCAGACGCGGGCCTGGGCGGTCCCCGCGTGGGACAGCATGTAGGCGCCGCCTTCGATCAGCGTCGGCTCGATAGGCAGGATAAGCGAGCCTGACGTTACGGTGATCGACGTATCGACGCCACTCGCAGCGAAGATGTAAGTGACGCCGCTTGCGCCCGCCTTGACTCCGTCATGGCCATAGGCTCCGGCGGCGAGGGTCACGGTCCCCGAGACGGCGCGCTGGTTGATGGCGAAACTGGCGTTGCGCAGGCGATTGCGAAAACCGGCAGGGGCGCCGGCGGCTATGCCCTGCGGGAAGCTCGGCTGACCGGTGGCGGCGTTGACGACGAAGGCTTCCGTCCAAGTCGACCCGTTCGCCGAAACTTTAACATGCAGGTTGTCGTCGCCGGCGAGGCCGATTTGCGCGCGCCCCGAGAATGCATCCTGGAAGAGAATGGAAGCCGTGTTGGTCGGGGCAGACTTGTTGATCGTGAAATTGAAGCTTGTCCCGTTGAACAGTGCGGAGGCGCCGTAGACGGACAGAGGGTTGCTCGCATCGGCCGGGGTCCCGACGCCAACCGCCGGAAGACTTGACGCCGCGCGCGAAACAAGCGTCCATTTCGCCGATCCGTCGCTCTGCAGCTGGACGAACCCGTAAGGCGAATTGATGGCGACAGACGTAGCGCCGTCGATCTTGTCGGAGCCGCTGGCTGCGATGGTCGCCGTGATCGTCGACGAGGCCGCGCCGCTTTCGTCGAACACGCCGAGGGTGACGCCAATCGGAAAACTCGCCGCAGATGGCAGCGTCAGGGTGCGCGACGCTGAAAGCGCGGAGATGCCGATCATCCGATCCGTGGTGACAATGACGTAATTCGCGTCGGCGACCGTCGAGCGAGTCGTCAAGGTCCCCGCGCCGACGTCAGACAATTTCGCCAACGGCCAGCCGCCAGGGGTCACGCCATCGTGGACCGTCAGGCGATTGTTGGTGGTATCGACAATCAGTTCGCCCTGCGCGCCGGTGAAAGCGGCGACATTCGCCGCCGTGTCGCGGCGGCGCTTCAATTGAACGGACATCTGGTTTCCCTGACTCAGTTGGAAAGCGTTCCGAGATCGATCAGCGCGTTGACCTGCGAGGACAAGTCGCCGAAGTCGTCCGTCTCTGCGATAGGCTGGACGACCAGTCCGAAGTCCAGAGGCGCGCCGACCGACAGGCTGGCCGTGACGGGCCCGATGGCGCCGACGCCCGTGATCTTGTGGCTGTAGGCGACACAGGTGGCCAGGTCCTGAAGGCCGCCGCCGAAGATGTTGTAGCTTTGAAACTTCAGGTAAATGGTTTGGCCGATCTGCGAAGGCGAGAGGTCATAGCGAAGGATCGCCGAATCCAGGGCGCAAAAGGCTGAGCCCGCGGCGTGCGCGCCGGCCGGAAGAGTCGCGAGACCGCGATAGAGCTGCGAGAGGCGGAACTGATCCGGCCCCGTGAGCGTCGCTGTGGCGAAACTGAGGTATTCGCTATCGACGTAGCAAAGCGTGACCCCTGCCGCCGCAGCCGTCGCGGAAACTGAGTCCAAAACGCCGACGCTTTGCGACAGATCGACGTTGAGCAAATTGGCGGCATCGGGATTTGCGCCGCCATAGGCCGGCAGGCTGGCGAGGAGAACGCCCTGCGACGCCGGAGAAGAAACAGTGGCGACGCGGGTGTACGAGGCGCCGTCGAGCGACGCCCACACGTAACATCCACCCCAGTTCGGATCGCCATTCCGGCCGCTGGCGCCAATCCATACCTGCACGACGCCGCCGGTGAGAGATGGCGGCGGTTCGATAATGAGCGGCGTGTTGATGGGCGGCGCGGCCGCATTGGCGTCGGGCGCGCCATTGGTTCGAACTTGGGTCGGATAGCGCGTGGCCGTGGCCACGCCTTGCGGGAATTCCTCCGCGGTGATCGTGAGCGCGCCTTCGGAATCCTCTTCGATCTCGACAATCCGCACCACGGTTGCATTCAACCCCAAAGCCGCGTCGGTCAGTGTGACGAGGTCCATGGGTTCGAGGAGGCAGAACTCCATGGACAGTTTGAAGCTGAATGTGTTGCGAATGTAGAGTCCGCGCTGGAGAATCAGTTGCGCCGAGGTCTGCGCCGTTACCGCGTCGCAAATTTCGTGAGCGGCGACGGTCGAGCCGATGCGTCGACCGTAGCGGTTGATGGCGCCCTGGTCGAAAGCGACGATGGGGCCCGTGTTGTAGGAATCCGAGCGAGCCTGAATTTCAATGGCTTGCTGGTTGTATGTAGCGTAAGGGTCGGAGCGCGTGATTTTGACGGGATCCTCGCCCTCGACGTTGAGGAAGTCCTCGTCGCCCAAGTCGTAGATGGGAACGAGGTTCGGCGTCCAGGTTTTTTGCGACGTCGCGGAGCCGCCGGTCACGGGGCTATCGCCGTATGGGATGATCTTCAGCAAGCCGCCAGACCACACCGCCGTCGCATTGGTCAGCTTGAGCCAGCGCGTCAGGATGGACGATGCGGTCTCCGGCATGTTGAGGACCGGACTAATGGCGAGATAATTGGCCCAGCAATAGGTCTGGAAGGAGCTGTCGCCCGCATTCGCGTAAAGCGAAGTCGCGTCGATGGAAGCGGCGGGGAAGCCTACGCCATATTGCGGATTGGTGAGGAAATCGGAAATGACCTGCGCCGGATCCGCGTCAACGCCGTTGACGCCGGAGCCGTAGAGAACGCCGTGCACCTCGAAATTGTTGTCGCCGATGCTCGCGGAAGCGCCGAGATTGTAGTTGGCGCTGGCGACATAAGCGACGCCGGGATAGGTCAGGGCCTGGCTCGGAAAGGCGGTAGCAAGATACGACCAGACGGCCTGGGGAGAGACGCCCTTGAACAGACTGAGTCCGAGCGAGATCAGACTGGTTGTCGTGCTGGAGGTTTGCCAGACCTGGCCTATGCCGGCGATCGGCCCCTCGCAAATGCCCATCATGATGGAGCAGGCGTAATTATATCCCTTCGCTCCGCCTTTCCCACCCTTGCGGCCTGCGCTTTGCGCGAAAGCCCTGAAGTTCTCGTACCAGAAGCAATTGGGCGCGAGCACATTGGCGCCGTAGACGATGGGCACGGGCACGCAGCTCGACGTCGTCTGGACCTGGAGGCCAGAATATTTGGTGATCTGGGTGTTGACGTTTCCGGCGCCGAGAAAGCCCATCGGCTAGAACTCCGGTTGGGGCCAGATCGAGAACCAGGCGAGCTTGCGCCGGGGATCGGTCAGGGCGGGATTTTGCGACAGCCTTTCCTCGACGACGCAGCCAGCGTCGTGATAGGCGTGGATGATCGCGAGCGGGTCGGCCTCGCTCACGATGCCGCCGTGCGAATAGCTGCGGCCATAGCGGAACAGGACGATGTCGCCGGGCCGCGGTTCTTGAACGCGCCTGCAACGGCGATTGAAGAATTCGAGGTATTTCTCTTCGTTACGATGGATCATCCAGTCGGGCGCGTAAGGACGCGGATCGAAGGGCGGGGTGAGGCCGAGATCCACGAACACGCGCACGATGAACATGCCGCAATCGACGCCGACGCCGCGAATATCGGCGGCGTGGCGATAGGGCGTGAGCAGCCATTTGCGCGCCTCGGCGACAACGCTTTGGCGCTCATGGGCTTGGGGCATGAGCGTCCTCCTTCCGCCGTTACTTTCCGCCCTTGGCGCTGCCGCTGGTGACCGACGACAGCGGTCCCGTGACGATCTGCGGCGGCGGCACGAACGGAAACCCTCTGAACTTGCAAAGATTGTTGAAGCGATCCTTGCATGTGCCCATGGTGCGGTCGCAGCCGTAAGTGGCGACGAAGGCGTCGCCTGTCGCCGGCGGATAGGGCAGCGGATAGGATAGGACCAGACGGCCTTCACCGGCGGACTTGATCGTCAAATTGGCGCCCGTGTTGGCGCCGGAAGTGAAGGCGATGGTGCCCTGCTGGTATTCCGGAGCGGCGGCGCTCCACATGATGGCGGTCTGTGTCGATCCCGCGCCGACCGCGCCCGCCGTTGAATAGGTTCCCGCCGCGAGGCCGCATTGCGCATCGTAGAGGACGTGCTGGCAGTCGGCCTGGTAAACGTTGCGGGGCATGTCGATATCCAGCAGCACCATGTCCGAGGCGACGGTGACCTGGGCGCTGACGCGGCCGATCGCGTCAATCTGGGCAACGCGTCCCTTGAACAGGATGACGGAGCCGATCGGCGTGCTCCAATCGCTGAAAAACACTTTTTCGCGCTGGATCGCGGCGCCATCGAGCACGCCCTGCTGCACCGCCTGGAGAAACGGGATGCCGCCGATCGTGTCGGTCGGTCTTGCAAACATCATCACCTGCTGGCTGTCGACGTTGACGCCGCAGCTCGCCTTGTATTTCAGACCGGAGATCAGAACTGAGTTGGCGAGATAGGTGAAACCGTTCAGCGCAACGGAGGTGTCGAGATCGGTGTAGGTCAGGATCGCGCCCGTCGACAGCCAGATTGTAAAACATTCGGCCGTGAGCAGCGGGGCGTCCGATGTCGGGCGCAAGCCGTTGAGGTAGGTGATGAGGGCGGCGGGAGCGGATTTCATTCAGCGCACCTGACGGAATTTCAGGCCGTCGATCTTCCAGAGACCGGAGGCGAAGTTTTCGAATTCGGCCTGGTCTTCGAGGAACCGGCACTGGAAGGCGTAAGCGAAACTGGCGGCGATCGGCGCGCCATTCGCAGGGGCCGTTGAGAAGTCGATCAGGTTCGGCGCCGTGAGCGTGTAGGCGGAAGTCGCCGCGCCGGCGGTTGTCACGCTGCTGACCGCAGTGACGTAGCTCACCGGCTCGAAATAGCCGCCGATCGAGCGACCGAAGGTGAAGCGCTTGCTCACGCCGTCGCCCGTGCCGATGACCTGGGCGGAGACCACATTGTCGGTCGGGTCGACGTAGAGAAAGGTTCCCTGCTGGCCGCCGCAGGTCAGCCAAAACCCCATGAGCGTTTGCAGCGATTTGGCTTGCAGGCTGGCGTTGGCGCCGCTGGAGTCCAGGGCGTCGAAGGACAACTCGAACTGGTAGAGCGCATGAGCATAGAGCGACGCGCGCACCTCGCGTCCAGAGGCGTGCGAGGCGACGCGGGTCGAAAAGCTCGGCGTCTTCTTGATGCTCCAGCCCTGGCCGGGGAGGGTCGGGAAGATGGGAGGGCTCACGCGCGCACCGTTTCCAGTTTGAGGGTCTTTGTTTCCCAGAGATCGGTCATGAATTGCTCGAGCTCCAAGGCGTCATCGACGAAGCGCGCGAGATGCGCGGCGGTGAAATCCGCCGTCACGGCGGCGCCGGGCGCGGGGGGGATGACAAAGGTGAGCGTCGCCGGCAGAATCGACAGGGCGTAGGCGCCGGCAGACTGTACGACGCCGTCGATGTAGACCGTCGGCGAACCGATCAGCGCCTGGACGGTTTCGGTGAAGCCGCTGACGCCCCGGGTCAAAACAAAGGTTTTGGTGACCCCGTCGCCAACGCCGACCGTGGCGCTTGCGACTTGGCCGAGGTTTTGGGGCGGAGCGAACAGGAAGGCCTCTGCTTGGCCAGCGTGGGCGGCGATGAAGGCGATGACCGCCTGCATCTCCGCATTGGCGGCGTCACCGCGCAGCAGATCGAAGGTCAGCTCGATGTCGTACAGCGGATTGATGCGGCGCGCGGCGCGCACTTCCCGGCCGCTCGTATGCGCGTGGACTCGGGTGATGAAATAGGGCCTGTATTTCGCGTTCCAGCCCTGCCCCCTGAGAATGGGAAAGGCGACGACGTTTTTCGGCGCGGGCGGAGCGTCGGGCGTTGGCGGCGCGGACGACGGCCCCTTGCCTGCAATCCAATTGCCTGTCGCCCAGTTGCCGCCGTCGCCCCAAACGTCCGTGTCGAGCGGAAAGGCCGGGAACGGGCGCGCGTCCCAGTTCCAGGCGCAGCAGAACGATGTGAGGAGCATCGGGACGCCCGCCGAGGACGTTGCGTTGTTCGCGCTCCAGTAATCGTAAACGGTTTGCAGGGCGAGATCGGCGAGGGCGTCATCGCGAAGGGGCTTCCATCCGATGCCGATCGCGCCGCTCCACAGCGACCAGAACGGCGTAGCGCTTTCGCTTGATCTCGCATCGTAGAAAACGTTGGGCTGGTTGGTGCAACGGTCCACGCTGGCAAAGCCGTATTCGGCGAAGACGATTGGTTTTGACTGAGGAACCCAAGCCGTCGCCGGTCCATGCGGGCTCCAGCCGGTTCCATCGCCGTTGTCGTAGACGGCGTGATGCGTGTTGTTCCACCACCAGCGCAGGCCTTTTCGCATCAGCAATTGCTGATTGGCGGCAAAGGCGTGACGCGTCTGTGTGAGGCGATCGCCGCTGGGGCGGGTGCAGCGCTGGTCGGTGCCAAGCGGGTCGAGGCCGACGCCGTTCGTGTCGCTGCTATAATAAAACCAGTTGAAGCCCTCGCCCCCCTCGATATTGGCGGCGAGATAATGGGCGTTGCGCAGCGTGGGTTGGCCGGGCAGAGCGAGGCCGTTCATTTCCGCAGGCGCCGGCGGCCAGGTTTTTGGCGCGGGCGCGCTCCAGTTATGGCAGTCGAGGCCGCCATCGCCGAGCGTCCAGTCGGACAGCGGCAGGTAATTGTCGAAGGCGACCAGATCGATGTTTGGGGATGCGAACAATTGGTCGAGATGCGGCCATTGCCCGTTGGCGCCAGGGTGCTGGCAACCGTTCCAGGTCGACCAGTCTGGGGAATAGGCGATCAGGTTCTTATGGTTGGTCGTGTCGCGCGACAAACCCGCGCCGTCGAAGATGGCGCGCACATCGGCCGCGAGTTGGGTCAGGCCGGCGACGAATGGATAATCCCATTGGGCGCGACCGTTGGCGTCGGTGGTTCCGGCGGGCGTCCAATTCGGCCCGCGCAAGATTTCGAGGCCGCGCAATTCCGAGCCGATCAGGAAGAGATCGACGCCGCCCGCGACTGCGCAAAGATTTGCATAGTGCAGGATGAAGCGGCGATAGGTGAAGTCAGTCGGCGAGCCGCTATAGGCGACCGTCAGGTTCGTGGCGTCGCGCGTGAATTGCGTTGCGGTCGCCGCGCCGAGGAATTTTTGGATGGCTTGCGTTGTCGTGGCGCTCAGGTCCGTGGCGAGGCCGATGCGGCCGCGCCAGGGCTTTCCCGGCGCATCCATCAGGATGAACGGGTAGAAGACGACGCGATAGCCTCTGGCGCGCAGATCGCGGATACAGCGCACGACGCTTTGATCGGAAGGCGTGCCGCCATAGACCGCGGAGCCGCTGTCGGTCGAGATCGGAATGAGGCCGGACGAGGTTTGCGTCAGGCCGGACACGTTCCAGTTCGACGCGGACCAGACATTGTTGACGCAAATCTGGAAGGCGCCGCCGATGTAATTCGTCGCGGGATAGATCTTGCAGGTCGCAGCGTCGGTGGAATCGCCGAACCAGGCGCAGACCAGAGCCACCGTCTGGCATTCCGGATGCGCCGCCGCGAGCTGGTCGAGCGCGTAGGAATAATCCGATTTCGTCCCATTGGGGACGAGGTAGGCGTTGATGGGCGAATAAGCGCTCGCCGTGGATTTCTTGCCCTGCGCCGGCAGCGTGTCATAGGTGAACTCGCCCGTGGCCGGGAGCAGGCAAACGCCAAAAACTTGCGCCATGGCTCAGCGCGCCAGACGACGCAGACCGAGATGATCGCCGTTGCGCACGGCCTGGTCCATCGCCTTCATGATCTGCCGCGAATTGGCGCCAAGCCAGTTCCTGACAGAGTTGGCGTCGAGCGCGCTGACGTTGAGGTGGACGCTGCTCGGGCCACCTTGCGCCGCCGCGCCGCCGGTCTGGCCGGAGAGCATCGAACGGAAGGCGCTGGCCTCAGCAGCGGGCATGATGAGCTCGTTCTGGTGGACCATGGCGAGTTGGTCGTGCGGGATCGACCAGGCGCCGATATCGAAAGCGGCGACCGACATGACTGCGCCCTGCGCGGCGGCGGCAGGGCCTGCGGCGGCCGGGCCCATGATCGGCGACAGGAAGCCGAACACGCCAGCAAAGGTCTCAGAGGCGGAGGCGACGATGCTGCGCAAGACCGACGAAAAGATCGTCGCCTGACCGGCTGCGGCTTCGCCTGCCGATATGCCGACGCGCGCGGCGGCGCCGGCGCTGGCCGCCGCCGTCTTCTGGCCTTCCACGGACACCGCCAGCACCGCCATGGCGAGCTGCTTCTTCGTCCAGTCCGCGACCATGTCGACGCCCATCCTGACGAATTGGTTGACCAAAGCCGTCGTGACCCCGCGCATCGCCTGTTGAAAATTTTTCGTCCCCATGATCATGCCGGCGAGCGACGAAGACATGGATGACGACATGGCGTCGATCATGTGGCTCCAGGGCGCGACAGTCTGCTGGACAGATTGCAGCATCAGACGCTGGCTATTCGCCGCATATTGCTGGTCGAGCAGCAGCATGCGGCTGAGCACCGCCTGGCGCTGCGGCAGACGCAGATTGTCGATCTGCAATTCCTTCTGCAGCAGCGCCCGCTCGGCGGCATATTCGGCGTCGAGCGCCGCCTGGGTCGCGGCGACGCGCTCGCCGCCGCTCATGATCTTGAGCTTGGTCAGCTCCCGGTAGAGCGCCTCCTTCTGGCTGAACCCGGCGCGCTCCGCGGCAATCTCGCCGTTGATCGCGACCAGACTGGCGCGGGCGATTTCCTGCTGCGCCGTGCTGGCGACGGAGGGCAATTGCTGGAGGGCGGCCGAGACGCGCGCAATGCCGCCGAGGAAGCCGGAGACATCGGCGCCGAAGGAAATCGAAACATTTGAATCGGCCATGGTTCACCCGAAATTTTAGAAGCGACCCGACGGGAACAGCGCGCGCAGGGCGCTCAAATCTTTCTCCGGCTGCTTTTCTGGGCGCCAGACGCCCATGCCGGCGGCGACCATCGCCAGCAGCATGGCGGGCGGCGGATTCTCGCGCCAATAGGCCTTACGGGCGAAAATGCGCGCAAACGTGAGCTCGTCTTCCAGCGCGTCCGTCCAGGCTTCGCCGGACATCTGGCAGTAATGGGCGACGATCCGGTCGAAGTCCGGCGCGCCCTCGCCTACTCCCCCGGCGTGGCGGCCTCGCCTGGCGTGAACAAGCCGGTCTGCCTGGCGATGATCGCGAGGGCGCCGGCGAGATCGACAAAACCGGCTTCGAGATCGAGCAGATCGTCGCGGGTGAAATCCGGATGGGCGCGCGACAGGCCGGCGTGAACGACATCGATCATCAGGTCGAAATCGTCCTGTTCCATTTCCGCCGCCGCGAGAGGATCGCCGGCGCCGATGCGCGCCTGGATGGCGTTGAGACGCGGCAGCAGTTTGAGCAAGCCGGGCACGACCACGCGCGCCTGGCGCAGCGACAGCGGGGGAATGAAGAATTCCTGGCCGCCCAGGGCGGCGACCGGCGCCTTGGCGCAATCGATTTTGGGATCAGCGCGCATGTCAGATCGCCGTGTTGATTTCGCCGAGATTGTTCGCCGCATTGGCGAAGGCCTCGAAGTCGAGCTCGGGAATGCCGAAATCCTGAATTTTCGTCGCCACCGTCAGTTTGGTCGACACGCAATTGTAGAGGCGCAGCGACCATTGCCCGGCCGTGGCGTTGGCGTTGCTCTGATAGAAATCAATCTGAAAGGTCGGGGCGGCGCCCATCAGCTTATTGGACAGAACCGCGCGCGTGCCGGAGCCGGCGGCGGTCTGGGTGTAGGAATAGGAAACCAGAATGGCCTTGCCAGAATCGCCCGAATTGAAAGTGTAGACGCCGGCGGCAAGCGTGTACTGGCCGACGGCGGGGGCGGTGGCGACGCGCGTGAGGGCGAGGCCGCTCGACGCATAGACCACGCCGAGATCGGCGTCGAAGGCGGAGGCGTTGGCCGTCGCATAGGTATAGGGCGAGGACGAGGCGACCGCGCCAGCCTCGTTATAGGACCAGAGTTTTTGCCCGGCCGCGAGCGTCTGGCCGAAAAAGCAGGAATTGTAGAGAGGGCCGTCGATATTGGCGAATTTCGCCTTGCCGCTGATCTTGCCCTCGCCGCGCGCGAAGGCGATGGGGAATTGGTACTGGCCGAACAATTGTTTCGACGAAAAGCTGAAATCGAGCGTGACGTCCTGGAGCGCGCCGAACTGCACCGGCGTCGCATTGGCGCCCGACGGCGTGGCGATGAGAACGCCCGAGCCGAAAGCGACGGAAGTTGTGCTTGGCATGAACATGGCTCCTTGTGGTGGCGCTCAGGGCGCGAGGATTTTGAGCGGGACCAGCGCGAGGCCCTGGCCGTCGAGGTCGCCGGGGTCCTTCACGATGCGGCCCTCGATGCGGCAGTGATAGACGAGGCCGCCGAGGGTCTGGCGGTCGGACCCGGGGGGCGGCGCGAGCGCTTCCGTCAGCGCATCGAGCGCGATGTTGAGATCGCGCGCGGGAATGGTTTGCGGGTCCTGGCCCGACGAAATGTAGACAAACAGATCGACGTTGAGCGTGGTTTTGCCCGGTAGGGTCTCCGAGGCGAAGGCGATGTTTTCCGCATGCTCGGTGACGAACAGCGCGGGCTGATCGGCCGCCGACACATCGCTCCACAATCTCAGACGGCGCGACAGCATCGCCCAGGTGTCGTTGGCGTTGATCGGCGCCGAAAACCGGGCCTGCGCCAATTGCGCGCACAGGGCTTCCATGATGGTTTCGCGCGCGTTCATGACCCGTCCTTTGCTCGGCTCGCGGCCTCGGCGACAGCGTCGGCGATGGCCCGCCGGATATCGGCGCTTTTGTCCGCAAGCGCGCTGCGCAGGTAGGAGCGCTCAGGGATCTGCGATCCCGGATGGTTGACGCGGCGCGCGAAAGTCTGCTTGCCGTTGAACATGAAGGCGAGGACTTTCGCCTTGTCCGGGATGATTTCATGGGCGGAGGTCTTGCCGCCATATTCGTGGATCGCATCGTACGGCGCGCCGCCATCGCTGGCGATCTCGACGGACACCACATTGTCCTGGTCGGCGCGGCGCAACTGGATGGAATTGCGCAAAACGCCGCTGCGCGTGTTCAGCACGCCGCCGCTCAAGTTTACGCCGACGACCTGCGCGTAAATCTCTTGCGCCAGCGCGTCCATCTTTTCCGCGAGCGCGACGCGCAGGTCGTCGGGAAGCGCGGCCAGTCTGGCGGACAGATCGGCGGCGCCTTCGAGGCTGAAGTCCAGCATGTCAATTCGCGATGATGCGGCCGAAGTTGCGCAGGCTTTGCTGCACAAAATCCGGCATGGCGGTGATGCGATAGGCGGCGGTTTCCTGCCCACCCAGACTTTTTGACACCATGCCGATCCGGTCGCGGTGACGGTAGCGATCAGCCGCCCATTCGAGGGCGCAGGCGGCGAGATCGTGGGGCACGTAGCCGTAGGTGAGGAGCACCTGTGCGCCCGCGTCTGCGGCCGCGAAAGCGTAGTCGCCAAAACTGTCGACCACATATTGGCCGCGCGCCGGATTGGCGGCGACCGGCGTGAGGGCGGCGCCGGACGCATAGGCGACGCCGCAATCGACCGCGAAGGGGCCGTAGGGCTGCAGGGCGGCGATCCGCGCCCCCGCGGCCGGGACCGTCTGCTGCTCCTTGCTGATCTGGTAGCCGGCGCGATAGGCGATGGCGACATTTTGCCAGCCGCGCGAAAAAACGCCGCCGCGCAGCATGACCATCTGCATGGCGCCCGGCGGTTCGTCGTCGCCAGGTTCGAGCACCCAGCCAGAACTTTGGCCATCGCTGGATTGTGGAATCTTCTGTCCGTCGATGCTCACCGAGGCGACGGACACGACGGGCCAGTTGCGCAACTGGATGCGGTTGCGGCCGTTGCCGTCGAAAATGTCGGTGACATCGCGCGGCCAGAGGAAGGCGCGATTGAGCCAGGTGCAGATCGCTCGGCTGATCTGGCTGATCATGCTCGACAACAAAATGTCGTCGGCGCTGGATTGGATGCCGAGATGAGCTTTGAGCGCGCTCAGGGAAACGAGATCGCCTCGCGCCATGGTCAATCTACTTTCCGCTTGTTCTTGCTTTTCGCCGGCGGCGGTTCGACGTCCGGCGCGGGAATGCAGCCATGGGCGAGAAGGGCGCTCGCGCGCGTTTCGTCGGCCTCGAAATATCCTTGGGCGTCGGGAATGATTTCCTCGCCCGCGCTGGAGAGCGCGGTGACCCCGGGAGGAGCCTGAAATTTCATGGGGGCATCCTGTGAAAGGCGCGGGGCGAAAACGCCGTCCCGTTGACGCGGGACGGCGGTGGCGAAGAAATCAGCCGTTGCCGATATTGGTGATCACCGAAATGGACGGCGGGAAATAGTGCTGAAGCACTTCGTCGGCATAGACGCCATATTCGTAGCGGCGCGCGCGCAGCGGCCATTCGATCTGATAGTAGTCCTGGCGGGTGCGCATCTGGATGACGTTGCCGACATTGGCCAGCGGATAGGGCAGCTGGCGCGTGAGGAACAGCATGGTTCCCGCGGGCATGTTGGGGTGAATCTTGATGTCGAGCGACTTGGCGCCGGCCATCGAATATTTGTTCTTGTAGGTCGTCGCCATCACGCCGCCGGCGAAGGCGTCGTTGCGCGCGTCGAACAGGAAGCGCTGCGCCGCGTTGGAGCCGGCGGACAACACCTTTTTCGAAATGTTCATCGCCTCCTGCGAGGACACCCAGACTTCGTCGGGTGACAGGCGGAAATTGTCCCAATTGCTCTTGAGCACGTTCTCGATTTCGACGATGCCGCCGGCGCCGTCGGCGGTCAGCGGCGTGCCGGTTCCGGCGACGCCGTCCGGTTGCGTCACGATCAGCGAGCCCGAGCCAGTGGTGAAAGCCTGGGTCAGCAGGCCGTCGAAAGCGAGCGCGTTGACCGACCAGTCCGCGGCCGGCAGCGAGGCGGCAGTCTGCGTCCCCGTCGCGGTCGCGGTGATGACCACGGAATTGATGGTGGTGATGGCGCCGAGCAGTTCGGAGCCCGCCGCGCCCCAAAACCACGCATATCCCGCAGCGCCGGACTTGACGGTGACGGAGGCGGTGACGGCGCCGGTCGGACCGGTGACGCTGACGGTGGCGTTGGCCGACTTCCGCGCCGCGCCGCCGCCGAAGGAGTCGGAACTTCCGTCCGCGTTGGTGCGGGTGATCTGCGCCTGGATGCCGCCGCTGACGGAGGCGTTGATCAGGCCTTCGTGGGTCAGGGCGACGGCGATCACCGAGAGCGTGGAGGTGGCGAGCGAACCGCCGGTGGTCGCGGCGGCGAGCGTCGGCGTTCCCGTCGTGCCCAGCGCCAGCGAGCCGTTGCCACCGAGGATCATCGCCTCTTCGCCGATCATCAGGGCTTCCAAGCCGGTCTGCGCGGCCAGGGCGCGCAGGTCATCAAAACCCTGGCCGGCGTATTGAGCTTCGAAATCGACGCTGGTTTCGATGCCCAGGCCCTTGTAGTTGGCGATATAGTCCTTGGTGGTCATCGCGGCGACGCCGCCGCGGTTGCCGCCGGAGACGCCGATGCGCAGGCCCGCGGAATTGACCGAGGTGATGGCGCGCCAAGCGGCCTGGACGCCGCCCTTGCCGGACACGCGCGGGATCGAATTGCGCAGCGGCGTCAGCACCGGGAACAGCAGTTTGGCCCCGGCTTCCAGGTCGTAATAGGTGAGTCCGGTGGTCGCCGAGGCGCTCTCGGCGAAGGTGGATTTTTCCAGACTGGCGAAGCGCGGATCGTTCAGCGGGTTCATCTGCGACTTGCGGATCGCTTCCTTCAATTCGAGCGCATTCTGAACAGCGGTCATGGACTTGCTTTCTCTGTTGCGAAATTTTGGACGATCAGCCGAAACGCTTCGGCTGGGACTGGGCGGCCTTGATGAGGACCAGCGAGGCTTTGGCAGGCGACAGGCGGGCGAGTTCCGCTGCAAGCGCTTCGAGACCGCCGCTTTCGCTCGACTTGGAGACTGCGGCGTAACCAGGAATGAGCGGCGGCGGCGCGGGCGTCTGCTCCAGCGCCTCGATGCGGGCGGCGAGATCCGCCAGTTTCGGGCGCAGATCCGCCGTGAGCTTTCGCAACGCATCCGTCTCTGCGCTCAGTTTCTCCACGCGGGGGTCGGCGGCGAATTTTTGCGCGGGACGCGGCTGCATGGCGGCGACCACTTTGCTCTTCAGGCGCGACAGCAGCACCGAAATGTGTTCGTCATGAATGGGGTCGGCGTTGATGTCGTGGGCGATGGCGTCGAAGAAATCGCCGATGATCTCGGCGGCCGGGGCGCCGTTTTCGATGTTGCCCGTCAGCCAGTCGCGCAGCGCGTTCGGGGTTTTGTGGGCGAAGGCGCGGGTTTCGCAGGCGCCGTCGGCCTTGACCAGCTCGAAACTGGCTTCCGGCAGGCAGGGGAGATCGACCAGCGAGATTTCGCTGGGTTTTGCGGTGTAGCGAACGAGGTCGGGGTTTTCGGGGTCGGGCCAGCGTTTCAGATAGACGCCGCCCTGGGAGAAGCCGGTATAGACCCCCTCCTCCACCTTACGCCATTCGTCGTCGTCGATGATTTTCGCGGCGATTTCGATGCGTTTTTCCGCATCGTTGAAGCGAATCGAGGCGATCTTGCCGGCGGCCACCGCGCCGTGCATGGCGCGGACATTGCCAAGGCTCCTGCCGTCGGTGGCCTTGGCGAAAGTTTTCGACCAGGCCTGGTATTGCGGCTTGGTGCTGGCGTAATCGCAGATTTCGCCGGCGCGGTCGGGGGATTCCGCCGTCGCATAGCCGTAGACCAGGCGCTGGGCGGCGTCGGCTTTCCGGAGGGGGATGAAGATTTGCAGTCGATCCGACACTTTGGCTCCTTTGGCTTTCGCCGCGCCTTTGACGAGGCCGGGCATTTTTTCTAAACGGAGGGCGTCGCCGCTTTCCTCGCGGCGTGACGGGACGGGACGATGGATTTCTGGAGCGACAAGGCGCGCGGTTTGAGCCCCTACACGCCCGGCGAACAGCCGCGCATTGAGGGGCTTGTAAAACTCAACACCAATGAATCGCCGCTTCCGCCCTCACCGCGCGCGGTCGAGGCCATGCGCGAGGCGGCTGCGGATTCGCTGCGGCTTTATCCCGATCCCGAGTCAGTCGCCTTGCGGGAGACGCTCGCCCGCTATCATGGAGTGGCGCCGTCAAATGTGTTTGTCGGCAACAGTTCCGACGAGGTTTTGGCGCATGTGTTCGTCGCGCTGCTGAAGCATGACCGTCCCTTGCTTGCGCCCGATGTGACCTACTCGTTCTATCCGGTTTGGGCGAAGCTTTATGATGTCGCCTATGAGACGGCGGCGGTCGATGAGGGCATGCGGATTCGGGTGGACGATTTCTGCCGGAATTCGGCGGGGGCCATCGTGTTCGCCAATCCCAATGCGCCCACCGGCATCGCCCTGTCGCGCGACGAGGTGGCGCGGATGGTTTCGGCCAATCCTTCCATTCCCGTGGTGGTGGACGAGGCTTATGTCGATTTCGGCGGCGAGACCGCGACTCCGCTGATATCGCAGTTCCCGAATTTGCTGGTGGTGCGGACGTTTTCTAAATCGCGGGCGCTGGCGGGGTTGCGGGTTGGCTATGCGATTGGCGACGCCGGGCTGATCGAGGCGCTTTCTCGTGTGAAAAACTGTTTCAATTCCTATCCGGTCGGGCGCATCGCCCAGGCCGGGGCCATCGCATCGGTCGAGGATGATGCATATTTTCAGGCGGGGTTGGCGACGATTGTGGCTGAGCGCGGGCGGATGACTGCGGCGCTGGTGGAGCTTGGTTTCGAGGTGTTACCGTCGAGCGCGAATTTTGTGTTCGCGCGGCACCGGGCGGTGGGCGGCGCCGCGTTGGCGCAAGGGTTGCGCGAGCGGGCGGTGCTGGTGCGGCGTTTCGATGCCCCGCGCATCGCCGACTATCTGCGGATTACTGTCGGGACCGCGGAGCAGACCGATCGCTTGATCGGGGGGCTAAGGGACATTCTCGGCTGAGCCCGCGAGCGGCTTGGCGCCCTGCCCTGTCGTGACCGTCAGGACGTCGGCCATGGGATCGTTGGGGAGTGTTTCTCCCAAAATTTGGGCGGCGCGGCGGCGGGTCATCATTCCCGCATTGACCAAAGCGACCAGGTTTTCACGCTGGACCGTGGGGTCGACCACGGCGTCCGTGCGCCAGGCGAATTCAAGGTTTGGCGCGCCGAGTTGCGTGATGATGGAGTCGCAGAGGCGCTTGATCCAGGCGAGGATGGGTTGCAGGCCCTCCTCGCTGGACATTTGCGTCTGCGTCTCGCTGGTCGAGCGGTTCATCTGGTTGATGAAGGGTTGCGGCGACACCGAAAAGGCGAAGCAGACCACGCGGGCGATCCATTCGTCGAACGCGTTTTTCAGCTCGGGCTCGCGGGTCTGAATAAAAGTCTTGGCGACGCCGCCGGGGACGAATTTTGCCCGCCGGCGCCTCGCCAAGTCGCCATCGAAATAGAGGTCCCAATAGTCCTGGAAATTCTTGATCTGGTCGGGGGTCCAGCTGTCGGGGACGCCAATCAGGCTCTCAGGGATGTTGCCCTCGGTGTAATAGTTGAGTTGGTGCAGTTGCCGCTTCAGGCCGATGTTGACCGTGGCGATGATTTGTTCGACCGGGGAAAAACCGTAGGCGCGATGGCTGCGGACATTTCGCGGGCGATAGATGATGTCGCGCGCGGTATAGTCGACCGCCGGCAGGCCTTTTAGAATTTGCTGGTAGGCGACGGGGTGGACGGTTTTGCCGTTTTCGGTGAAGAGGCGCGGGGTGCGGCCCCAGAAATCGAGCACCGGTTTGATGGTGGCGCCGTCGAGCGGGTGCAGGCCCAACAAATTGCCGGCGCGGTCGCGCTCGCACCAGAGCGCGGGGGCGTCGATGACAAACAGGTCTTCGAGGATCATGCGCAGCCAGGCGTTCCAGTCATGGGCGCCATCGGGGCTCTGCAAAAAAGTTTCGACGCGGGCGAGTTCGGCGGGGTCGGCGTGGCGGCCGGCTTTTGCGCGAACCGTCCAATTCATGCGCTCGACCTGGTCCTTGCGCGTCTCGATGACGAGGCGCAACAGGTCGTAAGCGTCGGCCAGCGCGCGCAAGTCGGCGAAGGAGATCGACTCATAGCCTCTCGCGCGTATGGAAAGGTTGTAGCCGGCCGGGAAATCCCACTGGCGGCCGGCGACATCGCTCGGGGCGCCAGGATTTTGTGGGGTGGAGGGGCCGAACCAGTCGTCGGGCGCCTGCGCGCTCGCTTTGGCGCGGGCGGAAAATTCCGCAGGCGAAAGGGACCAGCGTGGCAAGCCCGCGCCGCGTTCGGTCATGGGAGTCTCCAGGTATTGAGTCGATCGACGCGCTCGAGTGGCGCGGATGCGTGGACCGCCCTCATCCTTCGAGACGCTCGCTTGCGCGGGCTCCTCAGGATGAGGGCTGATTCAGAGCGGCGCGATCATCCCACGCCACTCTGTTCTCCCGCCAGGGTGCGGTAGAATTCGAAGACAGCGCCGCCGCTTTCCTGGCTGAGCGCCAGCGCCGTGACCGCCCAGACCAGGGCGTCGACGCGGTCGGGGGAATAGCCGGTTCGCGTCCGATCAAAATCGGGCGTCATGGCGCACATCTGGTCTTCGAGTTTTGCAAAGACGCCGCAATGTTTGACACGACCCTGTTCGTAAAGGGCGGCGACCGGTTCGGCGCGGGCGAATTTGCCTCGGCTGGCGCGGACCGCGCGGTAAGGAATGTTGGCGTCGATCTGGCGCAACAGCGTTTCGATCATCTCGCCGCCATTGTTGACTTCGGCGACGATGCAATCGGCTTCGAAATTTCTAAAAGCTTCGACGGCGCGGGTAGCCCAGCCCAGCGGGGTTTCGCCCTGGCGCGAGAGGTCGGCGAGGATATGAACGTTGCGGGTCTCGTCGAGACCCGCAACGACCATTCCGCATTCGTCGGCGTTCTCCCCGGAGGTGGCGGGCGGATCGATGGCGACGACGATGCGGGTGAGTTGCGTCCTCGTCCTTCGAGACGCCGCCTGCGGCGGCTCCTCAGGATGAGGGCTTCTCGACGCTTGCTGAACAGACTCTTCAGGACGGGGGGGTGGGTAGCCGATTTGCGCCTGTTCGAGCAGGGCGCGCGTCCAGAGCGCGCCGGGAACGTCCAGGAGCATTTCAGCATGCAATTCCTGGCGGCCGAGACGCGTGCCCTCGTATTTGCGCACCACGCGGTCCAGAAAATTTTCGGCGAGATTGCCGATGTTTTCGAAGGTGGAGTGGCGGGTGGAATGCGTCAGCGGGTCGGCCAAGAGGTCGCGCATCAGCTTTGTCGGGCGCGGCGTGGTGGTGAGGATGGCCTGCGGTTTTGTTCCCAGGCGCAGGCCGAACAGTGCCTGATCCCAAGCCTCGGGATATCGCCAGGCCGCGATTTCGTCGCACCAGAGTTTTTGATGCTGCTTGCCTCTGAGGCGCTCGGGCTCCTCGGCGGAAAACAAGAGACTCTTGGCGCCATTGGGCCATTCGAGCCTGCGTCTGTGCGCGACGTAGCGAGGGCGTTCGTCGCGCGGGCAGGACGCCAGCACGCCGGATTCGCCTTCAACCATTACGTCGCGCACATCATCGGCGGTCGCGCCGATCAGGTTGACCATGCCGAACTCACGCGCCCATTGGCGCACGGTTTCGGCCCCAACCCTCGTTTTGCCCCAGCCGCGACCGGCGAGCGGAAGCCAATAGACCCAATCGCCTTCGGGAATGAGCTGCTCCGGACGCGCCCAAAACGGCCAAAGGGTTTTGAGCGATTCCAGCTCGTCCGCGTCGAGGCTGTCAAAAAAAAGGGCGCGCTCACGGGGGGTGAGGCGCGCCAGCTCACGCGCATGCGTTGGGAGGGGACGCATGGCGCAGACTTAACTCTTGGCGTTTTTGGCTTTTTGGCCCTGGCCGCGCGCGAGATGCTCGAGTTTCTGAATCAGGGTTTTCCGCGCGTCCTCGAGCGAGGTTTCGGCCTCAAGGCTCGCGTCGAGGCCGAGGAGTTTGGCGCGGCGGTCGATGATGGCCAGCACGCGCTGGGCGGCGGCGGCGTCGCCCTTCAGCGCCTGTTTGTAATGGGCGGTCTGCAACTGGTCGAGGCGCATCAGTTCGAGATCGCGCAGGTCGCGGGCGGGGGCGTGCGGGCTGGAGCGCAGCGCCTTGGCGACAATGGCGTAGACGCGGCTCACCGAGACGCGCTTAAAACCGGCCTCCGGGAGTTTTCTGGCGATCTCGAAAAAGGTGAGCCCGTGGAGGCGCATGTTGAGAATGGCGAGGTCGCGGCTGACGCGGTCGAGGGGGTGTTCCGGAGCTTGCGCCTTCTGCCTTGTGGTTGTTCTTCCGCGGGGAGCCGACGCCATGGTCCATCCATTTCCCGCTCGGCCTCGGCCCGAAGGACCGGGCAAAGCAAAGCCCGGGGCGCTTCGTTTGGGGACGAAGCGCCGCCGGGCGCAAATCTTCAACATGGATATTTGTAGCGGAAGTCAGTCGACCCGTCAATGGGCAAAATGGGATTTTGTGATTTTTTTTGGGCTATTGCCCATTTTGGCAGGAACGGATGGGCGGCGGCTCGATTTTATTACGCTATAGCAATGTCTTGGCGTGGATGGCCGGGACCAGCCCGCCATGCCGGCCACGTGCTCAGTTGACCGTGAAACGGCCGGCGAAGCGGCCGACAATGCGGATTTCGTCGGCGCCCGCTTCATAGGGCGCATAGGAGGAATTGACCGAGATGATGCGGACGCGCATGGGATCTGCGCCCATCACGATCTGCAGGCGCTTGATCACCAGGCCATAGCCGTCCCACAAGGCAAAAATGCCCTCGGGGCTCGGGACGGTGTAGCGCAGGTCGATGAAGACGCGGTCGCCTTCATAGAGGCGCGGCTCCATGGAATCGCCGATCACCTCAAAAACCCTGATGTGGCGCGGCGCGGAATGCAGCACGCCCTGGACGATGGTCTCCGGCAGAGTCCATTCGGCGGCGACCGCGGCAGCGGCATAGGAATTGCCGCTCTCGTCGTGGACGTAGGCCTCGATCGGGACGCCGCCGCCGCCGGCGCCGGCGCGGACGTCGACCTCGAAAATGGTCGAGGTCTGCGTCTCCTTGTTGTCCACGAGGCGGCGGTCGACGCTGGTGTCGAAGCGGCGCGTGGTCGGCGGCTCACGCTCGGTCTCCTTGCCCGCAATGAGCCAGTCGAGCGAGCGCCCCAGAGCGCCGGCGAGCTTGTTGAGCGCGGGCAGCGAACCGCCGCGACCGCGCTTGAGCGCGTCGCGGACATAGGTTTCGCCCAGACCGGCGCGCACCGAAAGGGCCTTCATGTCGAGGCCCTGGCGCGCCATCTCGGCTTCGAGCCGGCTTTTCCACTGGTCGTCCATGATGGGATAATTCCCATGTTTACGTTAAGACGTCTAGTGGGCAGATTCCCATTGACGCTACAACCGTGTTCTTATTATGTTCTAGCTCCAGTTGCAAGGCGAATTCCCCCCACCGCGAGTTCCTCCATGACAAATGTCGTTCCGTTCAGCAGTTTCGCCCTTTCCGCCGCGAACGTGTTCACGCCGCGCCCCGGCGCGCGGCCGGTGACGGTCGAAAAGGCCAAGCCGCGCGCCGCCGCGCCGAAAACCGGGCGTTTCGGCCTCGCCGCCGAGCCGCGCCCCGTGGCGCGCAAGATCGAGATCAAGACGCCGCCGCCGCCCGCCGCCGCGCAGCTCTATGTGCATAATGGCGCGAGCTATGTCCGCTCCGAGGCCTTCGAGCAATGGCTGGACGAGGCGGCGCGGCGGGTGATCGCGCAAAAGCCGGGGCGGATGTCCGGCGCCTATGCGCTCGAAATCGTCGCGCCCCGCACCGCGCGCACCCGCCATTTCGGCGTGCTGGAGCGGCCTTTGATCGAACTGCTGACGCGCTGCCGGGTGATCACCCACGGTCTTTCGCCCGATCGGTTTTCGGTCAGCTATGGCGGGCTTGGCGGCGAGCTGGCTCTCACCCTCACCGAATTCGCCGCGCCCTGAAGGATGTCGCCATGGCCAGACCGCGCAAGACCAAGGTGTCGCTGCCCAAACTCTCCTGTCTCGACGAGACCGGCGCGGGGGCGCGCAAAATGCTCAAAGCCTTTCATCGCGCCGGATCCCGCGCCGTGGAAGGGCCCAGCGTCGAGCGCCTCCTGCGGGCCGGCGACGCCGCGCATATCGAAAGATTTTCCGAAGTGGTGGAGGTGGCGCGCGGCGACACGTTCGAGGCGGTGGCGGTGGATTTCGTCCGCATGCGCATTGACGACGGGCCGCTGGCGCGGCTGCGCGACCGGGGGCAACTCGACCGCGACGACAAGGCGCGCAACTGGGCGCTGGCGCTGGCGGGCGAAAAATACCGGCACATGTTCTTTCGCTCCGGACTCGATCCGCTACATTCGCTGGACCCGACCCGGGAGGTTGGCGCCGACTATGCGCCGGGCGCCATGTGGCGCAGCGAGTCGCAACTGGAAGCGCTGCAAAGGTTTTGGGCCGCGCGCGACGCGATCCCCGAGGATTTTCGAGCGCCTCTGGCCGCCATCGTTCTCGAGGACCGGGAAATCGTCGACGTCGGGCGGGAGATCGGCGCTTATCGCGACGCCAAAATGGCCGGGGCCGTCGCATTGTTCATCCTGCGCCGGGGCCTTTTCGCCCTGGCGCGACATTATCGGATGATCGCCGCGGGGGATGCGCCGTGAGATCGGGCCGCGACAATTCGGCGCAGCGGGGGCGGCGATGATGGCGGCGCCTCCTCTGCCAAATGGGAGAGGCGCAGCGCCCTTTGCCGTGATCACTTCTGCGGAAATCGGAGGGAATGAAATCATGCGCGATTGCGGCGCCGCGGAATTCGAGTCATCGACCAGAACTGCACTTTCCGACAGATTCATTGTCTGCGCTGGCGGTTACCCTCTTTCGCATCAGTCGACATTCGCGGCGGCGGCGGACCAGGCGCGCGTCTTCGTCAAATTCATGCCGAGCAGCGAAATCTCGATTTATGAGGTTGAAACCGGCATTCATTTCGACGTTCCCGAAAAGGGTCTCGTCGCCAGAGCCCCCGGCGAAACGCTCACGGCTCGTTCGAAATGACGCGCCTTTGCCTTCTCTCCCATGCCATCGCGCGAGGCGATCGGACCGCGAGCGCCGTCGATCGCCTGGTCGGCGGCGCGATCCATCGGCGCCGAGTCGCGTGCGAGATGACGCACGATCAGCTGGCGCAGGCCACGGAGATCACGCGGGCCCTGATCGCGGACTATGAAGCCGGGCGAAAGCGCACGCCCGCCGAACATCTCCGGCGGATCGCCCATGCGCTCGGCGCGCCGCCGGCCCATTTCTTCAATTTGCCCAGGCTGCAGTAAAACGCGGCCGCTATTTCTCCGCCGGTTTGGCGCCCTCTGGCCCCGTGGCGCCGAAGCCGACCACTTTGAAATCGGCGCCCACATCGCCCGCCTTTTCGAACTGCAGGGTCACGCGCACGGTTTCGCCGGGCAGGAACGCCGATTTCAGGCCGATCAGCATCAGATGATAGCCGCCGGGTTTGAGCACCAGCTGCTGGCCCGGCTTGATCTCGATTCCCTTGGGAACCGCGCGCATGGTCATGATCCCGTTTTCCTCGCGGGATTGATGGATTTCGATCCGATCCGCGCGGTCGCTGACGCCGCCTTTGAGCACGTCCGCCGCGCCGCCCTGGTTGTCGACCGTGAGATAGCCGGCGGCGACGCTGGCGCCGCGCACCGTCGCGCGGCTCCAGGCCTGTGAAACCTCGACGCCGCCCGCCAGAGCGGGCGAAACGGCAAGCAAGAGAGCGGCGCTGAAAGCAATATGGCGCAACATCGGAGCCTCCTAGTCTTCTTCAGGCAAACGCTGGAATTTCTCACGGCGCTGAGCAATGTAAACCACCAGAAGCGCCAGCGTCGCCCCTATCGGAGGCGCCAGATCGCCCATCAGCTCCGGCGGCATGGCCGTCAATGCGAGCGCTGAATCCGCGGCGGCAGATCGCCCGGCCAGCCAGCCGAGCAGGAGGACGCCGACCCAGATCAGCGGCGGCCGGCGCAGCAGCGAAACGACCGGCGAGGCGCCCAGCGCCAGCATCGGCAGCGACAGCGCCAGCCCCAGCCACGCCAGCGGATGGCTCCCCTGCGCCGCCGCCTGCGCCGCCAGCATGTTGGTCAAGGCGACCGGGGCGTCCTGCGCCGCAACCGCCAGAAGCAAAGCGCCGAGCCCACTGACGGAGGTTGGCGGCGGCGGGGGGCCGGCTTCGCCCCGTCGCGCCGTCAGCCAGGCGGCGAAAATCAGCGCGGCGGCGCAGAAAAAGCCGAAACCCGGCAGGGGCGCGCAGGCGAGCGCGGCGGCAAGACTGGCGGCGCGCATCGCCATGAGCAGCAGGCCGCCGAGATTGACGCCCAGGCGGCGGCGCCGCTCGGGAAGCGCACGAGTCGCCAGCGCCAGCGTCATGCCGCCGTCGCCCGCCAGCATCAGCGTCAGCCAGACCATCTCGATCGCCGCGATTGTCAGATCCAGCTCCATCCGCGCCCCTCCCCCTTCAGTCTTGCATGAAGGTCAGCGCCTTCGCCAGACTTTCGAGCGCCGGCAGGGCGCGCGCCACCTCGGCGCGCCGCCAGTCCGGCAAATGGACGAAGACGGCGCGCCGGTCCATCAGCAAGGACAAATAATAGGCTTCGTTGCAGAGATAGGCGCCGGCGTCGCGGGAAGCTTGCGCCGGGACGCCGCAGGCGCGCGCCGCCGCCGCGAGCCGTTCGACGGGCGCTGGGCTTGTTAAGGGGTCAGGGGCGCCGTGGGCGATCTCTCGGCTCCACGCGAGTCGCCTGGCGGCGTCCGCGCGCAAAAGCGTGACGCGATTCCTTGCGCGCGTCTCGATGGAAAGGGCTTTGCGGCGCGCCGCCACGCCCAGCAGCAGGACCACGTCGGGCGAGGTTTCCGCAAACAGTCTTGTCAGGCGCGGAGGCAATTCGGCATGATCGACTGGCAGAACCGCGGTGTGCAGGTCGATGCCGGACAACGCGCAGGCCGCGCGCCTGCGGGCGAGGGCCTCGACCGCGATTTGCGCCGGATTGATCCGCTGGCCTGGAAAGGCGCCGAAACCCGCGACCAGGAGCGACTTGCGGCTCATAGGCCGAGCAGCGTCGAAATATCCTCGACGGCGAGAGTCGGCGACAGCGCGCCCTCGGCCACCCGGGCTTCGAGTTCATGCAGGCGGGACTTGACCTGCGGGTCCCTGCGCAGCCGACCGTGCAGGCGCTCCTCCAGCATGGTCCACATCCACTTGACCTGCTGCGCCCGGCGCTTTTGCGCAAATTCGCCGGAGGCCTCGAAACAGCGGCGATGCTCGACCACCTTGGCCCACATCTCGTCCAGCCCGATATTGTCGAGGCCGGAAATCAGCACGACCGGCGGCGACCAGTTGGGCGAGGCCGGCTGCATGATGTGCAGCGCCGCGCGATATTCGCCGGCGGCCGCGACCGCCCGATTGCGCCCCTCGCCTTCCGATTTGTTGATGGCGATCATGTCGGCGATTTCGAGCACCCCCTTCTTGATGCCCTGCAATTCGTCGCCGGCGCCGGGAAGCATCAGCACCAGGAAAAAATCAGTCATGTCGGCCACCGTCGTCTCCGACTGGCCGATGCCCACGGTTTCGACGACCACCACATCAAAGCCGGCCGCCTCGCACAACAGCATGGTTTCCCGGGTTTTCGCCGCGACGCCGCCGAGCGTGCCGGAGGATGGCGAGGGCCGGATGAAGGCGTTGCGCTCCGCGGACAGCCGGACCATGCGGGTCTTGTCGCCCAGGATCGAGCCGCCGGTGCGCGTCGAGGACGGATCGACGGCGAGCACCGCGACCTTCTGCCCGGCCTGGACGAGGTTGGAGCCGAGCGTGTCGATGGTGGTGGATTTGCCGACGCCGGGAACGCCGGTGATGCCGACGCGCATCGCCTTGCCGGTGTGCGGCAGGAGCTTCTGAACGAGTTCGCGGGCCTGCGCCTGGTGTTCGGGCTTCACGCTCTCGACGAGCGTAATGGCGCGCGCCAGGGCGGCGCGGTCTCCGCCGCGCAGTTTGTCGGCGAGGGCGGAAATGTCGAGGGTGCGGGCTTGGACGGTCATGGCGCGCTTATAGGCGGGCGGGCGACGAGGCGGAAGTCAGACTTAAGGCAGCGCGCCCGGCTGGGGGATCAGCACGGGGCCGAATCCGGCGCCGCGCACCTGCGTGGCGTTGATTTCCGCGCCGATGCGTAAATGCTCGTTGACCTCGTAAGTGAAGCCCGCGCCGACCGTGGCCAGCGTCGCATTGTTGGGTCCGAACAGCCCGTTGAGGCTGTCGAGGCCCTGCCAGCCCGCCCCGTAGGGATTGGCGTTGGTCGTGCCCAGACCGACGGTGACATAGGGGAGGAACCGGCCCATGTCATAGCCGACCGACACGCTGGCGAGCCCGAAATTGTACCCTCGCGGCCAGTAGGTGCTGAACGACGGCGCATAGCCGGCAGTCGCGCCGACGCCGACCACGACATTGTTGGTGAACTCCTTGGAATAACCGATATTCAATGCGCCGCCAAAGCCGCCGCGTCCCCCCTTGCCGACCCCGGAGCCTGCGAAAACCTCGGTCCCCATGGTCAGGCCTTCCCAGCGCCGCGAATCGTCGTTGCCGCGGCTGTTCCAGGGGGACTTGACCGACAGGGTCGCGTCATTGGCGAAAAACGGCAGAAGTTCTTGCGCCTGAACAGGCGCGGCGGACAGCAATGCGACGAGCGGCGCGAGGTATTTCATGCGAGGTCTCGACAATCTTGGCCGTAGTTTATTTGCCGAACAATCCGGCGGCAACAAGGCGAGCGGATTGTTTCGCCGGAAAGCCGCCCTTGGCCGGCGCAAAAACTCACCCGTCGAGCGGCCGCGATGCGATCACCGCCCTTCCCTGCGCACAAATTCGGAACTGCCCTCAGGTTGCATCCAAGAGCTCGCAAGAATTCCATCATACGCCTATTCCGACTGAGCCGCAGCAATAAAAATTGTTTTGCTTTCCGTAGTGTCGGTGAATTTACCGATTTTTCCACGCTTGTTTTGCGCTGCATTCATATGCAATCGTGAATATCCATGTGACGCTATGCTGGACCCGTTTGGGATCGGACGTGGCGCTTCACTGATCGACCAGCAATCTTCAAGGCGCGCGTTTTCGCGCCCCAGTGCGTGTCCGGAGTGAGCCGATGGAGAAAGCCGATCAATCCAACCAAACCCTCGTCACCGATCTCGGTCAGTCCATAGATTCGATCAGGAATGCCCATGGCCAACTTGGCGATCTCGGCACGACCGCCGCCACGCCGGCGGATTTGGCTTCCCGCATAAGACTTTACGACCGGCTGCTGTGGGAAATTTCCGGCGTGCGCAGGCGACTAGCGAAGGACCTCAGGAGCCGCTCCACCTCTCTCCTCGCAAGCTCGCGCGAATCCAGACATTAAAGGTCAATTTGCACGACCGCGTTAGGCGGCGGGCGTAAAGCCGCCGGAGGGGCCGATCGCCCCGCCCATCGGCGTCGCCCTCCCCGCTTCATCCCTCACGGTCGCTCCGATCCCCCCGCATCGATCTTGAATTCGTCCAGCGTGTGGCCGGCGGCAAGCGCCTTCACCAGCCATTTCGGCCGCTTGCCGCGTCCTGACCAGGTCTCGTCAGGCGATGCGGGATTGCGGTATTTTGGAACAACCTTCGGATATTTGCGCGCTGGCGCCGCGTCGCCGCCAGCCTCGCCGCCGACCAGCTGCGCCAGCCGTTTTTCCAGTTCGCGCTTTTCCGCAACGATTTTTTCCGCGAGGACCCGCGTGAGTTCCTCGTGCAGACGCCAGAGCTCTTCGAAGTCCATGGCTTCGATGTCGGAAATACGCATGTGAGTCTCACGAAATGAAGGGGAACGACGGGATCGACCAGTTTTGCCGGCGCCGGTCGCCAGAACCCGAGGCTGTGCAGAGGCGGGTTCGAGGTTTCCAAACTAATTTTATTTTATTTAATATTAAATCTACATATATGTAAATTCAACCCAGATAAAAAATGAATAAAAAAATGCTCGCGCGTTGACCCGCGGCCGGTGGAATCGCGTCGTCGTGCTCAAGCTTTTATCATGGGAAGCCTGCCGCCCGCCGCCCGGGCATGCAAGCGTATTTAAAAACATGTACTTAGATGCAACCATCGTGTGCGAGGCGTGCAGCGTGGCGAAATTCACAGAAAATTGCGTTTCCGTATTAATAGGTTGAGAAAATGGGTGGCGACCCGGATCGCGGCTTGCTAAAAAGGATTCCTGCGCCCGCATTAAACATGCGGCTTAAGCGATGGAATAATAGCCAAGCCACGAGGGAAAATATGGTGGCGGAAAAATTTGACTTCAGCTCCATGTCGGTGGACGAGCTCTGGTCGCTCCACGAAGAGATCAGCGCGATGCTGTCCGCCCGCATTGAGGAGGAAAAGCGGGAACTGGAGAAGCGTCTCGCCATTCTGAACCGCGGCGTCGGCGCCATCCGCGACACGGCGCCGGCCGCCTCCGGCAAGCCGCGCCGCGCCTATCCGGTGGTGGTCCCGCGTTATCGGAACCCGGAAACCTCCGAAACCTGGTCCGGCCGCGGCAAGCTGCCGCGCTGGATGGCGGCGGCGATGAAGGCCGGTCGCGCCATGGATGAGTTTCTCATCAGCGCCCCGCCTCCCCTCCGGGAGACGGCGAAAAGCAAGGACGCGCGCCGCTAGCAGGCGTTTCGCCCGCGCAAGACTTCGAGAGGCGTCTGCAGCAGGATCGCCAGGTCGAGCCGCAGGCTCCAGTTGTCGATGTACCAGAGGTCGTATTCGACCCGGCGCTCGATCGCCGCCAGCGTCGGCGTAGGTCCGCGACAGCCGTGGACCTGCGCCCATCCTGTCAGCCCCGGTTTGACGCGGCGGCGAAAGGCGTAGTTGCGCACGGCCTTGTCGAACTGGTTCTCATGCGCCAACGCATGGGGGCGCGGGCCGACGAGGCTCATGCTGCCGTCAAGGACGTTGAGGAGTTGCGGCAACTCATCGATGCTGGCGCGCCGCAGCCATTTCCCCACCCTGGTCACTCTTTTGTCGACCGGCAGCGCCTGGACCACGTTCTCGCCATCCTCAAGCACGCGCATGGTGCGGAACTTGCGGATGGCAAAATTCCGGCGGTTGAAGCCGCAGCGCTGCTGGCGAAACAGCACCGGACCCGGAGAGTCCAGCTTGATCGCGACCGCCGCCGCCGCCAGCAGCGGCGCAAGCAGGGCGAGCGCGAGACTTGCGCCAAAGATGTCGAGCGTCCGCTTGGCCGCATATTCAAGCCGTGTGTGCGGGCCGCGCTGGAACTCGATGCAGACTTCGCCGCCCAGCGCGCGCCCCGGGCGCCTCAGAATCTCCGCGGCGGGACCCGCGGGCGCAAAACTGATGTGCGACGGCAACACGCGCAGCTCGCCCGCAAGCGCCCGCAATTCGGGCCAGCGCTTGAGGTCCGCTTCGATGAAAATCTCGTCGACGTCGGAGCCGCTGACATGGTCGATCACACTGGCGCAGAGGCGCTTGCGGTACCCCAGTCCCGCCTCCGCCGACGGCAGCGAAAAACGTCGGGCGACGGTGAAGCCAAGCGTCGCCAGCATATGCTCCAGGCCAGTTGTCGAAGATTTCGGCTGGTCGGTGATCAGCACCACTGTTCGTCCGGCGAACTTGCGGCCGTTCAAGCCCTTGACCAGCGTCCGCTTGAGGCCGACGCGCAGCAGGACCAGGGCGCCAAGGCCGATCACAGCCAGCAGGCTGGCGCCGCGCAGGATGTTGTGCCCCATGCCGAGCGCCCCGACGGCCGCCGCCAGCAGCACGAACACCTGAACCCAGGCGCCTGTTACGGCGCGCATCTGGTTGCGCAGCGCCAGAAGCTCCAGGGGACGATAGAGCTCGCGCATCTTCATCAGACCGACGAACAGGGCCGCGATCACGATCGCCGCGCCGAACGCCTTGCCGAAGGCGTGGCTGTCGGCGCCGCTGAGGGCGCCGGCGAGCAGGCAGGACATCAGAATGACGATGACGTCGGCCGCCATGGCCAGCGGTTCGATCGCCTGAAAGCGGATCGGCCACCGCCTCCGGCCGCCGTGCTCCGGAGGGGGCGAACCCGGCTCGACCCGGGTCGCGACGGCATAGGTTCGGTCGATGGCGTTCATGAAAAACCGCGCATGAATGGGATGGCGGCTCAATTGAACAAATGCGCGACAAAAAAACAAGAATTAAATAATCAATTAAATGAGAGCATATTTAAATCACAGCCGGCGCGGCCCCGTGAGGCCGCGCCGGCTTGGCGTTATTGGGGCACCACCACGGTCGTGGTCGTGGTGATCGGCGTGGGCGTCGTGATCACCGTCGAGGCGCCGCCCTTGGCCACATTGACCAGCCCATAGCCATTGGTGGCGTAGATGAGAGGATCGTTGACCGTGGCCAGCACGGTGCGGACGAAGCTCAGGAATTTCGTCGCTTCAACCGAGGGCGCATTGGAGCTGTAGATCACGTCCTTGTTGCGCATGGGAAATTTCTGCGCGAGGAAATAGCCTGAGGGATCGCGCAGGTTCACCTGATAGATCACAGGAACAACCGGACCGGGGAATTGCGCGACATCGACGCCCAGTTGGAGAGCAACCGCGCGGGGCTCTCCGCGGTAGAGGAAGACGGAGGCCGGATCGGCCTGGGAATCGTTGAGGCCGCCCTGCTTCGCCAGCGCCTCCGCGAGCGAGAGCCGCCAGGCCTCGAACTTGAATTGGCCCTGCTGTCCCGATGCGCCGAAGGCGACAAAGGTCTGCGGCTGGCTGTAGAGGAAGACCACGTCGTTAGGCAGCAGGTAGATGTTCTCGGCAGGCGTGTCGAGGAGCGCGCCCATGGGCGCGCTGGCGCGGCGTCCGTTGCGTTCGAGCGAGACCCAGACATCATAGCCCTGGCTGACGGGCCCGCCGGCGCGCGCGATGCCGTCGAGGACGCGCTCGCCCCCGGGCTGCGCGGGGAAACGACCGGCATTGTGGACGTCGCCGAGCACGCTGTAGAGGGCTGTGCGCTGCTCCGCGAGCGCGACGATGACCTGCGGCTCGAGCGCCCGCGCCTTGAGGCGCGCGGTGATGTCGTTCTGAATCTCGACCGGGGTGCGGCCAGCGGCGCGGATTTCGCCGCCGTAGGGGACCGTGATGTTGCCGTTCTCATCAACGGCCTGGTTTGGCACCGTGATGTAATTGCCGGCGCGCACGCCGGCATTGGAGGTGAAAAGTCCGCCCGCGGCGGCTTCGAAGATCGTGACGCTGACGAGGTCGTTCTTGCCGAAGCGGAACGCCTTGGGCGGCGTGCGCGCGAGAAAGGCGCCCGACAGCCTGGGCACGTGACGGCCGAGAACCTCGACGACGGCGGGGGTCACGGGCACGAGCGTGTAAGGCAGAATCCGCGCCTGCACGCTTTGCGGGTCCGCGGTGACGTCGACCGCCTGAGGCCCGCTGACCGGCATGATCGTGCAGGCGGAACACGACAGGGCCAGAAGTCCGGCGATCATCCCTGCAAATTTTTGCGATACGGAAATCAGGGGAACCCCCATATGAACTGAATGTTTTCCCGAACCTGCCATCTCCGTCATTCGCAGGCCAGAGAATAGTTATTTTGCAATATATTATCGCCAATGCTGTTGCATCTCCGCCACAACCTATGGCCAAGCTAAAGCAAAGACAGACCTTTTTTGCTGAAACGCCACGACCGCTTCACTCATCCCTGGCGGAAGCATAGCGGGAAAGGTATTTTTCATCATAGTAATCGTGGCAGATGCGGTCATAATCCGCCATACGCTTGAGATCGGTCTTGTTGAGCACGGCGCCGACGATGTTTTCGTAGACATTTGGCGCCTCATGCAGCGCGCGCTTGACCACGTCGATCTTGGTTCGGCCCCACTCGACCACGAGCAGATGGCAATCGATGAAGGAGGCGGTGGCGCGCGCGTCGACCAGCGGCGCCAGCGGCGGCAGATCGACGATCACATAGTCGAAGGCGTCCCGCAGATGGTCGAACAATTTCCGCGTCGCCTCGGAGGCCAGCATTTCGCTGCTGTGGAACAGCGGCCGTCGCCTTACCGTGGGCAGCACGGAAAAATGGGTTTGTGGGTCGCGCCAGATCGCCTCCTCGAGCGCGCGCGCGCCATAAATCACCTCGATCAGGCCGAAACTGGCGTCGGGCGCGAGCTGGGTCGACAGCGAGGGATGGCGCAAGTCGCAATCGACCAGGATCACGCTACGGCCGCTGTGGGCGATCAGCCGGGCGAGCGACGCGGCGATCGTGCTCTTGCCCTCGTCCGGCAGCGCGGAAGTCACGCCGATGACCCGGTTCGGCGTCTTGTTCGGGTTGAGGTCGATGCCGATCTTGGCGGAGCGGATGGTTTCGGCAAAACGCGACAGCGGCATGCCGACCACCGTGGAATCGATGGTGTGGACAGTCGCCAGGGCGCGCTCGCCCCCCCCCTGCGCCTCATCCTCCTGCGGCGTCTGCCGGCGCCTGTTCGGCGCCTCCATGCGCGGCACCACGGAAAAACAGGGTAGATGCAGCAGGGACTCGATCTGCGCGGGCGTGCGGAAGACGCGGTCGCGCAGGTCGCGCAGCAAAGCGACGCCCACGCCCAACGCCAATCCGCCCAGCGCGCCAAGCGCCAGGATCAGCTTTTTTTTCGGCTTGGTCTGGCTGTCCGGCGGCAGAGCCGGATAGATCACCCGCGCTTCGGTGATCGGAAAACTCTCCTGCTGAACGGCGCCCATATAGCGTTGCTGGAAGGTTTCGTAGAGCGTGCGATAGCTCCTCGCCCGGCTTTCCATGTCGCGCAGGGCGACCTCCGCCGAATTGGTCGTTCGCGTCGCCTTCACCGCCTCGCCGTAAAGCTTCTCGATCTCCTGCTGGCGTTTTTTGGCGATCTCGTAGTCGCTCCGGCTGGTCGCCGCGAGCCGGCGCACTTCATCCCTGATGGAGCCGCGAATTTCTTGCATGCGCGCGCGAAGGTCCCGGACCGCCTGATGGGTGTCGCCGTAACGGTTCGACCATTCGCTCTCGCGCCTCTGCATCTGCAGATATTCCGTGCGCAACGCGTTGACGATCGGACTGTTGAGCGCGTCAGAAAGCGGGGCGCCCGACAATTCCTCCGACGGAGCCGTCGTACTGTCGGCGCGCAGCAAGGTCTCATAACGATTCAGTCGCGCCAGCGCTTCTGACGTCTGCGCGCGCGCGGCGACGATGCGGGTGTTCAATTCGGTGAGTTGCTGGTCATCGACGGGCTTGCCGCCGCTCGAGGCGATGTTGTGGCTCGTCTTATAGGCCTCGACCGCCTGCTCCTCGGCGTGGGCCTGGTCGCCAAGCTCCTGCAACCGCTGCTGAAGCCAGGCGGTGGCGCTGCGGCTGGCCTCGAACTTGGCGTTCATTTGCTCCTTGATGTAGGCGCTCGCCACCGCGTTGATGACCTCCGCGGCATGGTCGGGCGAGCGCGACCCGTAAGAGATTTCGATGATGTTGCTCATGCCGACGCGCTGCGCCTGGAGCCGCGACAGGAAGGCGTCGATCAGCGCTTCCGGGGGTTCTTCGCGCGCTGTGGGCGACGTCTCCGGCGCCTCGGGCGACCGGCCGCGGAGGAAGGCGCCGAGACGCTCGAACAGTCCCCGCGAGGCGGCGAAGTCGACATCCTGCGAAAGATTCAATTGCCTGATGACGGCGATGGCCACCGCCGAGGATCGCACCAATTGCAGGTGCGTCTCGATTTCGGCGGCGTCGAAATAGGTTTCGGAGAGCGGCGAATCCTGCCGCACCGAAGGCGACTTCGGGTTCTTGAGCAGGATCTGCGCTTCCGCCACAAAGGTCGGCGGCGTGACGCGCAGATAGACGACAGCCAGAGCGATCGACAGCGCGGCGGTGACGGCGACGACGAGATATTGGCGGCGCAGCAGGCTGAGAACCATGCTGATCATCTCGTCGGCGCCGCCGCCATTTTGCGCGGGCGAAAACGGCGATTGGGCTCTCTCCATATGCGGCATATTGCTCTGAAGCATGCGACGCCTCTCCGGCCGGGCCTGTCGCCGCCGGCGCTCGACCCCGGTGGAGGGTGAGATCGCGCCGCGGCCTGAATTCGATTTAATAAATATATATATTAAATACGCCGATGTCGACCTTAAATCAGACTCGACGCCCCGCCCTGCTGAAGTCATTTATTTTTCTTTGTGTTGCAAAGTTTTACGCCATACACCCTCGAGGAAGCATGGCTTTCATGGTTTTTATCACCGTAATTTTGTGTCATTTTTAATATTTAATTTGACGAGATCGCCAACCCGATATTAAATCGTCAGCTCAAGCCGCACCCACCGCTTGCGAGGGTCGCCATGATCAATCTCTCCATGCCGGCAGAACGCCAGGGCGAGGCCGCCTGCTTTCTTTCACCATCGCCGCGCGCCGCCGCGCTTTTTCTGCTGTCGAGCGTTGAGCCGCTCGTTGACCAAGCCCCGCCACCGGCGAGCCCGGCCTCGCCCGGAACGACCGCGCCGACCAAAGTCTCGGGGCGCGCCTCGGCGCCGTTCACGGCGATCGCCGGAGGCGCCATCGCCGGGGAGGCCACGCCATGACAAGCAACGCCATCGTGCTCGAGAACCAGAAAGCGGGCGCGCCGATGTCGGCCTGGTGGGTCGATCCCGGGCAGGACTCCACAACAATCCAGGGGTTTACCACCGGCATCAGCACGAACCTCGGCGGGACCGTGCAGTTCAAGGTCAATAATCAGACAGGCAATCCGAATTACACGATCAATATCTATCGCCTCGGCTATTACGGCGGCGCCGGCGCGACCTTTGTCACCTCGCTCCAGCACACGACATCGGTCGTCCAACCGGCGCCGCTCCGGAACGCCACCACCGGCGAGGTCGACGCCGGCAACTGGAGCGTCACTGACAGCTGGAAAGTGCCGACGAGCGCGACATCCGGCGTCTACATCGCCAATATTGTCGATGGAGCGCAGGTCTTCCAAATCCCCTTCATCGTCCGCAATGACGCGTCGACCAGCGACATCGTGTTCCAGACCGCCGATCAGACCTGGCAGGCCTATAATCCCTGGGGCGGCGCCAATCTCTACCAGGGCAATGGGCCAGGCGACAGCGGCGCCGCCTATGCCGTCAGCTACAATCGCCCGATCACCACGCGCGACGGCGGACTGCTGGGCACATCCAACGACATGGTGTTCTCGGCCGAGTTTCCGACCATCTACTGGATGGAGCGGAACGGTTACGACGTCAGCTATATCTCCGGTCTCGACGCCGCCACCAATGGCTCGCTGCTGCTGAACCACAAGGTCTATATGGACAGCGGCCACGACGAATACTGGACCGACAGCCAGTACAAGAACGTCCAGGCGGCCGGCCACGCCGGCGTCAGCCTGATGTTCCTGAGCGGCAATGAGATTTACTGGCAGACCCGGCTCGCGCCCAGCCTTGACGCCAGCGCCACGCCCAACCGCACCCTCGTTGATTACAAGGACACCCACGCCAATGCCCTGATCGATCCCTCGGGCACGGCGACCAGCACGTTCATGGACGCGCGCTTCGCCTCATCGGGCGGGCTGGCCGGCGTGCCCTCCAATTCCCTGACCGGTCAGGTGTTTTCGGTCGATTCCGACCGTTACGACACGATCACCATTCCCTATGGCCAAACGCAATTGCGCATCTGGCGCAACACGGCGGTCGCCTCGACGGCGCCGGGGGGAACGGCCTCGCTGGCGCCGGGCCTGCTCGGCTACGAATGGGACACCTCGCCCAATGACGCCTTCCGTCCCGCAGGCCTTGTCGACCTGTCCTCGACCACGCTTCAGGTGCAGACGCTGCTGCTCGACTATGGCAACACCACCGGCCCGGGGACCGCGACCCACAATCTGGTCCAGTTCCGCGATCCCGTCAGCGGCGCGATGGTTTTCTCCACCGGCACGGTGTTCTGGTCCTGGGGCCTGTCTGACATCCACGACATCAATTACGGCGCGCTGCAGCCGGTCGACCCGAGCGTGCAGCAGGCGACAGTCAATGTCCTCGCGGAAATGGGGGTGCAACCGCAAACCTTGCAGGCGAGCCTGGCGCTGGCCGCCGCTTCGACGGACCACACGGCGCCGACCTCCAGGATCACCAGCCTTTCCGCAACCAGCGTCGTCGAGGGACAGGCCATCACGGTGAAGGGAACCGCCAGCGATAGCGGCGGCGTGATCGGCGGCGTCGAGGTGTCCAGCGACGGCGGCAAGACCTGGCGCGCCGCCACCAGCACGGTCGGCGCGGCGACCGCGACCTGGTCCTACACGTTCACGACCAAAGGCCCGGGCTCCTACACGGTCCTGAGTCGCGCGGTCGACGACAGCATCAATCTGGAGAAACCAACCGGCGGCTCTGCCTACACAGTCACGCCCTCGTCCAATCTGTCGATCTGGTCCTCCACGGCGACCCCCGTCGCCGCCAATGTCGCCGACGCCGGCGGCAAGTCCGGCGTGGAGCTGGGCGTGCAATTCGTGTCTTCGACCTCCGGCCTCGTCACCGGCATCCGTTTCTACAAGGGCGCCCAGAACACCGGCACGCATATCGGCGATCTCTGGTCCTCGACCGGAAGCCTGCTGGCGAGCGCGACCTTCACCAACGAGACCTCCAGCGGCTGGCAGCAGGTCAATTTCGCCAGCCCGGTCCAGATCCAGGCGGGCGCGACCTATACCGCCTCGTATTGGGGCAATTCGGGCTATTACGCGTCCGACGATTTCTACTTCGTCAGCCCGGGCGTCACCCACGGCTCGCTGACCGCAACCGGCGGCGGAATGAACGGCGTCTTCGCCTATGGCGCGACTTCGACCTTTCCGGGCAGCGTCTATCTGGCCTCCAGCCCCAATTATTGGGTGGATCTGGTCTTCAACGACACCAGCGGCGGAAGCGGCGCCCCCCAGGCCAATAATGACAGCGGATTCACGACGACCGCAAAAACCGCTCTGACCATTCCCGTGGCGACGCTGCTCGCCAATGACACCGACCCGAACGGACTGCCGCTGATCTTCCAGGGCGTCAGCAATCCGGTCGGCGGCGCTGCGGTCTACAATTCCGCCGCGCAAACCGTCACCTTCACCCCCACGACAGGCTATGTCGGGGCGGCGAGTTTTACCTATTCGATCACCGACGCCAAGGGCGGGACCGGTTCCGCCGGCGTGTCGCTGACGGTGACCAATCCCGCGGGAACGGAAAGCCTGTTCAGCGCGAACGCGACGCCAGCGACCGTCACCGTCAACGACACGAGTCCCGTCGAACTGGGGGTGAGGTTCACGGCCGCCGCCAACGGCCTGATTTCCGGCATCCGCTTCTATAAGGGGCCGTCGAACACGGGAACCCATTTCGCCGATCTCTGGAGTTCCACGGGCGCGCTGCTCGCCACCGCCACCTTTACCAACGAGACCGCAAGCGGCTGGCAGCAGGTGAATTTTTCCACGCCCGTCGCGATCACCGCCGGAACCACCTATACGGCGGCGTACCACAGCTCGGGCTATTACTCGGCCAACGAAAACTATTTCGCCGCCAATCTGGTCAGCGGCGATCTCACCGCGCCCGCGTCAAACAATGGCGTCTATGCCTATAGCTCGACCAGGGCCTTTCCCACCAGCACCTATCAGGCGAGCAATTATTGGGTCGACGTCGTCTATTCGAAATCGTCGGGCGCGCAGCCCCCTGTCGCCACCAATGACAGCGGCTTTACGACGCTGGTCAATACGGCGCTGCCCATCGCCGCCTCGGCCTTGCTCGCCAACGACACCGATCCCAACGGCTTGCCCCTGTCGATCGCAAGCGTCAGCGCGCCAGTCAACGGAACTGTGGCCTATAATTCATCGACGCAGACGGTGACCTTCACGCCCACGGCCAATTTTACCGGCGCGGCTGGGTTCACTTACACGATCAAGGACTCCGCCGGCGGAACCGCATCGGCCAATGTCTCGCTGAACGTCAACCCGGCGACGGCCACGCAGAGCCTGTTCTCCTCCAGCGCAACGCCGGCGATCATCACCGAAAACGACTCGAGCGCCGTCGAGCTCGGCGTGCGGTTCATGGCCGCCGCGAACGGTCTGATCTCAGGAATTCGCTTCTACAAGGGTCCCTCGAACATCGGCGCCCATGTCGCCGATCTCTGGAGTTCGAGCGGGGCGCTGCTCGCCTCCGCAACCTTCACCAATGAGACCGCGAGCGGCTGGCAGCAGGTCAATTTCGCCAGCCCCATCGCGATCACCGCGGGGACGACCTATACGGCCTCGTATCACACATCGGGCTATTACTCCGCCAACAGCAATTATTTCACCTCGAACGTGGTCAGCGGCGACCTCACTGCGCCCGCGGCTAACAATGGCGTCTATGCCTATGGCGCGAGCAGCGCTTTTCCGACCAACACCTATCAGGCGAGCAATTATTGGGTGGACGTCGTCTATTCCAAATCCTCGGGGACGCAGGCCCCGGTGGCCAAAAATGACAGCGGTTTTGTCGCCACGCTGAACACGCCGCTCACGATCAATGCGTCGCAATTGCTCGCCAACGACACCGATCCCAATGGCCTGCCGCTTTCGGTGACCGGCGTGAGCAACGCCGCCAATGGCGCGGTCAGCTACAATGCGCAAGCGAAGACCGTGACCTTCACGCCGAATGCAAATTACACGGGACCGGCGAGCTTTTCCTATTCCATCGCCGACACGGCGGGCGGAACCGCCTCGGCGAATGTCAGCCTGTCCGTGACCAGCCCGAGCGTGGTCAGCCTGTTCCCATCGACATGGACGCCGGCCATTGTGACGGAGAACGACAGCCTCGCCGTGGAGCTCGGCTTCAAGTTCACGGCTTCGCAGGCCGGACAGGTCACCGGCGTCGAATTCTACAAGGGGCCGCTGAACACCGGAACCCACGTCGCCCATTTGTGGAGCGCGACAGGCGCCCTCCTCGCCTCTGCGACCTTCACCAACGAGACGGCGAGCGGCTGGCAGCAGGTCAATTTCGCCACGCCGGTCACGGTCACCCCGGGGACGACCTATATCGCCTCCTACCACACCAATACGGGCGAATATTCGGTCGATCCGAACCTGTTCGCCAGTTCGATCAGCAATGGGCCGCTCACCGCCCCCTCCTCCGCCTCGAGCGGCGGCAACGGCGTCTATGCCTATGGCTCGACAAGCCTGTTCCCGGCGAACACCTACAACGCCTCCGGCTATGGCGTCGACGTCCTCTTCAAGCCGCAACTCGCGTGACAGGAGCCGCATATGCATGCCGAACTATATACCGATGGCGTCGACGAAATCACCGTGAGCGGCTCGATCGTCCGCATCGATCTGGTCAGCCTGTCGCCCACCGAGCGCGACGAGAACAATGCGCCGAAACGGGTGCTGCGCCAGCGCCTGATCCTGTCCGTGGAAGCCTTCGCCAATTCCGTCGAGGTCATGCAGAAGGCGCTGCAAAGTCTTGTTGACGCAGGCGTCGTGCGCCGGACGCCGGAGCCGCGCGCCACGACGGGCGAAGACCTCGGCATGCTGCATGCGCGGTCGAAGGGAAAGCCGAATGCTTCAGCCAATTTCCGCTGAAGCGCGCGAAAGCGAGGCCGAAGGCGGCCCGTCGCCCGAGCCCGCCGATCCAGGCCATGCGACCCGGACAGCGCTCGAATGTCTCGCGCGCGTCGCCAGCGCGCATGGGGTCGAGCTCTCCGCCGATCGCCTGCGCCATATCCACGCGGTCGACGGCGACGTCGACGCGGCGCTGCTGCTGCGCATGGCCGCCGACGCTGGTTTGCGCGCGAGGACAACGCATCTCGACTGGACGCGGCTGACCCGGCTCGGCGAAGCCTATCCGGCGCTGCTGCGCCTCGCCAACGGCAACTGGATCGTTGTGCCCGGCGCCGAGGGCGCGGAGGCCGTTCGCGTCATCGACCCCCTGGCCGAACGCCAGGATGAGCCGCTGGTCGTCACCAAAGACGTGTTTTGCGCGCGATGGTCTGGCGAGGCCATTCTCGTCAAGCCGGCCGCGCAGCCCGCCAGCGCCCCCGCTTTCGGACTGCGCTGGTTTCTGCCTGAACTGGCGCGGCAATGGCGGCTGCTCGCCGATGTCGCCATCGCGGCGTTGATGCTCTATGCGCTGGGCTTGGCGCTCCCCATCTTCTTCCAGCTCGTCATTGACAAGGTTCTGGTGCACGAGAGTTTCGCCACGCTTTACGTGCTGGTCGCGGGCGCCATCGCGGCGCTGGCTTTCGACGCCTTATTCAATTTCCTGCGGCGCTACCTGCTGCTCTACGCCACCAACAAGATTGACATTCGCGTCGCGACAAAAACCTTCGGCCACCTGATGGGACTCCCGGTGGCGTTTTTCGAGCAGATTTCGGCGGGCGTTCTAGTCAAACACATGCAGCAGGCGGCGCGCATCCGCGAGTTCCTCACCGGACGCCTGTTCCTGACCACGCTCGACGCGCTGTCGCTGATCGTGTTCATTCCCGTGCTGCTGCTTTACAGCGTCAAGCTGACCCTCATCGTGCTCGCGTTCACGGCGCTGAGCGGCGCGGTGGTGGCGGCGCTGATGGGACCGTTCCGGCGCCGTCTCGACGCGCTTTATCGCGCCGAGGGCGCGCGCCAGGCGCAGCTTGTCGAAACCGTGCACGGCATGTCCACCGTCAAGGCGCTGTCGATGGAGCCAGCGCAGAACCGCGACTGGAACAACCGCTGCGCCCAGGCCGTCACCATGCGGTTCGGCGTCGAACAAATTTCCGCAGGCGCGCAGGCGCTGACCGGCTTGCTCGAAAAGCTCATGACCGTCGGCATCATCGCCTTCGGCGCGCTCGACGTGTTCAGCGGCGCGCTGTCCGTGGGCGCGCTGGTCGCCTTCAACATGCTGGCGGGACGCGTGTCGGGACCTCTGGTGCAAATGACGACCATGGCGCACGAATATCAGGAGGTGGCGCTCGCGGTCAAAATGCTTGGCGAGGTGATGAACCAGCAGCCTGAACGCGACGCGGCGCGCGAAGGTCTGCGCCCAGATTTCGCCGGCGGAATCGAGTTCGAGAACGTGTCGTTCCGCTATGGCGAAGAGGGCGCTCTGGCGCTCGACGACATCTGCTTCGCCATCGCGCCCGGCGAAATCTTTGGAATTGTTGGACGCAGCGGCTCTGGCAAAACTACGCTGACGCGCCTGATTTGCGGTATGCGCAAGCCGTCCGCCGGCGTGCTGCGGATCGACGGTTTTGATTCACGCGAACTCGATCTCGCGCATTTGCGCCAGAACGTCGGCATGGTTCTGCAAGACAATTTTCTGTTTCGCGGCACGGTTCGCGAAAATATCGCGAGAGCGAAACCCGGCGCCGGCTTCGCCGAAATTGTGCGCGCCGCGCGGCTTGCCGGCGCCGACGAATTCATCGAACGGCTGCCGCGCGGTTTTGACACTTTGCTGGAAGAGAACGCCTGCAACCTTTCCGGCGGCCAAAAGCAGCGTCTCGCCATCGCCCGCGCGCTGGTCACCGATCCCCGCATCCTGATCCTCGACGAGGCCACCAGCGCGCTGGATTCGGAAAGCGAGCTGATCGTGCGCACCAACCTGCGCCGGATCGCGGCGGGGCGCACGGTGATCATCGTCTCCCACCGCCTGTCCATGCTCGCCGACGCCCACAAGATCCTGGTGATCGAACGCGGCCGCATCGTCGATCTCGACCGGCACGACAAGCTTCTGTCGCAATGCGCCGGCTATCGGCGACTGTGGAGCCAACAGACGAGGCAGGCCCTGTGAGCGCGCAAACCGTCGCCGAATTCCAGTCGGACGCGGCCGAGATCGAAACGCGGCCGCCGCCGCGCCTCGCCCGCGTCACCCTCTACGCTATGCTGGCGCTGATCGCGGCCGCTCTGACCTGGGCGACGTTTTCGCGCATCGACACGATTGTCGCGGCGCCGGGAAAGCTCATCACCACCAGCCCGAACATTGTGGTGCAGCCGCTTGAAACCTCGGTCATCCGCACCATGCATGTGAGGGTGGGCGACCGCGTGGCGAAAGGGGACGCGCTGGCGACGCTCGATCCCACCTTTTCCCAAGCCGATCTCGACGCTTTGCGCCAGCGTCAGGCCGCTCTGGACGCCACCGTCGCGCGGCTGCGGGCGGAACTCGAGGGCGCAAGCTTGCCCGACCCCGCCGGAGCCGACGAACGCTTGCAGCGCGACGTGTTCGTGCAGCGCAAGGCGCATTTCGACGCGCAGATGCAGGATTACGATGCGCAGATCGCCTCCGCCCAGGCCAATCTCAAGACCGCACGCGACGAGGAAGCGGTGCTGGTCAAGCGTTTGGAAACCATGAGTTCGATCGAGACGATGCGCCAGGCGCTCGCCGCAAAGGAGGTCGGCTCCAAGCTCAATCTGCTGTTGTCACGCGATGCGCGGCTCGAGATCGAAAGCAATCTGGCGCGGGTGCGCGGCAATATCGCGGATCAGGCGCACCGGGTCGACAAGGCGCGCGCGGACCGCGCGGTTTTCGCCGAGGATTTTCGCCGCACGGCCTATCAGGATTTGGTGGAGAATCTCGCCAAGCGCGCGGGCGTCGCCGAGGAGCTGAAGAAGGCGGAGCTGCGCCGCAATCTCATCGTGCTGCACGCGCCCGCCGACGCGGTGGTGCTGGAAATCGGCAGCCGCACCGTCGGTTCGGTGGCGCGCGAGGCCGAAACCCTGTTCGTGCTCGCGCCAAGCGACTCGCCGCTGCAAGCCGAGGTGAATGTCGAGGGGCGCGACATCGGTCAGGTCGAACTCGGCCAAGGCGCGCGCGTGAAACTGGAGGCCTTTCCATTTCAGAAATATGGGACCGCCTCTGGCGTCGTCAGGGTGATCAGCCAGGACGCGTTCACGCCCGAGAAGGCGGAAGCGGGCGGAGAAAAGAAGGCGCCGTTTTATCGGGTGATCGTCGACCTGACCGATGCGCGTCTGCGCGAGTCCGGCGCGCGCGTACAATTGCTTCCGGGCATGGCCGTGACCGCCGAACTGAAGGTCGGGCGGCGCAGCGTGATGTCCTATTTCCTATACCCGCTCTTGCGGGGTCTCGACGAGAGCATTCGCGAATATTGACGAGGTGACGCCATGAATATTCGTCCTGTGGATTTGCCCGCGCAGCCGGCCGACGCCGCTGTCGCCCCCCAAAACGCGCGGCTGGTGAATTACGCCTTGCACGGGTTGGAGAAGTGCTGGCTTCCCGAGCAGGAGCGCTGGTCGCACATCTATCATCTCGATGGCCGCGCTGCGCCGAACGAGTCTCTGCCCCGTAGTGACGTGTTCTATACGCTCAACGTTCTGCTCGGGCTTTCGCGCGTAGCGGCGCCGCCGGACGGGTTGGACGTGAACCGCATTTTCGCGCGCAATGCTTCGGAGCTCACGCGGCTTCCGGTTCGCAAATATGCGTTCGGCATGGCCCTGTGGGCGGGCGCCGAGCTGGGGCTGGAACTGCCAGGGGATTGCGCACGCGAGTTGCGCATCCTGCTCTCAGACCCGAATGCGTGGCGTGATTTCCATGCGCAGGATCTCGGCATGCTGCTCACCGGCGTCGCCGCGCAGGTGCGCGCCGGTCAAAGCGCCTGGCGCGAATTCGCGGCGCCGCTGTTCAGGTTCCTGCAGGCGCGTTTCCTGGGCGAATCCGGCCTGTTCTGCGACACGCCAGCCGGCCTGCGGCGGCGGTTCGCCTCCTTCGCCACCCAGGTCTATCTGTCGCTCGCCTGCTACCATTACGGCGACGTCATGGATGATCCCTCAGCGACCACGCTGGCGTCGCAATGCGTCGAGAAACTGATGGCGCTTCAGGGGCCGCAGGGCGAATGGCCCTGGTTCTACGACGCCGTCAGCGGCCGCGTGCTCGATTTTTATGAAGTCTATTCCGTCCACCAATACGGCATGGCGCCGGCGCTGCTGGAATGGGCGGAACGCGAAAAAATTCCCGGCGCCACCGCAGCGCTGGTCAAGGGTTTTGAATGGGTTTTTGGGGCAAACCAGCTCGGGCGCCCGATGCTGGCGCCGGGCGGCCTGACCATTCGCTCGCAGATCAGAAAAGTCGAAGGCGACGCCAAGGTTTTGCGCGCGGCGCGCGCCATCTCCAACGCTTTGCTCGGGCGCTCCGGGGGCTTGATCGCTCCGGAGAAACTCGGGCTGCGCCTGGAATGCCGCAGCTATGAACTCGGCTGGATTCTCTGGTCGTTCGGACGGCGCGTCGATCTCCCGCAACTGACGGAGAACGACGCCTTCTCCCTGTAATCAGCGGTTCCAGACCAGTTCGCGCTCGCGGCGCAGCAGCGACAGCATGGTCGCGGCGCGATGGACCCGCACCGCGACCATCACCGCGATGGCCGTCAGACGTTCAGAGCCCGCGACCCGGTCGCTGGTCATCACCGTGACGGCGCCCGCGAGCGGCGAGGCCAGCACCAGCAAAGCGCGAATGATCCAGCGCAGGCGCCAAGCCCTTTCGCCTTCCGCCATCCGGCGGTAATGAGCGATCTGCCGATCCCACTTGGCGTACAGCTCTTCCATCGAGCCGCGCGCGGGATGATAGACCACCATATCGGGCGCATAATGGCAGCGCACGCCAGCCGCGAGGGCGCGCCTGCCCCAGTCCATGTCCTCGGCGATTTCGATGCCGGCGAAGGGTCCGACACGGTCGAAGTCGGCGCGGCGCATGGCGAGATTGCCCGTGCCGGAATAGCCGTGCTTCTCGATGTAGAGCTTGAAGCGATAGGCGAACACGCTCTCATAAGCCTCGATCGCGCTGGCGCGGGTTGCGTCGGCGCGCCAGATGCGGACGTCGCCGCCGAGCGCCACGCCCGGTCCCGATGCCGCCAGCGCGGAAACAATGTTGCGCAACCAGTCGCGATCGGCGCGACAGTCCGCGTCGATGAAGGCGAGGATGTCGCCGCGCGCCGCCGCAACGCCGCAATTGCGCGCCGGGCCGGGGCCGGGCCGGGTTTCGCTGAGCAGGCGGGCGCGCGGGTGACGCGCGATCACATTCTCGGGAAGCGCGCGCGAGCCATTGTCGACGACGATGACCTCGACCCCGCCCTCGTACGACTGGACGTCCAGGCTCGTCAGACAGGCGTCCAGCGCTTCCGGCTGGTTCAAATGCGGTATAATCACTGAAATCATCATTTTATTTAATTCCATTTTTAAACCCTCCCAACCCTTGAGAAAGGGAAATCAGCATTTCCCCGGATTCCACAGTAATGTGAGCAGGGTGCGAGCTCCACTCTGACATTAAAAATTAAATCAAAGTCGCTTGCAATTAAATATCGACTGCTTATTATCTCATTTATCGAACAGGCGCGGTGAAGCTCGCAGGCGGGCGATCCGGCCGATCAGGAGGGGTTTCATGCGCGCGTCGTTTCTGGGATGCCCTATTGACGTCCTCTCCATGGCGGAGACGGTTGCTCGCGCGCGGGAGGCGATGGTCAGCCGGCGACGGCTGCAGCATGTCGCACTCAATGTCGCCAAGCTGGTGAACATGCGCTCCGATCCGATGCTGGCCGCCGATGTCGCCAACAGCGACCTCGTCGGGATCGACGGCATGGGGATCGTCTGGGGCGCGCGCGCGCTCGGGCTTCCCGTGAGCAACCGCGTCGCCGGCGTCGACCTGCTCAACGAATTGCTCGGTCTTTGCGCCCGCGAAGGGTTCAAGCCTTATTTCCTCGGCGCGGCGCCGAACGTGCTGGAGCGCGCCGCGGCGACGACGCGACAACGCCATCCAAACCTTCAATTCGCGGGCCTGCGCGACGGCTATTTTTCAAGGGAGCAGGAAGCGGAAATCGTTCTCGCCATTCGCGCCAGCGGGGCTGACTGCCTGTTCATCGGCATGCCGACGCCGCGCAAGGAACGTTTTCTGGCCGCCCATCGCGACGAGCTCGGCGTTCCCTTCATCATGGGCGTCGGCGGCTCATTCGACGTGCTCGCCGGCGCCGTGCGGCGCGCGCCCCGGACGATGCAGCGCGTGGGTCTGGAGTGGCTGTATCGCATCTACCAGGAGCCGCGCCGCATGGCCTGGCGCTACATACGCACCAACACCGTGTTCGCGGGGATTCTGGCGCAGGCGGTCGTGCGCCAGCGCATCGGCGTGGGGGGGTGAGCCGTGAACCAGCGCATCCTCGTGCTCCTCGGCACACGCCCGGAAGCGATAAAACTGTTCCCGGTCATTCATCGCCTCAAGGCGGAAAATGTGGGGGTGACGGTCTGCGCCACCGCGCAACACCGCCAGATGCTGGACCAGGTGCTCAGACTCGCGAACGTCGTTCCCGACGTCGATTTGAATGTGATGACGCCCAACCAGACGCTCGACGCGCTCTCGGCGCGGCTGCTCAACGACATTGGCGCTGTGCTGGAAAAGGTGAAGCCGACGCGGGTCGTCGTGCAAGGCGACACCGCGACGGCGATGATCGGGGCGCTCGCCTCCTACTATCACCGCATCCCCGTCTCGCATGTGGAGGCGGGCCTGCGCAGCGGCGACATTTTCGCCCCCTTCCCCGAGGAGGTGAACAGAAAGATCGTCGGCTCCATCGCCGACCAGCATTTCGCCCCAACCCAGCGCGCCGCGCAGGCTTTGCGCGCGGAAAACGTGCCGCAGGAGCGCATCCACGTCACCGGCAATACCGTGGTGGACGCGCTCATCCTCGCCAAGGCGAAGGTGGAGGCCGATCCAACCATGGCCAGTCGCTGGGACGGCCTGAGGCAAAGACACGGCAACCGGCGCATCATTCTGGTGACCTGCCACAGGCGTGAAAACTTCGGCGGCGGCGTCGAGAACATCGTCAACGCCCTCCAGACGATCCTCAATCGCGAGGACGTCGCCGCCGTTTTGCCTGTGCATCCCAATCCCAATGTTCGCGACATCTTTTCGGCGCGGTTTTCCAACCACCCGCGCGTCGCGTTGATCTCGCCGCAGGAATACACCGATTTCGTCAGCCTGCTCTCCATGTCCTATCTGGTGCTGACCGATTCCGGCGGCGTGCAGGAGGAGGCGCCCACCTTCGGCAAGCCCGTCCTGGTGATGCGCGAGACGACGGAGCGGCCCGAAGGCGTCGAGGCGGGCACCGCGCGCCTGGTCGGCTCCGATTACGACCGCATCGTCGGCGAAACCTTCAAACTGCTCGACGATGACGAGACCTATGCGGCCATGGCCCGGTCGCACAATCCGTTCGGCGACGGACACGCCAGTGAACGCATAGTGAAGGTGCTTCTCCATGCATGAATTTGAAAAAGTCTGTGTCGTGGGCCTCGGCTATATCGGCCTGCCCACGGCGGCGCTGATCGCCAGCCGCGGCATCCAGGTGCTCGGCGTCGACACCAAAGACGACGTCGTCAAAACCGTCGCCGCCGGAACCATCCACATTTCCGAGCCGGATCTCGACGGCCTCGTGGCCAAAGTGGTTTCGAGCGGAACGCTGACGACGGCGACCAAACCGCAGGCCGCCGACGTGTTCATGATCGCCGTGCCCACGCCCATCGACCGCGACAACAAGCCGGACCTTTCCATGGTGCGCGCCGCCGTGGACAGCATCGCGGATGTGCTGGCGCCCGGCAATCTCGTCATTCTCGAATCGACCTCGCCCATCGGCACGACGGAGGGCGTCGCGACGCAGATCGTCGAACGGCGCCCGGACCTTCATGTGGGCTCGAACGGCAAGGCCAACGGACACGCCAACGCCACGATCAATGTCGCCTATTGTCCGGAGCGCGTGCTGCCCGGACGCATTCTCACCGAACTCATCAACAATGACCGCTGCATCGGCGGCGTGACGCCGGCCTGCACCCGCCGCGCCCAGCGCTTCTACAAGAGTTTTGTGCGCGGCGCCTGCGTGGCGACCACGGCGCGGGCCGCCGAACTGGTGAAGCTCACCGAGAACGCCTATCGCGACACCAATATCGCCTTCGCCAACGAATTGTCGATGATCTGCGATCGCTTCGACATCAATGTCTGGGAAGTGATCGACCTCGCCAACCGCCACCCGCGCGTCAATGTGTTGCGGCCAGGACCAGGCGTCGGCGGCCATTGCATCGCGGTCGATCCCTGGTTCATCATCGATTCCGCGCCCGACCTGGCGCGCGTCATGCGCACCAGTCGCGACGTCAACAATGACAAGACGCATCGGATCATTGCGCAGGCAGAGGCGCTGATCGACGATCACCCTTATGCCAATATTGCCTGCTGCGGCCTGACCTTCAAGGCCAATATCGACGATCTCCGCGAGAGCCCGGCGATGGAGATCGCACAGCATCTCGTCGCCAAATATGGCTCACGGATAAAAATCGTCGAACCGAACCTGCGAAATCCGCCGCGCGACCTCGCCGATCTCGGTGCGGAATTCATGGATATCGACGAAGCCATCCACGCCTGCGAAATCGCCATCCTGCTCGTCGACCACGACGAGTTCAAGCTCGTGCCTCTCGCGGAGCGGCGCCACCTCGACGTCATCGACACGCGCGGTGTTTGGCAGGACATGCCGGCGCGCACCTGAGCCCAGGACCACCAAGCGAAAGGATTTGAGATGCGCAGCAGCCAGCTTGGCGTCGGGGTCGTGGGTTACGGCTACTGGGGTCCCAATCTCGTGCGCAATTTCGCCGGAAGCACGGCGGCGCGCGTCGTCGCCGTCGCCGACCGCGATCCGCTTCGCCTCGCCGCGCTGACGCGAAATCATCCGGGCGTCGCCGCGACGGCGCGTTATCAGGATCTGCTCGATGACCCCGCCATAGATGCGATCGCCGTGGCGACGCCGGCCCATTCGCATTACGATCTGGCGCTGATGGCGCTGCGCGCCGGCAAACATGTGCTGGTGGAAAAGCCGCTCGCGCCGACCGCCGATCTGGCCCGCCGCCTGATCGACGAGGCGGATCGCCGGGGTCTGGTGCTGATGGTCGATCACACCTTTCTCTACACGCCGGCGGTGCGCAAGATCAGCGAACTGGCGCGCAAGGGCGAGATCGGCGACGTCTACTATTACGACAGCACGCGCGTCAGCCTCGGCCTGTTCCAAAGCGACGTCAGCGTGATCTGGGACCTCGCGGTCCACGATCTCTCGATCGTCGACCATCTCATCGACGAGCCGCCGGTCGCCGTTTCCGCCACGGGCTGCAGCCATGTCGAGGGCGCGCCGGAAAACATGGCGCATATCACCTTGTTCTTCGACAGCCCCTGCGTGGCGCAGGTGAACGTCAACTGGCTGTCGCCGGTGAAAGTGCGCAAAACCCTGATCGGCGGCAGCAAGAAGATGATCGTCTATGACGACATGGAGCCCACCGAGAAGATCAAGGTCTATGACAAGGGAGTGACCGTCGACGCGTCCCCGGAAATCGCCCAGCAGTTGCGCATCGGCTATCGCGCCGGCGACATGTGGGCGCCCAATCTGTCAACCCGGGAGGCGCTCGCCAGCGAAGTCGAACATTTCGTCGATTGCGTCCGCAATGGCGCGACGCCGCTGTGCGATGGCGTGTCGGGACTGCGCGTCGTCGAGACGCTCGAAGCCGCGACGCGGTCCATGGCCGGCCAGGGGCGGCCGGTGATGCTTGGAAACGTGACGCAGGCGCGCAACGCGCGCCGCGCGACGGCCTAGGGGGCGGCTTGCGCGCGATGAGCCCGGTGCAACGCTCCTTCCTGCTGTCGGCGGTCGAACGCTACGCCAGTCTGCTGATTCTGTTCCTGTCCACGGCGGTTCTGGCGCGCCTGCTCAGCCCCGCGGAATTCGGCGTCTATGCAGTGGTGAGCGCGGTCACGACGATCATTTCCGTTTCGACCCAGGAATTCGGCGGCGCCAATTACATCATCCAGAAAACGTCGCTGTCGGACGCCAATATCCGCACGGCCTTCACCATCACCTTGCTCTTGTCGCTGGCCATGGGCCTCGGGCTCTGGCTCCTGGCCGGCGTTTTGGACGCGCGGATGCAGGTGGCCGGTTTGGCCGAGGGGGTCAGGATCGCCGCCCTGGGTTTCGCGGTCACGCCATTCTCGTCGATCATGATCGCGCTGCTGCGACGCGACCTGAAGTTCGGCGCTCTGTCGCTCGCCAATCTTGCGGGAAACGTGGTGACCGCCGCCACCTCCATCGCGCTGGCGATGCATGGCGGCGGCGCCATGGCGCCGATCTGGGGCGCCGTCGCCGGAAGCGCGGCCTTGACCGCCGCTTTGCTGATGGCGCGTCGCGACTTTCGCTTCATGAAGCCATCGCTGGCGGGGTGCCGCGAGGTGATCCATTTCGGCCTCGTCTCCAGTGGCGTCGCGCTGATCAATCTCGCCTACAATACCGCGCCGCAAGTCTTTCTCGCGCGCGTGCTCGGCTTTGCCGCCGTGGGCCTCTACAGCCGCGCGCTCACCCTCACGCAAATGTTCGACCGGCTGGTGGTCCAGGCGATCAATCCGGTGATCATGCCGGCCTTCGCCGCGCAGACGCGCGCCGGCGGCGATCTGAAACAGGTCTATTTGAAATCAGCCTCGCTGCTCGCCGCGCTGCAATGGCCCTTCCTGCTCAGCGTCGCGATCCTGGCGGAGCCGATCATTCGCCTGTGGCTTGGGCCCACGTGGATGGAGGCGGCGCCTCTGGTGCGCTGGCTCTGCCTCGGCTCGCTCGCTTTGTTCGCCGCCTGCCTCAGCTATCCGGTCCTGGTCGCGACCGGACGGGTTCGCGACGCGCTGACCTCGTCGCTGATCTCGCTGCCGCCCTCGCTCGCCATGATTTTCGCAGCAAGCTTTTGGGGCGTGCAAGCCGTGGCGATCGCCAGCCTCGCAACCTTGCCGTTCCAGGCGGCGGTGGCGATTGCCTTCATCGGGCGGCGGCTGCGTTTCGGACCGCGCGATGTGGCGCGGGCGCTGCGCAAGAGCGCGGCGGTCGCCTTTTGCTGCGCCTGCGCAGCTGGGATCGGCGCGGCGGCGATCGACGCCGGCTGGCTCGATCCTCTGCCGGGCCTCGCCGTGAGCGGCGCTTTGATCGTCGCCGCCTGGATAGGCGCGCTCGCCGCCACCGATCATCCCTTGCTCGCCGAATTGAAATCCGGGGCCGGGAGCGTTTTTCCACGCGCCGCGCCCGCCGCCGCCTTGCCGCGGCGCGACCTGTGCTGAAACCGGGAGACCAGAAATGCCGATCAAGAATGATGCGCGGCTCGGGCGCGATGTCAAAATCTTCCATCCCGATCTCGTCAATCTCTACGGCTGCTCGATCGGCGACGAGACGCGGATCGGGACCTTTGTCGAAATTCAGGCGGGCGCGCGCATCGGCGCGCGCTGCAAGATTTCCTCGCACAGTTTTGTCTGCGAAGGCGTGGTCATCGACGACGAAGTCTTTATCGGCCATGGCGTGATGTTCACCAACGACAAATTTCCGCGCGCCACGACCCAGAGCGGCGAACTCCAAAGCGCAGGAGACTGGGCGGTGGCGCCGACCCATGTCGGAAAACGCGCCTCGATCGGATCGAACGCGACCATTCTCTGCGGCGTCACGATCGGCGCCGGCGCGCTGGTCGGCGCTGGGTCGGTGGTCACCCGCGATGTGCCCGCGGGCGCGATCGTGGCCGGCGTTCCCGCGCGGATCGTCGCGCCGCGGCCGGCGCGCGCGCGCGCCGAGGCGGCGGCGCCGGCGGGATGAGGCGCGGCAAGGGAGAGGCTGCATTTTTTGCGCGGCGCCGCATTATTTAATTTCTTTCTCCGTTTTATTGTGATTTAATTTAAATAGAATTAAATATGGAATTTCCAAGCTGTTGATTTGACAGCATCCTTCGGAGGCTCGCCGTGATCCCCTTCCTTGATTTGAAAGCCCAATACACTCAGATCAAGCCCGAGATCGACGCCGCCGTGATGGGCGTGATCGCCAGCGGCAATTACGTTCTCGGCCCCCAGGTAGAGGCTTTCGAAAAGCGCTTCGCCGCCTGGTGCGGGACCACCGAATGCAAGGCGGTCAACAGCGGATCCTCCGCCCTGCATCTCGCCCTGCTCGCCGCCGGCGTCGGGCCTGGCGATGAAGTCATCACGGTGTCGATGACCTTCGTCGCGACGGCCGCAGCCATTCTTCAATGCGGCGCGCGTCCCGTTTTTGTCGATGTCGATCCGCTCACCTGGACCATGGAACCCGCGCGCATCCCGCAGGCGATCACGCCGCGCACCAAGGCCATCCTGCCCGTGCATTTGCATGGCTTGATGGCCGATATGGACCCGATCATGGCGGTCGCGCGGCGCCATGGCATCGTGGTGATCGAGGACGCCGCGCAGGCGCATGGCGCGGAATACCGGGGGCGGCGCGCCGGCTCGATCGGCGATCTCGGCTGCTTCAGCTTCTATCCCGGAAAAAACCTCGGCGCCTATGGCGAGGGCGGCGCGGTGACGACCTCCAATCCCGAACTGGCGCGGAAAATCGCGCTGCTGCGCGACTGGGGCCAGGAGGCGAAATACCGGCACGTGGTCGCGGGCTTCAATTACCGCATGGATGCGCTCCAGGGCGCCGTCCTCGACGTCAAGATGAACCACATCGACGCCTGGACGCGCGCCCGGCGGGCGATCGCCGCCATCTATGACCATCTGCTGGCGGACAGCGGGCTCGGGCGGCCCACGCCGCCCCGCCACTGCCGCCATGTCTATCACGTCTACGCCATCCGCCATCCGCGCCGCGACGAAGCGCTGAGGGCGCTGCAGGACGCAGGCGTGGGCGTCGGCATCCACTATCCCGTCCCCGTCCATCTGCAGAAGGCCTATGAAACTTCACGCTTCCCAAGGGGAGCCCTGCCCGTGACCGAACGGCTGGCGGCGGAATTCCTGTCGCTGCCGATCTATCCGGAGATGCAGCCGGAGCACGCGAGCGAGGCGGCGCAGCTGCTGACGGGCGCATCCCTGGCCGCGGCGCAATAGGCCGTCGCGACATCGCAAAAGAACTGCGTTTCGACATGAGGAGACACCCGTGGCTAATCTGAAGGGCAAACGAATTCTCGTGACCGGCGGCGCCGGTTTCGTCGGCTCCCATATCGTCGACCAATTGTGCGAAGAGGGCTGCATCGAGATCGTCGCCGTCGACAATATGGTGCGGGGACGCCCGGAAAACCTCAGGCGGGCGCTGGCGCGCGGTCCGGTGCGGCTGGTCGAGGGCGACATCCGCGACCGGAGCCTGATGGACTCGCTGGTCCGGTCCGCCGACATCGTGTTCCATCAGGCGGCGTTGCGCATCACCCATTGCGCCGCCGAACCGCGTCTGGCGATGGAGGTGATGGCGCAAGCGACCTTCGATCTGCTGGAGATGTGCGTCCAGCACAATGTGGAAAAGCTGGTCGCGGCCTCCTCGGCCTCGGTCTACGGACTCGCCGAGGAATTCCCTACTACTGAACGCCAAAATCCTTACAACAACCGCACCCTCTACGGGGCCGCAAAAGTGTTCAACGAAGGGCTGTTTCGCGCCTTCAACGACATGTACGGGCTCGACTACGTCGCTTTCCGCTATTTCAATGTCTATGGCGAGCGCATGGACATCCACGGCCGCTACACGGAAGTGCTGATCCGCTGGATGGAGCGGCTGGAGGCCGGCCTGCCCCCGGTCATTTTCGGCGACGGCGAACAGACCATGGATTTCGTCCATGTGCGCGACGTCGCGCGCGCCAATATTCTCGGGGCCAAGGCCCGGGCGACCGACGAAGTGTTCAATGTCGCCAGCGGAACGGAGACCAGCCTGCTGCAAATGGCGCGCGCGCTCGCCTCGGTGATGGGCCGGCCCGGCATGATTCCCGAATTCGCGCCCGAGCGCTCGGTCAATCCGGTGCCGCGCCGGCTCGCCTCGACGGGCAAGGCGGAGAGGCTGTTGGGGTTCCGCGCGACGATCAGTCTGGAAAAAGGCTTGGCCGATCTGGTCAAGTGGTGGCGGGCGGAACGTCCGGAGCTGACGGCGCCGCGGCCGCAGGCGGTGGCGTCGTGATCCCCATCGCCCTGCCGCTGCTCGGCGCTCAGGAGGCCGAGGCGGCGCGCGCGGCCGTGCTGTCCGGCTGGGTGTCGCAGGGGCCCGAGGTCGCGGCCTTCGAGCGCGACTTTTCGGCGCTCGTGGGCGCGCCCCACGCCTGCGCCGTCTCGAACTGCACCGCCGCCCTGCACATGGCGCTCAAGGCTCTCGACATCGGGCCAGGCGACGAGGTCATTGCGCCAAGTCACTCGTTCATCGCGACGGTGAATTGCATTCGCTATTGCGGCGCCAAGCCCGTTTTCGTCGACATCGAACCCGACGGCTACAACATCGATCCCGCACGCGTCGGGGAAGCGATCACGCCGCGCACGCGCGCCATCATCGCCGTCCACCAGATGGGCATGCCCTGCGATCTCGCCGCCCTCGCGGAGCTGTCGCGGCGCCACGGGATCGCGCTGGTCGAGGACGCCGCTTGCGCCGCAGGCAGCCAAATCCGTTTTGACGGGACATGGGAGCCTATCGGCCGCCCGCGCGGCGATATCGCCTGCTTCTCCTTCCATCCGCGCAAGGTCATCACCACCGGCGAAGGCGGCATGCTGACCACGCGCGATCCGGCGCTCGACGAAAAATTCCGGCTGTTGCGGCAACATGGCATGAGCGTCCCCGACACAGTGCGGCACGGCGCCAAGCAGGTGATCATCGAGGACTATCTGATCGTCGGCTACAATTACCGGATGACCGACATCCAGGCGGCGATCGGCCGCGGCCAGCTGGCGCGGTTGCCGGAACTGGTCGCCAGGCGCCGCGCGCTCGCCGCGCGCTATGGCAAGCTGCTCGCCGATCTCGACGGCCTGCATCTGCCCCGCGAGCCGGACTGGGCGCGCTCGAACTGGCAGAGTTTTTGTGTGCGGCTGCCGGACAGGGCCGATCAGCGCGACATCATGCAGAAGCTACTCGACCGGGGCGTCGCCAGCCGGCGCGGGATCATGTGCGCGCATCGCGAGGCGCCCTACGCCCAGGACGGAGCGCGACTGCCCCTGTCCGAACGCGCCCAGGACCGCGCAATCCTGTTGCCCCTCTACGCGCAGATGAGCGAATCGGATCAGGACCGCGTCGCCGAGGCCCTGATGGACGCCTTGCGATCCTGAGCGAAGCGGAGATCAAGGTCATGGCGAAAGTCGATATTCTCGTCCCCTGCCACAATTACGCCCGCTATCTCGAACAATGCATGCGCAGCGTCCTCACCCAGTCCGTCACCGATATTCGCGTGCTCATCATCGACGATTGTTCCGCCGACGAGTCCGTCGCGGTCGCTGAACGGCTCGCCCGAGAGGACCCGAGAGTCTCCGTGATCGCGCATCGGACCAATTGGGGCCATATCGCAACCTTCAACGAAGGCATCGCCTGGGCGCAGTCCGACTATTTCCTTCTGCTTTCGGCTGACGACGCGCTAGCGCCCGGGGCGTTGCGTCGCGCCTGCGCGGTGCTCGACGCCCAGCCGGAGGTGGTTCTGGTCTGCGGGGACTCGCCGCAGTTCCGGGACGCGTTTCCGCAGGCCGCCGACGTAGCGTCTCCCGAGGTCAAGATCTGGGCCGGTCAGGACTATCTGGCGCGCTGCTGCGCGGAGGTATGGAATCCGATCTCGACGCCCTCGGCCATCGTCCGCACCGCCGCCCAGAAAGCCGTGGGCGGCTATCGACCGTACCTCCCGCATTCCGGCGACCTCGAGATGTGGCTGCGGCTGGCGACCCATGGCGACGTCGCCCAATTGAGCTGCGCCCAGGCTTTTTATCGCGTTCATGACGTGAACATGCACTTCGCATGGTTCCACGATTTTCTGGTGAACGATCGCGAGTTGCGGCGGGCCTTCGAGTCGTTCTTCCAGGACGCGGCGCCACGCATTCGCGACTGTGACGCGTTGCGGCGGCGGTGCTCGCAACGTCTCGCCGAACGCGGGATCTGGTGGGCGTATCAAAAGCTGCGGCGGCTGCAGTTGCGCGGCGCGGTCGACTGTCTGCGTTACGCTTCGAGCGTTTGGCACGACCGACCGGAGCAGGAAGCCAGCCTCATGAAGCTGAGCGAACTGCTCGCGCCCGTGCGCTATGCCGTCGGCGAACGCCAGCGCAGAAGGCGCGTGGCGAGACCGGCGGTGCTCAGCGCCCCCTCCCGCGCCTGAGGCGCGGACATTGCTTTCGGACCGACGCAACATGCGTCCGACGCCACGGCGCTTTACGGCCAGCTAAGCCGCTTTGGAGATCGCCACATGAACTGTTCCTTCGAAGTGTCGGGCCGCGCGGCGCGGACGACACAGATGGATCCGCACGCGCCGCCGTCGCCGCGCATCCTTGTGGCGATCGCCAGTCACGGCGTCGCCAATGACGTCCATCTTCGACGGGTGATCGCGGCCTATCGCGCGATGCCTTTCGTCGTCGATATTGTGGTGTTCTCGAACATCGCCAAAAAGCTCGGCGACGACGTCAGCGTGCGCGTCGAGCCTCCGCCTGTGAAAGACCCCTGGAGCCTGCCCTTTCTGCACAAGCGCCTGTTCGTCTCATGCGCCGACACGCACGACCTCTTCATCTATGCCGAAGACGACATTCTGATCACCGAACGAAACCTGCGCGCGTTTCTCGAGGTTTCGGCGCTCCTGCGCGAGGATGAGATCGTCGGTTTCGTCAGATACGAAGAGGATTCCGAGCGACACAGAAGCTATCCGGATTTCCACTGGCGCTACCGCTGGGATCCGGCCTCCGTGCGTACAAGAGATTCGCTGACGCTGGCGCATTTCACCAACGCGCATTCGGCCTGCTATGTTTTGACGCGCGCGCAGCTGAAGCGGGCGATCGCCTCCGGCGGTTTCGACGTCACGCCACACCAGGAGGTCTATGACCTGCTGTGCGCCGCCTCCACGGACCCCTATACGCAATGCGGCTTCACCAAACTGATCCCGATCAGCCGTTTCAACGATTTTGTCGTGCATCACCTCTCCAACAAATATGCCGGCAAAGTCGGCCTGAGCCAGGCCGAATTGGATCGGCAGATGGAGACGCTGCGGCGCATTGGCGGCCCCAAGGCAAGAAAGCTGTTCACGACGGACAGCAAGCTCTGGCAGGCGCGCCACTCCAAGGATCTTTACGCGCCGACGATTGACGAGGTGGTCGCGGCGGTTCCGCGCCGCGCGCGAGTCCTCTCGATCGGCGCCGCCCGAGGAGCGACCGAGCGGCGTCTGATCGACCGGGAATGCAGCGTCGCCGCGCTGCCGCTCGACCCCGTGTTTGGCGAGGCGCTCGCGCACAATGGCGTCACGATCGTCGAGGGTGATCTCGCTGCGGCCAAAACCGCGCTGGAGGGCGCGACTTTTGACGTTCTGCTGTTCCTCGACGTGCTGGAATTCGTGCAGGAGCCCGCGGACCTGATCCGGCGCTTCCTTTCGCTGCTGGCGCCGGACGGCGCAGTGATCATCAGCGCGCCTAACCTGCCGCGCCTGCGCTATCTCAGGCGGACGCTGCGCCTGTGGCGCGGCTTCGACGAAACCGGCGTACATCCGACATCCGCCTGGACGTTGCGACGCTGGTGCGGGCGCGCCGGACTCCAAGTCACGAAAGTTGCTCGGCGGCCAGCGAGTCAGCCCTGGTTCGTTCCAGCGCAGGACCTCGTCGTCATCGCGCGGAAATCCTGACCGCGCGCGTCAATTCCATCGGCGCCGCAAAAACCTTGACGCCGGATGAGGCGGCCTGAGCCAGCGCATCCGCGCGCAACGAACCACGCACGCCAAGGCACAGGCCCCAGAGTATCCAGAGATAGTGCCAGTAGTGCACGGTAAACCCCGTCAGCATGAACAGGAACAGCGCCATCGAAAAGCCGGTCGCCATGCGACGGTCGGCGAGCGACTCGATCGGGCGCGGCGTCGGCATCATGGTCGCGACATTCGCCAGAACCAGCAGCACGATCAGCGGAACGCCATAGCGCAGGCCCAGGACCAGCCAGACGCTGTCCACGGTGGTGTCGAGAATATAATCGTTGAACAGGGCGAAGGCGTGGCCCGTGATCGGCCGGTCCCCGATCATCGGCAGCGCCCGGTCCCAGATCATCAAGCGAAAATAGCCCGACACCGGATCGAAGGTCAGGTGGGAGATGATCCAGCCCACGGGGTGGTTGGTCACAAGAAAAATGGTCGCGATTGAAACGGTGAGCACGAACCAGATCAGCGACCAGCGCCAGCTCTGTTGCTCCGTGGCGCGGCTATAAGCGAACAGCGCCAGCGCAATGACCAGCGACAACATCGGCGCCGAGGACAGCGCCAAAAAGCAGCCGGCGGCGCTGAGGCCGACCCAGAGGAGCCAGCCGCCGCGCGTCTGTTCCGCATTCATGAACAATACGCCGGCGATGGTGCAGAACGAGCCCAGCAGGATGGGATGGTCGAAGGTCGCTACGGCGCGCACTAGGTTCATGCGGAAGTCGGGCGTCAACATCGGCCCGACGCCGGCGAGGCGCGCAAGCGTCTCGTGCACGAACGGCCGCCCTGACGCCGTGTCGACCAAAGCAAGGAGAACGACGACCACGAGGATCGGCTTCAGCGCATCGACCAAGGCGCGCGCCCCCGCAGGATCAGAAAACAACCCGCGCGCGACAAAATAGCCGCCTGAGAATTCGAGCGCCTGGGCGCCGGCGGAGGACAAGTTTTCGGAACCACCGGCATAGGCGGCGACGCCGATCATCCATAGCGCGATGACCAGCACCCAGAGATCCGCAGCGATCTTGCGGCGGGATGAGTTTGCGAGCGCCGCCAGCGCCGGCGCGAGCAGGAGCAGCAGGCCGATGCGGCCGACCGTAAGCTTCACGCCCGCATTGATCGTGACAATGCCGCCGGGAAACAACGCGCCGATGACGCATAGGGCGCGCGTCGCGAGATTGGGAGTGTGCTTTTCCTCGCTCATCGCGCACCCGCCGCCGCGCGACCGAGAAGCTCGACATAGCGGTCGACGCATTTGCGCGCGTCCAGCCGCGAAACGGCGTCTTTCGCGCGCGCCTCGCGCGAGAGGCGCCATGTGTCCTGGTCCGCGATCACGGCGTTCATCGCCGCCACCAGCGCCTGCTTGTTGCGCTGCGGCGCAAAGCGCGCCCGCGCCGCCATGTCCCAATCCACCGTCTCCGGATCGCCGGCCGGGTTGGGGACCAGAAATCCGAACCGGCCATCCGCGAGCTGTTCGCGCGCGCCGCCGACATCGCTCATGATGGTCGGCAGACCCGCGCAAAGCGCTTCCATGGACGCCAGCGGCCAGCCCTCGAAAAAGGGGTTCATGACGCAGCAATCCGCGGCGCTCAACAGAACGGAGGGATCGGCGAGATTGCTGCGCAAATGGATGCGCTCCGTTGCGGGCGAGCGGCGGCGAAGCTCGGCCACATGGCGCATGTAGATTCCGTCGTCCATGCGCCCCGCGATCAGAAGATGCGCGCGCGGATTGGCGCGCGCGACCTCGATGAAAGCCGAGACCAGACCGAAGGCGTTCTTCTGCATGACATGGCGGCCCAGCGACAGGAAAAGGAACTCGTCTTCGAGACCAAGCCAGTTGCGCGCCGCCGCGCGGTCGATCGTGTGGCGATGGCTGTCGTTGTAACCGTTGGGAATGGTGACGACCGCCTCTGGATCGAAGGCGGGATTGCCGCGCAAATATTGCCGTCGCACGAGGTCACTGACGGCGACGAAACGATGGATGCCTCGGCTGCGAAGACCTTCTCTGGTCCAGTCGGTCGCCATCGGGGTCGGCACGCCGTGGAGGGTTTCGACGACGGGAATGCGAAGCCCGGCCGCCGCTTCGAGGAGCCAATCGGGCGGCCCGTGCGCGCTGATGACATCAGGGCGATTTTTCGCAAGCCAGCGTCGCGTCGATGCGATGGAGTCATGGAAAACCTCGAACCCCTCGTCGCGCAGACATTTGGCGAGTTGCCCGCCGCCGGCCCCGCGATCGGTCACGACCACGGAAGCGGCGACCCCGCGCGCCGCCAGCCGGCGGGTGAGGAAGGCGACGAATTCGTCCATGCCGCCGGCGTCGAGCACGCCGGTCGCGAGCAGGCAGCGAAACGGCCGGGACGTGAGGTCCGGCGCCTTCGCGAAGATGGACGCAGCGCGTGAGATTGGGCGGGGCAAGGGGCCCGGCAGGGCGCGCTTGCCCGCGCTCTCGCGCAGGATCAGCGGCGAGGACCAGTCCTGCACAAGCTGTTCGTCATCACCAAAACGCGACAGGAGCCTGCGGCCCGCCGCGCGGACAAAGCGCGGCGCCGGCCAGCTCAGGCGTTGCGCCAGCAGCGCCAGACGGGTGACGCGCGCAAGGGTCATCGCCGCCAAATCGCTCAATCCGCTGCTCCGATCTGTTTGCACTCGAGGAAACGAACGAACATCATGTTTCATTTTATTCCACGATTTATTTTCGCCAGGGATAAATGAAGCGATCACGGTGCTCGGGCCTTAAATACCAGGATGTGTAATCGCCCTCGCCTTCGGCCTGGAATGTGTTGTCGCGAAAAGCGAAGCGCGCGTAGCCGAGGTCTCTCAGGCTGGCGTCGATCCGTGGTATCCGCGCGGGCGCCATGATCGCCGGCGCATGCCGACGAATGGTCTGTTCCGCCCCCGCAATCACTTCGGGTTCATGGGACTGCGCGTAGATTTTCAGGATATCGGGCGCGAGATTCAGATCGTCCAGGCGCAGGACGTCGACCCTTTGCGGCTTCACCGTGAGTTCGCGCGGGTCGAACCAATAGACGCGCTCCGGATTGATCCAGTCCGCGGCGTCCTCGCGCCTCAGCGCGGCCAGCGTGTCCATCACACAGCCCCGGTAGACCGGGACGTGGATGGTCATCACATCATCGGAATCGCTGAGGGCGCAGCCGAAGACGCGGACGTCGCCCCGACCCTGAAACCTGGCGCGGAGCGCGTCGGCGAGATCCTTGATCGGCTCGAAGGCGACGATCCGCGCGGCGGGTTTCATCATCAGCATGCTGGCGACCGACAAGCCCCGGCTCGCGCCGACGTCGACGATAACTGGGTCCGCGCCGACGAGGCCGCCGACAGCCTCGACCGGGCGCCAGGGACGCCGGGTCCACCCGATCAGCGCGAGCTGCGCCGCCACCCGTCTTTGCCGCAGCGCCGGAAAAAACAGCGAAACCGATCGCGCGAATTTTTTGGCGCTTACTGGCAAGAACGCACTCCCGTCACAGGGACGGCGCGGCGCTCGGAGGCCGCGCTCGAGGATGGCTTTAAAATAATCTTGCATTTAATTTTAATGAGCGCAATTATTAATTATTAAATGTCCGCCGAGACACAGGCCTATTTTGCCCCCAGGAGGAGATCATGAGCGGCATCGCCGACACGGTCGTGGTGATCGTGGGCTACAACAATTGCGAAGACATCCTTCAATGCCTCGCCGCCTTGTCGCGCGCCGCGACCGCCCCGCGTTTCGATGTGTTCATCTGTGAAAACGGCGGGCGCGCCGCCTACGAGCGGCTGGTCGAAAGCCTGATCGACGCGGAGCTGTGCCGCGCCTCCGTAAAAGTCGACTCCGCGCCGCCTTTTGTCGCGGCGCAGCGCATGGCCTTGCGTGGACGGAGCACGACACTCCTGATCGGCTGCGCCAACGACAATCTCGGCTATGCCGGGGGCGTCAACGCCTGGCTGCGCCCGCTCATGCGCCAGGAGGGCTGGAAGGGGGTGTGGATTCTCAACCCCGACGCCGAGCCGGCGCCGGACGCGCTCGGCGCGTTGGTGGCCCGCGCCGAAACCGGCGGCAAAAGCATGGTCGGGAGCACCATTCTCGAAAATGGCGACGGCGAGCGGGTGCGATTTCGCGGCGGACTTCAGTGGCGGCGGCTGTCGGCCCGAAGCGTCGCCATTGGGCTCGGTGAGCGCCTGGACGCGCCCATCGACCTCGCCGCTATCGAGCAGGCGATGGAAAGCCCCTCGGGCGCCTCGATGTATGTCACCCGGCGCTGCATCGAGCAGATCGGCCTGATGGACGACAGCTATTTTCTGTTCTTTGAGGATCTCGACTGGGGGGCGCGCGCCAAGAAACTGGGGCTGGGCTATGCGCCCACGTCTGTCGTCGCGCACAAGCGGGGCACCACCACCGGCTCGGCCGGACGCAGCGCGGCGCTGTCGCGGCTCGCGGTCTATCTGCAGCATCGCAACGCCATTCATTTCGCGCGCCGGCACCATCCCTGGAGCGTGCCGGCGCGGATCGCCTTGTCCGCTTTGTTCGCGCTGCGTTTTTTGCTTCATCGCGCGCCAGGCGCCAGCGCGGCGACGCTCGCCGGCCTGGCGGCCGGCCTGCGCGGCGAGACCGGCGCCCCGGCGTGGAGCCGGTCGCGCTCATGAGGGGCGCGTTGATCCTCTGCGCCTGCGCGCTGGCGACCTCGGCCTTCGCCGAAACCTGGCCGGACGCACACAACACCGGCGTTCCCCCTGGCGTCATTCTCAAACCCTCCGGCGACCTCACGATCACTGAAGCCGGAGCCATGATTTCCGGTCTCGACATTCGCGGCGCGGTGACGGTCAAGGCGAACAATGTCACCCTCGTCAATTGCCGGATCACAGCGGCGACCTTCAGCGTCGTGAAAATCCTCGAAGGCGTGACGGGAACGACGGTGAAAAGTTCCGAGATCGACGGCGTCGGCGACGACAATGAAGGCTCGAACGGCATCGACGGCCAGGGAACCTTCCTCGCCAACAACATTCATGACGTCGAGAACGGGCTCAACATCACGGGGCCCTCGGTGATCCGGGACAATTACATCCACGACCTGCGCGCATCGGGTTCGCCGCATTACGACGGCATCCAGATCGACGGCGGCCACGACGTCGTCATCAGCCACAACACGGTGGTCAACGACCACGATCAGACCTCCGCGGTGATGATCGACAATTATTTCAAGCCCATCTCCAACATCAGCGTCGAGGGCAATCGCCTCCTGGGAGGCGGCTACGCGATCTACAGCGACGGCCAGTTCAATGGCGGCCCCATCAGCGGCGTGTCGATCATCGGCAATCGGCTCGGCAAGGGAAAATGGGGCTATGCCGTCGTCCGCGGCAACAGTCCGGTCTGGCGGGGCAATGTGGATGACGCCTCCGGACAGGCGCTGGGCGCGGATTAGAGCGCGTTCGGCGGCTTCAGATTCAATGGGGGATTCCCAACTGGCTTGAACAATGCGATTCTTTCTTCGTGATTGCGAGGGAGGAATCCCAT
>NZ_JAOQNX010000005.1 GCF_025961575.1 Rhodoblastus acidophilus | reverse complement strand
GGCGACCGCCCGCGGCGTCGGCGCGCTCGCGCGATGCGCCAGCATCGCGCTTCGCACGCCTCCTGGCGGATCGGTTCGCCGCAGGTCAACGCAGGCGGCTCCGTCCTAAAACATCCCGCTCTAATTCCGCTCTTCGACGACCACGGCCGCCTCGTTGCGGCGCAGGAACGGCAAGGTGAAGGGCGCGTCGTAATAATACATGAAGGGCTCGCCGACCGCCCGCCACCGCGACCGGATCAGCCCGGACAGCAATTGCTTCTGCCGCAGCGGCGAGACGCCGCCGAGCCCGGCGAAGCGCAGCACCGCGATCTTTTCCGAAGGAACCGACACGATCTGCACGCGGGGATCGCGCGGCTGCGGCGCCGCGGAGGCGCCATAGTCCGCGGGCAGGAAAAACATCATCCGCCCCTCCGAACTCTCCACCGGCGCCGTCATGGCGAGACGCTCGCCCCGCAATTCGACCGGCGCGGTCATGGCGATCCGGTCGCGGCCGGCATTGGCCCCGGCGATATAGTCGAACAGCAGCCTGAAGGCGTCATTGCGGTCGACGCCCGAGACCAACGCGACCGCGGCGGCGGCGCGGGGCGCGTAGCGGCGGATTTCCACATCCTGCACATGGTCGATGACGGTGTAGCGCGGCTCCTCATAAAGCCGCACGCCGATCACATTGAGCGCGGATTCGACCGCCAGCACGCCATAATAGGGAATCGCCTGAAACATCTGGAACTCCTTGGGCCGGCTGCTGAAAAAGTCCCGTTCCGATAGCCATGGTCCGATGCTTCGGCAGGCTCGATATAGAACCATGGAGTAGCCCTCACCCTGAGGAGCCCGCCTAGGCGGGCGTCTCGAAGGGCGGGGGCGGTCCACGGCTTTTCAGCGGCCTGCTAGAAAAGCGCGGGCGTAAAATTAGGTTCCATCAGCTTCGCGCCAGCGCCCGGCCCAACGCGTCCTGCGTCAGCCGCCAGCGGCGGCGCAGCCGCTCGCTTTCGCGCGCCGCCGACACGGCGAGGCGCTTTTCGGTCATGGCGCGCCAGCCGCGACACAGACGGGCGAGCGCCGCCGCCCCCATATTGCCCGCCATGCTTTCCAGCGCATGGGCCTGCCGGCTGAGCGCCGCGACATCGCCGCGCGAAAGACTGGCGTGAATGTCCTCGACCAGATGGGCGGCGTCGGCGGCGAACTGCACCAGCAAGTCGCGGACGAAATCGGCGCCGCCGAGCCGGTCGAGCGCCGCCAGGGTCGCGGCGTCGAGTTTGTCGCAGCGCGCGCTTTCCCGCGGCGCGCGGGGCGTCGCCGCCGCAGCGGCCTCGAGCGCGGCGCGCAAAATGTCAGGCGAGATCGGCTTGCGCAGGCAATCCACCATGCCCGCGGCCCGACAGGCTCTGCGGCGTTCGCCGCTGTCGTCGGCGGTCAGCGCCAGAATGGGCGCGCGCCCCTGCGGCCGGGCGGCGGCATAGATGCGCGCGGCCTCGATCCCGCCGAGCCGGGGCATGTTCACGTCGAGGACGACCACATCAAAATTTTCGCGCAGCATCGCCAGCAGCGCCGACGCCCCATCGGCCACCACCCGCACCTCATGGCCCGCCTCGGCGAGGATTTTTTCCAGAACCCGACCATTGACGGCATTGTCCTCGGCCAGCAGAAGCCGCAGCGGCCGTCCCGGCGTCCGGCGCAGGACCGCGAGCCGCCGCGCCAGTTTTTGTGCGCGCGCCTCGGCGAAGGGAAAGACCAGCACCGCGAGATCATGGCGCGCCGCCACGGCGAGCGCGTCGAAATCCCCGGTCACATCCAGGCACACCGGCTCGGCCCCCGACGGCTCGGCTTCGTCCTCCAACACTTCGACCGGCGTCACCGGCCAGCCCAGGCGAAACACAGCGCCAACGCCGGGACTTTCAACCGCAATCTCGCCGCCCATGGCGTCGAGCCGCCGCTTGACGATGGAAAGACCGAGCCCGGCGCCGCCGAATTTTTCGCCGATCGACGCGTCCCCCTGGCGAAACGGCTCAAAAATCCTCTGTTGCGCCTCGGCGGCAACACCGGGACCGGTGTCGCGCACCTCGACCGTCAGCCAAAGCCCGCCCTCGCGCGCCACGGCGCCGACGCGCACGGCCACCGCGCCCTCGCGGGTGAATTTCACGGCATTGCCGACCACATTCTGCAAAATCTCCTGAACGCGACGGCGATCGCAAAGAATATGGCTCGGCGTCTCCGCCTCGATCATCAGGCCGAGCCGCACGCCCTTGGCCTCCGCCTCCACCGCGAGCATGGCGCGCAGCGACACGAGCAGCGCGAGGACATCGACCACCTCCTCGTCGCCGCCATCGTTCTGACCGATTTCCTGACGGGCGGCGGACAGCAGATGCTCGATCTGGCGCAGCAGCGTCTGCGCGGACTCCTGCAAGGTGCGGGTCATGTCGCGCTGCTCCGCATCGAGCCGGCCATTCTGGAGCAGCCCGGTCAGCCCGATGATCGCGGTCAGCGGCGTGCGCAATTCATGGCTGACGCTCGCCAGAAACAGGGTTTTGGCCCGGCTGGCGCGCTCGGCCTCGGCGCGCGCCGCCGCGCCATGGCGCAGCAGGATCGCGCCATAGAGCGGCAGCGCCGCCAGCGACAGCAGCAGGCTGACGGAGAGCGCCGCATGGTCGCGCCAGAACGGCGTCCTCGCGATCACCAGGCCGAAGCCGCAGACCGCCAGCGCCACCGTATAGGCCAGAAAACCCGCGCCGAGCCGCGCGCCGGCGCCCAGGATCATCCACCAATAGAGCGGCAGCAGCCAGGCCGCGGCGCCGCCGCCCAAAACCATGGCGGCGGTGATCATCGCCCCGTCCATGGTCAAGGCGAGCCCCAGCCGAACGGGGCTGACGGCGGGACGCCAGGACATATGGACCATCAGCGCCGCGGCGCCGAGCAGATAGGCCGTCAGGATCGGCAGCCCCGAGCGCAGAAAAGCGCGCGCCGCCTCGCCCTCGGCCTGCGCCGCAAGCACGACCACGAGCGCGAGGCCCGACAGGACCAGCCGGTTGCGCATCACCTCGCGTTCGTCCGTGGGCCGGGCCTCGAAGCGCGCCAGGGCCGGTGCGAAATGTTTTGTCCTGTCCATCCGCGCGTCAGGCCAGAAGCTTGAGCGCGCCGGTCTCCGCCGGCGGAAACAGGTTTGACAGGTCGCGGGCGGCGAAGGGCGCGCCGAAACAGGGCCCTTGCGCTTCGCGCACCCCCACCCGCCGCAGCAGCCTCAGCAGCGCCGCATTGGCGACATCCCCAGCGACCAGCGGAAACCGCGCGCCGCGCCCGAGCAGGCGCAAAACCCTGAGCGCATCGGACGCCGAAGCCGGACAGGAGAAGGCGACGGTGGGCTTCAGAGTGTCGATGAAATGCTCGATCGGCGCGGCCAGCCGGCCGGTCTTGCCGATGTCGCGCCCGAGCACGCCGAGATTGACCGGGCCAAGGTTCAGGGTCACCCCCACGCCCAGATTTTTCAGCGCCCGCGCCTCCTCCTCCGCCAGTTCCGGCGCGACAAAAATCTCGGCCGCGTCGAAGCGCAGATCGAGCCAATGCGGCGCGACGCCGGTCTCGGCCAAGGTTTTCGCCAGCGCGACCGCGGCGGATTTTTCCACATCGCCGTCGAGCCGGACGTCCAGCGAAAGCCGCACCGGCCCGCGCCGGCCAGCCTGAAGCGGCGTGATGGCGTCGAGCAGCAGCCGCAGGGCTTCGGCGTCGGCGAATTCGGCGCCAAAACCGTCGCGCAACAATTGCGCGCCCGCCACCCGTCCGGTCATCAGGTCGAGCCGCGGCGCAAACCGCCAATTCGCCGCAACCGGCCGTTGGGCCCGATGCGCGTCGAGCCGCGCCACCGGCGCCGCCTCCCGCTGCGGGGCCGCCTCAGCCCGCGCCTCCACAGCATGCGCCAGTTTGAGCAGATTGCGGGCGCGCATCACGAATTCGCAATGGTCGACCGGCGAGTGGAGAAAGTCATTGGCGCCGCTTTCCAGCGCGCGCAGCCGCAACATGCGCTGGTCGTTGACGGTGATCATCATCACCGGCACGGTTTCGGCGCGCGGCATGGCGCGAAAGCGGGTGATGAATTCGTCGCCGTCGATCTGCGGCATGTCATGGTCGGTGATGATCAAATCGGCGCGGTTGAGCGCCAACCATTCCAGCGCGTCCGTGGGATCGCCGAAGTCGCGGACCTCGATCCCGGGGCCAATCGACTGCGCGAGCTTGGCGTAGATCGTCCGGTTGATGCTCCGGTCGTCGACAATAACGATGTTCGACATTGCCTTACCTGGCTGTTGGTTTTCAGACTGCAAGAGCGTGTATCCGATTGATTTTACTGATGAGTACGAAAGGAGAACTAAAACCCCAGGTTGTGAAGACGGTTAAAAAGCCGTCAGCCTCTGGACGTCCTCGGAACGAAACTTTTGGGCAAGCTGGTAAACCGTTGCGTCATTTACGCGCAGGTCTGGAGCGATTTCAGCCAGAGGCTGCAAAACGAAGGCGCGGCGGGTCATTTCCGGATGCGGCAAGACCAGGTTTTCGTCAGCCCAAACAACATCTTCATAAAGCAGAATGTCGATGTCGATGACCCGCGGTCCCCAGCGCAGACCGGGGGTGCGGCCGAGCGCCCGTTCCGCCTCCTGGGTCAGCGCCAAAAGGGCGCGCGGCGCGAGAGCGGTGCGCGCCACGGCGCAGGCGTTGACGAAATCCGGCTGGTCCTCGACCCCCCAGGGTTTTGTCGCATAAAGTGAAGAGACTCTTTCAAAATCCACCCCGCGCGCGGCCAAAAACGCCACGGCGCGGCGAATATTGCCTTGGGCGTCGCCGAGATTGGCGCCGAACGCCAGCGCAACGAAGTTTTCAGGCGCGGACAAGGGCGCTCCAGACTTTGAGCGCGTCGGCATGTTCGGCGACGTCATGGACGCGGAAAATGTCGGCGCCGGCCTGCAACGCGGCGAGATCGGCGGCCAAAGTTCCGGCGAGCCGTTTTTCCGTGGGCGCGCCGGTGATCGCGCCAATGAAACGTTTGCGCGAGAGCCCGACCAGCACCGGCAGCCCGAACGCCGCCTTCAGCGCCCCCGCGCTGGTCGCGGCGACCAGGTTCTGTTCGAAGGTCTTGCCGAAGCCGACGCCGGGATCAAGAACGACTTGGCTGCGCTTCACCCCGGCCTGCTCCGCCCGCGCCAGCGCGCGGGCAAAAAACGCGCGCATGTCGGCCAAAATATCGCGTGCGGGATCGGCCTCCGCGCAATGGTGCATCACGACAAGCGCCGCGCCGCTTTCCGCCGCAACCTCGGCCAGAGCGGGCTCGCCATGCAGACCCGAGACATCGTTGATGATCGCCGCGCCCAGCGCCACGGCGCGCCGCGCGATCTCCGCCTTGGTGGTGTCGACTGAAACCGGCGCAATTCCCTCACGCAAAATGGCCGCAAGCGGGGCTTCGAGCCGCGCCCATTCCTCCTCGGCCGAAACGGGGGTGAAACCGGGGCGGGTCGATTCCGCGCCGATATCGATAATGTCCGCCCCCTCCTCCACCATTTTTTTCGCGCGCAAAAACGCCGCGCCGGGGTCGCAATGGCGACCGCCGTCGGAAAAGGAATCCGGCGTGACGTTGAGAATGCCCATGATCAGCGGTTTCGCGCCGATCCGGGCCAAGAAATCTTGCGCGGCCATGGGCGGGTCTAGGCCCCGGGCGCGGCAAAAGTCAAACGCTCTCCACCTGCCGTTCGTCGAGCGCCACCGCCTTGATCAGGCAATAGACCTCATCGCCGGGCTTGATGCGCAATTCATCGACCGCCATGCGGGTGAGCGAAGCGAACAGCTTTTCGCCGCCTTTCAGCTCGAGCGTGGCGATGGCGAGCGGCCCCTTGGTCGCCGCAATGCTCACGACTTTGCCGCGCAACAGGGTGCGGATGGACGTGTCCGGCGGCGGCCGATGCGCCAGCGACACATCGACCGCCTTGACGAACACGCGCGTTTGCTTCGCCTCGGGCGCGCGGTCGGGCAAAAAAATGTCGCCGGCGGGATGATGCAGTTTGGTCAGACGGTAATGCGCGTCAAAACTGGCGTCGCCGCAGGCGAGGCTGACGCCGACGCCGAAACGGTCGGACGGCGTTTCCTCGCGCGCCGAGGCAAAAATCTCTTCCGGGCGCCCCACCTCCTTGACCCGGCCGCGCTCGATCATCACCACCTGTCCGGCGAGGCGCATCACCTCCTCGATCTGGTGCGACACCAGCACCACCGGCGTGTCGAATTCGTCGCGCGTCCGCTCCACCAGCTCCATCGCCTTGGTGCGGCGGGCCACGTCGATGGAGGCGAAGGGCTCGTCCATCAGCAGCAGGCGCGGCGCGGCCATCAGCGCGCGGGCGACGCCGACGCGCTGGCGCTCGCCGCCGGACAGCTGCCCCGGCCGCCGCGTCATCAAATGGCCGATCCCCAAAGTCTCGACCACCCGGTCAAAAGGCAAGCGCCGCCCGTCCTTTGCGGCGAAAAACTGGGCGAAGCGCAGGTTCTGCGCCACGCTCAAATGCGGAAACAGCTGCGCGTCCTGGAACACCAGGCCGACGCCGCGCTTGCGCGCCGGAACGAAGATGCGTTTTTCCGTGTCGACCAGCACCCGGCCGCCAATCTCGATGCGACCGACATCCGGCCGCGCCAGCCCGGAAATCAGCTCGATCAGCGTGGTCTTGCCGGAGCCGGAATGACCGAACAAAGCGGTGATCTTGGACTCGCTGCCAAAAGCGGTTTGCAGCGAAAAATCGCCGCGCGAAAGCTTGACGTCGACCGAGATCATGACGACAGCCCCCGCGTCTCGATCCTCATGCGCTTGGCCAAAAATTCGGAAGCCACCAGCGCGCCGATCGCCAAAGCCGCGGCCACCGCCGACATGACCACGGCGTCCTGATCCCCGCCCGGCGTTTGCGTCAGCAGATAAATTTCGGCGGGAATGGTGCGGGTTTCCCCAGGGATATTGGAGACGAAGGTGATGGTCGCGCCGAATTCGCCCAGCGCCTTGGCGAAGCCCAGCACCGCGCCGGCCAGGAGCCCCGGCGCCGCCAGCGGCGCGGTGACCAGGAAGAACACGGCGAGCGGCGGCGCCCCCAGCGTGGCGGCGGCCTGCTCCAGCCGCGGATCGACCGCCTCGATCGACAGCCGGATGGCGCGCACCATCAGCGGAAAGCCCATCACCCCGGCGGCGAGCGCCGCGCCGGTCCAGCGGAAGGCGAAAGTGAAGTTGAAATGCTCGTAGAGAAAGGCGCCGATCGGCCCGCGCCGCCCGAACAGCAGCAGCAGAATCAAGCCGGTGACGACAGGCGGCAGCACCAAAGGCAGATGCACCACGGCGTCCAGGAGCGTCTTGCCCGGGAAATTGCCGCGCGCCAGCAAAAAGGCCACCAGAACGGCGAAGGGCAGACTGCACAAAGTGGCGGTGAAGCCGATGCGCAGGCTCAGATTGATCGCCGTGAGCTGTTCCGGCGTCAGGGTGGGCAAGAAGTCCATCAGGCGAACGGCTTTCTCTGCGAAGCCACCGGATTGGCGGCGCGGGTTTTGGCGATCAGCCCGCGGTCGAGCCGGGCGGTGACGAAACCGGGATTGTCCGAAGCCTTCGCGACCACATGCCCCCAGGGATCGCAAACCAGCGAATGCCCATAGGTGTGGCGCACTTCGTCTTTGATCCGGTGCGGACCGATCTGGGCAGGGGCGACGAAAAAGCTTTGGGTTTCGATGGCGCGCGCCCGGCACAAAACCTCCCAATGGTCCTTGCCGGTGAGCAGGGTGAAGGCGGCGGGCAGCGCGATCACATCGACGCCACGCGCGGAAAGCGCCTGGAACAGAGCGGGAAAGCGCAGGTCGTAGCAGATGGCGCAGCCGAATCGCAAACCCTCGGCCTCATAGGTCGCAAGCTCCGTCCCCGGCGTGAACAGCGCGCTCTCGCGATAGGCGGCGCCGTCGGGGGTCACCACGTCGAACATGTGGATTTTGCGATAGAGCGCGATTTCCCGACCGGTCCGGTCGAACACGACGGTGGTGTTGGACAGGCTGTCGCGGTTGCGCTCGAGAATCGAGCCGGCATGGACGAACACGCCGTGCCGGGCGGCAAGCTCGGCGGCGAGCGCATAGGCCGGCCCCTCGCGCAATTTTTCCGCGGCGGCGAATTTTTCCTCGCGCGTCCCGCCCAGAAAATCAAAAACCTCGGGCAAACCGACCCAGTCCGGCTTTTCCAGCGCGCAAGCCTCGTCGATCAGCGCGCGCGCCTGCGCGACATTGGCCGCCTTGTCGGCGACGGAATTCATCTGGATCAGCGCGACCTTCATGGGCCCTCCTCAATATGTAAGCTGATTGCAATTTTTGCGCCGCAGAACAAGCCCAAGCTCTGTGCAAGGCTAAGCCCAAGCTCTAGGCACAGCTCGGGAACAAGCCGAAGCTTCTGTCCCTTGGCCCAAGCTCTTAAGATCGGGTGACGAATCACGCGCGGATTTGCATGTTCACCTTTCTTCACGCCGCCGACCTGCATCTGGGCAGCCCGTTTCAGGGCCTGAGCCTGCGCGACCCGCGCATGGCCGAGCGATTCGGCGCCGCAAGCCGCGAAGCCTTCGAGGACCTGATCACTCAGGCGCTCGAAAAAAACATCGCCTTCGCCATTTTCGCCGGCGATATTTTTGACGGCGACTGGCGCGACGCCTCGGCGGCCCTGTTCTTCAACCGCCAGATCGCCCGGCTGACGCGCGAAAACGTGCGGGTCTACCTGCTCAAAGGCAATCACGACGCCGAAAGCGTGGTCACCAAAAGCTTGTCTCTGCCTGACCTCGCGCACGAATTCCCCGCGCGAAAGGCCAAAACTTTTGTGCTCGAAGACTTGCGCGTGGCCCTCCACGGCCGCAGTTTTGCCGACCGCGCCGAAACCGGCAATTTCGTCCCCGACTATCCCGAGCCGAAGCCGGGCTGGTTCAACATCGGCGTGCTGCACAGCTCGCTCGACGGCCGCCCAGGCCACGCCAGCTACGCCCCCTGCACGCTCGCCGACCTGCGCGCCAAAAACTACGATTATTGGGCGCTCGGCCATGTCCACGCCCACGAAATCGTCTGCCAAGACCCGTTTGTCGTCTATCCCGGCAATCTCCAGGGCCGGTCGATTCGTGAATGTGGGGCGAAGGGCGCGGTTTTCGTCGAGGTCGAGGACGGCCGGATCACGGGAACCCATCACCTGCCGGTCGACCGCGCCCGTTTCGCCGAAATTTTGATCGACGCCGCGCCCTTCGAAAGCTGGGACGAGTTGCGCGCCGAAATCACGCTTCGCGCCCGCAACGAAAGCGAGAAGGCCGCCGGCCGCTTTTTGGCCGCCCGCCTGCGCGTTCACGGCGCCACGAGCCTTCACGCACAATTGGCCGGGGATCCCTCGGGCTGGCGCGAACAGGTCGAAGCCGCGCTGCACCACGCCAGCGACACCATCGAACTCGAAAAATTCCTGGTCGAAACCCGCGCGCCCAAAACGGCGGCGAAGCGCGACAGCGAGCTGGATTTCGCCGCTTTGCTCGACGAAGTCCTGGCCGACCCCGAATTCGCCGAGCAGGCGCGCGCCGCGCTGTCCGCCATTGAAGCCAAAATGCCGCCCAAAACCGAACTGCCGCGCGAAAATTTCGAAACCCTGCTCGCCGAGGCCCGCGATCTCGCCTTGGCGCGCGCGGAGCGCTCCGCATGAGGATTTTGCAGCTGGCGCTTGACGCCTACGGCCCCTTCGCCGGCGAAAACCTGCATTTCGACCGCGCCGCGCGCCTGCACATCGTCCACGGCCCCAACGAGGCCGGAAAATCCAGCGCGCTCACCGCCATCGGCGACCTGTTCTATGGCGTGCCGCGCTCGGAAAAGTCCTTTTTGCGCCCCGCCGACCTCCGGCTCGGCGCGCTGGTCGAGGCGCGCAACGGCCAGATGCTGCAATTTTTCCGCCGCCGCGGCGTCAAGGCCACCCTGCTCGACGCCGCCGGCGCCGCGCTCCCCGACGATTGCCTGGCCCCCTTTCTCGGCGCCGCCAGCCGCGAGATTTTTCACCGCGCCTTCGGCCTCGACGCCGAAAGCCTGCGAAAAGGCGGCGACGAAATGCTGCGCGCCGAGGGCGAAATCGGCGCCAGCCTGTTCGCCGCCGCCTCGGGCCTGCGCGGCCTGATCGACCTGCGCAAAGGCATCGAAACCGAAGCGGACGACATTTTCGGCGAGCGCAAGGCGGGCCACCGCTCCTTCTACAAGGCGCTCACCCGCTTCGAGGAGGCCAGCAAGGCGGAAAAAGAAACCCGCCTCTCCGAAACCGAGCTGAAAAAACTGCGCCGCCAGATCGAAGACGCCGAGACAACGCTCGCCGACATCAAGGCGAAGGAGCGCGACGACGAAGCCGAGCAGATCCGGCTCAACCGCCTTTTGCGCGCCGCCCCGATCCTGAAGACTTTGGAGGTATTGCGCACGAACCTGGCCGCTTTCGGCGATCTCTCAGCCTACACGCCGGAGTGGGCGGCCAAACTCGAAACCCTTCTTGCAGAGCAGGCGCGCGAGCAGGACGCCTCGGCGCAAGCGGAGCAAACCCGCGACGAGGCGCGCGAGGACGCCGAAAACATCGCGGTCGCCGACGACGTGCTGGCGCAGACGGAAAACATCGAAGCCCTGCACCGAGCGGGCGGCGCCATGGAAAAGGCGCTGGACGACCTGCCCCGCCGCGAAAAAGCGCTCAGCGACGCCGCCGACAAGCTTCGCCTTCGCGCACTGGCCTGCGGCCTCGACGACGGCGCGACGCTGCGCGCGGCGCAACCCGACGCCGCCGTGCTGGCGCGGGCGGAGCGGCTGATCGCCAGGGGACGCGACCTGCTGGCGCGAAAGATCGAGCCGCTGGCGGCGCTCGAGCGCGAGGAAAAAGCCCTGGCCAAATTGCGCGCGCAACAGGGCGCGCCGCCGCCCGACGCCAGCGCGCTTGCGGAAAAACTCGCCGCCTTCGGCGCTGTCGAGCGCGACGAGGACGCGCGCGACGATCTTTCGCGGACCTGCGCCGACGAAGCCCGAAAACTCGACGAACGCCGGGCGCGGCTCTCCCCCGCCCTGCCCGATCTGGAACGTTTCGCCGCCGCACCGAGCCCCGACGCCTCCGCCATCGAGCAGGCGGCGCAGGATTTTGACGCGCTCGCCGCGCAACAGGCGGAGGCGCGCCGCCGCCTCGACGAAGCGCGCGCGCGCCTGAAAACGGCGGAAACCGCCGCCAAGGCGCTGGAAAAGGCGGGAGCGCTGACGAGCCGGGCGCAACTGGCGGAGCTGCGCGCCCGCCGCGACGCGCTCTGGGCCGAACTCGCCGCCTGCCGCGCCAACGAGGCCGCCTGGGCCGCCGCCTCCAAACATTTCGAAGACGCGCAAACCGAGGCCGACGCCGCCGCCGACGCCCTGTTCGAAAACGCCGCGCGCGTGGTGGAGATGGAGGCTGCGGGCGAAATTTTGGAAACCGCCCGCGCCGCTCTGGCCGACGCCGAGCAAAAAGCGCAGGAGACCGCCGAAGCCTTCGAAAACTTCGAAGCGCGCTGGGCGGAAAGTTGGCGCGCCTGCGGGGTCAACCCGGCGCCGCCGCGCGTGATGGCGCGCTGGCGCGCCGAGGCCGACAACCTGCTGTCCGCGCGCGAAAATTTGAAACAAGCGCAAGCCAAGCTGGCCCAGCTCGACGCCAAACTGCGCGCCGCGACGCCGGGCCTGGAGCAATTGGCCGCGCAAGCCGGGCTGGAGCCGCTGGCGCTCGAGGCCGGCGCCCTCGCCCGCCGCATCGCCACCCGACTGAAGGAGCTTGCGCGCCAAGATTCCGAAGCGCGCGACCTCGCGGCGAAAATCGCCAGCGCCCCCGAGCGCATCGACGCGCTGAAGGCGACATTGGCGGAACTGGCGGACCAGGAAGCCGCCTGGCGCGCCGAATTTTTCCCGACGCTGGCGCAACTTCGCCTCGACCCCGACGCCACGCTCGACGAGGCGCAGGCGCGGATCGCGCTGTGGCGCGACCTGCCCGGAGAGTTGCAGGAGGAGGCGAGCGAATCCCGCCGCGTGCAGACCATCCGCGACGATCTCGCCGGTTTCGAACAAAAACTCGACGCGCTGCTCGCCGTCTGCGGCCAAGGCCTGCCGGCGCGCCCCGCCATCGACGCGGCGCGCGCCCTGCAAAAACGCCTCGCCGCCGAGCGCGAAAAGGCCAGCGCCCGCAGCGCCGCGCAAAAACTGCTGGCGAAAGCGGAAAGCGCCGTCGCCGCCGCCGGCCAGGCGCGCGCCGAGGCCGAGGCGCGGCTGACAAAATTCTGCGCCGACGCCGGTTTTGGCGGCGACGCCACAGCGCTTTGCGAGCGCCTGCGCCTGCGCCGCGCCCAAACGGAAGCGATCGACGCCGAACTGGCCCGACTGGCCCCGGTGGCCGAGGGCAAGGAGGCGGAGCTCGCAGAGCAGGCGAAAAATTTCGATCCCGACGCGGCGCGCCTGCGCCTCTCCGAAATTTTGCGCGCCCGCGAGGACCGCAACAAGGCCCGCGACGCCGCGCTGCTCGCCCAGCACGACGCCAAAAAACAGTTGCAGGACCATGACGACAGCACGGGCGCCGAGCAGGCCGCGCTCGACCGCGAAGCGGCCAAGGCCGAGATGGCGGTGGAGGCCCGGCGCTGGGCGGTGCTGAAAATCGCCTCGCTGATGGTCGGGGCCGGGCTCGAACGCCACCGCCAGAGCCGCCAGGACCCGCTGCTCGCCCGCGCCGCCAAAATTTTCGCCGCCTTGACCTCCGGCCGCTACGAAAACCTGAAGCAGGATTTTGCCGAGGACGAAAAGCTGCATCTGCTGGCGGTGCGCCGCGACGGCGCCGCCTTGCCGCTCAACGCCCTCAGCGAGGGCGCCCGCGACCAGCTCTATCTGGCGCTGCGCCTAGCCTTTTTGGAAGATTACGCCAAAAAATCCGAGGCCCCGCCCTTCATCGGCGACGATCTGTTCGCCAGTTTCGACGACGCCCGCGTCGCCGCCGGCCTCAAAACCCTGGCCGATCTGAGCCCCGCCCTGCAGCCGATCCTGTTCACCCATCACGACCATGTCGTCGAAATCGCCGCCCGGGCGCTGGGCGCGCAGGCCCAGGTGCTGCGGCTGCCGTCCTGAGGAAAACACTGGCGCGACGCCGCGTTTACGATTACATTTGATCTAGATCAAATTTTTTCGGGGCGCAGCCATGCAGCAGTCCAGAACAAAGCCGAACCGTCTGGTCCGTATGATGATCTTGAACTGGGCGTTCGGCTGGGCGGTCGGTTTCATCTGCGCCGCCGGCGTGCTCGCCTCCAATGTCGGCCACATCTGGGACATGGTGTCCAAATCGGACTCGATGGGCCTGTTCCTGGTGCTGCTGTTCGGCAGTTTCGGCGTGACCTTTGCCGGGGTGGTCGCGGCCACCGCAATCATGTTGCTGCCGACCGACGAGCAGGACTGGCGCGGCGGGGGAACCCGCGCGCCGATCCTGCTGCCGGCCTACGCCTTCGCGCGCATTCGTCGCACGCGCGGCTGATTGTCTCGACTTTACCGGTTTCGGGCGCTAGAGCATGAGCTTGAACGCTTCTCTCTCGCCCGTGCTGAATCATGGCCAAACCCAAGCTTGCGAACTCGTCCGTAGCGCCCGTCGAAATCTACCATCTGCTGCTGAGCTGCCCGAACCGCCCGGGCATCATCGCCCGCGTCGCCAGCCATATTTTTGAATCCGGCTTCAACATCGCGGATTCCCGGCAGTTCGACGAGGAAGACACCGACCAGTTCTTCATGCGCGTCGAGTTCAATCCGGTGCGCGAGGGCGCCGACATCGAGGCGTGGAAGGCCAGTTTCTGCGAACTCGCCGAGGAATATGACATGACCTGGAGGGTGCGCGCCCAGTCGCAGCGCGCCAAGGTCCTGATCCTGGTGTCGAAATTCGACCATTGCCTCGCCGACCTGCTCTACCGCTGGCGCATCGGCGAATTGCCGATCGAACTGGTCGGCATCGCCAGCAATTATCCGCGCGAAACCTTTCCCCATCTCGATTTCACCGGCGCGCCCTTCCATTACCTGCCGGTGACCCGCGAAACCAAGATGGAGCAGGAGGCGCAGATCTGGGCGCTGACCCAGCAGACCGGCGCGGAACTGGTGGTGCTCGCCCGCTACATGCAAATTCTGTCGGACGGCCTGGCGGCGAAACTGTCGGGCAAGTGCATCAACATCCACCACAGCTTTTTGCCGGGTTTCAAGGGCGCCAAGCCCTATCATCAGGCCCACGCCCGCGGCGTCAAGGTGATCGGGGCTAGCGCGCATTATGTGACGGCGGAACTCGACGAAGGCCCGATCATCGAGCAGGACGTCGAGCGCATCTCCCACCACCACCGCCCCGAGGATTTGGTCAGCAAGGGCCGCGACATCGAGCGCCGGGTGCTGGCCCGCGCCGTGCGCCTGCACGTGGAAAACCGCGTGGTGATCAACGGCCGCAAGACCATCGTCTTTACGGAGTAAGCCCCCTCATCCGTCTCGGCGCTTCGCGCCGATCCACCTTCTCCCGCAAGGGGAGAAGGGCTCAGACTGCGGGGAGCGCCTTCCTTCTCCCCTTGCGGGAGAAGGTGGCCCCGAAGGGGCCGGATGAGGGGTTCGTCCCGTCACTTCGCCGCAAGCGCCGCAGCGGCATCCGCGGCGCCAAAATTCTCCCCGGCGATTTTTCGCGCGCTCTCAGCCAAAATCCGCCTTAACCCCTTGAGATCGAGCCCCGGCGTCTTCTCCAGCAGCAGCGCCGCGACGCCGCTGACCTCGGCGCAGGCGATCGACGTGCCGGTGGACAAATCGTAGCCGCCGTTCGGGGCCGCCGCGATCACATCCACGCCTGGCGCCGCCAGTTTGATATAAGCCCCGCGATTGCCCTGCCGATAAATTTTGCCCGTCTCATCCACGGCGGCGACGGCGATCACCGGCGGATAGGCGGCCGGATATTGCGGCGGCGCCCCCGGCCCCTCATTGCCGGCCGCCGCGATCAGCGCCATGTTTTTCGATGCCGCCGCGACCACCATGCGCTCCATCAAGGGATCGGCGGGACCGGCGAAACTCATGCTGACGACGCGCGCCCCCTTGTCCGCCGCCCAGTCAAGCCCCGCCACGATCGGCAAAGTCGCGCCACGGGCGGCGCCGCCGGCCGGATCAAAGGCCCGCACCGCCAGAAGACGCGCGGCGGGCGCGGCGCCCACAAGCTTGACATGGCCGGAAATCGCCCCGGCCATCGCCGTGCCATGGGCATGCGGCGCGCCCGCCCCGCCAACGGCGTCGAACGCTTCCGCCGCCACCCCCCAAAATTCGGGATGCGCCGCATCCACCTGCGAATCGATCACCGCGACGGCGACCCCTTTGCCAAGCGCCAGCTTATGGGCGTCGGCGAGATTCAGCGCCGCGCCGGCATAGCCCTCGGGCGCCTGCTCCTGGATCGAGCCCTGCGATTGGACCGAGCCCTGCGCCCCCTCCTGCAACTGGTATAAAAAATTCGGCTGCGCCCAGGCCACCCGCGCATCCCGCCCGGCGCGACGCAGCGTTTTGCGCAAATCCGCCCCGCGCGGCAGTTTGAGGCGATGCACGCTCACGCCGATCAATTTGAGCGACCGCGTCTCGACCAGATCGAGTTTTTCCGCCCGCGCAAAATTTTCCGCCTGCCCCGGCGCTTCCTTCTGGAAGGCGACGAGAATCTCGTCGGGCGCCAAACGTTTCTCCGTCACAGCAGGCAGCAGCGCGCGCGAAACCAAGGGCGCGGCGGTGACAGGCTTTTTCACCCGCACCCGCGGCGGCGGCGCCTCCCGGACCGCCACGGGCCGGCGGACCTGGCGGGGCGGCAGCGGCACATCGCTTTCGACCATGGCCGGAGGCGGGGGCGGAACATAGCGCGGCGGCGGCGCATCATAGATGCGCGGCGGCCAAGGACGCAGCGGCCAGTAACGCGGCGGCGCGCCATCGCCATAGCGCGGCCCGGGCCGACGCGCCCCGCGGCCGGGATAGACGGGATGAAAGCGCCCACCGGGCCGATAGACGCCCCCGGGGTGAAAGCCGGGAGAAAAACCGCCGCCGCGCGACAAAAACGGCTGCTGCGCGAGCGACGGCCCCACCAGCGCCAAAACCAGCGGCACAACCAGCAGCCAGCGCCACAGCTTCATGGCTCACCCCTTTTTCTGGGCGAATTTGACCAGCCCCGAGGCGCGCAGCGCCTCAAGCTTTTTCGCGGCTTCGTCCTCACTCATCTCCTTGCCGCCGAGCCTGACCTGAAAGAACCCGGCGCGCGGCCCGCCGACGATCTGCGCCTCCTGGCCCGCCAAAAACGCGGCGATTTTTTCCATGGTCGCCTCGGGCGCAAAGGCGACCAGGGCGAAGCGCCCGTCCAGTCCCGCCTCCTCGCGCGAGGCCGTGGCATATTCTCCCGGCGCCGGCGCGGGTTTCGCCAGAAAACCGGCCTCCACCGCGACCAGCAGGCAGGCGGCCGCCGCGACCCAGCCGAGGGCGCGGGGGCTGAAGACATTGGCAAGCCGCGCGCCCAGGTCCAACCGCGACCAGAAGGAAACCGGCTCCGCCTCGATCATCTCGAACAATTTCTGCGCCGCCCGGGCGCTCGGGAGCGGCAGCGCCTCGTTGAGCGCGATGATTTCCTCGCGCTCCGCCCGCGCCGCCTCGACATTGCGGGCGAGTTCGGCGTCCTGCGCCAGGGCGCGCTCGAATTCCGCGCGCTCCTCGGCTTCAAGCCGCCCGGCGACATAAAAAGGCGCGAGTTCCGCCAGCCTTTGCCTGTCCTGCGGGTTCATGGCCAACCTCGATCGACGCCGGCGCGCCTGCAAATCTCCGAGAGTTTCTGGCGCGCATAAAAGAGACGGGTTTTGACCGTGGCCGGGGGAATGCCGATGATCGCGGCCGCCTCCTCCACGGATTGCTCATGGTAGTAAACGAGATCGACGATCTCGCGGTGCTCCGCCGACAGTTTTTGAATGCAGGCGCGCAAAACCGCGGCCTTGTCACCCTTGGCCATCAGCACTTCGGGATCGTCGGCCTCGTCGGCGAGGCCGGCGGCGTAATCCTCGTCAAGGGGCGCGTCTTTGCGCATGCGCGCGATGGACAAAGCCTTGAATCGGGCGATCGACAGGATCCAGGTGATGACGCTGGACCGGCCCTCGAAGGCGCCAGCCTGGCGCCAGACATCGACAAAAGTTTCGGCGAGGGCGTCCTCGGCGCGGCCTTCGTCGCGCAGAAAGCGCAGGATGAAGCGGAACACGCGCAGGCGATGGCGTGCGAACAGGGCTTGCATCGCCAGCCTGTCGCCCCGGGCGATCCGCGCCAGAAGCTGCGGATCGTCTGACTCCGTCGTCTGCTTGCGCATGACCCCCTGGAGGAATTGAGCCCTTCCGAGAATCGGGCGGCGGGCGCCAAAGGTCAAGGCCCCGCCAGCAAAAGCGGTCATTCGCAGACCCGCACGCGGCCGATATAGTCGCCATATTCGTCGTAGCGGCGTTCGGTGTGGCAGTAGCCTTCGTTCGCATAGGCGGCGGAAGCGGCGGCGGCGCCGATCAGGCCCAAACCAATGCCAATGCCGATACCGGGACCCCAGTGATGATGCGGATGCGGCGGCCACGGCTTGGCTTGGGCGGCCGGGACGGCGGCGAGCGCGGCGGCGACGGCGAGGACGGTCAGGCTGGCGCGAAAAGTCTTGGTCATTGGTCTGCTCCCCTGGGTCCAGGGCCCCTTGCGGCCCTTTCGTCCTTGGGTCGCAGCGACCGCAAAAACGGTTCAAAGATTTTTCAAAAATTTTGCCGGCGCCGCTGAATTCTTGCCAATCCAAGCGCGAGGCTCTATCGAAACGCCAAAACCCTTCGCGCGCGCCGCGCCATGCAGAGGCCGATCCCTTGACCGCTCAGACTTCTAAAGAACCGGCCATCACTCCGGACCTGGTCGCCCAGCACGGCCTCAAGCCCGACGAATACCAGCGCATCCTCGCCCTGATCGGCCGCGAGCCCACCTTCACCGAGCTCGGCATCTTTTCCGCCATGTGGAACGAGCATTGTTCCTACAAGAGCTCGCGCCTCCACCTGAAAAAGCTGCCGACCAAGGCCCCCTGGGTCATCCAGGGCCCCGGCGAAAACGCCGGCATCATCGACATCGGCGACGGCCAGGCGGTGGCGTTCAAAATGGAGAGCCACAACCACCCCTCCTATATCGAGCCCTACCAGGGCGCGACCACGGGCGTCGGCGGCATCCTCCGCGACGTCTTCACCATGGGCGCCCGCCCGATCGCCTGCCTCAACCTGCTGCGCTTCGGCTCAGTCGACCACCCGCGCACCCGCCATCTCGTCTCCGGCGTCGTCGCCGGCGTTGGTGGCTACGGCAATTCCTTCGGCGTCCCCACCGTCGGCGGCTCCACCGAATTCCACCCGTCCTATGACGGCAATATTTTGGTGAACGCCATGGCGGTCGGTCTGGTCAAGACCGACGAGATTTTCTACGCCGCCGCCACCGGCGTGGGCCGCCCCATCGTCTATCTCGGCTCGAAAACCGGACGCGACGGCATCCACGGCGCCACCATGGCCTCCGCCGAATTCGACGCGGACAGCGACGAGAAGCGCCCCACCGTCCAGGTCGGCGACCCCTTCTCGGAAAAACTGCTGCTCGAAGCCTGCCTGGAAATCATGCGCAAAGGCTGCGTCGTCGCCATCCAGGACATGGGCGCCGCCGGCCTGACCTCCTCGGCGGTCGAAATGGGCGCCAAGGGCAATCTCGGTGTCGAACTCGACCTCGACAAGGTCCCCTGCCGCGAGCGCGGCATGACGGCCTATGAAATGATGCTGTCGGAGAGCCAGGAGCGCATGCTCATGGTGCTCGATCCCGACAAGGAAGCAGAGGCGGAGGCCATTTTCCGCAAATGGGGCCTGGACTTCGCCGTGATCGGCAAGACCACGGACACCTTGCGCTTCGTCATCAAGCATGGTGGCGAGATCAAGGCCGACCTGCCGATCAAGGAGCTGGGCGACCAGGCCCCGCTCTACGACCGCCCCCATGTGCCCACGCAAAAACCGCAAAAGCTCGATTCGGCCGCCCTGCCGGCGCCGCTCACCATCGGCGAAGCGCTGAAAAAGCTGGTCTCCTGCCCCGACATGGCGTCAAAGCGCTGGGTCTGGGAGCAATATGACCATTTGATTCTCGGCAACACCATCGTCGCCCCCGGCGGCGATTCCGCGGTCGTGCGCATCGACGACGGCCCCAAGGGCCTCGCCCTCACCACCGACGTCACCGCACGCTATTGCTATGCCGACCCGGTCGAGGGCGGCAAACAGGCGGTGGCGGAAAGCTGGCGCAACATCACCGCGGTCGGCGGCAAACCCCTCGCCCTCACCGACAATCTCAATTTCGGCAATCCGGAAAAACCCGAAATCATGGGCCAGTTCGTCGGCTGTCTGCAGGGCATCGGCGAAGCCTGTCGCGCTCTGGACTATCCCATCGTCTCCGGCAACGTCTCGCTCTACAATGAGACGCAGGGCAAGGGCATTCTGCCGACCCCGGCGATCGGCGGCGTCGGCCTGGTCGCCGACGTGACCAAGGCGGTCGGAGTCGCTTTCAAAAACCCCGGCGAAAAACTGGTCCTCATCGGCGAAGGCGAGGGCTGGCTTGGCCAATCCATCTACCTCCGCGAAATTTTCGGCCGCGAAGAAGGCGCCCCGCCGCCGGTCGATCTCGCGGCGGAAAAGCGCAACGGCGATTTTGTCCGCGACCTGATTTCGCGTGGCGATGTTTCCTCGGTGCACGATCTTTCGGACGGCGGCCTCGCGGTCGCGGTGGCGGAAAGCGCCATGGCCGGCAAAATCGGCGCGACCGTCTCCGCCCCCGGCGGCGACGCGCCGCAAAATTGGTTCGGCGAGGACCAGGGCCGTTATCTGCTGGCCGTCCCGGCGGCCAAGGCGGATGCATTGCTCGCGGCGGCGAAAACGGCGGGCGTCCCTGCGGCGATCATCGGCGAGACCGGCGGCGATGTTCTAAAACTCGGCGCGGACAAACCCGTTCTGGTGCGGGACTTGCTAGAAGCCCACGAATCCTGGATGCCGGCCTATATGTCCGGCGGCAAAGCCTGAGGAACGCCCATGCCTATGGAACCCCACGTCATCGAACAGATGATCAAGGAAGCCCTGCCCGACGCCGAAGTCTACATCACGGCGCTGGTCAACGACGGCGACCATTACCGCGCCCAGGTGGTCTCTGAAGCCTTTCGCGGCCTGAGCCGCGTCAAGCAGCACCAGCTGGTTTACGCCGCGCTGAAGGGCCATGTCGGCGGCGCCTTGCACGCGCTGGCGCTGGAGACGGCGCCGCCCGAAACGGCTTGAAGCCCGGGCCGAACGCGCTTACTTCTCAGATCGACGGAGCCTTGACCTCCGTTGAAAGGATTCTTGACATGTCGAACCAGCAGACTCTCGACCGTATCAAACAGGACATCGAATCCAACGATGTCGTGCTGTTCATGAAGGGCACGCCGAACTTCCCGCAATGCGGCTTCTCCGGCCAGGTCGCCAAGATTCTTGGCCATCTCGAAGTCCCGTACAAGGGCGTGAACGTTCTGGAAGACATGGAAGTCCGCGAGGGGATCAAGGCGTTCTCGAACTGGCCGACGATTCCGCAGCTTTACATCAAGGGCGAGTTCATCGGCGGCTGCGACATCGTCCGCGAAATGTTCCAGTCGGGCGAGCTGGTCAGCGCCTTCAAGACCGCCGGCGTGCCGGTCAAGGACGCCGCCCAGGCGTAAAGCAAAGCGACGCGGCTGACGCGCACCCTTCTCCCCTTGCGGGAGAAGGTGGCTCGCGGCCGCAGGCCGCGAGACGGATGAGGGGGCCTCCCCGCGATCATCGTGCATCAAAACAAAGTTTTTTGGCGGCCGATGGCCGAAAGCGACCTGCAAAAGGTCAATGAAATCGCGACGGAAATTCACACCTCCTTGCCGGAGCGGCCAGAGGTATTCGCCGAAAAATTCCGCCTCTTTCCCAAGGGCTGCCTCATCCTGGACAGCGACGGCGGCGCGGTCGGCTACGCGATCTCTCATCCCTGGCTGCTGAATTCGGTTCCGCCGCTGGACGCGTTCCTGAACGCTCTACCCGAGCCGGCGCACTGCCTCTATCTCCACGACGCTGCGATAAGGCCAAGCGGCCGAGGCCAGTCGGCGGCCAAACATCTCGCCGCACAGCTCCGGACCATTGCCACGCAAGAAAACCTGGAAAACCTCGCGCTGATTTCAGTCTACGGGACCGACAGCCTCTGGTCCCGGTTCGGATTTTCCACCGTCCACGAACCCAGTCTCGCGGCAAAACTCGCGTCCTACGGCCCGACCGCAAAATATATGGTCGCCCCCGTGTGAATTTTGCGGCGTCGCCGCAGGGCTCACGCCGTCCTCACTCCTTGAACAGGTCGGAATGGCTTCCTGTCCTGGCGAGGTGCAGTTCGGAGCCTTCGACGCGGTAGAGCAAGAGCCAGTCCGGCTCCAGATGAATATCCCGGTAGCCCTTCCAATCGCCCTTCAGGGGATGATCGGCGTAACTCGGCGGCAAAGGCTGCTGTTCAATCAATAGGATCAATGCGTCCTTAAGTTTGACCATATCCTTGCCGCGTTTTTCCGCCCATTTCACGTCGCGGCGGAAACGGGCGGCCCAGACGGGCGTCAGCACCGCTCAAATGCCAAGGTCTTTGAAAAGAGCTTCGGCGTTTTCGGACCTATGGCCCTTCCCGCTCTCGAGCTCCGCCATGGCCCTGCGCGTCGCCGCATTGGGCGCTTTGACTTCAAACGGCAAGCGCCGCTCGTCGGCGATCCGCATCATCAGCAACCGGATCGCGTCCGAAATAGACAAACCCATTTCCGCCAGGGCTTCGGCGGCGCGCTCCTTGGTCGCGTGGTCGATGCGCGCGCGAACAATATCCGTTGCAGCCATGACTTATCCTCCGTAGCTCCAATGTAGCTACAAAATTCCGGATAACAAGCAGCGACCTTACTTGAGCGCCCCCACCAGCGCCTTGGCCTCCTCCCCATCCCATTTCGCCGGCCCCGCCAGCGCCGCGATCTCGCAGCCATCGGGCCCAACGACAAACGTGGTCGGCAGCCCCAAAACCTTCCCGGCCCGACGCAGCGCCTCAAAGCTCGCGCCATCCGCGTCCTGATAAAACCCCAAATTCTTCACGCCGATCTCGCCCAAAAACGCCTTCGCCCGCTCCTTTTTCGCCGTATCGACATTGAGCGCCACCACGACGACGCCCTCAGCCGCGCCCTGCAACCGGTCCAGCGCCGGCATTTCCTCGCGGCACGGCACGCACCACGTCGCCCAGGCGTTCAGCACCATGGGCTTGCCGCGAAAAGCCGCCAGCGTGGTCGCCCCGTTCGGCCCGACAAACGAAAGCTCCGGCATGGGCTTCGGCTCGGGCCGCACCGCAAGCGCGGCAAAATCCCCCTTGGCCAAAGGCGCGATCCGCGCGGCCACGGCCCGCGACGCCTCGCATTGCGCCGCTTCCGCTTTCTTGCCCTCCCCGCCCAACACGTATAGGACGAACCAAACACACGCGGCCATGGCCGTGGGGACGAAGATCGCGTGCGGCAGGATGAGTTTGCGCGCGATCTGGCGCATTTGTTCGGGCGTGGCGCGCACCGGCTCTTGCGGTTCGTCAGGGTCAGTCATGAGGGCCTCGGCTACGGTCTTCTGGAGAAAGTCATGAGCAATCAGATGTGGGGCGGCCGGTTCGCCAGCGGTCCCGACGCCATCATGGAAGAAATCAACGCCTCCATCGGTTTCGACTATCGCTTGGCGAAACAAGACATTGCCGGCTCGAAGGCCCATGTCGCCATGCTGGCGAAGCAGGGCATCGTCAGCGCCGCCGACGCCGAAGCGATTTCGAAGGGTCTAGACGAGGTCGCCGCCGAAATCGAGTCCGGCGCCTTCACCTTCTCCAGGGCGCTGGAAGACATTCACATGAATGTCGAATCGCGCCTCGCCGAAAAGATCGGTCCGACCGCCGGACGCCTGCACACGGCGCGCTCGCGCAACGACCAGGTCGCCGTCGATTTCAAGCTGTGGGTGCGCGACACCATTGACGAATTGGACGCCCAGCTCGCCGACCTGCAGGCCGCGCTGGTCGACAAGGCGGAAACCTATGCCGAAGCCGTCATGCCCGGCTTTACGCATCTGCAATCGGCGCAACCCGTCACTTTCGGCCACCACCTGCTCGCCTATGTCGAAATGATGTCGCGCGACCGCGGCCGTTTCGCCGACGCGCGCAAGAGACTGAACGAATGCCCGCTCGGCGCCGCCGCCTTGGCCGGCACGTCGTTCCCCATCGACCGTTTCGCCACCGCCAAAACCCTGGGCTTCGACCGCCCCACCGCCAATTCGCTCGACAGCGTCTCGGATCGCGATTTCGTCCTGGAAACCCTGTCGGCCGCGGCGATTACCGCCACGCATCTGTCGCGCTTCGCCGAGGAAATCGTGCTGTGGACCACGCCGCAGTTCGGTTTCATCGCTTTGTCCGACAAGTTCACGACGGGCTCGTCGATCATGCCGCAAAAGCGCAATCCCGACGCCGCCGAACTGGTGCGCGGCAAGTCGGGCCGCGTCATCGGCGACCTCGCCGGCTTGCTGATCGTGATGAAGGGCCTGCCGCTCGCCTATTCCAAGGACATGCAGGAGGACAAGGAAGGCTGTTTCGACTCCCTGCAAAGCCTGTCCCTGTGCATCGCCGCCATGGCCGGCATGGTCCGCGACATGACGCCGAAGCTGGAAAAGATGAAGGCGGCGGCCGGCTCCGGCTATTCCACCGCCACCGATTTGGCCGATTGGCTCGTCCGCGCGCTCAACCTGCCGTTCCGCCAGGCCCATCACGTCACCGGCCGCATCGTCGCGCTGGCGAGCGACGCCGGCAAAGAACTGGAACAACTGACGCTCGCCGAACTGCAGGGTGTCGAGCCCGCGATCACGTCAGAGATTTTTGACGTGCTTGGTGTAGAGAAATCGGTGCGCAGCCGTCTGTCCTATGGCGGCACGGCGCCGCAAAACGTCATCGAGCAGGCGCGCGGCTGGAAGCAGAAGCTCGCCAAGAAATAGTTGGAGGCGCGACCTGTTCGCGCCTATAGTTCGCGCAATTGGAAAGGTTTGGACCTTGGCTCGACTGCTTCGCCTGCTCACCGCCGCCTCCCTGCTCACGGGCGCGCTCGCGCTCGAGGGCTGCGGGCGAAAAGGCTATCCCGAGGCGCCCTCCACCGCCGCCCTGCCGTCGAATTCTCCGGAAAAACTGCCGCGCGGCGTCAGCGATCCCGCGCTGAAAGCCGGCGCCAGCAAGCAACCCACGCCCTTCGACTTCCTGCTGTAAGATCCATGCGTCATTTCGCTTATGAAAACGGCGTCCTCCACGCCGAAGGCCATGCCCTGCCCGATCTGGCGCGCGAGGTCGAAACCCCGTTCTATCTCTACAGCGCCGCGACCATCCGCCGGCATTTTTCGGTGTTTTCAAAGGCCGTCGCCGACCTCGACGCCCTCGTCTGCTATGCGATGAAGGCCAATTCCAACCAGGCGATCCTCAAATTGCTGGCGGGAATGGGCGCCGGCATGGACGTCGTCTCCGAAGGCGAGCTTTTGCGCGCGCAAGCCGCCGGAGTGAAGGGCGGAAAGATCACCTTTTCCGGCGTCGGCAAGACCGATCGCGAGATCGCTTTGGCGCTGGACCTCGGCATTTTCTGCTTCAATGTCGAATCCGAACCGGAGCTGGAGCGCATCTCCCAGATCGCTTCGTCGCGCGGGCAAACCGCCCCGATTTCCATCCGCGTCAACCCCGACGTCGACGCCAAGACTCACGCGAAAATTTCGACCGGCAAGTCGGAAAACAAGTTCGGCGTGCCGATTTCGGTCGCCGCCGACGTTTACGACCGCGCCGCCAAACTGCCCGGCGTCAAAATTTCCGGCGTGGACATGCATATTGGCTCGCAGATCACCGATCTCGCGCCCTTCGACAACGCCTTTGCTCTGCTCGCCGGCTTCGTCGGCGAATTGCGGCGGCGCGGCCATGACATCGCCCATGTCGATCTCGGCGGCGGCCTCGGCATTCCCTATTCCGAGCAGGACAATCCGGAAAGCTACCATCCCGATCTCTACGCCGCGATCGTGCGCCGCCACATCAAACCTTTGGGCGTGAAGACCGTGTTCGAGCCGGGCCGGCTGATCGTCGGCAATGCCGGGGTGCTGGTCACCAAGGTGATTTATGTGAAGCGCGGCGCCGGCAAGAATTTCGTCATCGTCGACGCGGCGATGAACGATCTGGTGCGCCCCACGCTCTACGAAGCCCACCACGACATTTTCCCGGTGGCGCAACCCGCCGCGGGAACGGCGGAGATCAAGGCCGACCTCGTCGGCCCCGTCTGCGAAACCGGCGATTATCTGGCCAAAAACCGGACGCTGCCGGAACCGCAGCCGGGCGATCTGCTGGCGGTGATGTCGGCGGGCGCCTATGGCGCGGCGCAGGCCTGCACCTACAACAGCCGGCTGCTGATCCCGGAAGTGCTGGTGGACGGCGACAAACACGCCCTGATCCGTCCGCGCCTGCGCTACGAGGACTTGATCGGACTCGACCGCGTTCCCAACTGGTTGCTATGATCAGCGGGCCGTCCGCCTCGCAATAGCCCTCATCCTGAGGAGCCCGCGCCAGCGGGCGTCTCGAAGGACGAGGGCGGTCCACGCGGTCGGCCAGTCGCCAGGGCCAGCAACGGAGACAGAATGGAAGAGTTGCGCGCCGCACGAAAGCGGCTTGGCCTGCTCACTCTCCTCACCCAGCTCGCCCTGTTCCTCGAACAGCTCATCCTGCTGCTCGCCCCCGCTTTGGCGGTGCTGATCGGTTTTGCCGCTTTGTCCTGGACCGGCATCTGGCTGGCGGCGACGCCAGCCGGCCGCATCGCCGGCGCCGGCGCGCTCGCCGTCCTGCTGCTGCTCGCCCTGTCCCGCCTGCGCCACCTGCGTTGGGTGAGCCGCGCAAGCGCCCGCGCAAAACTCGACCAGGGCCGCGAGGACAATCCCGCCGCCGCCCTCGCCGACGCGCTCGCCAATCCCGATCAGGCGCCGACAAACCTGCTGTGGGCCGCGCATCTGCGCCGCATGCGGAAAAACGTGGGAAAACTGAGCGCGCCCCTTCCCGCGCCGCGCCTCGCCGCCCAGGACCCGCGCGCCTGGGGCGCGCTGGCGATCCTGGCGCTATGCGCCACCGCCTTTGTCGCCGGCCCGGAAAAATACATCCGCCTCGCCGCCGCCTTCGATTGGCGCACGCTCGCATCGGAAAATTCGACTCGCGTCGACGTCTGGATCGACCCGCCGCGCTACACCGGCAAGCCGCCCATCGTCCTGACCCTCAACCAGAACGAGGAGCAAAGCATTTCGGCCCCGGTCGGCGCGCTGATCGTGGCGCGGGCCGGAAACATCGCCGCGCTCGGGATCAACGCCTCGGAGGGCCTCGAACCCGCCCCCGAAAAAACCGGCGAAAAACACTTTGTCCTCCGCCGCGACGCCCATCTCATCCTGTCCGGCGCGGCGCGCGGAAATTTTGTTCTCCACGCCGAGCCCGACCAGCCCCCCAAAATCGCGCTGGTCGGCGAGCCCAAAGCCAACGCGCGGGGGTCGTTCACCCTCACCTATCGCATCGACGACGATTACGGCGCCCGTGACGCCAAAATCGCGGCGAAGCCGACCGAGGACAGCGGCCGCGCGCTGTTCGCCCCGCCCGAGGCGGCGCTGGAGCTGCCGGCGGCGCCGGGCGGCCTCGGCGAGGCGCGCGCCACGCTGGACTGGAGCGACAGCCCCTATGCCGGCCGCCCCATGGACTTGCGCCTGAGCGTCCATGACGAGGCCGGACAGGAGGGCGAGGCCCGCGTCGGGCCTTTCGCCCTGCCGCAGAAGACGTTTAGGGACCCGCTGGCCCAGGCCCTGGTCGAGCAGCGCCGCATTCTCGCGCTCGACGCGGAGCGCCGGGGCCAGGTGAATTCGGCTCTGGAGGCGCTGGACATCGCCCCCGAACTTTTCACCCCCAAGCTTTCGGTCCATCTCGGCCTGCGCCAGGCCATTCTCAGCCTGCGCCACGCCCAGAACGACGACGATTTAAGGGAGGTCGCCGATTATCTCTGGGCCATGGCCCTGCAGATCGAGGAAGGGGATATGTCCCAGGCCGAGCGCGACCTGCGCGCGGCGGAAAAGGCGCTGCGCGAGGCGATGAAGAACGGCGCCTCCAAAGAGGAAATCGACCGCCTCACCAAGGACATGCAGAAGGCCATGGAGAATTTTCTCCAGGAAATGGCGAAAAAGGGCCAGCAGCGGCAAGGCGAGAGCCAGACCGGCGAGGGCAAGGCGGTCTCGCCCGAGGATTTCCAAAAGCTCCTGGAGCAGATGAAGAAGGCCATGGAAGAGGGCGACATGGAGACCGCCCAGGCCCTGCTCGACCAGATGCAATCCATGCTGGAAAACCTGCAGAATGCGCAGGGCGGTCCCTCGCAGAAATCGCGCGACCGCCAGTCCCGGCGCGACCTCGACAAGATGATGCGCGAGCAGCAGCAATTGCGCGACGAAACCGCCGAACAGGAGCGCCGCAAAGGCGCGCCGGGCGCGCAGGGCCGCGAGCAGGACCAGCAGGGCGAAAGTCAGAAATCCGGCAAGGGGAAAGGCGAGAGCGACAAGCCCGGCGAGAGTTCGCTGGAGCAGCGCCAAAGCAAATTGCGCGAAAAGCTCGACGCGCTGCGAAAGAACGCGCCCGGCATGGACGAGAAGGCGGCGGAAGGCCTGAAACAGGCCGAGGAAGCGATGAAGGACGCGGAAAACGCCCTGAAGCAGGGCGACGAGGCGCAAGCCATGTCCGAGCAGCAGCGCGCGCTCGACCAGATGGGCAAGAGCGCCGGCGAAATGGCCAAGGGCAAGGACGGCGAGGGTCAGGAGGCCGGAGGGGAAAAACGCGGCGGGCGCGACAAGAACGGCGAGGGCCCGTTCGACAACGCCCAGCGCAGCGACGGCGTCAAGGCCACGGCGGCGCAGAAGGCGCGGCGGATTTTGGACGAATTGCGCAAACGTCTCTCAGACCCCAGCCGCGCCCAGGAAGAGCTGGATTATCTGGAGCGCCTGATTCGCCCCAACTGAGTTATCTCTTGAAAACCCGCCAGCGCCCCTCCTTCTCCCCTTGCGGGAGAAGGTGGCTCGCCGCCGTCAGGCGGCGAGACGGATGAGGGGTTTTTCCTCAAGGGGCGCGCGTCGAAAGCATGGTCAAGCGATTTCCCCCCATCACAGCGGCGCCGCTCCACCCCCGCGCGAGCGGCGCTGGCGCCCCGGCGCCAACGACGATCCGGTTTTTCCGCAAGACCGCTGCGCGATTTTGCCGAAAAGACCCGCGCCATCGCGAAGGCCCCAATTTCCCAGCCCTTTTCCGCGCAGGCGCCGGATCGGGCGGGTCGGGACTTTTTTCCACCCCGCGCCGCAATTGACTAAGTTTTGCCGCCCGACTAACAGAAGTTGACGGACAATTAGATCACACCTAAACCAATTCTCCTTGGGAGGCTGGAAAGCGATGAAACTTCTCGTGCCCGTGAAGCGGGTCGTCGATTACAATGTGAAGATCCGCGTCAAGGCGGACGGCTCGGGCGTCGAACTCGCCAATGTGAAGATGTCGATGAATCCCTTCGACGAAATCGCCGTGGAAGAGGCGCTGCGCCTGAAGGAAGCCGGCAAGGCGACGGAAGTCGTGGTCGTCTCCATCGGCCCGCAGCAGGCGACCGAAACCCTGCGCACCGGCCTCGCCATGGGCGCGGACCGCGGCATTCTGGTCAAGACCGACGACACGGTCGAGCCGCTCGCCGTCGCCAAGATTTTGAAAGCCGTGGCGCAGGAAGAGCAGCCCGGACTGATCATCCTGGGCAAGCAGGCGATCGACGACGACAGCAACCAGACCGGCCAGATGCTGGCGGCGCTGCTCGGCTGGGGCCAGGGCACCTTCGCCTCCAAGGTGGAAGTCGCCGACGGAACCGTCGACGTCACCCGCGAGGTTGACGGCGGCCTGCAGACCGTGACGGTCAAGACCCCGGCGGTGGTGACCACCGACCTGCGCCTCAACGAGCCGCGCTACGCCTCGCTGCCCAACATCATGAAGGCGAAGAAGAAGCCGATCGCCGAAAAGACCCCCGCCGACTATGGCGTGGACACCGCGCCGCGTCTGAAAGTTCTGAAGACGACCGAACCGGCGTCGCGCAAGGCGGGCGTGAAAGTGGCCTCGGTGGCCGAACTGGTGAGCAAACTCAAAGACGAAGCCGGGGTGATCTGATGACGACTCTTCTCCTTGCTGAAGTGCATGGCGGCAAGCTGAACGACGCCACCGCCAAGGCGCTCACCGCCGCCGCCGCGCTCGGCGCGCCGGTGCACATCCTGGTCGCCTGCGGCTCGGACGAGGCCGCGCAGGCCGCGTCGAAACTCGCGGGCGTGGAAAAGGTGCTCACGGCCTCGGGCGACGCCTTCAAGCATCAGATCGCCGAAGTCACGGCCGACCTGATCGTGTCGCTCGCCGGCTCTTATGACGCCATCGTCGCCCCCGCGACCTCGAACGGCAAGAACGTGCTGCCGCGCGTCGCCGCTTTGCTCGACGTGGCGCAGGTGTCGGAAATCTCGAAAGTCGTGTCGCCCGACACGTTCGAGCGCCCGATCTACGCCGGCAACGCCATCCAGACGGTGCAGGCGACCGACGCGAAAAAGGTGATCACGGTGCGCACCTCCACCTTCGCGGCGGCCGGCGAAGGCGGTTCGGCGCCGATCGAGGCGGTGACGACCCCGGCGGACTCCGGCCTGTCGAGCTTCAAGAGCGAGGCTTTGGCGGTCTCCGACCGTCCGGAGCTGACCTCGGCGAAAATCATCATTTCCGGCGGCCGCGCCATGGCCAATGCGGAAAATTTCAAGACCTATATCGAGCCGGTCGCCGACAAGCTCGGCGCAGCCATGGGCGCCTCGCGCGCCGCGGTCGATGCGGGCTACGCCCCCAACGACTGGCAGGTCGGCCAGACCGGCAAAGTGGTCGCGCCCGAGCTCTACATCGCCGTGGGCATTTCCGGCGCCATCCAGCATCTGGCGGGCATGAAGGATTCCAAGGTGATCGTGGCGATCAACAAGGACGAGGAAGCGCCGATCTTCCAGGTCGCCGATTACGGCCTTGTCGCGGACCTTTACCAGGCCCTGCCCGAACTGAACGACGAGTTGGCCAAGATCGGCCGCTGAGCGCTCTGCGCCGGGAGCATGACTTCGGGTCCTAGACTTTATGGGATCATGCTCTAGACCTATGGACTGGCGGCGATTAGGCCCTATGATCGCCGCCGGTTTCAGCCCCGGGAATGCACATGAGCTTCGAGATTCGCAAAATCGGCGTCGTCGGCGCGGGACAAATGGGCTGCGGCATCGCCCAAGTCAGCGCGTCCGCAGGTTTCGCAGTTCTCCTCAACGACATTTCTCCTGAAAGAATCGAAGCCGGGATCGCGCGGATCGGCGCCAATCTCGCCCGCGTGGTCGAACGCGGCGGCATGAGCGCGGCGGAAAAGGATGCGGCGCTGGCGCTGGTCAAGCCCGCGGCGAATTTCGCGGCGCTCGGCGACGCCGACCTCGTCATGGAGGCGGCCTCCGAGAACGAGGAGATCAAGCGCAGCGTCTTCACCAATCTGCGCGGCCATCTGAAGCCGGACGCCATCGTCGCCACCAACACTTCGTCGATTTCGATCACGCGGCTCGCCGCGAGCACCGACCGTCCCGGACGGTTCATCGGCATTCATTTCATGAATCCGGTGCCGCGTATGCAGCTCGTCGAACTGATCCGGGGCATCGCCACCGAGGACGAGACTTTTTCCGCGGCCAAGGTTTTCATCGAGAAGCTGCACAAGACGGTCACGGTCTCCGAAGATTTCCCGGCCTTCATCGTCAACCGCATCCTGCTGCCGATGATCAACGAGGCGATTTACACGCTTTACGAAGGCGTGGGCTCGGTCGACGCCATCGACACCGCCATGCGGCTCGGCGCCAACCATCCCATGGGACCGCTGCAGCTCGCCGATTTCATCGGCCTGGACACCTGTCTGTCGGTGATGCAGGTGCTGCATGAGGGGCTGGCGGATTCCAAATACCGCCCCTGCCCGCTGCTGGTGAAATATGTCGAGGCCGGCTGGCTCGGCCGCAAGACGCAGCGCGGTTTTTACGATTACCGCAGCGGCGCGCCGATCCCGACGCGGTGAAACCGCGCTCCCAAAGGGACTGTGCGGATCAGCCGCATTGAGATGAATCAACAAAATCTTAACGCGGTCTTCACAAAGGCGTCACCCGCCTTGTAGACTATTGCCGCAGGGAATCGACCGGTGGACTCTTGTCCCGGTTCGGTATACTGAGGCGGCGCATCATGTTTGACGACATGCCCATGTGCGAGTGTTCCAGGGACGCGACCCAGGTCGCGCCGTTCCTCGAACTGTCCCTCGCGCCGCTGCCGCACACCCTTCCGCCGCATCGGACTCCGAGGGCGGAATGAGCGTCGGGTTTCTGCATTCTTCCCCCGGGATCGATGCGGAGACGCCGCCACCAGCCAAACTGTCCGCGCTTTCCAAGCTTTGCGCGCTTTCCAAGAGAAGGAGGGCGCGGTGAACGTCGCCAATCTCCGCACGCTCGTCCTCAACGCCGACATGCAGCCGGTGAGCTGGGCGCCCTTGTCGATCTGGAGCTGGCAGGACGCGCTGGTCGCGCTGCTGAAGGGCCGCGTCTATCCGATCGCCCATTACGATGACGTGCGCGTGCATTCCGCCGACAAGTCCTATGAAGTGCCCTCGGTTGTGGCGCTGAAAAACTATCACCGGCGCAAGAGCATCGCCTTCACCCGCTACCACGTGTTTCTGCGCGACGAGTTCACCTGCCAATATTGCGGCCAGAAGGGGCTGGCCAAGGACCTGACCTTCGACCACGTGACTCCGCGATCAAAGGGCGGACAGACGAGCTGGACCAATATCGTCACCTGCTGCCAGCGCGACAACCTGCTGAAAGCCGACATGACCGCGCGCCAGGCGGGCCTGAAGCTGCGGCGCGCGCCGTTCGAGCCGAGCCCGTTCCAGCTCGACATGATCGCCCGCCGCCTGCCCCAGGCGAACAGCGAGCTGCACAAGACCTGGCACGACTTTTTGTATTGGGATTCCGAACTCGAAGGGTGACGCGCCGGCGGCGCTTCACCACGGCCAAGACAAGCCTGTCCCTTTTGCCACGCCACTCTGTGTCGTCATGGCCGGGCGTCGTCCCGGCCATCCACGCGGCGCCGCAAGGCGCGATGACCGAAAACAGCGCTCGCGCATCCCGCCAGCTGTTTGCGTTCCCCCGCCAAACGAAGCCAAGCCAAAAGAAACGCCCGGTCTCGCGACCGGGCGTAAAGGTCTCGGGGAGAGAACCGCCGGCTTTTCGCGCCGACGGGAACCCGGATTACTTGAGGTCCTTCGAGGTCAGGTCGAAGGAGAGGGTCGCGACGAAGCGCTGGTTGGCATAGGCGGAGGTCTGGGTGTAGACCGTGCTGCCGCCGGCCACGTAGCTCGCGTTCGGGATGCCGGTGAGAATGTAGGCCTGCGACGGGCTCAGCGAGGTGCCGTAGTAACGCAGGTCGAGCGTGGCGAACTTCCAGGTGTAGGACACGCCGGCGTTCCAGTAGTTGTAGCTGGGCAGCTGGCCGTTGGCGTAGCCGATATAGGTGTAGTTGGCGGGATTGTTGCCGCTGTACACGTTGTCGACGGTGCCGAGCCACTGGCGGCCGAACTCACCCGACACGGCGAAGGCGGAGAGATCGCCTTGGCCGGAGAGCTTGACGGTGCCCGACAGGTAGTTGCCGTAGGCGCCGGTGTTCAGATAGCTGGGGGTGTAGAACTCGTTCAGGCCGACGGTCAGCCAGTCGTTCACCGTATAGGTGGGCTTGAAGTAGAGTTCGAAGAAGGTCGGGTTGCGCGGGGACAGACCGATGGTGGTCGGGGTCAGCGTCGGGCCAAGCAGAATGGTCTGGGTGCCGGTGGGCGAGTCGGGATAGCCGTAGCCGATCGCGCCGAAGTCGAAGGCGAACTTGTCGAACGTGCCGCGGACGCCGCCGGAGCCGTCGATCTCAACCGCCGGCGAGCCGACCGGGAAGGCATTGTTGGTGAACTTGATCGATTCGGCCGACGTTCCGATGTAGAACTGCCAGTTCGGGTTGACGTTGTAGCGCAGTTCAGCGCGGCCCCACAGGGACGGCTGGTGGTTGGACTGCGTGAGGCCGCGGAACAGGTAGTCCGAGGTCAGGGTGGCGCCGATGTCGAAGTCCCAGGGGCTGACGGTGACGACCGGAGCGATCGGGGCAGACTTGCTGCTCGGCAGGTCGCCGGCGAAGGCCGATCCGGCGGAAATCGCCAGCACAGCGGCGGCGATGGAGATCTTGTTCATATTCTTCTCCGATTTGGAAAAACTCGGTGAAGCGAACATGCCCCCGCAACCGCCAAGCTCTCAAGGTCAAGACTTGGGCATTTGCCTAGTTTTTGACCAGTTTTCACCGCAATGGGTGAGTTGGCTCAGCCACGTTGCTTAAATGTCACATTATTGGGCGCCTCCCGGCGCCGCGCCCCGCATTCCCCAGGGAAACCCATGGAATCCGAGGGGGAAACCCTATGGTTTCTCTGGAGAAGCGCGCGGCGGACCGAGGCGCGCCAGCCGGGCGCGCGCGGCCTCGTCGAGCAGGTCGCCGGCCGGCGTGACGAACCGGTGCCGCCAGTTCGGCTTTTCCACGGTGGTGCCGGGAACATTGGGCTGAACGTCGCTGGCGAGCGCGTCCTCCAGAGCGATCAGCTTCAACACGCAGGGCGTTTTGGCGACAAAGCACAGCGCGGCGTCCACCACCGGTTCGGCGTCGTCCGGCGCGGGGCGCTCGCCCGCGGGCGCGACGCCGGCCTGCTGGAACGCCCACCAGAGCAGGCCGCGATCCCAGGCGCGAATGTCCTCGAGCTTTTGCCGATCCGCCTCGCCCTCGATGTCGGCGCCCTTCCACCAGCCGGCGGTGGAAATCATGTCATGGGTCGAGGTCAGCGCCGCCGCCTGCGGCGACCAGCTTTCGGGCGGCCTGAAGCCATTGGCGTCGCGCTCGAAGCGCAACACGCGCATCCCCGCCACCCCCTGCGCCGCGAGATGGTCCTGGTAGCCCATCGGCAGGGTGCCCAGATCCTCGCCGATCACCAGCGCGCCATGGCGCCAGGATTCCAGCGCCGCCAGCCGGTAAAGGGTTTTGGCGGGATAATCGACATAGGCGCCGTCGAGCGCGCCGCCGCCCTCGGGAATGAGCCACAGCCGGCTCAGGCCCATGACATGGTCGATGCGCAGCCCCCCGGAATGGCGGAGATTGGCGCGCAAAGTCTCGATGAAGGGCGCGAAATTCTTCGCCGCGAGCCCACGCGGCGAAAAGCCGGTCAGCCCCCAGTTCTGCCCCTCCGCGGAATAATAATCCGGCGGCGCCCCGATGGTCAGTCCCTGCAAAACCTCGTCGGGACGCGCCCAGGCGTGGGCGCCGCTGGGGTCGATGCCGATGGCGAGGTCGGCGATCAGCCCGGCGCGCATGCCGGCGTCGCGGCAGGCGCGCTGCGCCGCGCCATAGCTGCGGCTGACCAGCCATTGCAGGAAAATCTGGAACTCGATGTCGAGCGGATCGACGGCGGCGTTCTTTTTCGCCTCGCGCGGCCCAAACCACTTGGGCCAGCGCCGCCAGCTCCACAGCGCCGGATCGGCGCCGGACTGGAGGCCGTGCAAAACCTCGAACAGCGCGAAATCCTTCAACAGGTCGGAGGCGCCGTCGCGAAAGGCGCGGAAATCCGCGCGAATTTTCTCGCTCGCCTGCGGCAGCAGGTCGAACAGGGCGCGAAACAGCGCGCGCTTGGCCGCATGGCCCGCCGGCCAATCGATCTGCGCCGCCTCCGACAGCGCTTTCACGCGCGCCCCCAGACCGGCGGCCTGGACCGCGCGCCCGATCAAGGTCTTGGAAAAAACCAGCGACGGGTTGGCGCAAAGCGGATTGTAAAACAGCCGCGTCGAGGGCGAATAGGGGCTGTAATGGTCGGGCGTCGCGCCGAACAGCGCGTGAACCGGAGAAATCGCCAGGAAATCGGCGCCGAGCCGCGCCGCCGAGCCCGCCAGCGCGGCGACGCCGGCGAAATCGCCGATGCCGCAATCATGCTCGGCGCGCAGCGAATAGACCTGCGCCGCGAGCCCCCAGCCGGACGCGCCGCCGCTCAGGTCAGAAAAAGTCGTGCAACGCTCCGGCGCGACGGCGATCAGGCGCTCGCCGCCGGGCAGATGCAGGCGATGGTAGCCGGGCGTGTCGAAGCCTGGAAGGGCGAGACCTGAGTCCGTCTCGACCGGCGCGATCACGCGGCGCGTTCCGTCCTCGAGCGTCGCCTCGACCGGCGCCGCGCCCGCGAGCGGCAGCGGGATTTTTTCCCCGACGCGCACGGCGAAAACGTCGCGTTTCGCGCCTTCATCCGCGAGCCGGTTCAGGGAATGCCGCAAGTCACTTTGATTTGACGCGGGCAGCCCCAAAGCGGCGAGAATGGCGCGCAGACTCTCGGCGGAAACGCGACGGTCGGCGCCGCTCTGGTCACGCCAAAAAATTGAGACGCCTGCGCGGGTTGCGAGGTCTTCGAGCCCTTCGTCCGACATGATTTGCCTCCCGTCCCCTTACCAGCGGAACGATGCGCGAGGCGAGAAGGCAATGCAAGAGCAAGGCTTTCTCTTTGATTGTGCGTCGCAAAAAAGGACTCTCGCTTTCCCGAACATGTGGTAGCATGCGCTGACAACAAAACTGACATCCAATTTTTACAGTTGCGTCATAGGAAATCCTATCGGCCAGGGCGAACAAACCATGTGCACGTTGCTTTGCGAGAGGGATTCTGAGATTTCGCGGTCGGTCGCCCGGGCCTTGCGCCATCGCGGCATCGCCGACATCCAGATCGTCAGCAACGCCGCCATGGCCTCCCGCCTGCTCGACATGCATCAGGTCTCCGTCGCCGTGGTCGATTTCGCTGGCGAGCAGGATGCGGCGCATCTGGTGCGCTCGCTGTCGGCGCGCGGCGCCGAGGTCATCCTCTATTCGCACCAGCCGCCCGAACCCGACGTTTTCGCCGACCTCCACTATATTTTCGTCGACAAATCTGTGGATATCGAGGCGCTGGCCCGCGTCGCCGCCGCGCAGCGCCGCCTCGCCCAGCGCCACCCGGCTGTCGTCGCCCTGTCCACGCCCGCCCTTTAGGCCCCGACAAGGTTCGCGCCAGTCTGCGATGGTTTCGTCGGCGGGTTTCCTTAATTCGGGCTCGCCATGCCGTCCTTTTCTCGCCTGCGCGCCGCGGGCAAGGCCTCCAGCGTCGGAAACCTCGGCGCCGCGTCGCTCGAACGAGTGGCCGCGCGCCTGATTCCCCAATTGGGCGCGGTGGTGGAGGCCTATCACGAAAAATTCGCGACGGACCCGGAGCTGGCGCTGCTGACGCGCGGCGATGCGGCGGCGCTGAAGCAGGCGCAGGTCGAGCGCTGGCGCGACCTCCTGACCGCACAAGGCGGCGAGGCCTATGCGGCGCGGGCGCGCCGGATCGGCGAGGCCCACGCCAAGGCCGGGGTTTCCGCCCGGTTCTACCTGCAAAGCTATCTGTTCTTCTTCGAAGCGCTGGTGGAGCGCGCCGCGGGCGAATCCAGCGCCACCCTGAGCGCGCTGGCGCGCGCCCTGTTCGCCGACATGGAGCTGGCGCTCGCCGCCTTCGTCGAGAACGCCGAGGACCAGATGGTGGAGCAGAGCGCCCAGCACATGGTCAAGTCGGTGGAGGAGGAGGTGCGCGTCGCGCATCACACCGCGAAATCGCGCGCCGGCGACCTCACCGAGATCGTCGGGGAATTGTCGCGCTCGGTCGAGGAGCTGCGGCGCGGCTTCGAAATGATGGAAGGCAATTCGCGCAGCAACCGCGACGAGATCAAGTCGGTGGCTTCGGCGATCGAGGACGTGCAGGGCAGCAGCCGCGAGGTCGGCGACCAGGCCGAAGAGACCTCGCGCCGGGCGAGCGAAGCGGTGGCCGTCTCCGAGGAGGCGGCGCGGCGCATGGCGCGGCTGACGGAAACGGCGAACAGAGTGGCGGAAATCGTCAGGCTGATCGGCGCCATTTCCGCGCAAACCAATCTGCTGGCGCTGAACGCGGCCATCGAGGCGTCGCGCGCCGGCGAGGCCGGGCGCGGCTTCGCCGTGGTGGCGGCGGAGGTCAAGCAATTGTCCCAGCGCACCGCCGTCGCGGCCAAGGACATTTCCGAGCAGATCGCCGAAATCGTCACGGCGACGGACGCCACCTCGGCGGCGCTGGCGCGGGTGGGCGAGATGATCGGCGACATGGACGGCATGGCGCGCGGCGTCGCCAGCCACGCGGCCCATCAGGTGGCCCAGCTCGACGAAATCGCCGTCAACGCCCGGACGGCGGCGACCAACGCCAATGATCTCAGCCGCAGCGCGCGCATGTTCACCGCCGGCGTCATCGAAATCGAGGCCATAGCCGGGAATGTGCAGGATTTCGGCGCCAAGGTGGCGGGCCTGCTGCGCGGCCTCACCAACCGCCTCACCATCACGGTGCGCGGCTTCCTGGGGGTGGACACGCGCCGCCACCCGCGCGTTCCCGTCAAGCTGCGCGTCAGCGTCGAATGCGGCGGCCTGCGCCGCGACGTCTCGACGCTCGAGATTTCCGAAGGCGGCTGCTCCCTGTGGATCGCCGGGCACGGACTCGACGAGGACTCCGACGCCATCCTCGACATTCCCGGACTCGGCGCGACCCAGGGCAAGACCCGCGGGCGCGATCCCGACGTGCTGCACATCGAATTCGTCGCGCTGTCGAACGCCCAGCGCGAGGCGCTCGCGGCGCTGGTCGCCCGCGCGATCGAGACGGACGCGCCACTGCGGGCGCTGGCGGCCCGGCGCCGCGACCAGGTGCGCGACGCCATGGAGCAGGCGGTGGCGCGCGGCGAGATTTCGCTCGAAGACCTGTTCAGCACCGAATACGTCCCCCTGCCGGGCGCCAATCCCGAACAGGTCGCGACCCCGTCGCTGGAGCTGCTCGAACGCATCCTGCCGCCGATCCTGGAGGGCGGGCTCGCGGAGGAGCCGCGGCTGGCCTTCTGCATCGCCACCGACCGCAACGGCTACGTCCCGGTCCACAACAAGAAGTGGTCGCAGCCCCAGGGCGACGATCCCGTGTGGAACGCGCGCCACGCGCGCAACCGCCGGATTTTCGACGACCGCGCCGGCCTCGCGGCGGCGCGCAATCTCCAGGAGGCGCTGGTGCAATCCTACCCGCGCGACCTCGGCGACGGCGCAATCGAGATGATGAAGGACATTTCCATGCCGATCGCCATTCGCGGCCAGCACTGGGGCGCGCTGCGCATCGCCATTCCCCTCGACGCCTGAGACCGGCTTTCGCGCCCGATTCGCGCCTCCGCAGCTCCAGTTTTTGCGACGCCATTAATAGCGGCGCAAGTTTTGATCTGTATCAATGCAGGCGATCGGCACAGGCGCGCTTCCGGCGACGTCACGAGGCATGAAGCCGTCCGGTCCCGCCGCCGCAGCGGCATGTCCCGAAATTCCCGACTCCCAAGGCCAGCGCCCCCGCCCTGGCCTCCGCCGCACGCGCGCCTCGAGACCTCGGACATGAACCAGCCCACACATGCGGCCGCCATGAACCACCACGCGGACGCCTTGAACGACAGATTGCGGTTCATGCAGATGGATGCGGGCGCCAGCGCGGCCGTGCGCAAGATCAAGCCCCTGATCGAACGCGAGCTGCCCGGCGCGCTCGACGCCTTCTACGAGCAGGTGCGCGCGACCCCGGAAACGCGAAAATTCTTTTCCAGCGAGAGCGGCATCGCCAGCGCCAAGTCCCGGCAGGCCGGCCATTGGGGCGCGATCAGCTCCGGCCAGTTCGATCAGACCTATTACGACAAGGTGCGCCGCATCGGCGAGATTCACGCGCGCATCGGCCTGGAGCCGCGCTGGTACATTGGCGGCTACGCCCTGATCACCGAGCGCCTGGTCACGGCCGTGGTCAAGGAGCTCTGGCCGAAATTCGCCCTGGGCGGCCCCAAGGCGGACGAGGTGGGCGCGTCGCTGAGCGCGATGCTCAAGGGCGTCTATCTCGACATGGACCTGTCGATTTCGATCTATATCGAGGCGGCCGAGGAGGCGCGCAAGCGCCAGGAGGCGGAGGCGGCCGCGCGCGAGAGCGAGATCAAGGCGCAGGCCGAGGCGGCGCGCAAGGCCGCCGAGGCCGAGGCGCTCGCTGGCGAACGCTCCACGGTGGCGCGCACCATCGGCGCCGGACTGGCGAAACTGGCGGAAAAGGACCTCACCTATCACATCACCGAGCGCCTGCCGGAGGCCTACGCCCAGGTCCAGGCCGATTTCAACGAGGCGGTGGAACAGCTCGCGGCGGCCTTCGAGGCGGTGCGCGCCTCCACCGATGCGGTGCATTCCGGCTCCGAGGAAATCGCCATCGCCTCCAACGATTTGTCGCGGCGCACCGAGCAGCAGGCGGCGAGCCTTGAGGAGACCGCCGCCGCGCTCGACCAGATCACCGCCACGGTGAACAAGACCGCCGCCGGCGCCCGCATCGCCCGCGAATCCGTGGCCGGCGCCCGGGTCGACGCCGAGCACGGCGGCGCCATCGTGCGCAAGGCGGTGGACGCCATGAGCAAGATCGAGAAATCCTCGCGCCAGATCAGCCAGATCATCGGCGTGATCGACGAGATCGCCTTCCAGACAAACCTTCTGGCGCTGAACGCCGGGGTCGAGGCGGCGCGCGCCGGCGACGCCGGGCGCGGTTTCGCCGTCGTCGCCTCGGAAGTGCGCGCCCTGGCGCAGCGTTCGGCCGAGGCCGCCAAGGAGATCAAGGATTTGATCTCCACCTCCGGCGCCCAGGTCAGCGAAGGCGTGTCGCTGGTCGCCGAGACCGGCAAGGCTTTGTCGCAGATCGAGGGCCGGGTCGGCGAAATCGCCGGCGTCATCACCGACATCGCCGCCAGCGCCGAGGAACAGGCGACCGGCCTGCAACAGGTCAACACCGCCGTCAACCAGATGGACCAGGTCACCCAGCAAAACGCCGCCATGTCGGAGGAGGCGACGGCGGCGAGCCAGTCGCTCGCCCAGGAGACCGACCGTCTGGCGACGATGATTTCCGAATTCCGGATTTTTCACGCGCAAGAAGGCGCGCGGCGCCGCGCCCCGGAACGGCTGCGCCGCGAGCTGGAGAAGACGGCGCCCCACGCCTTCCGCACCTCTGCGCCCCCGCCCGCCCGCGCCCAGCGCGCGCTGCTGAAAGCCGCGGTCGGCGCCTCGCGTCGGCTTGTCGAGGACGACGATCAGGACTGGCGGGAGTTCTGAGCCGTGACCACCGAAACGCCCCCCATGCTCGCTCTGCCGCCCGCGCTCGACGCCGACGCCGCGGTCCATCTCGCCAACGCGCTTTGCGACCTGCGCTACGCCCCGCTGACGCTCGATGCGGCGCCGCTGCGCCGGATCGGCGCCCAGGGCCTGCAAACCCTGCTGTCGGCGGCGCGCAGCTGGCGCGCCGATTCCGTCGCCCTCACGTTCATCAATGTCAGCCCGGAGGCGCGCGACCAGATCCGCGCCATGGGCGTCGATCCCGTCCAGGAATTTGGAGAGGCGCCATGAGCATGAAGACCATGAGCATGACGATCCTGACCGTGGACGATTCGCGCACGATGCGCGACATGCTGAACCTCGCTTTGTCGGAAGCCGGCTACCAGGTGGTGCAGGCGACGGACGGCGCCCACGGGCTCGAAGTGCTGCGCGCGGAAAAACCCGACATCGTCATCACCGACATCAACATGCCCCGGCTCGACGGCTTCGGGTTCATCGAAGCCGTGCGCCAGGATCCCGTGTTCCGCCGCATCCCCATTCTGGTGCTCACCACCGAGAGCGCGCCGGACAAGAAGGAGCGCGCGCGACAAGCCGGCGCCACCGGCTGGATCGTCAAGCCGTTCAACGCGGAAAAACTCGTCAGCGTGGTGCGCCGCGTCGCGGCCTAGCCAAACCTCATGAGACCGGAGCGCGCGCGTGGACCCGATGGAGACGATCCGCCAGACATTCTTCCAGGAATGCGAGGAGCAGCTCAACGAAACCGAAACCGGGCTGCTGGCGCTCGAGATCGGCGAGGCCGATTCCGAAACCGTCAACGCCGTGTTCCGCGCGGTCCATTCGATCAAGGGCGGCGCGGGCGCGTTCAAATACGAGCGCCTCGTGCGCTTCGCCCATGTGTTCGAAACCGCGCTCGACGGCCTGCGCAATGGCGCTCTGGAGGCGTCCCCGGCGGTGATGAAAACCATGCTGCGCTCGGCCGACCTGCTCGCCGATCTGGTGCGCGAGGCGCGCGGCGACGCGACGGTCGAGGACGAGCGGCTCGAAACGCTGCGCGGCGCGCTCGCCGGTCTGGCGGAGGCGCCGAGCGAACCGGCGACCCAGGAGGCCGACGCCTTCGCCTTCCAGCCGCTGACGCTTTGCCTGGACGATCTCGGCCCGCCCGCGCCGGGCTGGCGCATTTTTTTCCGTCCGACCGCCGACCTCTACCGGCGCGGCAACGAGCCCGCGCGCATCCTGCGCGAACTCGCCGAACTCGGCGACCTCGACGTCGCCTGCGACGCCAGCGCCCTGCCGCTGCTCGACGCCTTCGATCCCGGCGGCGCCTATCTCGCCTGGACCATCGACCTCACCACGAGCGCGCCGCGCGAACGCGTGGAGGAGGCCTTCGACTTCGTCGTCGACGATTGCGACTTGCGCATCGCGCCGCTCGCGGCGGCGCCGGAATCCGAGACGCCGGAATCCGAGACGCCGGAAGCCGAGACCCAAAACGCCGACCCGTTCGCTTTCACCCCATTGTCGATCGATCTCCCCGCGATCGACGCGCCGCCGGCGCCCGAGGCCTCCGCTCGGGCGCCGGCGCGCAAGCCCGAAATTTCGCGCACGGAAGCGCCGGTGTCGCAAACGATCCGCGTCGATCTGGAGCGCGTCGACCGGCTCGCCAATCTGGTGGGCGAACTGGTGATCAACCAGGCCATGCTGTCGCAGAGCATTGTCGAGGCCGGCCTGCCGCGCGCGTCAAAAGCCTTCGACGACCTGAGCGCGCTGGAGCAGCTCACGCGCGAAATTCAGGACGGCATTATGGCGATCCGCGCGCAACCGGTAAAACCTTTGTTCCAGCGCATGACCCGCATCGTGCGCGAGGTCGCGGACGCCACGGGCAAGATGGTGCGGCTGAAGACCGAGGGCGAGGCGACCGAAGTGGACCGCACCGTGTTCGAAAAGCTCGCGGACCCCTTGACCCATCTGGTGCGCAACGCCGTCGACCATGGGCTGGAGACGCCGGGGGACCGGGCCGCCGCCGGCAAGCCGGAGCATGGCGAGGTGCGGCTGTCCGCCGCGCATCGCTCGGGCCGCATCGTCATCGACGTCAGCGACGACGGCAAGGGCATCGACCGCGCCCGGGTCAAGGCCAAGGCGATTGAACAGGACCTGATCGCGCCGGACGCCCAGCTTTCCAACGCCGAGATCGACAATCTGCTGTTCCTGCCCGGCTTTTCGACGGCCGCCGCCGTCTCCGACATTTCGGGTCGCGGCGTCGGCATGGATGTGGTCAAAAGCTCGATCCAGTCGCTGGGCGGGCGCATTTCCGTGTCATCGCGGCCGGGCCTCGGCGCCACTTTCTCCTTGAGCCTGCCGCTGACGCTCGCGGTGCTCGACGGCATGGTGGTCAAGGTCGCGGACCAGACGCTGGTGACGCCGCTGACCACCATTGTCGAGACGCTGCGCCCCAAGGCCAAGGACGTGCACCGGCTCGGCGTCGACCAGCGCGTGCTCGCCGACCGCGGCGCCTTCGTCCCGCTGATCGACATTGGCCGTGAAATGGGATTTCGCTTCACGCCGGCCGATCCGCAATCCGGCGTGGTGATCATCGTCGAAGGCGACGGCGGCGCCCGCTGCGCGCTGATGGTCGATTCCATCCTCGACCAGCGCCAGGTGGTGATCAAGAGCCTGGAGACCAATTACCAGCAGGTTCAAGGCGTCGCCGCCGCCACCATTCTCGGCGACGGCCGCGTCGCGCTGATCCTCGACGTCGACCGTTTCGTCGCCGGCGCCGCCGCCTGTTCGCAACCGCCTCTCGCCGCAGTGAGCTGACCCATGCCGATCACCGACGCGTCCGCCGGCGCCTCAAGGGAATTCATCGTCCTCCGCCTGGACGCGATGGATTTCGCCATCGACATTATGGCGGTGCGCGAGATTCGCGGCTGGACTCCGGCGACCGCCCTGCCCCACGCCCCCTCTTTCGTGCGCGGCGTGATCAATCTGCGCGGCGCGGTGCTGCCCATCATCGATCTCGCGGAGCGGCTGGGCTTCGCGCCGATCGAACTCACGGCGCGCCGGGTGGTGATCGTGGTGCAGATTGGCGGACGCCTGGTCGGCCTGCTGGTGGACGCCGTCTCCGACATCCTGTCGCAGCCGCTCGAAACCATCCAGCCCATCCCCGATGTCGCCTCCGAGGCGGTCAAACTCTACGTGCAGGGCGTATTCGCCTTCGACGACCGCATGATCGGCCTGATCCGCCTCGACCATCTGGCGCCGCCAGCCCTGGGAGAAGCCGCTTGAGCGCCCTGCGCCAAGACAGTCTGTTCGACGGCGACTATCCGCTCACGCGGGAGGATTTTCGCGACATCGCCGCCATGCTCTACGCCGACGCCCGCATCCATCTCACCGACAGCAAGGCGAGCCTGGTCTATTCGCGGCTGATCAAGCGGCTGCGGGCGCTGAACCTCGAAAGTTTTGCGGATTATTGCGCGCTGCTGCGCGAGGACGAGGACGAACGCGCGGAAATGCTGTCGGCGCTCACCACCAATGTCACCCGCTTCTTCCGCGAGCGGCATCATTTCGAGCATTTGTCGAGCCGCGTCCTGCCGAACCTGCTCGCGCAAGCGCGGCGCGGCGGGCGCGTGCGCCTGTGGTCGGCCGGCTGCTCCAGCGGCGAGGAGCCCTATTCGATCGCTTTGACCATTCTGGAGCAGGACCCGCGCGCCGCCGATCTCGACGTCAAGGTGCTGGCGACCGACATCGACCCGCGCATGGTCGCGCGCGGCCGCGACGGAATCTATGCCGAGGCCGCGCTGGCCGAGGACATCGCCGCGCCCGCTTTGCAGCGTTTCTTCCTGAGAGAGGGCGCGCAGCGGCGCGCCGGCGACGAATTGCGCAAAATGGTGGCGTTCCGCCGGCTGAATCTCAACGGCGACTGGCCGATGCGCGGCCCCTTCGACGTGATCTTCTGCCGCAATGTCGCAATCTATTTCGACGACGCCACGCAAGGCGCGCTGTGGGAAAAATTTGCCGACAAACTCTCGCCCGGCGGCTGGCTCTACATCGGCCATTCCGAGCGCGTCGACGGCCCCGCGAGCGCGCGCTTGAGCAGCGCCGGCGTCACCGCCTATCGCCGCAACGCCGAACCCTCCGGAGACGCGCCATGAAATCCGTGCGCGTCCTCATCGTCGATGATTCCGCGACCATGCGCGGCATGATCGCCTCCACCCTTTCGCGCGCGCAAGGCATCGAGGTCGTGGGCGCGGCGTCGAACCCGCTCGAGGCGCGCGAGGCGATCAAGGCGCTCAATCCCGACGTGATGACGCTCGACGTCGAAATGCCGGGAATGAACGGCCTGAATTTTCTCGACAAGGTGATGCGGCTGCGCCCCATGCCGGTGGTGATGGTCTCCGCGCAAACCGCGCGCGGCGCCGAGGCGACGCTCGCGGCGATGGAGCTGGGCGCGGTGAGTTGCGTCGCCAAGCCGAGTCTCGAAAATCCGGGCGCCTTCGACTGCCTGCCCTCCCAGGTGGTCGCGGCGGCCTCGGCCCGGATCGGCGACCGCATCCGCCCCGCCGCGGCGGCGGCCTCCGGCTTTCGCTGGAACGGCAAGATCGTCGGCATCGGCGCCTCGACCGGCTGCGTCGAAGCGCTGCTCGCCCTGGTCCCGAGCTTTCCGCGCAACGGCCCGCCGGCGCTGATCGCCGTGCACATGCCGGCGAATTTCACCAGATCCTTCGCCCGCCGCCTCAACGGCGCCACCGAGGCCGAGGTGATGGAGGCCGAGGACGGCGCGCCCCTCAGTCCCGGCCGCATCCTGGTCGCCCCCGGCGGCGTCCATATCGAGGCGGTCGACGCCGCAAACCCGCATTGCCGGCTGCGCCCGGGCGCGCGCGTCGGCGGCTTCCGCCCCTCCGTCGACGTGCTGTTCGCCTCGATGGCCGAGCATTTCGGCGCCCGGGCGGTCGGCGCGATCCTCACCGGCATGGGCGGCGACGGCGCGGCGGGCCTGCTGGCGATGCGCGAGGCCGGCGCGCGCACGCTCGGCCAGGATGAGGCGACCAGCATGATCTACGGAATGCCCCGGGCCGCGAAATTATGCGGCGCCGTGGAGATTGAGGCGCCGCTCGAGGAGATCGGACGGCGCATTGTGGATTTGACCAATCTGGAGAGGCGCTGAAATGGGTTCCCTTGCTGAAAGACTCGAAGTCACCGTGGTGGACGACACCGCCGTCAGCCGCGCGCTGATCGTCGACGCGCTCGAACAGATCGGCATCACCCGCATCGCCCAGGCGAAGAACGGGACGCAGGCCTATACCGACATTCTGGCCAAGCCGACCCATCTGGTGATCTCCGACATGAACATGCCGGGCATGGACGGGCTGGCGCTGCTGAAAAAGCTGCGCGAGACGCCGGCGACCGCCCGCATCGGCTTCATCCTGGTCACCGGCAGCCCCGACAAGACCCTGGTGGAGCGCGGCAAGGCGCTGCAGCTCAACAATTACGTCGCCAAGCCCTTCACCGTCGACGCCGTGCGCAAGGCCATCGAGGCCGTGGTCGGACGGCTGCAATGACGCCCGCGCCGCTGAACACGATCGCGCTCGTCCAGGGCGACCACGCCGTCAGCTGTGACGCCGGGACGGTGTTTTCCACCGTGCTCGGCTCGTGCGTGGCGGTCTGCCTGCACGATCCCGCGGCCGGCGCCGGCGGCATGAATCATTTTCTCCTTCCCGGAGAAACCGCTGCTGTCCAGCGGCGCGAGTCCGACCGTTTCGGCGTCTATCTGATGGAGGTTCTGATCGACGACCTGATCAAGATCGGCGGCCACCGCGACCGAATGCAGGCCAAGCTGTTCGGCGGCGGCCACATCCTGCGCGGGCTCGGCGCCATTGGCGCGGCCAATGCCGCATTCGCCAGAGATTATCTGCGCCGCGAGGGCATCAAAGTGGTCGCCGAGGATCTGGGCGGCGAACGGGCGCGGCGCGTGCAATTCTGGCCGGCCTCGGGCCGGGCGCGGCAAATCTATGTCGCGCCGGAATCGAAGCTCGCCGCCGAGGCCGCCACGATCGGACCGCTCGGCCTTCCCTTCGCCAATCTGGCGCTGTTCGCATGAAGCCGGGCCCCGACATCGAGACCGATCTGGCGAACGCGCTGGAGCGCGCCGCCGAGGCGCTGGGCCTGACCTGCGCGCGGCTGACGCGCGTCGAGAGCGCGATGAGCGCGCTCATGCGGCTCGCCGGCCCCGCCGCCATGGCGCATTGCGCCGATCTGCAGGAGCTCGACCGCAGCGCGCAGGAGGTCGCGAGCCTCGCCGAATTCATCGGCCAGCTGGCGCGGCGCACGCCTGACGCGGTCCTGGTGGATGTCACGGACGTCACGCGAAACATCCCGCTCGACGATCTCGCGCGCTTCCTCGGCCGCGCTCCGGCGCAGGCCCCGCCGCCCTCCCAGGACGAGGAGATTTTTTTCGCCGAGGACGCGCGCGTCGACCAGCCCTGACGCCGCCTCTCGTTGCGGAAAAGGTTGCTCTTCCGGGGGGAGGCTGGAAAAGCTAAGTTCCGGCGATGATCTGGATCATCCTCGGACTCTTGACCGGCCTCGCCATGCTGAGCGCGCTCTGGCCGCTGGCGCGCGCCGCCCGCCCCAGCCGCGAGCGCGAGGCGGAGGTCGCCTTTTTCCGCGCGCAGATCGCCGAACTCGACGCGGATCTGCGGCGCGGCCTGATCGATCCCGGCGGCGCCGAAGCGGCGCGCACGCTGGCCGCGCGCCGCCTGCTCGCGGGCGAAGGCGACGCCCCGGCGCCGACGCCGTCCAAGGGCGCCCGCTGGGCCGCCGCCTGTCTCGCCGCTCTCGCCATTCCCGCCGTCGCGTTCGGCCTCTACGCCCATGTCGGAAACCCCGCCCTGCCGGACCAACCGCTGTTCGCGCGCCTGAATCCGGCGCAGCCGACGGAAGCGCCCGCGCAAGCGGTCGCGCGGCTCGAAAAACATCTGGCCGCGCGCCCCGAGGATGGCCAGGCCTATGAGCAGCTCGCCCCGCTCTACCAAAACTTGAACCGGTGGGACGACGCAGTTCGCGCGCGGACGGAAGCCTTGCGCCTGCTCGGCGAAACGGCGCAGCGCCATGAAGCGATCGGCGAGGCCATGATCGACGCGCGCGAGGGAATGGTCACGCTCGAGGCCAATGAACATTTCGAGCGGGCCCTGGCCCTGAACCCGAATCTTGCGGAAGCGCGCTTTTACATCGGATTGGGCGCGGCCCAGGACGGCGACACGGCGCGGGCGCGGGCGATCTGGACGGCGCTCGCCAGCGAAATACCCAAGAATTCAAGATTGAATGCGGCCATTACGCAGCAACTCTCGACCCTGGACTCGCTCGAATCCAAGTGAATCAAGCTTTCATGAACGGCAAATAAAAAAAGCTGAATCGTCGATTCCGTCGCGCGCGCCAGATTGCTTTAACAAAGCCCGCGCTTTAGCTTTTCATTGGAAGCCAAGCTGTATTCCAAGCAAAGCAACCAAATAAACACCAATAAAGGGATGGAATCAACAATGAGACTCGACTCGATTGCGGCTTTTGCCGCGTTTGGACTGTTCGCCAGCGCCGCCTGGGCGGGCGTCGGCGATCCCGGCGACCCGGAAGCGGGCGCCAAGATTTTCCAGAAGTGCCACGCCTGCCACAACATCGGCCCCGACGCCAAGAACGCCGTCGGCCCCGTGCTGAACGGCATCAAGGGCCGCAAGGCCGGCACATATCCGGGCTTCAATTATTCCGACGCCAACAAGAATTCGGGGATCACCTGGGACGAGGCGACCTTCAAGGAGTATATCGCGGCGCCGCAGAAGAAGATTCCCGGCACCAAGATGACCTTCCCCGGTCTGCCCAACGAAAAGGACCGGGACGACATCTGGGCCTATGAAAGCTCGTTCAAGGAAGACGGCTCCAGATAAGCGTCGGCTTCCCCGAACAAGAGCGCCGGCCACAGACCGCGGCCGGCGCCGCAAGAAACCAGCGTCCGCAAAAACCCGCGAGTGCAGAAGCGAGGGAGTCTCAGGCGGTCTTGCCGCGCCAGATCCAGCAGGAGCAGTCCGGGGAGGTCTTGCCCTCGACGAACAGGCAAGCGGACGGCGCCTGAAACGATTTGCAGCCGCCGCAGGTGTGGCCGGCGATCGTGGCCGCCGAACTGAAGCGCACGGCGGATTTGGGAACCTTGACCTGCGCCTGGGCGCCGGTCGCTGCGAGCAGACCGGCGGAACCCGCGGCCACGCCGCCGGTGAGCAGCAGACGGCGCGAAACGCCCTTGGATGGATCGCCTTTGGATGGATGGATGCTGTTCATGAAAGCCTCCGCCGTCGCGCGCCTTCGCTCCACGCTGACGAGCGGAAGCGCGCACGCCTTCCCATGATTCGGAAAGCTTAGCTGAAGCGCGGCGCATCCAAATTGATGCAGTGCAACATTCGCCCGCCGCCTGCGCATGGCGGCTATCGAACCCGCGCATGCGGGAATCGGCGCCGGTCCTATTTGAGATTGCTGAGATAGGCGGCGACGGCGTTCTTCTGGTCCTTGGTGAGCTTGTGGGTGATCGGCGACATGATCGCGGCATTGTCGGGATTTTTCGCGTCCAGCCCGCGAATGGCGTCCCATTCCTCGAGTTCGCGGACCATATATTCCTGAAGCTGGCCGGCAAGGCGCGGAAACTCGCCGGCGCCCTTGGCGTCTTCGCCGTGGCAGGCGGAACAGGGCGGGACCTCGGCGCTGGGAACGCCTTCCTCATAGATTTTCTTGCCCTCGGCGACCAGCGCCTGCGGCCCCGGCGAAGCCGGCGGCGGATTGAAATCCTTGAACTGCGTGCTCAGCGCCTGGATCATCTCCGGCGACAGGCCGCCGGCGACCCCGCTCATGAACGGGTCGATGCGGCGATGCTCCTTCAGCGCGGTCAGTTCATAGGCGATATACTCGGGCTGTTGTCCCGCGAGCCGCGGAATAGCTTCGACGCCAAGAAAACCCTGCCCGGACTGTCCGTGACAGGTCTTGCAGAAGGCGGTTTTGGCCTGAACCGCCTGCGGAGACACCGCCGCGGGCTTGCCGTTCTCGGCGCGGACCGCGCCCACGCCGAAAAGAACAATGAAAGAAGCCGCCAAAGACAGCGACCCGCGACCGAAGACTCCCATCTCTCCCCCCGAACGACTTTCTTCGCACCAAAGGAAAACGAACCTGCGCATTGGCGCCATCGGTGAAATGACGGCTCGATTCCCCTGCGGAAGCTTGCCTGTGACGCAAAGCCTGGCTGATTGTTCTGTGACCGGACGCCCGATTGACTGTCGACCGAAGGGCGCTTTGCGTTTTCAGGCTTGTTGGGCGCCGCCGCATTCCTTTTGAGGAATCGCGACAACAACCGAGCGATTTGTAACAGCGCCGCCGTCAGCTTGGCAAGACGAGGCGACCAAGAGGAACAAGCGCCAAAATAGACATGCTGCAGCGCAAAAAACCATCTTCCTCAAGTGAATGCCAAAAAATTTTATTTCCACAACAAGGGCTTGAACAAAACACACCCCGTATTCCCCTCAGACTTCAGACGCCAGGAAAGAGTTTAAACACTTGACTCATGGTGCATATTTGCAACGCATCGATCAAAATAGTAAAAAGCGCGCGCCAATACACCACCTGCCAGTTGTCATCGGCCGCGACGCCGTTTACGAATCGCTCAGGTTATGGTTCGTATTTGCTTCCTTTGCGTCCGATCGAGAAAAACAAGAATACGCCAGCTGGCGGACCAGCAAAAACAACCGAAATCACAATCCATAAATGCGCGGGGGGCGCGGTATGAGGGCCAACGGGTTCAAATTGGGCGTGCAATCCGCCGCCTTCACGCTCGCGCTGTGCGGCGTCGGCCAGGCGGCCGACGCGGGCAAGGGACCCATCTCCCGACAATCCATTGAAAGCAAAGCCGAATATTGCCTGATCTGCCACGGGGCCTCCGGACAGGGCTTTCGCGGCTATTTCACCATGCCGCGCCTCGCCGGACAGCAGCCGCAATACATTGAGAACCAGTTGCACGCCTTCAAGGAAGGCCGCCGCGTGAACCCGATCATGCAGAATGTGGTGACCGCCGTCAGCCCAGGCATGATCCGCCCGCTCGCGGACTATCTTCGCGGCCTGAACGCGCCGCCCCATGGCGGCGGGCCGACCGAGGGCGCCGCCTTGGGCAAGCGCATTTTCGAAACGGGGCTTCCCGACGCCAATATTCCCGCCTGCGCCGTCTGCCATGGTCCGGACGCGCGCGGAACCCGGCAGATTCCGCGGCTCGCCGGACAGCTCTACTGGTACGTGACCAAGACCCTGACCAATTTCGGCCGGGAGCGCGGACAGCGCGGCGAGGATTCCTCAGGGATCATGGCGCCGGTGGCGCGCAACCTGAGCCCGGCGCAGATTTCCGCCGTCGCCGCCTATGTCAGCTCGCTCAAGTGAGCCGGTTCCTCTGACACTTCGGAATTGACCGTTCAAGCGCGAGACCTTGGATCATGAACCGATTCGCTCTTCATCTTGCGGCCCTGGCGATCACGCTGGCTTCGACCGGCCCGCTGCGCGCGGAGGACGATCTGCCCATCCGCAACTGCACCTTCTGCCACGGCGTCTCCGGCCAGGGTTTCATGGTCGCGCCGCGCATCGCCGGACAGAGGCCGCAATATATCGAAAACCAGCTCAAGTCCTTCATGGCCCATGTGCGCGACAATCCCTATGCGCGCAAATACATGCACAACGCCTCGGCCAATCTGACTCCCGATCTGATCACCGGCTTCTCCCAATATTTCGCCGCTCAGGCGCCCCGCCCCGCCGACGACGGCGACAAGGCCCTGGTCGCGACCGGACGGGACATTTTCGAGAACGGGATTCCCAGCCAGAACGTCGTCGCCTGCGTCGTCTGCCACGGGCCGAACGCGGAAGGCGTGCGCCATATCCCCCGGCTCGGCGGCCTCTCCTACATCTACGTCAAGCGGCAGCTCGACCAGTGGAACGAGGGCTATCGCCAGGCGGCGCATCCCATGCCGAAAGTGGCGAAATTCCTTTCGCCCCAAGAGATCGACGCGCTCGCGTCCTATCTGAGCTATGTCGAATGACCCAGGGGCATGAGCGTGACTGCGGAGGTCCCGCCGCATTCGGGACAGAGACGGCGAAACCATCGCCGCAGGTGAGATCGAGGGGGAAGGATCGGATGGTCTCGAAGGTCGCAATCGCCAAGCTCCGCAGCGCCGCAGCGCTGGCCGCGCCGCTCGCCCTCGTCGTTTCCCTCGGCGGGGTCGAGAAGGCGGACGCCCTGCCCTCCTTCGCCCGCCAGACCGGCCAAACCTGCTCGACCTGCCACACGGCCTTCCTGCAGCTCACCCCGTTCGGACGGCGCTTCAAGCTGAACGGCTATATTTCGCGCGGCGGCGGCCCCTATGGCGCGAGCGGAACGGAAAACGCCCTGCTCGATCCGCCGCTGCCGATCGCCTTCATGTGGCAGGCGACCTTCACCCATCTGAACAGCGGCTATAACGGGCCGCCCGGGAGCCTCTACGCGCCGCCGACCGATCCCAGCAACATCGTCACCGGCGGCCAGGCCGGCGGCTACAATGGCACGAACAATTACGGCGACCTCGCCCAGCAGCTCAGCATCTATTACGGCGGCCAGATCTACGGAAACCTCGGCGCCTTCATCCAGTTCAGCTACAGCAACGGCTTCACCCGCAACTTCGGCATGGACAATGCCGACGTCCGCTACACCGGCCAGTTCACCCTCGACAATACGGATGTGCTCTGGGGCATCACCGCCAATAACCGCCCGACCATGCAGGACCCCTGGAACACCACGCCGGTCTGGGCCTATCCCTTCCTCACCTCCGCCTTCGCCCCCACCCCCGCGGCCGCAACCATGATCGAGAGCATGGGGCCGGTCCAGGCTTTGGGCGCCGGCGCTTACGTCTTCGTCAACAACACGTTTTACGGCGAAGTCAGCGCCTATGGCTCGCCGCCGCCGCGCGTGCAGACCACCATGGGCGAATCCCCGCCCTCCCTCGGCTATACGATCAGCGGCCTCGCGCCCTATTGGCGCCTCGCCGCGGAGCCGGTCTGGGGCGAGCACGCTTTCATGATCGGCACTTACGGCATGTCGGCCAACATCCTGCCCAACCGCGTGTTCGGCTTCGGCACGGACAAGGTGACCGACCTCGGCTTCGATTCGCAGTACCAGTGGCTCACCGACGAGCATGCCGTGACCCTGCGCGCCAACTATATTTTCGAGCGCCAGAATCTCGACGCCAGCCTCGCCGCCGGCTTCACGGCCAACCAGACCAATTACCTGCGCGCGCTGCAGCTGAGCACCGAATATGTCTATGACCACAAATATGCGTTCGAAATCGCCTATTTCCAGTATACGGGAAGCCCAGACGCGATCGCCTTCAACAATAACGTGAACTTCTCGCCCAATTCGGCCGGCTGGATTTTCGACGTGTCCTATCTGCCGTTCATGCGCGGCGGCCCAAAAATCTGGCCCTGGTACAACACCCGCATCGGCGCGTCCTATACCATCTACAACCGGTTCGACGGCGGCACGACCAATATCGACGGCTTCGGCCGTAAGGCCAGCGACAACAACACGCTGATGCTTTACGCCTGGAACATGTGGTGACGCATTTTTGCAGCGCTGACCTCCGATCGCCCCGCCTCGCGCGGGGCGATCTTTTTCCCAAGGTTGGCGCTGAGCCCAAGGCTGCGATAGGGTCGCTCCGGAATTTTTCGAGACCGCCTCCGTGACCAAGCCGCGCACCAGCCAGACCCATCCGCTGCAAATCGCCCATGTGCGCGCCGGGCCGGAGCTGGGGCGCATCGGCGTCACCTTCTGTCCCGGCAAGCACGACCGCGCCGCGCATTCCGGCGCATGGGCGCGCGACCTCGGCGCCGATCTCGACGTCATCGCCGCATCCGGCGCGCGAATGGTCGTGACCCTGGTCGAGCCGGCCGAACTCCTGTCGCTCAAAGTCCCCAATCTCGGCGCCGAGGTCCTCGAAAAAGGTCTCGACTGGAAACATCTGCCGATCCCCGATTTTTCCACCCCCGACGCCGCCTTTGAATGGGCCTGGCGCAGCCACGGCCGCGACATCCGCGCTTTGTTGCGCGACGGCGGCGATGTCGTCCTGCATTGCAAGGGGGGGCTCGGCCGCGCCGGCATGATCGCGGCGCGGCTGCTGGTCGAACTTGGCATGGAGCCGAAACAGGCGATCAAGGAAATTCGCAGCGCGCGAAAAGGCGCCATCGAAACCCCGGCGCAACTGGCGCTGGTGCGCCGGACGGCGCCGCTGGTCGACATCGACTCGATCGACGCCGCGCGCCTGCAAAAGGTGGGGGGACGGCTCGGCAGCAATCCCGGCGGCGTCTTCGCCGACGCCGAGGGCCGGCGTTTCTACGTCAAGACGCTGGAATCGCCGGCGCATGCGCGCAACGAAGTTCTGGCGGCGAAATTCTACCAGCTCGCGGGCGCGCCGACGCTGACCTATCTGCGATCAGCCGACCCTTGCGAGGTCGCCACCGAATTCGTCGATCTCGAGAAAAAAACCATCGCCGAACTCGACGCCGACGAGCGCAGGCAGGCGCGGCGCTGGTTCGGCGTCCACGCCTGGACCGCCAACTGGGACGCCGCCGGATTCCTGGGCGACAACCAGGGCGTGGCGGCGGGCGTGACGATCACGCTCGACGTCGGCGGCGCCCTCGCCTTCCGGGCGCAAGGCGATCCCAAGGGCAAGGCGTTCGGCCCCGCCACGCCGGAACTCGAAACCCTGCGCGCCGACCCGGACAATCCGCACGCCAAAAAACTGTTCGGCGACATGAGCCCCACCGAGCTCCGCGAAGCCGTCGCCTTGGTGACGCGCATTCCCAACGCCGCGATCGTCCGGCTGGTCGCCGCGCATGGCGGCGGCGCGGCGCTCGCGGAAAAAATGATCGCGCGCAAGGCGGACATGGCCCGTCAGGCGCTGGACTGGCGATAGGACGGCGCATCTCACCGCCTCACAACCATTCCGTAATTCTTTCCATCTAAAGTTGCAGTGCAGCCAGGAGTATTTTGGCGACAGCGCTCGCCAAAAGAACGCTGGCGGATGGCGCGAGTCTGCGCGCGCAAATGAATCTGAATGCATTGCCGGTCCTGGTGGATTGAATGAATGTGCTGCGACTTTCAGGGTGAGCCTCCTCCGACGATCACGCTTCCTTGTCTCGGAGGTGTGAGCGCTTGATCCCGAACCGGCAGAGCCTGCTCCTGCACTGGCCGCTGGCGATGGCGAGCGGGTTTCTGCTGTTCGTTCTGGTTCTGGCCTGGACGCTCTATTCGACCCAGGTCCAGTTGCGCGCCGCCACCGACGCGCGCCTGCTCGCCGACAGCGCGCGCCGCGCCGCCGTCGTCGAGGATTTCCTGTTCGAGCAGGAAAAGCTCGCGACGCAGCTTGCCCGCAGCGACGAGATCGAAGACTACCTCACCAATGAAGCGCTGGGCATGTCGCCGCGCTACGGTTTGAACGCCAACGTCAGCTTCATCGAACAGCGCTTCCAGAAGACCATCGAGCGCATCTCCTTGCGCGGCGACGCCTTCCTCCGCCACATCGGCTTCGCCAGGATCGACGGGGCTTTCGTCGCCTCTGTCGGCGATGGCGCGACGCCCGAGATCGTCGAGATCCCCCAGACCGTCCAGAGGCCGCAGATCAACGCGCGGAACTGGACCATCGAGGTCGTGGCGCCGGTTTTCTTTAAGAACACTCTCGTCGGCGCGATCACGACAACGGCCGACCTGAAAGTTCTCTCAAAACTGCTGATCGAAGCGGAGGACAGCGCGGGCGGCTATCACGAATTCCTGCTGATCGGAGACGGCGGCCACGCGCTGTCGCCGCGCGAGGCGAAGGCGAATTTCGAACTTGTCGAAAGGTCCCTGGCGGAACTGCCCGCGAACCGGCTCACGCCCGCTGTCTCCGACCGCAAGTCTGTCGAGGACATGCTGGCGCTGCGGACGCCGATCAACGGCGCGCCCCTGTCGCTGGTGACGCTCACCTCGGCGGCGGCGGCCTATGGCGGCGGCGCGCCCCCGGCCTATGCGCTCTATCTCGCCGCCTTTGCCGCCGCCTTGTTCCTGATGGCGATCGGCTTTGAGCGACAGCGCCGGCGCGCCGCGCAATTGAAAAGCGATTTCGCTGAATCCGATCGCCGCCGTCACGAATTGTCGCAACACAACACCGCCCTTTCCGAAGAAATCGCGTTGCGCAAGGCGCTGGAAGAAGATTTGCGCCGCAAGACCCGCGCCCTCAAGGAAACCAATTCGGATCTTCGCATCGCCGCAACGGCCTTCGAGTCGCAGGAGGGCATGGTCGTCACCGACGCCCGTCACAGGATTCTCAGGGCCAACAGGACCTTCAGCGAGTTGACCGGCTATGCCCCCGACGATCTCGTCGGCCAATCGACCGCTTCGTTCAATTCGCAAAGCGACACCACGAGCCTTTACGCGGAAATTATCGAGGCGTGCGAGTTCTCGGGCCGATGGCAAGGCGAAGTCTGGCTGCGAACGAGAAGCGGCGGGGCGATCCCGCGATGGTTGACGGTTTCGGCCGTGCAGGACGAGACCGGCGGCCACTCGCATTACGTCAAGACCTATTACGACCTGTCCGAACGAAAGGAAGCCGAGGCGAAAATCCGGTCGCTGGCGTTCTATGACCAGCTGACCGGCCTGCCCAATCGAACCATCCTGGTCGAGCGCGCGCGCCAGGCCATGGCGCAGTGCCGGGACCTGAGGACCCATGCGGCGCTTCTGTTCGTCGACCTCGACCAGTTCAAGAGGCTGAACGACACGCTCGGCCACCACAAGGGCGACCTGCTGCTGAAACAATCGGCGGCGCGCCTGCTCCGTTGCGTGAGCGATGGCGACACCGTCTCGCGTTTCGGCGGCGACGAATTCGTGGTGCTCCTGACCGATCTGGGCGCATCCGACATCGCCGGCGCGGCGCTTCAGGCGGAAGCGATCGCCGAGACCATCATCGCCAGCCTTGCCGAACCGCAAAATCTCGACGGTCACAGCTTCCGCTGCACGGCGAGCATTGGCGTCGCCCTGTTCCACGACGACGGGCAAAGCATGGACGATCTGCTCAAATGGGCGGATATGGCCATGTATGACGCGAAGACGTCGGGACGCAACGCCGTGCGCTTCTTCGACCCGGCGATGCAGAAGCTGATCGAGGCGCGCGCCGCCATCGAAGCGGCGCTCAGGGAGGACATCGCCCGGAACAACATCCTCCTCCATTACCAGCCGCAGGTCGACGACGAGGGACGGCTCGTCGGCGCGGAGGCGTTGTTGCGTTGGCCGCGCGCGGATCGCGACGCGCCCTCGCCGGTCGAGGTCGTCGAGGTCGCCGAAAACTCGGGGCTGATGATCCCGCTCGGAGACGCCGTGCTCGAATCCGCCTGCCGCCAGCTGGTCGAATGGGCGAAGTCTCCGGCGCTGGCGCATTTGACGCTTGCGGTCAACGTCAGCGGCGTGCAGCTGCATCATCACGGCTTTGTCGAACGCGTCAGAACAGCGGTGGAGCGAACCGGCGCCGATCCGCGCCTCCTCAAGCTGGAGGTCACCGAAAGTTTTGAAATCTCCAGGATCGAAGAGGTCATCGCCAAGATGAGCGTGCTGCGCGATCTCGGCATCCGCTTTTCGCTCGACGATTTCGGCACCGGATATTCGTCGCTGTCCTATCTGAAGCGGCTTCCCATCGACCAGCTCAAGATCGACAAGAGCTTTGTCAGGGACGTCATCTCCGACCCCAACGACGCCGCCATCGCCGAGACGATCATTGCGCTCGGCGAGACGCTCGGGCTCTCGGTCATCGCCGAGGGCGTGGAGACCGAGGAGCAGCGCGCCTTTCTGGCGGACCGGGGCTGTCGCGTCTACCAGGGCTATTTGTTCGCCCGCGCCATGCCGGCCGAGCCGTTCGCGCAATTCGCGGCGCTGTTTTCTCGCGCAAAGCCCGAAAATGACGTTCCGCACCACGCGAAAAGCCATCTCCTCGCCAGCGCATGTCCCTGACCCCGAACTGATCACGCCAATCGTTCAAATTGTCCATAAATTTGAGTGTGGGTCATAACGTTTCGGTTGTTTGATCTTCGTAAGCAGAGTCCGGCGGCGTCGTTCAAACGCGAATTGCGCTGCGGCAAGAGACCAGCAAATCGCCTGAATGAATTTTCCCGATGCATTTTCCGAGAGGGTCGTCGCCATGTTCTGGAAGCGCTTGCCTGGCCGCCGCCTTGGCGTCGCCCTCGCCGCCATGCTGGCCTGCACCGCCGTCTCGGCGGCCGATCTCGCCGACATCAAGGCAAAGGGCGAATTGCGCCATATCGGCATCCGCTACGCAAATTTCGTCACCGGAACGGGCGACGGCTTCGACGTCGAGATCATGCAGGGCTTCGCCAACAAGCTCGGCGTCTCCTACAAGCTGGTCTATTCGGATTTCTACAATGTGATCCGCGACCTGCTCGGCAAGGACGTGTCGCGTGGGAATGGCGAGGTCACGCTGACCGGCGATTTTCCCGTCAAGGGCGACGTGATTTCCACCGGCTTCACCTTGCTGCCCTGGCGCGAATCGATCCTGCTGTTTTCGGAGCCGACCTTTCCCTCGCAGGTCCTCCTGATCGCGCCCGCCGAATCCGATCTCCAGCCGATCAAGGACGGCGCGTCTCTCGCCGACGACATCCGCGAAACCAGGCAATTGATCGGCGCCCGAAGCCTGCTGGTCATGGAGCGCACCTGCCTCGATCCCGCGAACTACGGATTGACCGGCGTCGGCGTCGACCTGAAGAAATACACCAAGAGCGCCAACCTCAATGAAATGGTCCCGGCGCTGCTCAATGGCGACGCGCAACTGGCGCTGCTCGACGTGCCCGACGCAATTCTCGACCTGCGCAAATGGGCGGGCCAGATCAAGGTGCTGGGACCGATCTCCGAGCCACAGACGCTGGCGACCGCCTTTCCCAAGGACGCGCCGGAGCTGCGCGACGCCTTCAACGCCTATCTGCGGGAGATCAAGGCCTCCGGCGACTACGACCGCCTCGTCGACAAATATTACCCCGGCATTCGCCTGTATTTCCCGCAATTCTTCGCAAAGACGCACTGATGAGCTCCGCCCCGCGCGACCTGTTCCGGCAGTTCGCGAACCACTGGCTCCTGATCGCCGCCGGCATATTTTCGCTGTCCATGGTGGTCATGACCTACAATCTCTATGCCTCGCACGTCGAATTGCGCGACAACGCCGACGCGCGCCTGATCGCGGCCAGCGACGCCCGCAGCGCCGCGATCGGCGATTTCATCAGGGAGCGCCGCCAGGATGTCGCCCGACTCGCAGGCGGCGAAGCGATTGCGGATTATTTCGGCAACCGCGACCTCGGCATGTCCGTCAAATACGGGCTTTTCGCCAGCCTCGCGGCCATCGAGCACACTTTCAAGGAGGTCATGGACAAGGACAGGCTCCAGGACCAGCGCATCTACGAGGGCCTGACCTTCTTCGACCGCGACGGCGTCCCGCAGGTCAAGCTGGGCGCCGCCGCCCCGCAGGCGAACCCGGCGGCGGAGGTCTCCGAGCCGGACATCGCGATCGACGCGAGACGCCGCCTCATCATGGTCCGCGCCCCCGTGATCTACAAGGACGAGGTCCGGGGCGCGGTGGAGGCGGTCATCGGCCTCGACCTGCTCGCGCCGCTGATGGTGTCCAAGGAGCTCTGGCGGCCGCGCGAATTTCTGCTGGACAATGACGGCGCCGTGCTGTTTCCGACGGAGCCGAAACCCGCCTCGGCGACCGCGCTGGACCGGGAGCTGGCGAGCCTGCCGGCGGGCCGCATCCTGCCGCTGTCCGCGGCGGAATTTCCCGAGCTCAAGGGCTATTTCGCCCTGCGCGCCCCGGTCAAGGGCGCGGATCTCTCCATCCTGCGGCTGGCGAGCGAGGAAGAGCTGTACGGCCGCGGCCTGTCGCCGCTCACCGCCTTCTGCATGGGGCTGTTTTCCGTGCTGCTGTTCGCGCTGGCGCTCGGTTTCGACCTGATGCGCAAGACGGCGGCGCGGCTCCACGAAGAGAAGATCCACGGACTGGCGTTCTACGACCAGATCACCGGCCTGCCCAATCGATGCCTGCTGATCGAGCGCATCCGAGAGGCGCAGGCCGCCAATGCGCGGCACAAAGCCTTCGGCGCCCTGATGTTCATCGATCTCGACAATTTCAAGACGCTGAACGACACGCTCGGCCACGACATGGGCGACCTGCTGCTGACCCAGGTCGCCGAGCGCCTGAAGGGCTGCGTCGACCGCGGCGACATGGTCGCCCGCCTGGGCGGCGACGAATTCGTGGTCCTGCTCGGCGATCTCGGCACGCGGAACGTCAAAATCGCGGCGATGCGCGCCGAGGCCGTCGGAGAACGCATCCTGCGCGCCTTTTCCCTGGATTACGATCTCAAGGGCTATGATTATTCCTGCACGCTGAGCATCGGCGTCGCCTTCCTCGAACCCGAGAATCCCTCAATCGACGACCTGTTGAAACGCGCCGATCTCGCCATGTATGACGCCAAGGCGGGCGGCCGGAACGGCCTGCGCTTTTTCGATCCCTTCATGCAGACCATGATTTCCGCCAAGGCCGCGCTCGAGGCGGACCTGCGCGAAGACATGAAGAAAGCGGATCGCATCCTGCTGTATTACCAGCCCCAGGTCGACCACCAGGGCAAACTGGTGGGCGCGGAGGCGCTGGTGCGCTGGGTCCATCCGCAACGCGGCATGGTGCCTCCGGCCGAGTTCATTCCGGTGGCGGAAAGCGCCGGGCTGATCCTGTCGCTGGGCGCCCTGGTGCTGGAAATCGCCTGCCGCCAATTGGCCCGCTGGGCGGAAGATCCGGCGACGGCGCATCTGACCATTGCGGTGAATGTCAGCGCCATCCAGATGCGCCACAAAAATTTCGCCGAACAGGTGATCCGGATTCTGGAGGAAACCGGCGCGAATCCGCATCGCCTGAAGCTGGAACTCACGGAAAGCACGCTGATCAAGAATATCGGCGACGTCATCGCGAAAATGGAAAAGCTGAAAGCCATCGGCGTCAGCTTCTCGCTCGACGATTTCGGCACCGGCTTTTCCTCGCTGGCCTATCTGAAGCGCCTGCCCCTCGACCAGATCAAGATCGACATCAGCTTCGTCCAGGATGTGCTGGTCGACGCCAATGACGCCGCGATCGCGCAAACGATCATCGCCCTGGGCCACATTCTCGACCTCTCGGTCGTCGCCGAAGGCGTCGAAACCGAGGAGCAATATGATTTCCTGGCCCGGTACGGGCAGTTGAGCTACCAGGGCTATCTGTTCGGGCGGCCTTTGCCGGCGGCGGATTTCGAGAGGCTTGTCGCGGCCTTTTCGCCGCGCCGCCGGACGTCGAGGACGATTCAGGGCGCGGTCATCGCACGAGCGGGATGAGCGCGAGCAGGCGGGCTCGGTTGCGACGCGTTCGCCCTTCGACTAAAACGCGTCCATGCTCGATGATCTCCTGATCGCGCGCGCGCTCCATGTGCTCGCCGTCGTCCACTGGATCGGCGGCGTCGGTTTCGTGACGCTCGTCGTCCTGCCGCTCGCGTCGTCGCGCCCCGCGGTCGAGGCGCTAAAACTGTTCGAATGGGTCGAGCGCCGCTTCGCCGCACAGGTCCGCGTCTCCATCCCGCTCGCCGGCGCGGCGGGTTTATGGATGACATATCGCATGGATGTGTGGGAAAGATTCCTTGATCCCCATTTCTGGTGGATGGCGGCCATGGCGGCGCTATGGGCGGTCTTCATGACGATGGTGTTTGTTGTCGAACCCGTGTTTCATCGAGAACTCGACGCCTTCGCCCGAAAAGACCCGGCGGGCGCGCTGCGGCGCGTCATCCGCGCGCATGTCGTCCTGCTCGCGCTCGCCGCCCTCACCGTGCTCGGCGCAGTGGCGGGATCGCACGGTTTTTACTTCTAGCCGGCGCTGAGGAGGCCCGATGCTCCTCGATGTTCTCGGCGCCGCGCAAGACCTGGGACGGGTGCAGGACCTCACCGCGCTGCTGGTGCGCTACGGCTTCGGCGATCTCGCGCGCCGCCTCGGCCTGGGACGGGCGCTGGAAAATGCGGGACGCCTGCTGCACTGGAGCGAGGCGGAGGAGCTGGCGCGGCTCGAGCCGCCGCAGCGCATCCGCCGCCTGCTCGAGGACATGGGGCCGAGTTTTGTGAAGCTCGGGCAGATCCTGGCGACGCGCATCGACCTGCTGCCGCAGGACTATATCGACGAACTCGCCAAACTGCAGGACCAGGCGCCGCCGATCGCTTTTGACGCGCTCAGACTTCAGCTCGAAGAGGATCTGGGCGCGCCGGTCGAAGAGGTTTTTGACGAGGTGGACCCCACGCCGATCGGCGCCGCCTCGATTTCGCAGGTGCATCTGGCGCGGCTGAAGACCGGGGCGCGTGTGGTGCTGAAGATCAGGCGCCCCGGCGTGAAAAAGGTGGTGGAGTCCGACCTGCGCCTGCTGAAGCGGCTGGCCGAGATCGCGGAATCGCGCATTGAGGAGCTGCGCCGCTATCGTCCCGTCGAAATCGCCGCGCAATTTTCCCGCTCCATGCGCCGCGAACTCGATCTCGCTGCGGAATGCCGCAGCGCCGAGCGCGTCGCCGAAAGTTTTGCCAACGACCCCGACATCGTCGTGCCCACGGTCTATTGGCGCTGGACCTCGGAACGGCTCAACGTCCAGCAATTCATCGACGGCATTCCCGGCCGCGATCTCGCCGCGGTCGACGCCAACGGCCTCGACCGGAAACTGCTCGCCCGCCGCGGCGGCGCGGCGGTGCTGAAAATGGTGTTCGAGGACGGTTTTTTTCACGCCGACCCGCACCAGGGCAATGTGTTCTTCCTGCCCGAAAACCGCGTCGCCTTCATCGATTTCGGCATGGTCGGCCGCCTCTCGGAGGCGCGGCGGCGCGAACTGGTCGACCTGTTTCAGGGCTTTGTCGAGCGCAACCCGGATCGCGTCGTCGACATTCTGATGCAATGGACCCGGCGTGACGTTCTGGACGAGGAAGCGCTGACGATCGACGTCGATGCGCTGATCGACAGCGTCCATTCCGTCCCGCTGAAATCGGTCAACCTGCCGCAATTGATCAACGATCTCGTCGCCCTGCTGCGCGAGCACAATCTGGCGCTGCCGGCCGACCTCACCCTGCTGACCAAGGCGTTCGTTTCGCTCGAGGGCATGGGCCGCCAGCTCGACCCGGATTTCGACGTGATGGCGACAGCGGCGCCGTTCCTGAAGAACCTGGTCCTGGCCCGCTATTCGCCAAAGGCGCTGGCGCGGCGCGGCCGCCAGGGTTTGGGCGACATGATTGAGGTGATGAGCGGCCTGCCCGCCGATCTGCGCAAACTGGTGAAGCAGGCGCAAACCAGCAATCTGAAGCTGCGCCTCGACATCGAGAAACTCGACGAGGTCGGCGACAAGATCGAGCGCGGCGCGGCGCGGCTGGCGCTTGCGCTGGTCACGGCGGCGCTGATCCTGGGCTCGTCGATCGCCATGACCGCCTCCGGCGGGCGGTTGCCGGTCGACGTGTCCTATTTCGCCATGTTTGGTTTCATGTTCGCGGTGCTGGGCGGGGTGTGGATCATCCTGTCAATCTGGCGGGGCCGCTGACGCGGCGCTCCCAAAACAGAATCGTGGCTGCTGAGAGGGGAAACGGACCAGCCAGATGCGGAGGGCGAGGTCGGCGCTCAATCTCCCGCTAGGCAACTCAGCCTTGATCTCGCTCTGACACGATTGATCTCACCAGGCTGCTTCATGCTGCGTCGAGCTTCTGTCGCCTTGGCTGGCCGCTTGGAGATTCGTTGGACACCCACGCGAAAAACGCGGAGGGGCGCGCATCCAACACGTCGCAAATATTCGCCATGATGCGCGCCTCGATACGCTCTTCTCCGCTCTCGAACTCGAGGAGACGGGCGTTTGTGACGCCAATTGCGGTGGCAAAGTTGTGAATAGACAGGCCAGCCGCGAAACGTCGATTCCGCAGAGACCTGCCAAGTTGCACGTCTATTGGATTGAGGACTTGCATGGAATGCCCCTGTGTTCTAAACGTTGCCGCAACGGCAACCTGAGGTTTAAGGTATACCTATTAACGGGTTGTGAATGCACATGCTCCTTGCGCCAGGGTTGCACACGGCGCATGGACAGTTTGCGAAAATTTCATATGAAAACAGAATTTTGATTGACATAGCGCAATGCACGTTACCTACGTCACTCTAGCTTTGGGCGTGGAATGCACGCGCAACGGGTAGGAGTTTTGCAACTTTCGGTAGGTAAACTGTCGGAGCGTAGACCGACGCCTTTTGCGTTCGAGAGTGAAGCCCAAGATCGGTAAATGGAGACGAACGTGACCGACGAAAAGCTTGCCGAATTAATCGAAATCAACCTCTTCTTCGCCAAGTCCGAACTCTGCCAGATGGCCGATGCCTCCGCTCCTGCGCGAGCGCTGCTCCATATTGAAGAAGCGATGAAGGAATTGAGGAACGCAAAGCGTAAGGCGGCGAAAAACAACGACTGGAAGACGAACGTCGCTTGAAAGGTCATGCAGGCTTCATTCCGATAAGATCAGCCCCCGCCAGCGCATCGGTTGCGGGGGCTGTTCCGTTCAGCCGGCAGGTCAACTGGCCGGAACGGATTCGCCGTTCTTAAATCTGATCTGAAACAATAAAGCGAGACCCCGCGATCGCGATCAGGTAATCTTTTACAAAAGAGATTCGCGGGAATGCCTTCCATGAAAAGCTTTTTCACAGGGCGAGCGGTGACACTTGCTCTCGCCGCCGTCTGCGCCGGATCGACGCTCCTGAGCGGCTGCGAGAGGAAAAACGCCTATGTGGCGCCTCCCCCGGCAAAAATCTCCGTCGCCACTCCCGTCCAGGCGCCCGTCACGCTTTATGCGGAGTTCACCGGCAGCACGGCGCCCTCGGCCATGGTCGACGTCGAAGCCCGCGTGCAAGGTTTTTTGCAGTCGATCGGCTATCGTGACGGCGCCCCCGTGAAAAAGGGCCAGGTTCTTTTCGAGATCGAGAAGGATCAATATCAGGCCCAGGTCGACCTGCAGAAGGCGACGCTCGCCAGCGCACAGGCGACGGAAGCCAACGCCAAAAGTCAATATGGCCGTCAATCGACCCTGGGGCAGAAGAGTTTCGCCAGCCAGAGCGTGGTCGAAGACACCAAGACGAAACTAGATGCGGCGACGGCCGATGTCGCAATGGCGCAAGCCAAACTCAAGACGGCCGAAACCTCGCTCTCCTACACCACGGTGAAGGCGCCGTTCGATGGCGTTGCGACGCGGCATCTGGCGGATGTCGGCGCGCTGGTCGGATCGTCCGGGGTTACAAAGCTGGCGACGGTGCTCCAGGTCGATCCGATCCTGGTTTACTTCACCATTTCCGAAAAGCAGCAGCTCGACATGCGCGACGCCCTCGCCAAACAGGGCAAGACGCTCAAGGATATGCGCGAGGGCGCCCGCGACCTGCCCTTCGAAATCGCTTTGGGGCCGGACCTCGCCTTCAGCCGCCAGGGCAAGATCGACTATATCGCTCCGGACGTCGAAAGCGCCACGGGCACGCTGCAATTGCGCGGCGTGCTGGAGAACCCCAATGTCGATCTGGTCCCGGGACTGTTCGTGCGGGTGCGCGTGCCCGTCGGCAAGATCGATGCGGCCCTGCTGGTCAATGACACCGCCGTCCAGTCCAACCAGACCGGCAGCTATGTCATGGTGGTCGGCAAGGATGACGTCGTCGAGCAGCGTCAGGTGACGACCGGCCCGGTCGAGGGCCAGCTTCGCGTCATCACCAGCGGGCTTAAGGCCGGCGACAGGGTCGTGATCGGCGCGATCCAGCGCGCCATCCCGGGAAACAAGGTCGCGCCGGAAAATGCGGCCATGGCCGCCGCGCCAAGCGGGCCGAAGCCCGCGCCCGCCGCCCTTCAGGGCGCGGACAGCGGCAAGACGACCAAACCCTGATCCCGGTCCCGCGCATTTAAGGCGGACATCATGTTCTCGCGCTTTTTCATTGAACGGCCGGTCCTGTCCAACACGCTGGCGCTGGTCATCGTCCTGCTCGGGGCTCTGTCGCTGCGCAGCCTACCGGTTTCGCAATATCCGAATGTCGTTCCGCCCACCGTCTCGGTGACGGCGAGCTATCCCGGCGCCAGCGCGCGCACCGTGATGGACAGCGTCGCCCTGCCGATCGAACAGCAGGTCAATGGCGTCAAGGGCATGCTCTACATGCAGTCGATGAGCGCCAGCGACGGCAGCTACAGCCTGACCGTGACCTTCGACATCGGCACGGATCCCGATATGGCGCAGGTTCTGGTGCAGAACCGCGTCGCCCTGGCGAGCGCCCAATTGCCGACGGCCGTCTCGACCCAAGGGTTGAACGTGCAGATGAAATCGACCTCGATTCTGCAATTCATCAGCCTCTATTCCTCGGACGGGCGCTACGACAACCTGTTCCTTTCCAACTATGCCAAAATCAATCTTCAGAACGAATTGGCGCGCGTGCCGGGAGTCGGCAATGTCTCCGTGCTGGGCGCGGGCTCCTACGCCATGCGCATCTGGCTCGACCCCGACCGCCTCCAGGCTTACGGGCTGACGCCGAGTGACGTGATCACGGCCATCCAGCAGCAGAGCAATCAGGTGACGGTCGGCCTGATCGGCGGCCCGCCGGCGCCGGCCATGGCGAATTTCCAATATGTGCTGAATGTCACCGGCCGTTTCGATGACCCCGGCGATTTCGAGACCATCGTGGTCAAGGCGGTCGACCAGGGCGGCGGCAAGATTGTGCGCGTGCGCGATCTTGCCCGGGTTGAGCTGGGCGCCGCCTCCTATGGCCAGACCGCGACCATTGACGGCAAGCCCTCGGCGGCGATCGCCATCTCGCAGCTCACAGGCGCCAACGCTTTGACGGTCGCGGAGAGCGTCAACGCCAAAATGCAGGAGCTGGCCAAATCCTTCCCCCCCGGCCTCGCGTACAAAATTTCATTCGACAGCACGAAATTCATCACCGCCTCGATCGACGAGGTCTATGAAACCCTGTTCATCGCGGCCGGCCTGGTGCTGATCGTCATCTTGCTGTTCCTGCAAGACTGGCGCGCCATGCTGGTGCCCGCGACCACCGTCCCGGTGACCATTGTCGGCGCATTCGCGGTCATGGCCCTGATGGGATTCAGCGTCAACACGACGACGCTTTTTGCTCTGGTGCTGGCGATCGGCATTGTCGTCGACGACGCCATCGTCATCGTCGAGGGCGTCGTCACCCATACTGACGCGGGCCTGTCGAGCCGCGACGCCGCCGTCAAAGCCATGTCGCAGCTGCTGGGCCCGATCATCGGCATCACGCTGGTGCTGATGGCGGTATTTCTCCCGGCGGCGACGCTCTCGGGCCTGACCGGCAAGATGTATCAGCAATTCGCCCTGGTCATCGCCGCCACGGCGCTGATTTCGGCGGTGAACGCCCTGACGCTGAAGCCGACGCAATGCGCGCTGTGGCTGCGGAAATCGACGCCGCCGGAGAAGAGAAATATCGTCTATCGCGCGTTCAACGCGGTCTATGCGCAGGCGGAAACCATCTACGCCGGACTTGTCAGGCTGTTGGTCGGCCGCGCGCTCCTGACGGCGACGGTCGGCGTCGCGCTGGCCGGCCTTGCCTTCTACGGTCTGGCGCGCGTGCCGACCGGGTTCCTGCCCGATGAGGATCAGGGTTATTTCATCGTCAGCGTCAATCTTCCCGACGCCGCATCGGCCCAACGCACCGCGGCGGTGGTCGCCGAGGCGGTCAAGCGGGTGGAGAAAACGCCCGGCGTCGAGAGCGTGATCGGCGTTTCCGGCATTTCACCGCTCGACAACAACGCCACGCTCTACAATGCAGGCATGCTCTATGTCGTGTTGAAGGACTGGGACCAGCGCAAGAACTCGGATTTGAGCATTGGCGCGATCACGGCGAAAGCGCGCGCCGCCCTGGAGGACATGGACACCGCGACCTCCCGGATTCTTCTGCCGCCGCCGATCCAGGGCATTGGCAATAGCAGCGGCTTCACCATGATGGTCGAGGCGAAGGACGGGCAATCCGATTTCCTCGCGCTCCAGAACGCGGCCGATCAGATCGCCGAGAACGCGGCGACACAGTCCGGCCTTTCCCATGTCGGCGCCAATTTCACCGGCAATGTGAAGAGTTTGCGGCTGGTTGTGGACCGCGCCAAGGCGGAGACGCGGGGCATTACGGTCGGACAGGTGTTCTCGGCGCTGGAAAGCTATCTCGGCTCCACTTACGTCAACCAGTTCAACAAGTTCAACAATGTGTTCCAGGTCTATGTGCAGGCCGACGCGGCATTCCGGCTGCAGCCGGACGATGTGCTGAAGCTGAAGGTCAAGGCGGCCAATGGGCAGATGGTCCCGATCGGCGCCATGGCGAGCCTCAAGGATGAAACGGCGCCGCCGCTGATCACGCTCTACAACCTTTATCCGGCGGCGACAGTCGTCGGCGCCCCGGCGTCCGGGTTCAGCTCGGGCGAAGCCATGAGTCTGATGAGCGAAATCGCCCAGAAATCGCTGCCGCCCTCGATGGGGTTCGCCTGGACCGGCATGTCCTATCAGGAGCTGATCGTCGGCAACCAGATTTACGGCGTGTTCGCCATCGCCCTGCTCCTGGTCTATTTCGTGCTCTCCTCCCAATATGAGAGCTGGCTGCAACCGCTGGCGGTGATCCTGTCCGTGCCGCTGTCGCTGCTGGGCTCGGTCGCGGCTTTGCTGGCGACCGGCATGTCCAACAATCTGTATACGCAGATCGGCGTTGTGCTGCTGATCGCGCTCTCGGCGAAAAACGCCATTCTGGTGGTGGAATACGCCCGGGAAAAGCGCGCCAAGGGTTTGGCCATCGCCGAGGCTGCGGTTGAGGCGGCGCGCCTGCGCTTCCGCCCCATCCTCATGACCTCGTTTGCGTTCATTTTCGGCATGCTGCCGCTGGTCTTCGCCACCGGCGCAGGGTCGGGCGCGCGCGTTTCAATCGGCGTCGCCGTGGTCAGCGGCATGCTCGCCTCGACCTTCCTCGCGGTCTTGTTCGTCCCGGCGTTTTTCGCCGTGTTGGAGCGCGTCGCCGCTTGGCGCGCGAAAAAACCCGCGACGGCCTGACGGCGCGGCTCCGGCCTATCGGGCCGGCGCGCGCGCTTGCAACTGCGAGATCATCGACTGGCCCTCGGCGCCCGAGAGCCAGGCCTCCGCTTCGCCGCGCGTGCCGAAGCTGACGCTATGCTTGTAGGGATTGAGCTTTCCATAGATCGGAACAATGATCCGCCAGTCATCGTCGTCGATGTCGAGAACATAGGCCGGTGATACGTAAGCTGCTTGTCGAGCCATATCCACCCCACTGCTGTTAAGCGCCCAATGCGTCGCGACGTGATTTCTGGAGGAGTGCTGAATACCCGCACGCGTCGCGACCCAGGGGGCGCATTGAAGAGATTTGAGCCGGCATTGCTTCGTTAAAAATTATCCGTGCGATCATTTAACAATTCATTAATGGTGTAGGCTTCCTCGCAGCGGCCCTCGCGCGCGCCGGCGAAATCGCGCGCGTCCTCTCTTGACGTCGGCGGCGTCGACGAGTTCATGAAAGCGAACGGAAGCGCGCAGCGCGCGCGCTCCTGATTGGGATTTGTTCTTGTCCGACAGAGACTTACGCATTGTTATCGCCGACCCGAACCCGGTGCGCGCCGCCATCTTGCGGGAAGGCTTGACCGAGGCCGGCCATACCGACGTGGTCGTGCTCGACTCCTTCCTCGACCTTGAAGCGCGACTGGGGGCGATCCGTCCGGATATCGTCCTGATCGATCTGGAGAATCCCAATCGCGACGTGCTGGAGCAAATGATTCGCATCTCCGGCGCCAACGCCCGCCCGGTCGCCATGTTCGCCGACGTCTCCGACGCGTCCATGATCACCGCCGCCATCGACGCCGGCGTCTCCGCCTATGTCGTCGATGGACTGAAGAAGGAGCGGGTCAAGACCATCGTCGACCTGTCGATCTCGCGCTTCAACGCTTTTGCGCGGCTGCGCGATGAATTGGCGGCGACGAAAACCCAGCTCGCCGACCGCAAGGTCATCGACCAGGCCAAGGCTCTGTTGATGAAGGCGAAGAAAATCCCGGAGGAGCAGGCTTACGCCATGATGCGCAAGGTCGCCATGAACGAAGGCAAAAAAATCGCGGACGTGGCCCGCTCCATCCTCACGGCGGCGGAGCTGCTGAAATGAAAACCTTGCGCATCGGCTATCTGCCGCTCACCGACGCCGCGCTGCTCCATGTGGCCGCGGCGAAACATTTCGACCGCGAGGAAGGCGTCGTTTTCGCGCTGCATCGCGAAACCTCCTGGGCCAATCTGCGCGACAAGCTCGCCTTCGGCTTTTACGAGGCCGCGCATATGCTGGCGCCCGCCGTGCTCGCCTCGGCGCTGGGCCTCGACGGGTTTCATGTTCCGATGATCGGCGCCGCGGCTCTGGGCCTCGACGGCAATGCGATCTCGGTTTCGCCGGCCCTGGCGAAAGAAATCGCCGGCGATCCCACGCCTTCCGCGAAAAAGCTGGCGGCGCTGATCGCGGATGAAAAGAAGCCGCGCTTCGCCCATGTCTTCCCCTGGTCCATGCATCATTATCAATTGCTGCTGTGGCTGCGGCTCGGCGGCCTATCGCGCGATCAGGTCAGCCTGACGGTGACGCCGCCGCCGCTGATCCCGCAAAGCATTGAGGGCGGCTATATCGATGGCTTTTGCGTCGGCGAACCCTGGAACACCTTTTCGCAGCAGCGCGGCGCCTCGCAGATCCTGTTTCCCTGCCTGGCGCTGATGCGCGATTGCCCGGAAAAAGTGTTGGCGTTTCCGCGACGCGCGGCGGAAGCGGCGCCGGACGCTCCCAAGGCGGCGGCGCGGGCGCTCCGCCGCGCCGCGCTTTGGGGTGAGGCCAATATCGCGGAGTTTCGCCAGATCGTCGCGGACTCGCTTGCGCCCGACCTTGCCGAAGCGGCGGTGCGCCCGGCGCTCGAAAAGGATTGGCTGCGGCTCGATGCGGCGGCGACCGGAGTGAGCGCGCTGCAGGCGGAGTTTTTGCTGGCCCTGCTCGCCTTCGCCGGGCAAGCGGCTTTCGATGAGACCGGCCTGAAGCTGGCGCGCGCGGCGTTCTGGACCAGCGAGCAGGAGCCGCCTGCGCCAAAAATCTTGGGCCGCAATTATCTGGGCGGCCCGCTGGACTTGGCGGATTTGCCTCTCCTCGCCCCGCCTGCGGATTGAGGGCGGTTGTCGCTCAATTTTTTGGCAGGATTTGCCGATTACAGGCGCCGCGCGCCCATGCGACGAGCAGAGCGCCTCTGACCGGCTGGACGGCGAAACTTGCCCAAAGCCGCGGTTTTTCTAGCGCTTCAGCCGATCGACCCAAACTGGCGCCGCTCTTGCTTTAATTGTTGCAGGTCAATGACGACCCCGTTCATCGGTTCGCGCAAGCCAACGGCGGCTTGCAGCGTGAAGTCAAGGCGCTGCTGCGCCGCGATGCGGGTCGTCCTCCTTCCCAAACTTCGCCAGCGAACCCTTGCGCGGATCGTCTCGCAACGAGAGCGCCGCTATGGGACAGATCGAGAAATTTCCGCAGCCGCACCCGCGCGCCCCCCGCGCGATGGATGCAGATGCGCAAAAGCTGGTGGTGATCGGCAACGGTATGGCGGCGGGCCGCCTGCTGGAAGAGTTTTTCGCCCGCAACAGCACGCCGACGAACGTCACGCTGTTCGGCGCGGAGCCGCGGGTCAACTACAACCGCATCATGCTCTCGCCTGTCCTCTCCGGCGAGAAAAAATTCGACGACATCATCATCCACGACGACGCCTGGTATGCGGCGCAAAACATCGACCTGCGCCGGGGCGAGGCCGTCGTCGCCATCGATCGCGCCAAGAAATGCGTGGAGACGGCGAGCGGCGAAAGCGTCGCTTACGACAGGCTGGTGATCGCCACGGGCTCCATGCCCTTCATCATTCCGGTTCCCGGCGCCAACCTGCCCGGCGTGGTCTCGTTCCGCGACCTCGACGACGTGCAAAAGATGCACGAAGCCTGCGCAAAGGGCGGGCACGCCGTGGTCATTGGCGGCGGGTTGCTCGGCCTCGAAGCGGCGGCGGGCCTCGCGCTCAAGGGCATGAAGGTTTCGGTCGTCCATCTCATGCCGCATCTGATGGAGCGCCAACTCGATTCCAGCGCCGGCTATCTGCTCAAGAACGCCATCGCCGCGCGGGGCATCGAGGTGTTCACCGAAGCCAATACCGACGCCATTCTGGGCGAGACCCACGTCACCGGCGTGCGCCTGAAAGACGGCCGGGTGCTGCCGGCCGATCTCGTGGTGATGGCGGTGGGCATCCGCCCGAACGCGACGCTGGCCAAGGCCGCCGGCCTGGAAACAAATCGCGGCGTGATCGTCGACGATTTTATGCGCACCTCGGACGAGAACATTTTTGCCGTCGGCGAATGCGTCGAACATCGCGGCCAGACCTTTGGGCTCGTCGCGCCGCTCTACGACATGGCGAAAATTCTGGCGGCCGAACTCGCGGGCGAAAAGCCGGCCGGCTTCACCCCCGCCGCGACGTCGACAAAGCTGAAGGTCACCGGCATCGACCTGTTTTCGGTCGGCGACTTTTCCGATGACGACGTCAACAATGAAGTCGTGCTGCGCGACCCCGCGCGCGGCATCTACAAGCGCGTGATCCTGCGCGACGAAAAGGTCGTGGGCGCCGTGCTCTACGGCGACACCAACGACGGCGCCTGGTATTTCGATCTGCTGAAGAAAGGCGAGAATGTTTCGGCCATTCGCGACACGCTGATCTTTGGCCAGGCCTATCAGGGAGGGTCCACGCTGGACCCTACGGCGGCCGTTGCAGCCTTGCCGGATGATGCGGAAATCTGCGGCTGCAACGGCGTCAACAAAGGCGCGATTGTCTCGGCGATCCAATCGGGACTGACGACGCTCGACGAAGTGCGCGCGGCGACGAAAGCCAGCGCCTCCTGCGGCCAATGCGCCGGCAAAGTGGAGCTCCTGCTCGCCGCCACGCTCGGCGAGGCCTTCAAGGGCGCGTCGCGAAAACACATGTGCAAATGCACCGACCTCACCCACGAGGAGGTGCGCGGCTTCATCCGCGACAAGCAGCTTAAATCGCTGCCGGCCGTCATGCAGGAACTCGGCTGGAAAAGCTCCGGCGGCTGTCCGTCCTGCCAGCCGGCGCTCAACTATTATCTCGTCGCCCAATGGCCGGGCGAATATCGCGACGATTATCAGGCGCGTTTCATCAACGAGCGCGTCCACGCCAACATCCAGAAAGACGGAACCTATTCCGTGGTGCCGCGCATGTGGGGCGGCATGACCACGCCGGACGAATTGCGCGCCATCGCCGATGTCGCCGACCGTTTTGCGATTCCGGCGGTGAAGGTGACCGGCGGCCAGCGCATCGACCTGCTCGGCGTGAAGAAGCAGGATTTGCCGGCTGTCTGGGCCTCCCTCAATGCGGCGGGCATGGTGTCGGGCTTCGCCTACGCCAAGGGCTTGCGCACCGTCAAAACCTGCGTGGGCAAAGAATGGTGCCGGTTCGGCACGCAGGATTCCACCGGGCTCGGCATCAAGCTGGAAAAACTGATGTGCGGCTCGTGGACGCCAGCGAAAGTCAAGCTCGCGGTCAGCGGCTGCCCACGCAATTGCGCGGAAGCGACGGTCAAAGACATTGGCGTGATCTGCGTCGATTCCGGGTTCGACATTCACGTTTCCGGCGCCGCCGGCCTGCATGTGCGCGCCACCGATCTGTTGGGCCATGTCGATAAAGAAGAGGAGGCGCTGGAATATTGCGCCGCCATTTTGCAGGCCTATCGCGAGGAAGGCGCCTATCTCGACCGCCTGTTCAAATGGGTCGACAAGTTCGGCCTGGAGCGCCTGCGCAAGCTGATCTTTGAGGACCACGCCGCGCGCAAAGCTTTGTACGAGCGCTTCCTGATCTCGCAGCGCGCCGCGCGCAAGGACCCCTGGGCGGAGCGCGTCGCCGGCAAGGACATGCACGAGTTCATGCCGCTCTCCGTGCTCGGAGCCAAAACCGCAAAAGTCGCCGCCGAATAAGGATTTTGTCATGGAAGAGAAATTTTGGTTCGACGTCGGTCCCGTCTCCGCCGTTCCGCTGCGCGGCGCGCGCACCGTGCGCACCCCAAGCCGCGAGATCGCGGTGTTCCGCACCGCCAGCAACGAAATCTTCGCATTGGAAAACCGCTGTCCGCACAAGGGCGGGCCGCTGAGCGAGGGCATTGTCCACGGCCGAAAAGTGGCGTGTCCGCTGCACAACTGGATCATCAATCTGGAAGACGGCGAGGCGACCGGCGCGGACCACGGCTGCGCGAAAAAATTCCCGACGAAAATCGAGCGCGGCCACATCTACATCGACATGGGCGTGCTGGCCCCGGCGTGAGTGACGGCGCCCTCCTTCTCCCCTTGCGGGAGAAGGTGGCTCGGCGCGCAGCGTCGAGACGGATGAGGGGTTCGTCACACGCGAACAACAATCGAGGCGGCGGCGGCGCCCCCTCATCCGGCGCCATAGCCCGTCGAGAGACGGGCGTCCTGCGGACACCCTATGGCGCCACCTTCTCCCGCAAGGGGAGAAGAAAGTCCCTCGCGAGTGGAAAGAATGTCCGAAACGATCAAGACCACATGCCCCTATTGCGGCACCGGATGCGGCGTGAAGGCGACCGTTGACGGCGACCAAATCTCCGTGGCGGGCGACCCAAATCATCCCGCCAATTTCGGTCGCCTGTGCGTGAAGGGCTCCGCGCTCGATCAGGTGATGGACCTCGACGGTCGTCTGTTGCATCCGCGCATCAACGGGTCCCGCGCCAACTGGGATGAAGCCCTCGATCTCGTGGCGCAAAAATTTCGCGACAGCATCAAAACGCACGGCCCCGACTCCGTCGCCTTCTATGTCTCCGGGCAATTGCTGACGGAAGATTATTACGTCGCCAACAAGCTGATGAAAGGTTTTGTCGGCTCCGCCAACATCGACACAAACTCGCGCCTGTGCATGTCGTCCTCGGTCGCCGGGCACAAGCGCGCTTTCGGCTCCGACACCGTCCCCGGCTGCTACGACGACCTTGAACAAGCCGACCTCGTCGTGCTCACCGGCTCCAATCTCGCCTGGTGCCATCCCATTCTGTTCCAACGCCTTGCCGCCGCTCGCGAGAACCGTCGCGGAAAGCCGATCGTCGTCAACATCGATCCGCGCCGCACGGCGACCAGCGAGATCGCCGATCTGAATCTGCAACTCGCGCCAGGCTCGGACGTCGCCCTGTTTCTCGGCTTGCTCGACGCGCTGCGCCGGGCCCGCAAGGCCAACAAGCGTTTTGTCAATCAGCACACGGAAGGCCTCGCCGAGGCTTTGGCCGAGGCGCGCAACTGGACTCTTTCGCGGGTGGCGGAGGTGACCGGTGTGCCGCCGCACGATCTGCGCCGTTTCTATGACCTCGTCGCCGCGCATGAAAACTGCGTCACCGTCTATTCGCAGGGCGTGAACCAGTCCTGGGCCGGCGCTGACAAGGTTAACGCCATCATCAACACCCATCTCTACACCGGGCGGATCGGCAAGCCGGGGTGCGGGCCGTTCTCGGTGACCGGCCAGCCCAACGCCATGGGCGGGCGTGAGGTCGGCGGCCTCGCCAATATGCTCGCCGCCCACATGGACCTCGAAAACCCGGCTCATCGCGCGCTGGTCAGCACGTTCTGGAAAGCGCCGGCGCCGATTCCGGACAAGCCGGGCCTCAAGGCCGTGGACCTGTTCAAGGCGGTTCATGACGGGCGCATCAAGGCTTTGTGGATTATGGCGACCAATCCGGTCGACAGTCTTCCGGATGCCGATTTCATCCGCGAGGCCCTGGCCAAATGCCCGTTCGTGGTGGTGTCGGACGTCGCCGAAAACACCGACACCAACGCCCATGCCCATGTGCTGCTCCCCGCTTTGGCCTGGGGCGAAAAAGACGGTGTTGTCACCAATTCCGAGCGCCGCATCTCGCGCCAGCGGGCGCTGCGCCCTGCCCCGGGCGAAGCGCGCGCCGACTGGCGCATCATCTGCGATGTCGCTGGGTGCATGGGGTTTGGCGACGCCTTCGCCTATGACAAGCCCGCACAGATTTTCGCCGAACATGCGCGGCTCAGCGGTGACAAGAACGGCGGGTCGCGCGACTTCGACATTTCAGCTTATGCCTGGATTTCCGCGGCGGAGTACGACCGCCTCGCGCCCTTCCAATGGCCGGCGCCGGCGGGCGAAACGCCCAGCGATGCGCCAAAACGTTTTTTTGCCGACGGAAAATTTTTCACGCCCGGACGCAAGGCGCGTTTCGTCGCCACGCCGTTTCGCGCGCCGGCGGAGGCGCCGAGCGCCGGCGCGCCCTTCGTGCTCAACACCGGCCGCCTGCGCGACCAGTGGCACACGATGACGCGCACCGGCGGCGCCGAAAAACTGTCGCAGCACATCGCCGAGCCCTTTGCCGAACTCAACCCTCTTGACGCCGCGCGGCTCGGCGTCGAACCCGCGGGCCTCCTGCGGTTGAGCAACACCCGCGGCGACGTGCTGTTGCGCGCCCAGATCGTCGATCGGCAACGACCGGGCTCGATCTTCGTCCCGATCCACTGGAGCGAGCAGTTCGCCGCCAACGCCCGTGTGGGAAAACTGGTCGCGCCCGTGGTCGATCCGGTTTCCGGACAGCCGGAAAGCAAGGCGGCGACGGTCGCTGCGGAAGCTGTTTCACCGCTCTGGTTCGCCTTCGCGCTGACGCGCGAAAAGTCGGAAAAAATCGATGCGGACTATTGGGCGCTGGCCCGAACCGCGGGCGGCTGGCGCATCGAACTGGCGGGCTTTTCCCCGCTCGCCGAGCCCGAAGATTTCGCGCGAAAACTTTTGGGAGCGCAAGACGCCGAACTCACCGCGCTCCGCGACGAGCGCGGCGGCGGCTACCGTTGCGTCGCGACCCAAAACGACCAAATTCTCGGGGCCTTCTATCTCGCGGCGCAGCCGGTCGCCGTCGCCCGCGCCTGGGCTGCGGAACAATTCGCGGCCGGCGCCGCACCGCTCGCCTTGCTGGCGGGACAACCGCCGAAAGACGCCCGCGATCCCGGCCGCAAAATCTGCGTCTGCCTCAACGTCGGCGTGAACACCATTCTCGATGCGATCCGCGACAAGGCGCTGATCAGCGTCGCCCAGATTTCCGACGCGACCGGCGCGGGAACAGGGTGCGGCTCCTGCCGCCCCGAAATTGAAAGGCTCCTTCACACCGCGGCGCAAGCCGCTACAGTCTGACAGCAGAAAGGGCGCATATGAAACTCTCCGACATCCGGAAAGCCGGGCACTGGCCGACGCTTCTCTCGGCCTTCCTCTATTTCGACATCAGCTTTATGGCCTGGGTCTCGCTTGGCCCGCTGATGGTCTATATCGCCCGGGAAATGAACATTCCGGTCGAGCAGAAGCTGACCCTGGTCGCCATTCCCGTGCTGTCCGGCGCGATCCTGCGCATTCCCATGGGCATTCTCGCCGACACGATCGGATCGAAAATCACCGGCGTGATCGCCCAGATCATCATGACCGTCGCCTGCCTCTATGTCTGGAAATTCGGGCTGGGAACGCCCAGCCAAGTGGCGATCTTCGGCGCGCTGCTCGGCCTCGGCGGCGCCTCGTTCTCGGTCGCGCTGCCGCAGGCCAGCCGCTGGTATCCGCCGCAATTGCAGGGTCTGGTGATGGGCATCGCCGGCGCCGGCAATATGGGCGTGGTGCTCGACACGCTGTTCGCGCCCTCGATCGCCGAAGTTTTCGGCTGGCAAGGGGTTTATGCGGCGCTTCTGATCCCGATGATCATCATCCTCGCCATCTACATCTTTACGGTCAAGGACGCGCCCGGCTCGGTCAAACCCATCGCTCTGGCCTCCTATGGCAAACTGCTGCTGGATTCCGACAGCCGCTGGTTCATGTTCTTCTACTTCATCACCTTCGGCGGTTTTGTCGGTCTCGCCTCCGCGTTGCCGCTCTATTTCACCGCCCATTTCCACGTCACTCCGGTGGCGGCGGGGCTGATGGTGTCGCTGATCGTGTTCTTCGGCTCCACCTTCCGCCCGGTGGGCGGCGCCATCGCCGACCGCATCGGCGGCATCAAATCGCTGACCTTCATGTTCGTGGTGGTCTCCGCCTGCTATTTCGGCGTCGCCCTGCTGCCGGAAGGCCCCGCGCCCGCGAGCGGCGGCTGGTCGCTGATGCAGCTTCCCGCCATGGGATGGCTGGCGGTCGCCCTGTTTTCCGTGGGCACTCTGTGCCTGGGCATGGGCAATGGCGCGGTGTTCCAATTGCTGCCGCAGCGCTTTCGCAACGAAGTCGGCGTGATGACCGGTCTGGTCGGTTTCGCCGGCGGCCTGGGCGGGTTCTTCCTCGCCAAGGCGCTGGCGACGTCAAAAGGCATGACCGGCGGGTTCATGGCCGGCTTCCTGTTCTTCTCGGTTCTCGCTTTGCTCGGCGTCGCCGGCCTGAGTTTTGTCAAGAACCGCTGGCGCACCACCTGGGGCGCGGTGTCCGGCGCGCGGATTTGACGACGCCGATCGCCCGACCGACACGACTGAGGGCGCCGAGGCTAGCGCCCCTGCCCCTCACCCCCGCCCTCTCCCCGCTCAAGCGGGGAGAGGGAGCCACGTCCCGGCCCTTCATGTCCCGTTTCGACCACGACCTGCGCTTCGAGATCGGCTTCGCCTCGGACAAAGGCAAGCGCGCCGACAACCAGGATTATGCCGCCGCCCGGATCGGCCGGCCGCGCGTGGACGCGCGCCGCGCCGCCGTCGCCGCGCTGGCCGATGGCGTCGGCGGACGCCAGGGCGGACGCGACGCCGCCGAACTTTGCGTGCGCGGTTTTTTCGATGGGTTCTTCGGCCTGCCCGCCTCGCTCGGCGCGCCACAGGCCGCCGCCCGCGCGCTCAGCGCCATCAACGACTGGATCGTGGCGCAAGGCCGCGTCGATCCCGAACGCGCCGGCATGGCCACCACTTTTACCGCGCTCATCCTCGACGGGCGTGATGGCCATTGCGTCCATGTTGGCGATTCCAGGCTGTACAGACTGCGTGAAAGCGCGCTCGAACAACTCAGCGAAGACCATGTGATGGGCCGCGGCGACCTGAGTGTTTTGCGCCGCGCCGTCGGCGTCGAAAACAACCTGCCGATCGATCACCGCAAATTTTCCTTGCGCCCGCACGAGCGCTATCTGCTGTGCAGCGACGGCGTGCATGGCGGCCTGCGCGACGCGAGCTTACGCGAAATCCTGGACCAGCGCGCCGCGCCCGACCGTACGGCGCAGGACCTCGTCGCCGCGGCGCTGGCGGCCGGAAGCGCCGACAATTGCACCGCGCTCGTCATCGACATTCTCGACGCGCCGCCGGCCAGCGCCGAGGATATTTCTCAGACTTTTGACGCTCTCCCCATTTCGGTCCTGCCGGAGATCGGCGCGGTCGTCGACGCCTTCCGCATCGATGCGCTGCTGTCCGACGGACGCTACGCCCGTCTGCTGCGCGCCGAAGATTTGCGCACCAGCCAGACTGTCGTGCTAAAATTTCCCAAGCCCGCGGTCGCCGACGACGAAGTTTTCCGACGCGCCTTCATCAACGAGGCTTTTGTCGCCAGCCGCGTGCGCAGTCCCTGGATCGCCGAAACCATCGAACTGCCGCCCGAGCGCCAGACGCGGCTATATTCGGTGATGCCGTTCTATGAGGGCGAGACGCTCGAAACCCGGCTCAGGCGCGAGCCGCCGATCAGCCTGGAGGATGGCGCGCTGCTCGCCACCCGCATGGCGCGCGCGATAGCGACCCTGCATCGCGCCGGCGTCATTCACCGCGACATCAAGCCCGAAAACATCCTGCTGCTGCGGGACGGCGGCATCAAACTGCTCGACCTCGGCGTCGCGCGCCTGCCGCAACTGGACGACTTTCCCGACATCCATGCGCCGGGCACGCCCTCCTATATGGCGCCGGAATTTTTTGCCGGCGCGCAGGGCGATGAAGCCACGGACCTGTTCGCGCTCGGCGTCACCGTTTATCGCCTGTTCACGCGCGCCTATCCCTTTGGCGAGATCGAGCCGTTCACCAAACCCCGGTTCGGCAAACCGGCCTCGCTGACGGCGAAGCGGCCCGATCTGCCCGCCTGGCTGGAAGGCGCGATCTTCAAGGCCATTGCCGTCGATCCGGCCAAACGCCATGCCGACGTGCTCGAATTCGCCTTCGAGATCGAGAACGGGGCGAGACGCGGCGGACCCGCTGTGGCGCGGAAGACGCCGCTCTATGAACGAAACCCGCTGCTGTTCTGGCAGGGGCTTTGCGCCTTGCTCGCGATTCTCCTGGCGGTGTCGCTGTTTCGCAGGTGATCACGCGCGACCGAAGCGGCCGAAGCGATGCGCCAAGGTCGGCAGCACAAACAGGTTGAGAAGGAGCGAGCTGATCAGCCCGCCCAGAATGACCGTCGCCATCGGGCCCTGAACCTCGCGGCCGGGCTCGGCGGCGCCGATCGCCAGCGGCGCCAAGCCGAGCGCGGTGACCAGCGAGGTCATGACAATGGGGATCAGCCGGTCGCCGGCCCCCTTGATCGCGGTGGCGAGACTCCAGTCCATGCCCTCGACCGTGACCAGATGATGGTAATGCGAAATCATCATGATGGAATTGCGCAGCGAAATGCCGAACAAAGCGACAAAGCCGACCATCGAGCCGATGGTCAGCACAGCGCCCTGGAGTTGCACCGCGAGCACGCCGCCGATCAGGGCGAAGGGCAGGTTCAGCAGCACCAGCGCGAGGTTCCGCGCATTCCTGGTGATGAGCGAGAGCACCAGGACCACGCCGGCGAAGGCGAACAACGCATGCTGGATCAGGTCGCGCCGCGTCTGCGCCTCCGCTTCCGCCGCGCCGGTGAATTCGACATAGACGCCGCGCGGCAGATTCACCTGGGCGGCGACGGCTTTGCGCGCCCGGGCGACAAAGGCGCCGACATCGGCTTCGGACACGTCCGTCGCCACCGTCACCATGCGATGCGCGCCCAAATGATCGATCTGGGCGCGTCCCGTCGTCTGCGCGACATCGGCGACATCGCGCAGCGCGATAAAGGCGCCGTTTCCCGCACGCAACGGCAAATCCGCGATTTTCTCCACCGCATTGCGCGCGCCGGGAGCGAGCGTGGCGATCACATTTTTTGCGCGCGGGCCGTCGTGAACCTGGCCCACGACCTCGCCCTGGCAGGCGATCCGGACCACATCCATCACCTGCGCCGGCCGCAGCCCCCAGCGGGTGAGATCGTCGTCGCGCAACCGGATCGAGATCTCAGGCGTCGACGGCGCCGCCCGCAGCCGCGCATCCCGGCTCCCCCTGGTCTTCTCCAGAACGGCAAGAATTTGCGCCGCCGTCTGATCGAGCGCGGCGAGATCGTCGCCGAAAACATTGATCGCCACCGCCGCGCCATTGCCGGCGACCACCTCTTCGATCCGCTCGGTCAAAAACGGTTTTAATGAAAACCGCGCGCCGGGAAATTCCTCGATGCTTTTCCGCACCTCGCGGTCGGCGCGGCTCAATTGCGCGCCGTTCAGGCCCGGCTTGAGGTCGACCTCGATCTCGCTGGCGTTGGTCCCGCCGGTGTCGTCGGCGAGTTCGGCGCGGCCCACGCGCTGCGACACCGAACGCACCCATTTGAGTTCGCTCAAAAGGTCGGTCGCCAGCCCGCCGATGCGCAAGGATTCCGCAATCGAACTGCCGGGCGCATTGGTCATATGCAGGGTGTAATGGCCCTCCTTGAACTCGGGCAGAAACGCGTTCTGAAAGAACGGCGGCAGGGTGAGCGCGCCCAGCGTCGCCGCGATCACCGTCGCCATCACTGCCCGCGGGCGCCGCGCGATTATGCTGAGCGCGGCCTCAAAGGGCCGCCGCAGAGCGGTCGTCAACGGCGGGGTTTTGGAGGTTTTGCGCGCCTCGCCGCCCAGAAGCGTCATGCACAGCGCCGGCGTGACGATCAGGGCCGTGGCCAGCGAAGCGATCAGCGCCAGCAGATAGGCCAAAGCCAATGGCCGGAAAAAACTGCCCGCCACGCCCGGCAGGGTGAGCACCGGCAGGAACACCAGCATGACGATCATGGTCGCATGGACGACGGCGCCGCGCACCTCCAGCGAGGCGTCGAGCACGACCTGCGCCGCAGGCCGCGGCTCGGCCTTTGCGCGGTTTTCGCGCAGGCGGCGCACGATGTTCTCGACATCGATCACCGCATCATCGACCACCTCGCCGATGGCGATGGCGAGCCCGCCCAGCGTCATGGCGTTGAGCGTGAACCCCCAGGCGTCCAGCACCAGCACGGCGACCAGCAGCGACAGCGGGATGGCGATGGAGGAAATGGCGGCGGTTCGGATATCGAACAGGAACAGGAACAGGACGACGATCACCAGCGCGCCGCCGAGCAGCAGCGCGTCGCCGACGCCCTGCTTGGTCACGGCGACGAAATTGGCGGGGCGGAACAAGGTGGCGTCGAGGTCGATCCCCTCGCGCTCCAGCGTCGGGCGCAGCCCCGCCAGCGCCGCTTCGACGCATTCGGTGACCTCGACGGTGTTGGCGCCATATTGGCCGGAGATCTGCAGCACGACGCCGGTCCGCCCCATCACCGACGCGCCGCCAATGGCCGGCTCCGGCGCCTGGGTGACGTCGGCGACATCCGCAAGGCGGGTGCGGGACGATCCGTTGCTCGCCAGCACGATTTCGCCCAGCGCCTTCGCCGAGAGCGGCGGCGCGTCCGCGCGCAGGGGCAGGCGCTGGTTGGGCGTCTCGACCAGGCCAAGGCCCTTCGCCCCGATGGCGCCGCGCGCGGCGGCGACCACCTCGTCCAAGCCAATTCCGGCGCGGATCAAATCTTCGGGCCGGGCCTGGAATTGCAGCGACCGCAGCTCGCCGCCAAACACCGCGACCTTGGCGACGCCGGGAACCGCGAGCAGGCGCGGTCGCGCCAGACTGTCGGCGACCGTGCGCACATCCATGAGATCGCGGCTTTTTGAGGTGAGGCCGACGATCAGGATCGTGCTGCTCGACGAGGTCAGCGGCGTCAGGACGGGCGGCTTGACGCCGGCCGGCAGGTTTTGCGCGGCGCTGGCGACATGCTCGGCGACGATCTGGCGGTTGAGCCGGGCTTCGCTGCCCATGGCGAAGGTCACGGTGACGACCGACAGGCCCTGGGTCGAGGTGGAGCGCAGGGTCTTGACGCCGATGGCGCCGGCTATGGCGTTTTCGAGCGGCTGGGTGACCAGCGCCTCGACCTCCAGCGCCGCCAGACCCGGCGCTTCGGTCTGGATGTTGACCTGCGGCGGCGCGAATTCAGGGAAGACGTCGTATTTGGCGCGGGTGAGGGCGTCGACGCCGAACACCAGCAGCAAAAAGCTCACGCCCAGCACGATCCAGCGGCGCCGGATCGCCGCCGCGATGAGATGCGCCTGAAACCCCGACGACCCGGGTGACGACGCCTCCATTCAAGTCCCCCTCGCCGCGACCTCCCTTGATTGCAGCGAAGCGTTCAGAACGTCAATATTTCGCCGCCACCGCCACCGCCTCGGTTTTGGGCGCGTCGAACGTGACGCGGATGCCGCCATAAATCGACAGGGGCTGCGCCGGCGTCACGCTTTGCGGATTGGTGAAGGCCTGGAACAGCTGGGTCGTGTCGAAATAGGTGCCGTAAAGGTAGTAGCGCCGGTCCAGAACGTTCTCGGCGCGCGCGTAAAACTCGACATTGTCGAGCACCTTCCAGGAGCCGTGCAGGCCGACGGTGAAATAGCCGGGGAGGCGCGGATTCTGGTTGGCTTCGTCGCCGACATAGCGTTGCGGGCCGACGAAGAGCAGGTCGGTTCCGATCCGGGCTTTCGGCGTCACGTCCCAGTCGGCGCCGAGCTTGACGCGATTGCTCGGGATCATCGGCATCTGGTCGCCGGGCTTGACGTTTTCGACGCCGTCGTCGGCCGCATAGGAGGGCCCGAAGGAATTGAGCTGGAACGCGCTTTGGAAGGTCGCATAGAGATAGGTGTAGGACGCGCGCAGCGTCAGGTCCTGGATCTTGTAGTTGACCACGGTCTCGACGCCGCGCCGCAGCGTCGCGCCGACATTGGCGAAATAGCCGTAGCCGATCACCGCGGTGTCGACGACATTGTAGATGTCGTTGTCGGTGCGGGTCTGGAAGGCCCCGAGCTTCCACGACAGCGCGCCATAATCGCCGAAATCGTTCTGTCCGCGCAGGCCCGCTTCAAAGGTCTGCGCCACCACCTGTTTCAGGGGCGGATCGGAGATCAGCGCGCTGGCGAGCAGGCAGGGGTGGTTCGGGTCGGCGCAGGCCAGCTCCAGCGGCGTCGGCGCGCGGTTGGACATGGCGTAGGAGCCGTAAAGCTGGAGTCCGGGCGTCAGCTTGTAGGTGAAGCCGGCCAGCGGATTGACGTGGGTGAATTGATTCTGGCCGTTGGCGTCGCCGCCCAACTGATCGTAGAGCGAGATCGCGGCGAGGTTGAAGCGCGCGCCGCCGGTGAGGGTCAGCCGGTCGTTGACCTCGATGGAGTCGAGCGCGTTGACGCCGAAATAGCGGTTGATGGTGTGGACGCTGGTCGGCCCGATGACGACGGGGCTGCCGGAATCGCCGAGATAGACGCCGGCGCCGCTCACGACATAGTCCGGATTGACCACGCCCAGCTCCGAGGAGCTGGAGAAGGAGCTCATGCCGTAATCGAACGAAGCGCCGATGCTGAAATTGTTCTTGAAGCCGAACAGCACGCCCGAATTGGTGAGCTGGAAGGCGGTTCCCAGGCTGGTGGTGATGACGCCGGTGCGGTCGATCTGGCCCAGCGGCAGATCGTTGGGGTTGGGAACGCTGCTCGTCGAGATCTGCGCGCCGTTCAAGCCATTGGCGGGCGAAAAGGATCCGTCGCCATTCTGGAAGCAGAGACTGGCGGGGGCGTCGGGGCAGGCCTGGGCCTCCGTCGGATTGCCGTCGACGTGTTTCTGGATGAAGCGGCGCACATAGGCGTTGCCGTTCAGCGTCCATTCCGGAGTCAGGGTGAACTGGCCGGTGAGATTGACCATGCCCATCTGGTTCGACGTGGTCTGCGGCGTCGTATAGGTCTGCGCCCAGTTCTGCTCCACCATCTGGATGGGCGAGGTCGAGACCGAGCCGAGATTGGTCCCGGCGAGACCGACGTTCAGGTGGATTTCATGGCCGTCATTGCGATAGCCGAGGTCGCCGTAGAAGCGGCGCGCGCTGGAGCCGTTGAAATAGCGGTAGGAATCGTCGTGAAAATATTCGAGCGCGCCATAGAGGGCGAACTGGCCGAATTGCCGGCCATAGTCGAACCCGGCCTGGACGCGCCCATAGGAGCCGCCGGAAATGTCGAACTTGCCGCCCTGGTAAGTAAAACCGTTCTTCATCCTGATGTTCAGCGCGCCGCCGAGCGCGTTGAGGCCATAGGCGGGATTGTTCGAGACGAGGTCCATGGAGGCGATGGCGAGGGTCGGGATCAGGTCCCAGTTCACCTCGTCGCCGAAGGATTCGTTGATGCGCACGCCGTTCTGGTAGACCGCGAGTCCCTGCGGCGTGCCGGTCGTCGGCGAGGCGACGAAGCCGCGATATTCGACGTCGGGCGAAAGCGGGTTGCCCGTGGTCGATTGCAGCGTGACGCCGGGGACGGTGCGTTCGAGCACGTCGCCGACCATGGCCGAGCCCGCGCGCTGGATCTGCGCCTCGTCGACATGGGTGTTGGTGTAGGGGCGGCTGTCGATGACCGGCTCCACGCGCGGAGCTGAAGGCGGCGGCGCGGCGACGACGGGGGCCGCGGGCGCGACCGGCGCGGCGCGAACGACGGGGGCGACGGGCGACGGCGCAGCGGGGCGCGGGGCGGCGGGCGTGTCCGTGGTGACGTTGATGTCGGGCAAGGGCGTCACGGTTTCCGCGTGAACGCCGGTGACGCCCAGGGCGACGAGAACGCTCGCGACCGAAAGACTTGCACGCTTCATGACTTCCCCCCGTTGAGCGCATTTTTTGCGCGCCCTTGCGCGATTTAGCGCAACAAGAGAATTAAATTCCTTATCGTGACGTGGGGCAATTATCCTTTGGGAACAAGCGCTGCCGCGACAGCGTTTTGATTTTCCCTGTTGCAAAATCGCTACAATAAAGATGCAAATTAGGAGACGATCCCAAAATGTTAGGGAATTTTTCCCGAACTCTATTCGCCTCCTAAGCTTGGCCGCTCCCGGCTAACCCTCAACTATTCTCGACAAGGCGCTTGTCCCTTGGCGGCGCAGCGCAGGATTGCGGAATCCAGGCCTCGACGCGGCAGCCGCCCAGCGCGCCGCGCGCGATCTCGACGCGGCCGCCCAAGCCGCGCGCGCGCTCGCGCATGCCGGCGAGACCCAAGCCCTCCGCCCGGTCCGCGGCCAGCCCGGCGCCGTCATCCTCGACCCGCACGCGCAGCGTGTCCGCATCATCCCGCGACACCGCGATTTCGACATTGCGAGCGCCCGAATGTTTGAAGACATTGGTCAGGGCTTCCTGGACCAGCCGATAGACAACAAGCCTTTGCCGGGAATCCGCGAGTTCGAAATCCTCGGGCAGATTGAGCGCGAGCCGCACCTCCGGCTGGGTTTCGCGCCAGCCGTCGACGAGGCTGCGCAACGCCGGCCCGACGCCGAGATCGTCGAGCGCCGGCGGGCGCAGGCGCCGCAGGATGCGGCGGTTGGTCTCCTGCAAGGCCTCGACCTGGCCGCAGATCGCGGCGGCGCGGGGCGCGAGCGCCGGCTCCCTGTCCACGGCCGCGCGCAATAGCGCGGCATTGGCGCGCAGGGCGAACAGATGCGGGCCGATCTCATCGTGCAACTCATGGGCGATGGCTTTGCGCTCCTCCTCCTGCGCCGTCATCAGCCGTTCGATCAGGTCGCGATTGTCGCGCGACAGGCGGTCGAGCGCCTCGGCCAAGGCGTTGAGCTTGGCGCAGAGGTCGAGAAATTCCGGCGATCCCCGCGCTTCCGCGCGGACGGAATAATCGCCGTCCTTCAACTGGCCGAGCGCCCGGCCATAGGCTTGCAGCGGCGCCAGCGTGCGCGCGACGATCCGGCTCGCGCCGAACAAGGCGGCGAGCGCGATCAGCCCGCCGGTGAGGGCGAGGGTCTTGACGTCCTGCCAAACCTCGTTGACCTCGTCGGCGGGATCGCCGGCGATGACGAAATCGCCGAGGCGCCGGCCGTCGCGCATGGCCGGAAGCACGACCACGCTCGGCCTCGCGCCGACCAGCGCGTAAAACCATTCGGGCGCGGCGAGGCGGCTGGCGTCCGGGGTCGCCATGCGCGCCGCCAGGGCCGCGCGGGGATCGGAGGAAAACGTCACCCTGATGTGGCGCAACTCCGTCAGATTGGCCGCGACAGCCCCGAGCTTTTTCTCCGCGGTCTCGTCGTCGGGCAGGTTGGCGAGGCTCGAAGTGATGAAGTCCCGGGTGATGCGCGTCATGCTTTCGCTCTCGATGCGCACGCGCGACCCCGCGCCCACCACCATGCGCGCCACATCGGCGGCGAGGCCGAGAAACAGCAGCGCGCCGATGAGCAGGTCGATCCGGAGCTTAAGCGACATTTTCATTTGGCGCAGGCGCTAAGGTCCTTTTCGTCGATGCTGACGATGGCGCTGGCTTCGATGTTCAAGGCCGACAGACGGCAGGTCCGGCCATCCTTCAAGGTCAAAGTGGCGTCATAGACGCCGGGTTGGAGTTTGGGCAGTTTCAGCCGTTCATCGACCTCGATGGTCTTGTCTTGGTCTTCGAGCGTCAGGTTCGGGCCGAAATCCTTGGTCCCGGCCTTGGCGAGACGGAAGTCGGTGATCGTGCTGGCGGTGAGGTTCCAGATGCGGATCGGCTTTGCGGTTTCCGCCAAAACCCCGTTCGCCCCCAGAACCGCAAACATGATGAGCGTGCGCGCGACCTTGAATTTCATAGAGTCCTCCCTGTTTTAGCGCGGAGCTTAAATCAATCTTCGTCGCCCTGCTCGACAAAACGGCGCAGCAGCCAGGAGGCGGCGGGACCGGGCGGCGCGTCGCGGCGGTGGATCGCGTAAAGCGGGTAGAGATGGACGGGATCGTCCGGCATGGCCAGCCGGATCAGCGCGCCGGTTTCGAGATCGCCCTTCACCATCTCTTCCGGCATATTGCCCCAACCGATGCCCTCGCGCAGAAGGGCGTGCTTGGCGCTGAGATCGGCGAGCCTCCAGGTGCGCGGGCTGGTCACGGCGAAATCGCGGCCCTCGGAGAGCGGCGAACGGTCGCTCAACACCAGCTGGATGTGGTCGCGCGCCGCGCCGGGCGCCAGCGCATCCGCGCGCGCCAGGGGATGGTCGGGCGCGGCCACGGGAATCATACGCACGCGACCCGCCGCGATGCGGGCCATCTCTTCGCATTCCACCGCCAGCGGGCCGCTGACGCCGAGCATGGCGCGGCGCTCCAGCACCAGCCCGCTCACCGCGCCGAGCGCCTCGACCGACAGGCGCAGCGACACCGTGGGAAAGGCCTCGCGAAACGCCCTCAGCGCCGCGCCGAGCCGGGTCGCGGGAAGCATCACATCCACGGCGAGGCGCACCTCCGCCTCGAGGCCGCCGAGCAGTCCGCGCACTTTCGCCCGCAAGCCGTCGACGCCGTCGCGAACGGCGCGCGCCTCCGCCAGCACCGCCTCGCCGGCCTCGGTCAGGCGCGGACGCCGGGTGGCGTCGCGTTCGAACAGGGTGACGCCGAGCTGCGCCTCGAGATTGTCGATTCCATAGGAGATCACCGAGGTCGCGCGGTTGAGCCTGCGGCCGGCGGCGGCGAAGCTGCCGCTCTCGACCACGGTGAGGAAGATCTGGAGCTGGTCGAAAGTGGGCAGGCCGCGTTCGGTCATTTCAGCTTCCTCGAAAAGTGTCTCTGAAATTATCCGACTTATCTGAACAGTTCAATGCGCCTACATAGGTCTCAACCTGGCGACGAACACGCCGCCACCCAAAGGAGTCCCCAGATGATTGACCTGCGCCCCTTCGATACGCTCGGCGCCGCCGACCATGGCTGGCTCGACGCCCGCCACCATTTCTCCTTCTCCCACTATCACGACCCCGCGCGGATGGGCTGGGGCGCGCTGCGCGTGTGGAACGACGACACGATCGCGCCGGGCGGCGGCTTTCCGACCCATCCGCACCGCGACATGGAAATCGTCACCTATGTGCGCAGCGGCGCGATCACCCATCGCGACAGCCTGGGCAATCTCGGCCGCACCGAAGCCGGCGACGTGCAGATCATGTCGGCGGGATCGGGCATCGCCCATTCCGAATTCAATCTGGAGCGCGAGCCGACCACTCTGTTCCAGATCTGGATTCACCCGACCCGGAGCGGCGGCGCCCCGCACTGGGGCGCCCGGCCCTTCCCGAAACAGGACCGCGCCGGACGCTTCATCGTGCTCGCCTCCGGTTTTGGCGACGCCGACGCGCTGCCGATCCGCACTGACGCCCGCGTCGCCGGCGCGACGCTGCGGGCGGGCGAAACGGTCGATTACGCCCTCGGCCGGGAGCGCCACGCCTATCTCGTGCCCGCACGCGGCGCGGTCGAGATCGAGGGCGTGCGCGTCAACGCCCGCGACGGCGCCGCCATCCGCGATGTCGAGACCTTGACGGTCAAGGCGCTGGAGGACAGCGAGCTCGTTCTCGTCGACGCCGCCTAGCAAGCTGACGCCAAGGAGCGTCAGCGCGGAAGCCGAGAGCGCGTTTTCAGCGAACGCGCTCTTGACCAAACGGCTCTGCGCACAGCGCAGGGCCGCCATGCGCCCCGGGATTAGGCGATCCTTAAGCAATTCCACAGTTTATACAATTTACGCGTGTTCTGCGCATTTCCTCAATCCTTGCGCGAGATATTTCATGACGATCACGAGCCGGATTCTGGCGCTGGTGCTGATGTTGGGGCTGGCGATCGCCGCCTCGGTCAGCCTGGGCGTCTATGCGCTGCAAAAACAGAACGCCTATGCCGACGAACTCGACGCCCTCGCCCAGCGCGCCTTCCACGCCGAACAGATCAACCGCGCCATCGCGGCGGTGACGGGATCGAACCGCGGCGCGATCATCGCCCGCACCCAGGCCGAACGCGACGATTATCGCAAGGAAATGGCCGGCAATATCAAGGCGCTCGAAGGATATGTCGACGCCTGGAGCCGGCTTGTTCCCGCCGGGGAAGCCGCCCGGTTCGACGCCTTCAAGACGGAAGTCGCCGGCTTCGTCAAGCAAAGGCTGGCGTTGCAGGAGCTCGCGGCCAGCGCCGGCGCCGAGGAAGGCATGCGGGGGCTGAAGTCGCCGGAGGTGCGCGAGCAGCGGCTCGCCCTGCAAAAAACCATGTCCGACAATATCGACGCCGTGACCGCCAGATTGGCGACGCTGCGCACGGAAAAAGACCAGTTTTCGCGCATGACCATGATCGTCATGGTGGCCGCTTCGCTGGCGGCGCTGGGCCTCGCCGTGACTTTGGCCCTGTGGTTCGGCGCGGCGAAAATCGCGCGTCCGCTGCAACAGGTGACCCGCGCGCTCCAGGACATGGCGGCGGGAAATCTCGACGAAATTCCGGAACAGAGGACCGTCGGCGGCGAGATTGGCGCGCTCTGGGACACCACCCGCCATTTTCAACATCAATTGCGCGAGGCCGAAGGTTTGCGGGCGCAAAACGCCTGCGCCGAGAGCGAGCGGGCGGCGCATCGCCAGCAGGTGATGGCGGAAATCGTCGGCGAGTTCCAGGCCTCGGTTGGCGGCGTCATGGCCGGCGTCGCCGCCGCGGCGCAGGAGTTGCGCGCCTGCGCTGAAACCGTCACCCGGTCGGCCGACGAGACCTCGCTCCAGATCGCCGCCGTGGCGAGCGCGTCCGACGAAACCTCGGTCAATGTGCGCGCCGTGGCGAGCGCGGCAGAGGAATTGAGCGCCTCGGTCGGCGAAATCGGCCAAAGCGTCGCCGGCTCGGCGCGGATGGCGTCGGACTCCGAAGCAAGCGCGCTGGATACGGCGGCCAAGGTGCGACGACTCGCGGAGGCCGCCCAAAGGATCGGCGACATTGTCGGGCTGATCACCTCGATCGCCGAACAGACCAATCTGCTGGCGCTGAACGCGACGATCGAAGCCGCGCGCGCCGGCGAGGCCGGCAAGGGTTTTGCCGTCGTGGCGCAGGAGGTCAAGACGCTCGCCGCCCAGACGGCGCGGGCGACGAGCGAAATCGCGCACCAGATCCGGGAGATCCAGGACTCGACGTCGGAATCCTCGCAGGCGATCGGCGGCATCAATGCGCTGATCCACGATCTCAACGCCTGCTTCGGCGCGATCGCCTCGTCCGTCCAGCAGCAGGACGAGGCGGCGCACGACATTGCCGTGAACGTGACGGCTGCGGCGCGCGGGGCCGAAACGGTGTCCTCCGCGATCACCAAGGTGACGGCTCACGCCCGACAGTCGCGCGACGCCTCGACCCATGTCCGCGACGCCGCCAAAACCCTGTCCGAGCGCAATGAGGAGTTGAACCGGGCGCTCGACAAATTCCTGAAGACCATGCTCGCCGCCTGAGCGGCGCCGCCGCCTATCCCGCGAGGCGCCCATCGGACGCCTGCGCATCCCCCTCCCGGGCGCGCAGCACGCTTTGCAAAAAGCCCAGGGTCAAGTCGCCGCTCATGCGCGCGGGTTCGTAGCCGGTCTCCCTGGCGAAAGCCTCGAACCTCGCCTCGAGAGCGGGCCCGCCGACGAAGGCCATCGACCAGTGAGGGAAGGCGCGCTCTGCAACCGGACCGAAGCTCACCAAAGCCACGCCGCCATGGCGCTCGTCGCGCTTGATCTTCTGGAACAGACGCTCGACTTCGGCGCGCGGTCCCTCGAGCACTTGAACGAAACAGCGGGCGGTGAACATCAGGGCGCCGGTGACGCCGACATCGAGGTTGTTGCGCCGGGAAGCAGCAAGAATCGCCCGCAGCGCGCCATCAAGATCGTCGTCCGCCCCCACCATGCGGCTGGAGCTGTGATAGATGAGGCGATAAAGCGGGTCGGTCATGGCGATCTCTTTCACAACTCAAGATTGCAAATCTCGCAGGGGAGTCCTGAAAATTTGGTAATCGCGCGCAACGCCCGTCCGGTCGCGTTTGGCTGCGGCGACCCGCGAGCTCTGGCGAATTCCACCAAAGACGAAGGCGCCGCAGGCGCGCTGTCACAGGTTTTTCAGTCGCGGTCGCAAAAATTTTGGGCTAGAACTCCGGCGTCAATTGGCGGGGTTGTCTAGACGGCCGTTGAGAGGGAGCGCTTCGAGCGCAATGAACATGACAAAAATCGTTACTGAGGGAGCGGCCACGTCCAATCCCAAACTGCTGGCCTGGGTCGACGAAATGGTCGCCCTGTGCAAGCCCGCGCGCGTGCATTGGTGCGACGGGTCCCAGGCCGAATATGACAGCCTCTGCCAGCAGATGGTCGAAGCCGGAACCTTCACCAAGCTGAACGAAAAGCTGCGCCCCAACAGCTACCTGTGCCGCTCCGATCCCGCCGACGTCGCCCGCGTCGAGGACCGCACCTTCATCTGCTCGAAGAGCAAGGGCGACGCCGGTCCGACCAACAATTGGATGGACCCGCGCGAGATGAAGGCGACCCTGACCGCGCTTTACGACGGCTGCATGGCGGGTCGCACCATGTATATCGTGCCGTTCAGCATGGGGCCGCTCGGCAGCCACATCGCCCAGATCGGCGTCGAAATCACCGACAGCCCCTATGTCGCCGTCAGCATGCGCATCATGACCCGCATGGGCCAGAAGGTGCTGGACGTGCTCGGCAATCGCGAGGATTTCGTCCCCTGCATGCATTCGGTCGGCAAGCCGCTCGCCCCCGGCGAGAAGGACGTGGCCTGGCCGTGCAACCCCAAGAACATCTACATCGCCCACTTCCCCGACGACCGGGCGATCTGGTCCTACGGCTCGGGCTACGGCGGCAACGCGCTGCTGGGCAAAAAATGCCTGGCGCTGCGCATCGCCTCGGTGATGGCGCGCGACGAGGGCTGGCTCGCAGAGCACATGCTGATCGTCGGCGTCGAAAACCCCGAGGGCGAGAAGACCTATGTCGCGGCCGCCTTCCCCTCCGCCTGCGGCAAGACCAATTTCGCCATGATGCAGCCGCCGGCCGGTTTTGAAGGCTGGAAGGTCTGGACGGTCGGCGACGACATCGCCTGGATCAAGCCCGGCGCGGATGGAAAACTCTACGCCATCAACCCGGAGGCGGGCCTGTTCGGCGTCGCGCCCGGCACCGGCGCCAAGACCAACGCCAACGCCATCGCCGCCTGCCGCGCCAACTCGATCTTCACCAATGTCGGCCTGACCGACGACGGCGACATCTGGTGGGAAGGTTTGACGGACGAGAAGCCGAAGCACCTGATCGACTGGAAGGGTCGCGACTGGACGCCCGAATCCGGCGAACTCGCCGCCCACCCGAACGCCCGCTTCACCGCGCCGATGGCGCAGTGCCCGTCGGTCGACCCGGACTGGGAAAATCCCGATGGCGTGCCGATCTCGGCCTTCATCTTCGGCGGCCGCGTCTCCAAGGACATGCCGCTGGTGTTCCAGGCCTTCAACTGGTCGCACGGCGTCTATCTCGCGGCCACCATGGGCTCGGAAGCGACCGCCGCGGCGGTCAACCAGGCCGCCATGCGCCGCGATCCCTTCGCCATGCTGCCGTTCTGCGGCTACAACATGGCCGATTACTTCAACCATTGGCTGTCGATCGGCCGCAAATTGTCGAACCCGCCGCGCATCTATCGCGTCAACTGGTTCCGCAAGGACGAGAACGGCAAGTTCATGTGGCCGGGCTTCGGCGACAACATGCGCGTGCTCAAATGGGTGGTCGATCGCGCCCATGGCCGCGGCTATGGCGTGGAAAGCCCACTCGGCTTCATGCCGCGCCACGAAGACATCGACTGGAACAAGCTCGATTTCCCCGCGGAGAAATTCTACGAGCTGATGAAGGTCGATCGCGACGCCGGCACGGTGGAAGCGCGCGCCCATGAGGTGCATTTCGAGAAATTCTTCGACCGCCTGCCGAAGGAATTCGTCTACGAGCGCGAATTGCTGAAGTCGCGCCTGTGGCGCTCTCCCGATGTCTGGGAGCTCAGCCCCTCCGAGTAAATTTTTGGAACCCGAGCGGCGCGCCGCTCGGGTTTTTCTTTTGAGGCCCGGGCTCGAGACGGCCCGGCGCCTTTCTTTATTAAGTAGGATCGGTCACGCCGCCGGCTGGGGCGGAACCGCGGCCTGCTTCTGGCTCAGGGCGTCGCGCAGCTGCTGCTCCTTTTCATGGTCGAACGAGGTGCGCAGCACCACGCCGCCCATGCCCTTGATGCCGTCCAAAACCTTGTCGGCGGTCATCTTGCGGATCAGGACGAACAGCACGGCGTTGCCCGGCTGCGTGGATTCCGCCAGATCCTTCATGAACTTGTCGTCGATGCCGAAATCCGACAGCGAGCCGCCGAGCGCGCCCGTGGCCGCGCCGATCGCGGCGCCGGCGAAGGGCATGAGGAACAGAGTGCCGATCAGCATGCCCCAGAACCCGCCGGACACCGCGCCGACCGCCGTGGTGCTGAACAGCTGGTTCAATTTCACGTGGCCGTCGGCGCCCTTGACGGCGATGACGGCGTCGCCGATCTCGATCAGATATTCCTTCTGCATTTCGAACAGGCGGGCGCGCACCGCTTCGGCGTCCTGCTCCTTGGGATAGACAATGGCGATAAGGTCGGACATCACGAGCTCCCCGGAAAAATTCGAAATATGACTGCGGCCTCGATCCGGCTTGAACCGGCGCGACGGCTGCGCTTCACATGGGAACGGGGGGCGGCCGCGTCAATCCGGCGGGTCAGGCGGGTCCTGCGAGGAAGGCGACGAATTTCAGGATCTCGGCGCGCAAGGTCTTGTCCTTGACCTTGGAAAAATGCTCGAGCAGTTCGATCACCTCGAAAATGTCGCCGACGCCCTCCTCCGGCCCTTCCGGCTGTTCCGGCGGGGCGTCGCGCACGATCTTGGCCGGGTTCGGATCGAAAAAAGCGTGCAGGGACACGTTGAGCGCGTCCGCGGCGGCGCGCAGGGCGCGGGGCGGAATGCGCTCCAGGCCGTTCTCATAATTTTCGAGCGTTGCGACATCGACATTGAGCGCCGCGCTCAGGGTCGCCAAGTCGTACCCCTTCGCCACCCGATAGATGCGCAATCGTCGACCGACGATGGAATCTGTTGCCGATATCTGCATGTCGACGTCCGCCATGGGGAAACGGTCAAACAAAGGTTGGAAAAGAAACGGCAGTTTAACAGAGCCGCAAACCATATTACCATGGGGAAACACAATTTTTTCTCATGCAATTGCTGCGCGAAAGTGGCGCAGCGCGTTTCTCCCTTCTGCCGGAACGAGCCTCGTGACTCCATGACCCCATCGGCGCGAATCCTCTTCCTCGCCTTTGTTCTCGCCGCCGGTCCGACCGCGGCGGCGGAAGACATCGCGGCGACTCTCGGCCGGATCGCCCTGCCCCCGGGCTTTGGCATCAAACTCTTCGCGCTGGCGCCCGGCGCCCGCGCCATGGCGGTTGCGCCTGACGGGCGGGACGTGATCGTCGGAACCATGGACGACGCCGTCTATCGCATTCCGCTGTCCGGACCAGAGGCCGGTCACGCCCGTCGCTTCGCGCCCGGCGTGACGTTTAAGGCGCCGAACGGTCCCTGCTTCGCCCCGGACGGCGCGCTATATATCTCCGAATTCAACCGCATCCGCCGTTTCGCGCCCAGCGCGGGAGGGTGGGACGAGACGCGCCCGCAAGACGTGGTTCCGGAGGGCGGCCTGCAACCGGCCGGCGAAAAGAGCCTCATCCACGCGGCGCGCGTGTGCCGGTTCGGACCGGACGGAAAGCTCTATGTCGCCATCGGCCAGCCCACCAACGTTCCCAAGCCGTCGCGCGAAGAGTTCCACGAAAAATGGGGTCTGGGCGCGATCTGGCGGATGAACGCCGACGGGTCCGGGCGGGAGATTTTCGCCCGGGGCATTCGCAACAGCGTCGGCCTCGACTTCGACCCCGCCGATGGCGCGCTGTGGTTCACCGACAACCAGGTGGACAGCATGGGCGACGACATTCCGCCGGGCGAACTCAACCGGGCGCCGAAACCGGGCTTACACTTCGGCTTTCCCTGGTACGGCGGCGGCCACATCCGCACCCGCCAATGGGAGAATTCGACGCCGCCGCCGGACGTCGTCTTTCCGGAAGTGGAGGAAGTGGCGCATGCCGCCGACCTCGGCATGATTTTTTATCGCGGCGGCAAATTTCCGGCGCAGTGGCGGGGGATTTTTTCCGCGCAGCACGGGTCTTGGGACCGCAGCGTCCCCGTGGGCGCGCGGGTGATGTTCACGCCGATCAAAGAGGGCAAGGCCGAAAACTCCATCCCCTTTGCGGAAGGGTGGAACACCGGACGCGGCCCCTATCTCGGCCGCCCCGTCGATGTCGCGCAGACGCCCGACGGGGATTTGCTGGTGTCCGACGACCAGAACGGAGCGGTTTACAGGATTTCGTATGAAGGTGAGCGATCAACTCCCTCGCCCCGCTTGCGGGGAGAGGGCGGGGGGTGAGGGGCTGGGGCGTTGGCTTTAATGTCGTCAGGAAACCTCGAAACACAGGCTTTCCTGACGACGTCGAGGATGGCGCCCCTGCCCCTCACCCCAACCCTCTCCCCGCCATGGCGGGGAGAGGGAGACGCGCCGTCAGAATGGCAGGTTGAAAACCCTGTTCGGCATGAATTCGCCGCCCTCGACCAGACCCGAGGCGACCGGAACGCCTGAGCACACCGCATAGGCCGGCCCCTCCGCAGGCGCGTCGCGACCGCGCAGAATCACCGATTGGCCCCGGCGAATGCGCGCCGCGCCATTGCGGTCGAGGACGATGCAGGGCAGTTCGGACAGGCCAGCCTCGACGGACAGCATGTCCTCGTGCGCATGTTCCGGCGCGTCAAGCAGCGACGCCAGCGGCGCGGAATCGGCTTCGAAGAAGGGGCCGACGCGGGTGCGCCGCAGCGCCACCACATGACCGAAACAGCCGAGCGCCCGGCCGAGGTCGCGGGCGATGGCGCGCACATAGGTCCCCTTGCCGCATTCGGCTTCGAGCACGGCATGGTCGCGGTCGCCATCGACGAGGCGCAGGCTGTGGATCGTCACCGGGCGCGGCGCGATATCCACCTTCTCGCCGTCGCGGGCGAGGTCATAGGCGCGCTCGCCATTGATTTTGATGGCGGAATAGGCGGGCGGGACCTGCATGATCTCGCCGGTGAACCCGGGCAGCAGGCGTTCGATGTCGGCGGTCTCGGGCCGCAGGTCGCTCGTTTGCGTCGCCTGGCCCTCGGCGTCGTCGGAATCGGTTTCGATCCCCCAGCGCACGGTGAACCGATAGGCTTTTTCGCCGTCCTGGACAAAGGGCACGGTCTTGGTGGCCTCGCCGAAGGCGACCGGCAGAATGCCCGAAGCCAGCGGATCCAGCGTGCCGGCATGGCCCGCCTTTTTGGCGTTGAACAGCCATTTGAGCTTGGACACGGCCTGGGTGGAGGTCAGGCCGACCGGCTTGTCGAGGATGACCCAGCCGTTGACCTCGACGCGCTTCGAACGCGGCGCGCTCATTCGCCGCCCTCCTCGTCTCTGGGGGGCGCCAGATCCTGCGCCACCTTGGGCGAATGCAGCAGCGCGTCGATGCGTTCGGCGTTGTCGAAACTCTCATCGACCCGGAAACGGATGTCCGGCGCATATTTGAGATTGACCTGGTGCGCGATCTCGCCCCGCAAAAATTTCTTGTGGCGGTCGAGCACGCCGACGATCGTGTCGCGGCCCTGGCCGCCCATCGGCAGGACATAAATGGTCGCGAGCTTCAGATCGGGACTCATCTTGACCGAAGGCACGGTCACGACAATGCCGTCGAGATCGGGATCGTTGATTTCGCCGCGCGAAAGAAGTTGCGCCACGGCGTGGCGGATCAGTTCGGCGACGCGCAGCATGCGCTGGCTCGGTTCGCCGCCCTTTTGATGGACCCTGGACATTGTTCGCCTCATTGAAAGGCCGCGCGGCGCGGCGACCGTTTTGCGCGTAGGCGCGGCACGGCGGCGCGCGAAGGCCGCTGCCGTGCATTCAACGCCCAACCGGCTTGCGCGGGGGCGCCGCCCTCTTCATCGCATGACTTTTGGGATCATGCGCTGCGGGACGGCGCGATCATCAAAGCGTGCGCTTGATCTCTTCGACGCGGTAGCACTCGATCACATCGCCTGGACGCATGTCCTGGTAGTTCTCGAAGGCCATGCCGCATTCCTGGCCCGGCTGCACCACGGACACTTCGTCCTTGAAGCGCTTGAGGGTCGAGAGCTTGCCTTCGTGCACCACGACATTGTCGCGGATCAGGCGAACGTGCTGGCCGCGCTCCATCGTGCCGTCGGTGACGCGGCAGCCCGCGACCTTGCCGACCTTGGTAATGGTGAACACTTCCAGGATCGACGCATTGCCGAGCATGGTCTCGCGCAGCGTGGGCGCGAGCAGGCCGGACATCGCCGCCTTGATGTCATCCACGAGGTTGTAGATGATGTTGTAGTAGCGGATTTCGATGCCGAGCCGCTCGGAGGCCTCGCGGGCCTCCTTGTGGGCGCGGACATTGAAGCCGATGACCACGGCGTTCGACGCCTCGGCCAGGGTGATGTCGGATTCGGTGATGCCGCCGACGCCGGCGTGCAGGATGCGCGCCGCGACTTCGTCGGTGCCGAGTTTCTCCAGCGCCGCCGCAATGGCTTCGACCGAACCCTGCACGTCGCCCTTGATGACCAGCGGCACTTCCTTGCGGCCGGCGGTCGCCTTGAGCTGGCTCATCATGTCGACCAGCGAGGAGCGGGCGCCCGTTCCGCGCACCGCCGCCTGCTCGCGCTTCTGGCGGTCGCGATATTCGGTGATTTCGCGGGCGCGGGCTTCGGATTCGACCACCGCAACGCGGTCGCCCGCTTCCGGGGCGCCGTTGAAGCCGAGCACCTCGGCCGGGAACGACGGACCGGCATGAACGCAATTCGCCCCCTGGTCGTCGATCAGCGCGCGCACGCGGCCCCATTGCGAGCCGGCGACGATGATGTTGCCGACCGACAGCGTTCCGCGTTGCACGAGAACCGTCGCGACCGGGCCGCGGCCGCGGTCGAGGCGGGCCTCGATGACCGTGCCTTCAGCGGCGCGCTCGGGATTGGCCTTGAGATCCAGAACTTCGGCCTGGAGGGTGATGGCCTCCAGCAGCTTGTCGAGATTCAGCTTCTGCTTGGCGGAGACTTCGACTTCGAGCGTGTCGCCGCCGAGGCTTTCGACCTGCACCTCATATTGCAGCAGCTCGGTGCGCACGCGCTCCGGCTTGGCGTCGGGCTTGTCGATCTTGTTGATGGCGACGATCAGCGGCACGCCCGCCGCCTTCGCGTGGCTGATGGCCTCCACCGTCTGCGGCATGACGCCGTCATCGGCCGCCACGACCAGCACGACAATGTCGGTGACCTTGGCGCCGCGGGCGCGCATCGCCGTGAAGGCGGCGTGGCCGGGGGTGTCGATGAAGGTGATTTTTCCGCCCAGCGGCGAGGTCACCTGATAGGCGCCGATGTGCTGGGTGATGCCGCCGGCTTCGCCCGAGACCACATTGGCCTGGCGAATGGCGTCGAGCAGCGAGGTCTTGCCGTGGTCGACGTGGCCCATGATGGTGACGACCGGCGGACGCGACTCCAGCGCCTCCTCGGCGTCGGGCATGTCGAACAGGCCCTCTTCCACGTCGGATTCGGCGACGCGCTTGACGGTGTGGCCCAGTTCGGTGGCGATCAGCTCGGCGGTGTCAGCGTCGATCACGTCGGTGATCTTGTGCATCTGACCCTGGCGCATCAGCAGCTTGATCACATCCACGCCGCGTTCCGACATGCGGTTGGCGAGTTCCTGGATGGTGATGGTTTCCGGCAGGACGACTTCTCGGGACAAGCGCTCTTTCTGCTCCACCACGCCCTTCATGCGCTGGGTGCGGCGGCGGAAGGCCGCGACCGAGCGTGTGCGCTCCTCGCCATCGGCGCTGGCGGTGGCGCTGGTGACGGTGAGGCGGCCGCGCTGCTTTTCCGCGCCGCGCGTCGGTTTCGGCGCGGGAACGGCAAGCTTGGGCGCGCTCATCGGCCGCAGCGGGCGCGGCGTCAGCGACGCCGGAGCGGCGGCGGTCGTCTGCGCCGGCGCCGCAGAGGCGGCGGCCGGCTGCGCGGCCGGGGTCGCCGCCGGCGTGGGCGCGGGCGGCGGCTTCGGCGTGTTGAACACGATCTGTTGGGGACGGCTGCCCTTGGTCGGGGCGAAGGTGACCGTCGGCTCCTTCTCCGGCTGCGGCGCGGGCGCCGGGGCGCCGGCGGGCTGCAGGCGGCGACGGGCTTCGTCCTCGGCGCGGCGCTTGGCCTCGGCCTCGCGGGCGAGACGGGTCTCCTCCTCGCGCTTGCGCGCCTCGGCGGCCTCGCGCTCAGCCTTTTCGCGGCTCTCGCGCTCGGCGCGGGCCTTGGCGTCGGCCTCCTGGCGGCGGCGATCCTCCTCCTCGCGCTGGCGCGCGTCGGTCAGCGCGCGGGCGCGGGCGTCGCGCTCGTCGTCGGTGAGGGTGCGCAGCACCACGCCGGTCTGCGGACGCGGCGAGGTCGGCTTTTGCGGGCTGCGCGCGGCGGGGGCCGGAGCGGCGGGAGGAGCGGCCGATGGGGTTGGCGCGGCGGGAGCGGCGGGCGCGGGCGCCTTGGGAGCCTCGTGCGGGCGGCGCTTCACGTGCTCGACGACGACCGTCTTCGTCCGGCCGTGCGAAAAGCTCTGCCGGACCGTGCCCTGTTCGGGCGGGCGCTTCAGCGACAGCGTCTTGCTCGCAGGTTTTTCGCCGGAATTGTTGGTGTCGTTCATATCGTTCGTGCGTCCCAAGAGCTAATATCCCCGGCGGCGTCGGTCTCATCCGCCATCAAAATTTCCCCGCCTGCGGGGCCGTCCGCTTTTTCGTCGCCGCGATATACCGCAAGTCTGCGGCAGGAGGCGAGCAAAACCTTCGTCGCCGCGCCATTTCCCAACGCGGCGTGCACCACATGGTCGCGGCCAAGCGCCGCGCCGATCTCGTCGTTCGAGAACAGGCCGATCTCCGGCTTGCCCTCGGGGCCGTATCTCCGGCGCAAGGCCTGGCCCAACTTGCGCTTGCCGTCCGCGGCGCCGTCGCGCGCATGAACGAGCGCGCCGACGTCTCCGGCTTCGATCGCCTTCTCCACCTTGACGAAGCCGGTGGTCACCAGCCCCGCCTTGTTGGCCAGCGACAGCGCCTGCAAGGCGTCGCGCCGCAACAACTCCTCCACCAGCTCCGGCAAATCCGGCGCCGCCACGGCCTTGTCCTTCAGGCCGCGGGAAAAAACCTGCTTCTTCACCGCCTGTGCGACGCGTTGTCGCGACAGGCCGACCCAGACGCCGCGGCCGGGCAGCTTGCGCTTGATGTCGGGCGTGACCTGATGGTCGGGCCCGAGCACAAAACGCAGCATCGCCTCCGGCGTTGCCTTCTCGCGCGTGACGGCGCACGTGCGTTCCGGCCCGCGCTCCTCGTCGTCCGCTTCGAAAATTTCGCCGCGCCGCTTCGCCAATCCCTACCCCTTACGCTTCCGCCGGGCTTTCGCCTTGCGTTAGCTCAACTTGGTTCAGCTCATCTTCCTCGACCCAGCCGGCCTTGACGCGCGCCCGCATGACAATCGCTTCGGCCTCGTCGCGGCTGATGTCGAGCCCGTCGAGGAAACCGGTTTCCTTCACGGTCTCGCCATTGCGCTTTTCCGTCCAGCCCACGAGATCGTCGGTGGCGCAGCCCGCGAGGTCCTCGATCGTCTTCACGTCGTTCTCGCCCAGCTTGACCATGATGGCCGTGGTCACGCCCTCGATCTCGCGCAATTCGTCGGCGACGCCCAATTCCTTGCGGCGGGCGTCCTGCTCGGCTTCGAGCCGGGCGAGATAGTCGCGGGCGCGGTTTTGAATCTCTTCCGCGAATTCGCCGTCAAAACCTTCGATGTTCGCGACTTCCGAAGGATCGACATAAGCCAATTCCTCGACATTCCGAAAACCTTCGGAGGCGAGCAACTGGCCGACCACTTCGTCGACGTCGAGCGCGTTCATGAAGATTTGCGTGCGCTCGATGAATTCCTTCTGGCGGCGCTCGGATTCTTCGGCCTCGGTGAGAATGTCGATGTCCCAGCCGGTCAGCTGCGAGGCGAGACGCACGTTCTGGCCGCGGCGGCCGATGGCCAGCGACAATTGGTCATCCGGCACCACGACTTCAATGCGCGAGGAATCCTCGTCGAGCACGACCTTGACCACTTCCGCCGGCTGCAAGGCGTTGACGATGAAGGTCGCCGCGTCGATGGACCAGGGAATGATGTCGATCTTTTCGCCCTGCAGCTCGTTGACCACGGCCTGCACGCGCGAGCCGCGCATACCGACGCAGGCGCCGACAGGATCGATGGAGGAATCGCGCGAGGTCACGGCGATCTTGGCGCGGGAGCCGGGGTCGCGGGCGACCGATTTCACCTCGATCACGCCATCATAGATTTCCGGCACTTCCTGCATGAACAGTTTGGCCATGAACTGCGGATGGGTGCGCGACAGGAAAATCTGCGGGCCGCGCTGCTCGCGGCGCACGTCATAGACATAGGCGCGGACGCGGTCGCCGGGGCGGAACATTTCGCGCGGAATCATCTCGTCGCGGCGGATGATCGCCTCGGCGCGGCCGAGATCGACGATCACATTGCCATATTCGACGCGCTTCACCGCGCCATTGATGATCTCGCCGATGCGATCCTTGAATTCGTCATACTGGCGGTCGCGCTCGGCCTCGCGCACCTTCTGCACAATCACCTGCTTGGCCGATTGCGCCGCGATGCGGCCAAAGTCGAGCGGCGGCAGACGGTCGGAAATCCAGTCGCCGACCTCGGCCGCCGGATTGCGCTTGCGGGCGTCGACCAGGGAAATCTGCGTGGAATCGTTCTCGACCTGATCGACCACCAGCATCAGCCGCGAAAAGCGCGTCTCGCCGGTGCGCGGGTCGATCTCGACCCGAATCTCGGTCTCCTGGCCGTAGCGCGAACGCGCCGCCTTGGCCATCGCCTCCTCCATCGAGGCGAGCACGATGCCGCGATCAATCGACTTGTCGCGCGCGACCGCGTCGGCGATCTGCAAGAGTTCGAGCCTGTTGGCGCTGACGGCCATGGGTATCTCCTGTTGAATCCGTTCTAGGATTTAATTTTTTGGGCGACGCGGGGCGCCGCCGCCTTTCTTGAACTGCGCCCTTATGCCGGCAGGCAGCTTGGGCTTGGCCTTGGGCGCCTTGGCGGAGAAACGGCCGGGGCCGCGCTCGGGCTTTTCGGGCGCCTCAGGGGAGGTGTCGTCGCCTTCTTCCTCGCCGCCCTTGATCGCCTCCTTGGCGGCGCGCAAAGAGTCGCGAATGAGCGCTTCGGTGAGGATCAGCTTGGCCTCGTCGAGGTCGCCCAGGCGCAGGCGCGGCGTCTTCTCCTCGTCCGGGCCGGCGTCGTCGCGGCGCAGGGTCAATATGGCGTCTTTACCTTCGCCTTCAATGTCCTGGATCAAGCCGCGAAACCGTTTCCGGCCGCTCTCGTGGGGGCGGGCGAGTTCGACGCGCGCCTCCATGCCCAGGGAACGGCGGAAGTCGGAGACGCGCACCAGCGGACGGTCGATGCCGGCGGAGGAAATTTCGAGGCGATGCGCCGCGGAGACGATGTCCTCGATATCGAGCACCGGCGACAGCGCGTCGTGGATTTCCTCGCATTCGTCGATGGTCAGGGTGCCATCGGGACGCTCGGCCATGATCTGCACGATCATGCCGGGATTGGCCATGATCTTCACGCGAACCAGACGGAAATCCATGGACTTCAGCACGCGATCGGCCACATGGGCGATGCGGGCGGCCTGCCCGCTCTCCTCGACGAGGCGGGGTTCGTCGAGCGGCGCTGCAAAAAGCCGGTCGTCCGAAGGCGTGTCGTCCAAAGTCCTGTCCTGGGGTGTGTCGTTCAAGTGTGATCCAGCCGGGTAAAACAAAAAAGAGCGGGTCCCGCCAGGGCCCCACTCCCGCATGGCCCGAAGGCCGTGACGAAGATGTTGACTGAGCGAGCGTATACAGCAATCCCGACCGGCGCGCAAGACGGAGGCATGTCGCCGGCCCGCCACAGACCGGGTGAAAAATGCAACCGGCTGCGGGAACGAAATGGCTGGTTAAGGGTCTCACGGCTAAGGTTTCGCGCGTCTTCTCCTGCTATTCTTTCAACATTTGAGGCTCTTCCATGCGTCACGGCTTCGCGGCGGTTGCTTTTTCCATGGCGCTGATCGCGGCCCCCGCCGCGTGCGAGGCGAGGGTGCAGATCACCGTCGACCTGTCGACGCAGACCATGACGGTCAATGGCGCGAACGCCTCCTATTCCTGGCCGGTGTCCTCGGCGCGCGGCGGCTATGTCACCCCGCAGGGCACCTATGGCGTGCAAAGCCTGCAAACCATGCATTACTCGAAAAAATATCACAATTCGCCGATGCCGCACTCGATCTTCTTCCACGGCGGCTTCGCCATCCATGGCACGTACGATCTCGCCAATCTCGGACGGCCCGCCTCGCATGGCTGCGTGCGCATCTCGCCAGCCAACGCCGCGACGCTCTATGCGCTGGTGCAAAGGGAAGGCGCGACCATCCACATCGTCGGCTCGCCCTCGAACGCCAGCTATGCCCGCGCCGTCGAGCCGGACTCGGCGGAGCCGGTGAGCCGGACCCCGGTCGCCGCCGCGCCGCAGCGGGCGCCGACGCGGGTGGCGCAGAACATGCCCGCTCCGGCCACAATCTTCGGCTTCGCCATGGCGGCGCCGAGCGAGCCCGCCGCCGCCCAAACCAGGGCGCGCGCAAGCCATTGATCCGCCTGAAGCCGGTCCTGATCGGGCTCGCCTGCCTGCTGGCGGGAGCGGCTTCCGCCGCGCCCTGCGAAGAAGCCTTGGGCGCGCTGAGACAGGTCGCCGTCGACGCCGCCGCGGCGGAGGGCGCCGAGCGCGCGCTCCAGGCCGAGTTGAAGACGATCAATCCTCTGTGGACGCCGGGCTATTGCCGGGCGCTTGCGGAAAATCTCGCCCGCAAAACCCTGTCGAAACAGGAGGGGGTGGCGTTCGACGCGAACCTGCTGGAGCGCACCGCGATCCGCTACGAATCCTTTCGAATCGAGACATTCCGCAATTCCGGCGTGGCGCCAAAACTCTATTTCGGCTTTTCCGATCAGAAGGGCGCCACCGCCGCCTATGAGACGGAACTTCTGCGGGTCAGCGCCAAGGTTGCGCCGATTCTCAACGCCTATGCCGGGGAACGCGGACTTTCCATCCGCGTGACGCCCAAGGAAATCGCCGTCACCCAGATCGCCGAGGGCGGCGCGCTGCTGCTGACGACGCATTTTTCTGAGATCGAGCACATCCATCCCGTCAAGGGCGTCGGCCTCGACGATTACCGCATCGGCTTCGTGCGCTATCCCGGGCTGGTCGAGCGGATCGACGCCGCCTTCGGCTCGAAACTCGGCGGCATGGGCGACGTGCAGCGCGATTCCATGAGTTTTTCCGAATCGGCGCTCGGCACGGCGGTGATGTATTTCTACGAAAAAGACCTCGCCGAGCAGAAATTGCGCGCGGAAAACCGCCCCTCGCTCGCCGGCCTGCCGCTCGACGAGCAATTCGTCACGGCGTCGCTGGTCTACAATTCCGGCATTTTGTTTTCGGCGGAGCGGGTTCAACAAATCCTGCGGTTCGACACGGCGGCCTATCTCGCCGATATTTCCGAACGGTCCGCGCCCAAGCGCCCGCGCTTTCCGGTGATGACGCCCGAAGCCGCCGATGCCTGGCTCGCCCAGGGCAAGGCCCCGCCGGATCAGCCGACCTCGTGGAACGCCGTCTATCACGTGCTGCAACGCTACGGCGCCTGGGTCGCGCTCTCCCGCTTTTCCCAAGTGTTTGGCGAGGACGGCGGCGTCAGAGCAAAGTTTTAGCGGCGCCGGGTCTGCTTCAGCAGCTCAAAAATCTGCTCGGGCGTCTCCACCACTTCCAGCGTGGACTCCTCGCCGACGCCGGTGGGAAACCAGATCCACGAGCATTTGTTGCCGCGCTGCACCGTCAGCGCCTTCTCCATATTGACGAAGATCGGCTCGCCATTGTCCCGATCGGTCAGCTTGATCCATTCCGACGCCATGGGCGGGCCTCCCTCTTGCAAGCCTTGCAGTAAGACAAACGCGCTCCGGGTCAAGGCAAAAAGGCGACGTGACTTGCGGCCCCCCGCATGACTTGAGTCATGGTCAAGCTCGCGCGCACAGGCCAGACTGGCGCCGCATCGTTCGCTGCAAGGAGCAAGATCGCCCCGGCGGCCGACGCGAGGGAGAGACCAATGCGCCATTTGAAGACATGGATCGTTGTTGCCGGACTGGCGGCCGCTCTGGCCGGCGGCCCCGCCCGCGCCGAACAGCTCAGCCCCGAAGGGCGGGAAGCCCTGCGCGAGGCCATGCACAATGAAGCCTTCGCCTCGGCCAAGTACAAGCTGTTCGCCGAACACGCCCGCAAGGCGGGGAAGACGGAACTCGCCGATCTCCTGGCGAAGAACGCCAATATCGAATATGGCCATTTCTTGCGCTGGTCCGCTCTTTACGGCCTGGTGCGCGACGACAGCGACAATTTGAAGGCGGCGATCGACGGCGAAGGCGACGACGACATCAAGCTCTACACGCGCCTCGCCACCGAGGCCGCCGCGCGCGGCGAAACCTCGCTCGCCAACCATTTCAACGAAATCAAGGCGCAGGAAGAAAAGCACCAGAAGGAGTTGGACAAGGTCGTCGACACCACTTTCAAGAAGAACTGACGCGGCGCCCGCCCTTTACTCCAGTCCCAATGCGCGTCTCGCCCGGCGCGTCAGTCCGGCGACGACCAGTTTGTGCGAACAGGCGATCAGCTCGCGCAACTCGCCGCCATCGACGACGAATCCGTCGGCCTGTATCCATTTCAGGCCGCGCGAGGCGAGATAGGGCGCGGGCCGGAAGCCTTGCTTTTCCGGCAGGACGGCGAAGCCGATGTCGCTGACCTTGAACGAATAGGCCGGCGCTTCCGCCTCGCCGCCGCCGATGCAAAAGACTTTTCCACCCACCTTCCACACCTGCGCGCCGCCCCATTGCACGACATGGGTCGCGGCGGGCAGTTGCGCGCAATAGGCGTTGCATTCGTCATGGGTCATGTGGATTTGCCGAGTTCGAGCCTATGGTTTAGAGCGAATTCGCGGCGAAGCGGATGCGTGCAAAGAAACGCGCCAAAACAGAAAGCTGAGCCTGTCGGCCGAGGCCTTTCGCCTGACGGGCGCCAATCGCCGCGAGCAAAGGATGGCATGATGCGGGTCGCACTGGAAGCCGCGCGGAAGAGCGTCGAGATCGAAACCAAGGGCATGGCGCAGCTGCGCGCGGCGCTCGACGGCGAGCTGGGCAAGGCGCTGGCGCAGGCGATCGAGCTCATCCGCAACGCGCGCGGGCGGGTGGTCGTGTCCGGCATGGGCAAATCCGGCCATATCGGGCGCAAAGTGGCGGCGACGCTCGCCTCCACCGGCACGCCCGCCTTTTTTCTCCATGCGGCGGAAGCCAGCCATGGCGATCTCGGCATGGTCACCCAGGACGACGTGCTGCTGGCGTTTTCCTGGTCGGGCGAGACCGCGGAGCTCGCCGATCTCATCGAATATTCCAAGCGATTCGCGGTGCCGCTGATCGCCGGCACCTCCAAGCGCGACAGCGCGCTCGGCCGCGCCGCCGATGTGCTGCTGCTGCTGCCGCAGGTGGAGGAAGCCTGTCCGAACGGACTCGCGCCGACCACCTCGACCACCATCCAATTGGTGCTCGGCGACGCGCTGGCCGTCGCCCTGATCGAGGATCGCGGTTTTACCGCCCGCGATTTCCGGGTTTTTCATCCCGGCGGAAAACTTGGGGCGCGGCTGCACAAGGTGGACGACCTCATGCATGGCGGCGACGACATGCCGCTGCTGCCGGAAACCGCCGCGATGAGCGAGGTGATTCTCGCCATGACCGGCAAAAGGTTCGGCTGCGTCGGCCTGATCGACGCCTCCGGCGCGCTGACCGGCATCATCACCGACGGCGACCTGCGCCGCCACTGGGGGCCGGACATGCAGAACAAGCGGCCGTCCGACATCATGACCCGCGGGCCGCGCACCGCGCAGCTGGGCTCGCTCGCCTCCGCCGCGCTGGAATTCATGAACCGGCGGAAAATCACCGTCCTGTTCATCCTCGACGCCGGCAAGCCCGTGGGGATTCTGCACATCCACGACCTCCTGCGCTCCGGCGTGGCGTGAAGGCGCGCCGGGGCTTTCGCGCGGCGGCCGCCCCGTCTATATAGTCTCGACGCTTTTTCTCGCAGGACTTCCCCATGCCGTCTTTTCGCCTCGGCCTGAACCGCCGCGCGTTTCTCGCCACCGCAGCCGTCGCCGCCGCGCTCTCTGTTGCGCCCGCTTTTGCGGCGAAGGACGACGGCCCGACAAAAATTCCGGTGGATCAGCTGATGGCGCCGCAGGCCCTGCCCGATCTCTGGCTCGGCGACCCCAAGGCGCCCGTGACGATCATCGAATATGCCTCGATGACCTGTTCGCATTGCGCCAATTTCACCCTGGAAACCCTGCCCAAGCTCAAGGCCGACTATATCGACAAGGGCAAGGTCCGCTTCGTGCTGCGCGAATTCCCGCTCGATCCGCTGGCGGCCGCCGCCGCCATGCTGGCGCGCTGCTCCGGCGACAAGCGCGAAGCCGTGGTCGAATTGCTGTTCCAGAGCCAGCGCGGCTGGGCTTTCGGCAAGAACCCGCTGGAGGCGCTGGCCGCGACCTTGAAGCAGACCGGCATGAGCCAGTCCGCTTTCGAGGCCTGCCTGAACGACGAAGCCCTGTTCAAGAAGATCGACGCCGTGCGCACCAATGCGCAAAATAATTTCGGCATCACCGCGACGCCCACTTTCTTCATCAATGGCGACAAGCATCCGGGCGAAATCCCGCCTGGCGACCTCGACGCCCTGCTCGCTCCCTATTTCAAGTAAGGATCTTCATGCGCTATCTGCCGCTCAGCCCGACTGAGCGCGAGGACATGCTGGCGCGCATGGGCCTCGCCCACATCGACGACCTCTTTGCCGACGCGGCCGACAAGCTGCTGAAGGACCCGCTGGACCTCCCGGGTCGAAAGACCGAGCTGGAGGTCGAGCGCGCGATGGAGGCGCTGGCCGCGAAAAATCTCGCCGCAAGCGCCGTTCCTTTCTTCCTGGGCGCCGGCGCCTACAAGCATCATGTGCCGGCGAGCGTCGACCATCTGATCCAGCGCTCGGAATTCTTGACCTCCTACACGCCGTATCAGCCGGAAATTTCACAGGGGACCTTGCAGGTCCTGTTCGAGTTCCAGACCCAGGTGGCGCGGCTCACCGGCATGGATGTCGCCAACGCCTCCATGTATGACGGCTCCACGGCGACCGCCGAAGCGGTCTTGATGGCTCATCGCGTCACGCGTCGGCGAAAGGCCCTGTTGTCGGGCGGCCTGCATCCGCATTACGCCGAGACCGCGCGCACGCTGTCGGACATGGCCGATGACGAAATTTTGGCGCTGCCGCCCGATCCGCTGGCGCGTGAGGATTTGATTGCCCAGATCGACGACAGCCTGTCCTGCGTGGTGGTGCAGTCGCCCGACGTCTTTGGACATTTGCGCGACCTGCGTCCGCTGGCGGAGGCTTGCAAGGCCAAGGGCGTGTTGCTGGTCGCCGTCGTCACCGAAGTTTTGGCGCTCGGCCTGGTCGAAAGTCCCGGCGCGCAGGGCGCGGATATTGTCGTCGCCGAGGGACAGTCGATCGGCAATGGCCTGAATTTCGGCGGTCCCTATCTCGGCCTGTTCGCGACCCGCGAAAAATTCGTGCGGCAGATGCCCGGCCGCCTGTGCGGCCAGACATTCGACAGCCAGGGACGGCGCGGTTTCGTCCTCACCCTGTCGACGCGCGAGCAGCACATCCGCCGGGAAAAAGCGACGTCCAACATCTGCACCAACTCCGGCCTGTGCGCTCTGGCTTTTTCGATCCACCTGTCGCTGCTGGGCGAAAAGGGATTGCGGGAACTGGCTTTGGTCAATCACGCCAATGCCGTGGCGCTCGCCGAGGCGATCGAGACGATTCCGGGCGTGAAATTGCTGAACGGCGGCTTCTTCAACGAATTCTGCGTCGAACTGCCCGGTTCGGCGGCGGATTTCGTCGAACGGGCAGCGGGCCAAAAGATTTTGGCCGGCGTGCCGGCATCGCGGCTCTCGCCCGGCGCCGGCCTCGACAATCTGCTGCTGATCGCCAGCAGCGAGATCAACACCGATGACGACCGCGCGGCCCTCGTCGCGGCGCTGCGTGAGGAGGCCGCGCGATGAACGAGCAGCCGCGTTTTTTCGAAAAAAAACTGCCGCGCACCTTTTCCGGCCATCACGGTCTCGCCCATGAGACCGGCCTGATTTTCGAGCACGGCCGCGAGGATGTTTCCGGCGTCGACATCGACCCGCCCAAAAATTTCAAGCCGCGTCTCGGCGGCCTGGAGCGGCAGTCGCCTTTGGGGCTACCGGGTCTGTCCGAGCCCGAAGCCTTGCGCCATTACGTGCGGCTGTCGAAGCAGAATTACGCTATCGATTCAGGGCTTTATCCGCTCGGCTCCTGCACGATGAAGCACAACCCGCGCCTCAATGAGAAAATGGCGCGGCTGCCGGGCTTTGCCGACATCCACCCGCTGCAACCGCTCTCCACCGTGCAGGGCGCGCTGGAGCTGATGGCGCAGCTGGCGCATTGGCTGACCACCCTCACCGGAACGGAAGCGGTGGCGCTCACGCCCAAGGCGGGCGCGCATGGCGAAATGTGCGGCATGATGGCGATCAAGGCGGCCATTGCCGCGCGGGGCGAGGCGGCGACGCGAAAAATCGTGCTGGCGCCCGAATCCGCTCACGGCACCAATCCCGCCACCGCCGCGGCGCTGGGCTTTTCCGTTCGGCCGATCCCGGCGGGCGCCGACGGGCTGGTGCATCCCGAAGCCGTCGCCGCCGCGCTCGGCCCCGACGTCGCCGCGATCATGCTCACCAATCCCAACACCTGCGGGCTGTTCGAGCGCGACATTGTCGAGATCGCGCGTCTGGTGCATGAGGCCGGCGCGTATTTCTACTGCGACGGCGCCAATTTCAACGCCATCGTCGGCAAAGTGAGGCCCGGCGATCTCGGCGTCGACGCCATGCACATCAACCTGCACAAGACCTTTTCGACGCCGCATGGCGGCGGCGGCCCCGGCGCGGGGCCGGTCGTACTGTCGAGCCGGTTGGCGCCCTTCGCCCCGGTCCCGTTCCTGCGCCGCGACGGCGACAGCTGGGCGCTGGTGGAGGAGAAGGAGGGTTCGCAGAGCTTTGGCCGCATGGCCGCCTTCCACGGCCAGATGGGCATGTTCGTCCGCGCGCTGACTTACATTCTCTCGCATGGCGGCGACGGTCTCGCCATGGCCTCGGAGAATGCGGTGCTGTCGGCGAATTATTTGCGGGTCTGCCTCAAGGACGTGATGTCCTCGCCCTTCGCCGAACGCTTGTGCATGCACGAGGTCCTGTTCGACGACCAGTGGATGAAGGACAGCGGGGTGACCGTGCTCGATTTCGCCAAGGCGATGATCGACGAGGGCATTCACCCGATGACGGTCTATTTCCCGCTGGTGGTCCACGGCGCCATGCTGATCGAGCCCACGGAATCGGAATCCGCCGCGTTTTTAGAAATGTTCGTCGCCACGCTGCGGGACCTCGCCTTCAGCGTGAAGAACGGCGAGGTCGAGCGGTTTACGGGCGCGCCATACTATGCGCCGCGCACCCGCCTCGATGAGACCGGCGCCGCGCGCAAGCCAGTGCTCACTTACAAGAAGCCCGTGGGAGAGCGCGAACCGCCGGTTGCGTGAAGCTCATGCCCGGCCTTGCGCCGGGCATCCGCGCCGCGGCGCGCAGCGCGCGGCTTAAGCCCCCGCCAGATGCGCGAAATGCGCGCAGACCTGGACATAGACCTCGCGCTTAAACGGCACGATCAGCTCTGGCAGGCGGTCCATGCGCTCCCAGCGCCAGGCGTCGAACTCCGCCTTGTGGCGGCCGTTGTCGGGGGCGTCGATGTTGATCTCGGTGTCCTCGCCCGTAAACCGCAGCGCAAACCACCTTTGCGTCTGGCCGCGAAACCGGCCGCGCCAGGATTTCTTGCCGATCTCGGTCGGCAGGTCATAGGTCAGCCAGTTCGGCGCCTCGGCCAGCAATTGGGCGCTCCGGACATTGGTCTCCTCGCGCAGCTCGCGCAAGGCGGCGTCATAGGGCGCCTCGCCCTCGTCAATGCCGCCCTGCGGCATCTGCCATTCGTATGGCATCGGGTGAACGTCAGGCCCGCGCTTCGATTTGCGCCGTCCGACGAACACCAGGCCCTCCGCATTCAGCAGCATGATGCCGACGCAGGGCCGGTATGTCAGCGCATCCATCCTCACCTCTTGTCGCCGGCGTCGAACGCCGCGGAGACCGGGACCAGCACGACGCCGGCGCGCCGGAGATCGGCGAGATAGCTGGCGATGCGGTCGTTGGTCGACGGCAGTCCCGAGGCGAATCCGACGGCCACCCCTTTCTGCTTCGCAAGAGTTTCGAGCTTGACGAGGGCGGCGTCAATGGCTTCGGGACGACGGACATCGTCAATGCGGACATCGACCTTGAGAAAGCCTAAGCCGTCGCGCGCCGCAACCTCTCCGGCGACGCTGCTCGGCGCCGAGCCGTCGTCGATATAGGCCAGCCCCCGTTTGCCGATCTCGGAAATCACCGGCGAAATCGCGTCGCGGTCGGAGGCCAGCTTGCCGCCGAGATAGTTGATCACGCCGAAATAGCCGGGAAACCGGCCCATCTGCCAATGCAATTCGTCCTCGGCCTTGGAGGCGTCGCCGGCGGAGATGACATGCGGGCCCGGGGATTCCGCGCTGTCGAACGGCTCCATCGGCGCCTGCAGCAGGATTTCATGGCCGGCGTCGCGCGCGGAATTGGCGAGATGCTCGACCCGCGTCCCGTAAGGCGCGAAAGCCAGGGTCACGGCGGCGGGAAGGCGCGAAATCGCCGATTGCGTGGCGAGATCGTTCAGCCCCATGCCGCCGACGATCAGCGCGATCCGGGGAACGCCGGGTTTCACGGCGGCCTGCGGCCGGGCATAGACCTGCGCGGGCGTCGCGCCGTCCTTGCCGCGCTTGGGCAGCAGGCCGAAACGGCTTTTTTCAACCAGGCGCGGATCGGGCGCAGGCGGCAGCGGCGAGGCGGCGGTGTCGGGCACATGAATGATGGCGGGGCCGGCCGCGCCGCCGCCGCGCACCACACGCACGCCATTCTCGATATCGACGCGGGCGCCCGATGGCGCGGCTTCAGGCTGCTGCTCCTGGACTTGCGCGACGGGCGGGGCCGCGGGGGCCGGCGGCAGCGGCTGGATCGGCGCGCGCGCCTCCGGTTCGCCGCCAAAACCATCGCGCCCTTGACCGTCGCGCCCGGCAAGCCAGACGCCCCCGCCGGCCAAAGCCAGCGCGACAAGGGCCGCCGCGGCCCACAGCGGCTTGCGACCGCCCTGAACTCTTGGCTCTTGTCGCTCTAGCCCGAGCGGGCGGTCGAGATCGTCCAGCATGTCCGGTCTGAAAATTCGGCCCGCCGCGAACGACGGGCCGTTAAGCCTTACTTTTCCGGGACCGGCGTCGGGCCCTGCTTCAACACCGGTTCGCCCTTCGGCCCCACCGGCGGCGCCGCGGGCGGCGCTTCCGCGGGACGGCCGGTCGCGGGCTTAGTCTCGTCCTTGGCCGCCGGTTTGGCGGCGGCGTCCGCGACCGCCTTGGCGTTCTCGGCCTTGATCACCTCGGCCGTCTTCACGCCGCGCAGCAGGTCGAGCGCCGCGTGCAGCGCCTTGTCCTTGGCGACATCCGGCGGCACATAGGCCTGCGAGCCATGCTCTTCCTGGTCGCCGTTCTTGAGGTGGCCCTTGAGCGAGGCCTCCCCCTCGGTGCGGTCCTTGCCCTTCAGCTCGTCCGGCACGTCCTCGAGCACGGTGAGGTCCGGCTCGATGCCCTTGGCCTGGATCGAACGGCCCGACGGCGTGTAGTAGCGCGCCGTGGTCAGCCGCAGCGCGCCATTGTTCTGGCCGAGCGGGATGATGGTCTGCACCGAGCCCTTGCCGAACGAACGCGTGCCGATCAGCGTGGCGCGCTTGTGGTCCTGCAAGGCGCCGGCGACGATCTCGGAGGCCGAGGCCGAACCGCCGTTGATCAGCACGATCACCGGCTTGCCCTTGGACAGATCGATCGGGCGGGCGTTGTAGCGCTGGGTCTCGTCGGCGTTGCGGCCGCGCGTCGAGACGATCTCGCCATGGTCGATGAAGGCGTTGACCACGGCCACCGACTGGTCGAGCAGGCCGCCGGGGTTGTTGCGCAGATCGAGAATATAGCCCTTGAACTTGTCGGCCGGGATCTCGGTCTGGATCTTCTTCATCGCCTCCTTGAGGCCGTCATAGGTCTGTTCGGTGAACTGGGTGAGGCGGATATAGCCGACATCGGGCGCCTCGACGCGCGACCGCACCGACTTGATCTGGATGAGCGCGCGGGTGAGCGTGACGTCGATCTTTTCCTTGGCCGCGCCGCGGGCCAGCGTCAGCTTGACATTGGTGTCCACCGCGCCGCGCATCTTGTCCACGGCCTGGTTGAGGGTCATGCCCTGCACGGGCTCGCCGTCGATGGCGGTGATGAAATCGCCGGAAAGAATGCCGGCGCGCGCGGCCGGGGTGTCGTCGATGGGGGCGACCACCTTGACCAGGCCGTCTTCCTGCATCACCTCGATGCCGAGACCGCCGAACTTTCCGGAGGTCTGCACCTGCATGTCCATGAAGCTCTTGGCGTCCATATAGGACGAATGCGGGTCGAGCGAGGCGAGCATGCCGCTCACCGCCGCCTCGACCATCTTCTTGTCGTCCGGCTTCTCGACATAGTCGGTGCGGACCTTCTCGAACACGTCGCCGAACAGGTTGAGCGAGCGATAGACGTCCGACGGCGAAGCGTGGGCGCCCGCCGGGAACCAGGGCATCGGAACCCGCGGACCGATCGCCACGGCGGATGCGCCGATGATCGCGCCCAGCAGAACCAGAGATGTCTTGCGCATTATCCGCGAACCCTCATGTTATCCGGCTTGGTCCACCATGGCCCCGGATCGATGGCCGTCCCATCCTTGCGAAACTCGACATAAAGCACCGGCTGCGTCGCGGCAATGGCGGCGGAAGCAGCGGTTTGCGCCGCGCCATCGCCCATCGACCCCACGGGTTCGCCCGCCAGAACAAATTGTCCGACCGACACGTCGACTCGCGCCATGCCGGCCATCACCACATAGTAGCCGCCGCCCGCGTTGACGATCAAGAGTTGACCGTAGGAGCGCCAGGGGCCGCTGAAGGCGATATAGCCATCGCAAGGAGACGAAACAATGGCTTGAGGGCGGGTGGCCAGCGAAAGTCCTTTTTCCGCGCCGCCGAATTCGCTCGCGGCGCCGTAAGCCTTGATCACAGTTCCATTGGCCGGCAGCGACAAGAGCCCCCTGGCCTGGGCGAAGGCGATCGCCGGCGTCAGCCGCGCGGGATCGCGTTTTTTCGCATCCGCGAACTTTTGCCGCGCCTCCTCGGCCGCTTTTTCGCCCTGGCGCGCGCGGGCTTCCTCGGCCAGGCGCGCCTTTTCCGCCGCGGCGCGGGCGCCGGCGAGTTCGCCCTCCATGCGCGCGATCAGCTCCTTGAGGCTCGCCGCCTGCCCGGCCAGCGCCTGCGCGCGCTTGCGTTCGGCGGCGAGCGCGTCCTGCGCCTGGCCGATGGCCTGCTGGCGCGCGGCGACCAAGGCGTCGAGACGGGCGCGCTCGTCGCGGCGCGCCTGCGCCTCCTCGGCCTGCCGGGCGTTTTCCTGCGCGATGGCCGCCCGAAGCGAGACGAGATCCTGGAGATCGCTGGCGAGCGCCTCGGTTTCGGCGCGCAATTGCGGCAGCACCGCGCCGAGCAGCATCGAGGCGCGGATCGCCCGCAACACGTCCTCGGGCTGGGTGAGCAGCGCCGGCGGCGGCTTGCGCCCCATGCGCTGCAAGACGGCGAGCACGGAGGCGAGCACCTCGCGCCGCCCGTCCAGCGATTTGCGAATGGCGTTTTCCGAACCGGCGAGCGTTTCCAGCCGCGTGGCGCTGGCCGCCAGTTGCGCCTCCGCCTCGTCGATCTTGCCGCGCGCGTCAATGGCGGCCGCGGTCAGCTTGGCGCGATCGTTCTGGAGCGACTCGATTTCCGCCTCGATCTTCTTCCGCTGCGCCTCGGTTTGCGCCAGGGTGTCTTGAACGCCCTGAAATTGCGCCTTTTGCCGGTCGAGTTCGATGGCTTTCGGCTCGGGAGGCTTTGTTTCGGGGGGCTTCGTTTCGGCGGCGGCGGGCGCGCCGGTGGGGTGGGGGGGCTGCGCGGTCTGGGCCATGGCGGAAAGCGAGGCGAACGCAAGTGCGGCGAACCATCCCGCTCGCGTCAGCCCGTTTGTCTTCGCCATTGCCGCTCCTGCCGATTCGCCGGGCTCAGATTAAAGGCAGGCGAAGCGTCAGCAATGGGGCGGCGCGGCAAAGCGCGGCTTTTCCCTTGACAAAGCGACGTATGTTCTTTATATGTTCCCTTATTGAAGCTAAGGAAATGACGCCATGACCACCGCGGCCATCTTCCTCCCCCTCGTTCTCGCGAGCTTGTTCATGATCGCCGCCGTGCGTCAGGAACTGGCGCAGCCCCTGCTCTCCCCGCGCCTGGCGCCCGCGGTGAAGAAACGGACGGGCGCGCGAAAGCTGCGCGTCGAAACCTGTGATCCCGGAGCGATCGCGGCGTTGAATGTGTCGGATTTCGAGCGGCGCTAATCCAGACCGCTCATCGCCACCTGCGCCAGCGGCGCGGACAGGGTGTAGGTGAGCCCCTCCTGCGGAAAGTCGAGGCGGCTCTCGCCATTGATGGACTGCGGGGCGGTGCGCGTGAGGACGCAGACGCCAAAACCGTTGCGCTCCGGCGGCTCGACCGGCGGGCCGCCCTGCTCTCGCCAGCTGAAGCGGTAGGTTTGCGTCTCCGGGTCGAGGGCGAATGTCAGTTCGACCCAGCCCTCGGTCGTGGACAGAGCGCCATATTTGACTGCGTTGGTGGCCAGTTCGTGCAGCGCCAGCCCGTAGCTTTCCGCGGCGCGCGGGTTGATCTCGATCAGGTCGCCGGAGACGACGATGCGGGATTCCTCGGATTCGATGAGTTCGCAGCACTGAATGCGCGTCAGCTCCTCGACCTGGACGCCGCGCCAGTCGCGCGAGACCAGCATGTCGTGACTGGCGCCGATGGCGGCGAGGCGCGCCATGAAACCGTCGGTGAAGGCCTCCGGACTGTCGGCGAAGCGCGCCGTCTGCCGCGCCACGGCCTGCACCACCGCGAGCATGTTCTTGGAGCGGTGATTGACCTCGCGCAGCAGGAATTCGATGTGTTCGGCGGCGCGGGTCAAAGCCGTGACATCGCGATAGATCGCCGAAATGGCGACAGTCTCGCCGGTGGATTCGTCGCGGATCGGCGCGAGCGACAAGGAGAAATCGAGAAAGATCCCGTCCTTGCGGCGGCGGCGGACAATTTCGCCCTTGATCGGACGGTGCGCCGCGCGTCGCAGCTTCTTTTCGAATTGTTCGCGATATTGTTCGGGAACGATCAGTTCGGAGAGCTTTGCGCCCAGGACCTCGGCGCGGTCGAACTGGAAAATGTCGGAAAAGGCGAAATTGGCGTTGAGGATGCGCCCGCCCCGGTCGACGCTGACGATCGCGTCGGAGGAATGGGACACGATCGACGCCAATTGCTCCGCCGCCCTTTTGCCCCGGCGCAGCTCCGCTTCATATTCGGTGCGCCGCCAGGCGCTGATGAAACTGATGTGCACGGTCTCCGCCCCGCGCCCGACGCCGGACGCCCCCCTGCGCAAGACCGCATTCAGATAGACGGGAAGGATCGCGCCATTGCCACGCTGCAGAAGCGCGAACACCTCTTCCGCAGGTTCGTCCTGCCGCAGGCTGTCGATTAGCGAGGCAAAGAACGACGAACCGTCGCCGACCAGCATGGAGGAGAGGTTTTGTCCTTCCGGCGCGCCGCCTCGGAAGCCGATCCACTCGCGGAGCAATTGATTGGCGCGAAGGATCTGACCATTTGGCGCGACGACGGCGAGGCCGCACGGCGCGAGTTCAAAAAGGTCGGCTTCGATCTGTCCTGAGTGAATCATGCGGCTCTTGGTCTTCTTTTCGGCCCGATGCGCCCGGCACAGCTTTGTTGCACGATTCCCAGGAAAGACGCATACAACTTTTCGTGATCGGCCAAACGCCGCCACTCCTCGCGAAGTTATTCACAGGTCTATTGCACGGAATACATGGCGCCGGGCGCCGTCCGCGCGCATTTCCCTTGCTGGATTTCGATGAACTACGCTCGCAACGCGCGCGTCACACGCGATGATAGGGATGTCCCGACAGAATCGTCATGGCGCGAAACAATTGCTCGGCCGCCAGCGCCCTCACCAGCTGGTGCGGCCAGGTCATGGCGCCAAAGGCGAGGACCAGGTCGGCGCGCGCGCGAAACTCCGGATCGAGGCCGTCCGGGCCGCCGATCACCACGGCGCAGGCCGGCGCCGACGCATCGCGCCAGTCGCCGATCCTGGCCGCGAAGGCTTCGCTGTCCATGGTCTTGCCGCGCTCGTCGAGACAAATGAGCTTTCCGCCCGGGGGCAGAAGCGCCCGCAGGGCGGCGGCCTCTTCGGCCTTGCGGTCCTCGGGGCGGCGGGCGCGGGATTCCTCGATTTCGCGCAGGTCGAAGGCGGTCAGGCCGATTTTTCGCCCGCCCGCCGCGCAGCGTTCGGCATAGCGCGCGACCAGCTCGCGCTCGGGCCCGCTCTTGAGCCGCCCGACGCCGACGAGGAGCAGTTTCAACTTTTGTCGCGCGCCTCGCTCGGCCGGTCGACGCCCCACATCTTCTCGAGATTGTAGAAGGCGCGCACCTCAGGCCGGAACAGGTGGACGATCACGTCGCCTGCGTCGATCAGCACCCAGTCGCAGGCGGGAACGCCTTCGACCGACGGCGTCGGCGCGCCGATTTCCTTCAGCGCCCGGACCACCTTGTCGGCCATGGCGCCGACTTGCGTGGTCGAGCGGCCCGAGCCGATCACCATCCAGTCGGCGATCGAGGTTTTTCCCGCAAGATCGATGACGGCGACATCTTCGGCCTTCAAATCCTCCATCGCCGTCAGCGCGACGCGCGCCACCTCCGGCAAAGCATTGGGATCGACGGGTTCGAGCGCCTTGGGCTCGGCCGATTGCGGTTCGGATTTCGTCTTGCGGATCAGGATCAGGCCCTCGGATATGGTAAAAGCGTACAAAAGGCAGACGCGCGCCAAAAAATCAAGGAACGTGTCGCCGCGCCCGCAATTGCGTGGAGGACAGCGGCGAGCGCGGTCCGTGCAGCAGCACAAGCGCGGGCGGCCTTCGGTCGCACAGATGCGCCGCCTGCGCCTCGGGGAGCCGCCGGCGCCCGTACCAAAGCGGCACCACGCCGAAGGCGGCGCCATGGGTCGAACCGGGCCGGTCCACCACAAGGATCGGCATTTTTCTGGCGATGTCGCGCCAGCGCCGCCAGCGATGAAAGCTCGCGAGATTGTCCGCTCCCATCACCCAAACGAATTTGACGCCGGGCGCCCGCCGCGTCAGGAAATCCACGGTTTGCCAGGAATAACGGGCGCGAAGCGGCGTCTCCACGTCGGTCACTTTTACGCGGGGATTTCGAAAGAACGCTTGGGCCTTGGCGAAGCGCTCGGCCGCCGGCGGCAATTGCGCGGGGTCCTTGAGCGGATTGGCGGGCGTCACCAGGACCCAGAGCGCGTCGAGGCCCGCGCGGCGCAGCGCCGTCAAAACCACCAGCTTGTGCCCCTCATGCGGCGGGTTGAAGGACCCGCCGAACAGGCCGATCCTCATGCCCGGCGCATGCGGCGGCAGTTTGATCACGCCCGGGTCTGCCCGTCGCCGCGCACCACATATTTGAACGAGGTGAGCTGCGCCACGCCCACCGGGCCGCGCGCATGCATGCGGCCGGTGGCGATGCCGATCTCCGCGCCGAAGCCGAATTCGCCGCCGTCGGCGAACTGGGTCGAGGCATTGTGGATGACGATGGCGGAATCGACCTCGCGCTGGAATTTTTCCGCAATGGCGCGGTTTTCCGTGACGATACCGTCGGTGTGATGCGAGCCATGGGTCTCGATATGGTCGATCGCGCCCTGCACCCCGTCCACCAGTTTCACCGAAATGATGGCGTCGAGATATTCGGTGGACCAGTCCTGTTCGCTCGCCGGTTTTACGCGCGCATCCACCGCCTGAGTCGCTTTGTCGCCGCGAACCTCGCAACCCGCATCGAGCAGGAGTTTCACCAGCGGCGCCAGCAGGCGATCCGCCGCGGCCCGGTCGACGAGCAGGGTTTCGGTCGCGCCGCATATGCCGGTGCGGCGCAGCTTTGAATTGAGCAGGATGCGTTCCGCCTTGGCCGGATCGGCCTCCGCATCGACATAGAGATGCACGATGCCTTCGAGATGCGCGAACACCGGCACGCGCGCTTCCGTTTGCACCCGCTCCACCAGGCTCTTGCCGCCGCGGGGCACGATCACGTCGATATTGCCGTTCAAGCCCGCGAGCATCGCCCCCACCGCCGCGCGGTCGCGGGTGGGGACCAGCACGATGCAATCCTCCGGAAGGCCTGCGGCCTTCAGCCCGTCGACCAGGCAGGCGTGGATCAGCCGCGAGGAATGAAAGCTCTCGGACCCCGCCCGTAAAATCGCGGCATTGCCGGCCTTGAGGCACAAAGCGCCGGCGTCGGCGGTGACATTGGGCCGGCTTTCGAAGATCACGCCGATCACGCCGAGCGGCGTCGCCACGCGGTCGATGCGCAGGCCATTGGGACGCTCGAAGGTTTCGAGCACGCGGCCGACCGGATCGGCCAGCGCGGCGATGTCGACGAGGCTCTGCGCCATGGACTCGATGCGCTTGTCGTCGAGCAACAGCCGGTCGAGCATCGAGGGCGCAAGATTTTTGCCGCGCGCGGCGGCCATGTCTTGCGCATTCGCCTGGATCAGCTCGTTCTTGCGCGCGCACAAAAAATCGGCGGCGGCGGTCAGGGCGCGGTTCTTCTGCTCCGGCGGCGCCAGCGCCAGCGTGCGCGCGCTTTTGCGCGCGCGCCGCCCCAGATCGAGCATCATCTTCGAAATGTCCGCGGCTTCGCCGTGAACGCGCGCCAAGCTTTCCATCGCCGGGTTCCAAACTGTCGGGGCGACTGTTTAGCAGACCTTCGCCCCGCCCGGCAAACCGCCTACACGCGTCCTGTGGCCAGCAGCACCACGACGATGATCAGCAGCAGCCCGACGCCGCCGCTCGGCCCATAGCCCCAGCCCGAGCTGTAGCCCCAGGTCGGCAGCGCGCCGAGCAGCATCAGAATGAGAATGACGAGAAGAATGGTCCCAAGCATCGCAGTCCCCCTTTTGAGGAAGTAACGGGACCTGCCGGCCTTTGTTCCGGTTCTGTTGCGTTCAGGCGGAGACCGGCGCGGTGTCGGCCTGCTGGGCGCGAATGAGACGGTGGATGAAGTCGAGTTTCGCCACGATGGTCTGCGACAACACGAAGGGATAGGCGTCCTGCTGGCCCAGCGAACGCGTCAGGCTGTTGAGCGCCACCGAAACCGGCGTCCAGGCCGCGATCACCGCATCGAACGTGTCGGCGTGATAGGCGTCGAAGGCGACGTCGGTTTTCAGCGATTCATCGCGCACCGCGCGCGCGTCGATGGAAAGACCCAGCGCATGCGCCGTCTCCAGCGTGTCGACGATATGGATGTGGTGGGCGAAGCTTTCGGCGAAATCCTCCCAGGGATGCGCCGTCGCATAGGCGCTGATGAAGGCGCCGGGCCAGTCCGGGGCCGCGCCTTCGGCGTGATAGCGCTGCAGCGCCGCGCCATAATCGAGCCGTTCGTCGCCGAACAGGTTGCGGAACTCGTCGAGCATTTTTCCGTCCCGGACCAGGATGTCCCAATAATAATGGCCGATCTCGTGACGGAAATGGCCGAGCAGCGTGCGATAGGGCTCGCCCAGACCCAGCCGGCGCCGCTCACGCTCGTCGTCGTCGGCCTCGGCGATGTTGATGGTGATCAGCCCGGAATCGTGGCCGGTGTAGATGCGCGTGACGCCTTCGCTCGTTTGCACGTCGCCGACGAGGTCGAACACCAAGGGTTCCGCTACGCCCTCGGCTTGCGTGGGCGTCGGCAGGCGCCAGCGGATCAGCGAATAGAACAGGTGCTGCTTGGCCTGTTCCACCCGCTGCCAGCGCATGAGATTGCCGGCGATCGACAGATCGGGAGCCAGATGGTTGTGACGGCACGATCGGCACAGCGTCTGATCGGACTCGGCGGGGACCAGCCAGTTGCACACGCCCTGCGCGGCATTGGCGCAAAAATGAAAGTTCGCGTTCTCTCCAACCGCGCGCAATAGCGGACGCTCCGCCTCGGGGTCGACGGGATGAACGGCGAACATGTTTTCGTGATCCGGCGAATAGCCCAGCTTCGATCCGCAGCATACGCAGCTCGAATTCCGGAAAAATACGGTAGATCCACAGTTCTGGCAGACAAAATGCTTCATTTTCCAATCTTTCTGTGCGGCGTCGGCGTAAAATAACCTCGAAACACGATTTGGCGCGACTTGACGCGGCGCCCCGATCCCAACATGATGCGCCGATGCAAGATCACCAGGGCCATGACCTCCTGGACTGTCCCGCGGCCTCGAACGTCGAGCCGTCCGGGGCCTCCCGGAGCGGGGTCGCCGCTCAGCCCAAGCCCGAAGCCAAGCTCGCTCACGATTTCAGCAACTTTGCGGTTTCGATCGTGAGCGCCGCCAATCTGTTGCAGAAGTTCAGCCACGACCCCGAGCGCGTGGCCGAGATCGCCAGGCTTTTGCGCGAAACCGGCGAGCGCGCCATCGCCGCCTCCCGCCGCCTGCGCCCGTAATCCTCATCTGGTCCTCACGGCAGGCCTCCGCCGCCGGCGGCGCCATAGACATGGCCCGTCGTATAGCTCGCATCGTCCGCGGCGAGTTGCACGTAGATCGAGGCGAGCTCCGCTGGCTGTCCCGGCCGCTTGAGCGCGGTCTGGCCGCCGAATTTCTCCAGCTTCTCCTGGCTCGCGCCGCCCGACACCTGCAGGGGCGTCCAGATCGGACCGGGCGCCACGCCATTGACGCGAATGCCGCGCTCCGCAAGCTGTTTCGACAGCGAGCGGATGTAATTGGTGGTCGCCGCCTTGGTCTGCGCGTAATCGTAGAGATCCGGCGAGGGTTCGGTCGCCTGCTCCGAGGTGGTGGCGATGATCGCGGCGCCCGGCGGCATGTGCGGCAATGCCGCGCGAATGAGCCAGAACGGCGCGTAGATGTTGGTCTTGATGGTGGCGTCGAAATCCTCGGAGCTGATTTCGAGAATGGAGTCATGCGCCTGCTGGCGCGCCGCATTGCAGACGAGAATGTCGAGCCCGCCCAGCGCCTCCACCGCATCCGCAACCAGCTTCCGGCAAAATTCCTCGCTTCGGAGATCGCCGGGCAAGGCGACCCCTTTGCGCCCGGCCTGGTCGACCAGGGTCATGACCTCCTGCGCATCGTCTTCCTCATTGGGGAAATAATTGATCGCGACATCCGCGCCTTCGCGGGCGAATGCGATGGCGGCGGCGCGGCCCATGCCGGAATCGCCTCCGGTGATCAGGGCTTTTCGGCCGGCGAGGCGCCCAGAGCCTTGATAGCTGTCCTCGCCATGATCCGGGCGCGGCGTCATTTTCGACGCCAGCCCCGGCCAGGGCTGCCGCTGGCGCGGAAACGGCGGCTTCGGATATTTTGAAACGGGATTGTCGAGCATGTCGCCCCCAAAGGTCGTCACGCTAGACGCGCCGTGAAAGCAAACGGTTCCCCGGGAACTCGCTATGCGGACCTGCGTAGACTCCCCAATCGCGCAGGACCCGCGCAGGAGCATCAATCATGGCGGAATCGGTGCGGACGTTCTGGAAAGGCTATCTGCGGCTCGCCCTGGTCGCCATACCCGTGCGTCTGGTCGCGGCGGAAAAGACCGACGCGACCATCCGCTTTCATCAGGTCGACCGGCAGAGCAAGCAGCGCATCAAATATCAGAAGGTGGCGCCCGGACGCGGCGAGGTGAAGAAGGAGGACATCGCCACGGCCTATGAGTTCGAGCCCGGCAATTACGTGTTCATGGAGGACGCCGATCTCGAAAATCTGCGCATCGCCTCGAAACACACGATCGAACTCACGCAATTCGTCGACGCCGACCAGATCGATCCGATTTATTTCGAACGCCCCTATTATGTCCTGCCCGACGGCGACGTCGCCGAGGAAGGCTACAACACCATTCGCGACGCCTTGGCCGCCCGGCGCAAATGCGGCATCGGCCAGCTCACGCTGCGCGGCAAGGAAAATCTTGTGGCGCTTTATCCCTCGGTCGAGGGCAAGGGCATGGTCCTGGACGTGCTGCGCTATCGCAGCCAGATCAAGAATGCCGACGAGGTTTTTGAGGCGATCGGCGACGCCGCGCCGCGCGCCGATATGGTCGCCATGGCGGAGGAGCTGATCGAGCGAAGGTCGGAAAATTTCGACGCGTCGAAGTTCAAGAACCATTACGCCGAGGCCCTGCGCGACCTCGTCCGGCAGAAAATGAGCACCGGCGAAACCGTGACGGTGGAGAACGCCGAAGCCGACACGCCAAAGGTGGTTGATTTCATGGAGGCGCTGCGCAAATCGCTGGGCGGCGCCGCGCCGGCGCCGAAACGGGCGAGCGGCGCCGGTCGCGCGCCGGCAAAATCCGGCAGCGCCGACGGGACGTCAGGGGGAAAACCGCCGAGCAAGCCGACGACCAAGCGCAAACGGGCGTAAAAAATGCCGCGGCGCGGCGAGCCCCTCGCGACCTATCGGGCGAAGCGGGATTTTCAACGCACCCGCGAGCCCAGCGGAAAGGCCGCTGTTTCCGCGGGGCGCCGGCTGGTGGTGCAGCGGCATTTCGCCCGCCGCGAGCATTTCGATCTGCGGCTGGAAATCGACGGCGTGCTGGCGAGTTGGGCGGTCACCCGCGGCCCCTCGGCCAATCCCAGGGACAAGCGTCTGGCGGTGCGCACAGAGGACCATCCGCTCGATTACGGCGCGTTCGAGGGGACAATTCCGCCGAAAAATTACGGCGCCGGCACGGTGCTGCTGTGGGAATCCACCACCTATGAGCCGCTTAACGGCGACCCCGCCAAGGCGCTGCAAAACGGCGAGATCAAGTTTTTGGCGCAGGGCGAGCGCATGGCCGGGGAATGGGTGCTGGTGCGGCTGAAGGACGAGGGCAAGCACGAAAACTGGCTTTTGATCAAACACCGCGACGCCTTTGCGGAAAAGGACGATTCCCTGGCGCGGCGATTCGAAACCTCCGTCGTTTCCGCGCGCGACCGCGCCGATGTCGAGGCCGGACGCACGCCCCGAAAGGTCAAAGTCAAGGCTGAGCCGCCCGCCTTTCGCCCGCCAAATCTGTGCGAGAGCGCCAAGAGCGTTCCCACCGACAAAGGCTGGCTCTACGAGCTCAAATATGACGGCTACCGGCTGCAAATCGCCATGGGCGGCGGCGCGGCGCGTGTCTACACGCGCTCGGGTCTGGACTGGAGCCCGCGCTTTCCCGGACTGGTCGCGGCGGCGCGGCGACTGCCATGCGCATCCGCCCTGCTCGACGGAGAGGCGGTTGTTTTCGACGACAAAGGGGTCTCCGACTTTCCTGCTTTGGTGGCGGCGCTGGAATCGGGGCGCAGCGAAAACATCGTTTTCGTCGCTTTCGATCTGCTGGAACGCGACCGAAAGGATTGCACAAAACTGCCGCTGGTGAAGCGCAAGGCTCTGCTGCGCGACCTGCTCCCCGAGGGCGGCCGGCTGCGCTTCGGCGATTTTTTCGACACGCGCGGCGCCGAAATGTTCAAACTGGCGGTGGCGGCGGGCGCCGAGGGCGTGGTCGCCAAGCGCGCGGATTCCCCCTATCGATCCGGGCGCTCGTCCGACTGGCTGAAGATCAAGGCGCACGCATCCGAGGACGTGGTCATTCTCGGCCACACGCCGTCAGAGAAAGGCGAGAATTTCGCGGCGCTGCTCGCAGCCCGCCGCGCGGGGAACGGCTGGGTCTATCTCGGCAAGATCGGGACTGGCTTCAAATTTTTCCGCAGCCAGATCGACGCGAAAATCGCGCAGGCGCCGGCGCCGGCTCCCAAAAACCTCGCCAATGCCGATAAATTGCCGAAGCGCGCCGTGTTTTGGCAAAAGCCGGTCGAGGCCGAAGTGGGCCTGGGCGGCTGGACCGGCGACGGTTTTTTGCGGCAGGCGCGGCTGCTGCGGCTGCGCGACGACCTGCCGCCGCCCGCGCCAAGAATGACAAAGAGCCGCCTGACCCATCCCGACAAAATCATGTTTCCCGACTGTGGCGTCACCAAGGGGGAGGTCGCCGCCTATTACGCCGCTGTGGCCGAGCGCATGGCGCCCCATCTGGCGCAACGCGCCGTCAGCCTGGTTCGCGCGCCCGACGGAATCGCGGGGCAAAAATTCTTCCAGCGCCATCCGCTGAAGGGCATGAGCGCCGGCATCGTCCCGGTCCACGATCCGACCGCCGACGAAACCTATTTCGCCCTGGACGCCGCCGAGGGGCTGGCGACGGCGGCGCAATTCAGCGCCATCGAAATCCACGGCCGCATGTGCCGCGCCGACGCCTGGGACAGGCCTGATCGCATCGTCTTCGATCTCGACCCGGACGAGGCCCTGGACTTTGCGGCGGTGCGCGACGCCGCGCTGCTGATCCGCGACGTGCTCGAAGCGGCGGGTCTGAAAAGCTGGCCGCTTTTGTCCGGCGGCAAGGGCGCGCATGTCGTCGCGCCGCTCAACGGAAGCAACAGCCAGGAGGAGGCGCAGGATTTCGCCGAAGCCGTGGCCAAAAACCTGGCGCGCGAAAAACCCCAAAACTTCGTCGCCACCATGATGAAGACGCGGCGCAAGGGCAAAATCTTCATCGACTGGATGCGCAACACCCGCACGGCCACCGCCATCCTGCCGTGGTCGCTGCGCGCGCGTCCGGGGGCGCCGGTCGCCATGCCGCTCAGCTGGCGGGAGTTTGCGCGGGCAAAAACGGCCAACGCCTTCACGATCGGCGCGGCGGCGAAACGCCAGGACTCCTGGGCGGATTTTTTCGACGTGTGGCAGGGCATTCGCCCTGAAGTCCTCGAATTCCTGCGTCAGCCCATGCCGGAGGCGCGATAGTTCCGCCAGTCCGGCGTCACATGACAATCGCGCGAGCCGCAATTCTGGCAGCGGAACCGGCGCGATCCAAGAACGTGCGGAAACGGGGTGTCGTCGGGCAGGCCCAGCGCGTCAAAGGCGACGGCGCCGCCGTGCTTGCAGTCGCGGCACAGCGGCAGAACGCCGGTGACGCCCAATGTCTTGAGAGCGCCTATGGTCGGAGGAGGCTCGGCCATGGGTCTTTATAGCCGATTCGCTCAGCTGATCTTCAGCGCCTTCAAAGTTTCGCCGACGGCTTGCGAAAGCGAGGTGTGCGGCTCACGTCCCAGGAAGGCGACCAGTTTCGCATTGTCGAGCCGGATCGGCGTGCGCCAGAGATAGCGCAGCTTGAACATTTCGCGCGGCGTCTGCTGGAACAGGCCGGCGATGGCGATCCGGCCCCAGGGCAGCGCGTTCACCTTCATCTCCGGGCGGCCCAGCATTTCGGCGATGGCGCGGACCATCCACAGGCCGTTGGGATCCCAGTGACCGGCGAAATGGAAGCGCGCGAAGGGCGGCAACTCGCCGGCGCGGTCGAGCAGGCGCGCGAAAGTTTCGCCGGCGTCGGGAAGATAGGCCCAGCTGTGGCCGACGCGGGCGTCGCCGGGATAGGTGATCGAGCGCAACCGCGTTCCCGGCGTGACCATGGATTGGCTGAACCAATTGTTGCCGGGCGACGGGCCGAAAAAATCGCCGAACCGCACGATCAAAGCGGTTGCCCGACCCTTGGTCGCCTCTTCGATCCGGCGCTCCATTTCGGCGCGGATGCGGCCCTTGGCCGTGCGCGGGTGCTGGGGCGAGTCCTCGCGCAGCGCCGGAAAAGCGTCGGGACCGTAATTGTAAAGATTTCCCGGCAGCACGATCCGGGCGCCGACCGCCTCGGCGGCGGCGAGCGTGTTGTCGAGCATGGGCAGGACCAGCCGGCCCCAGTCGCGCAAGCGCGGCGGGTTCACGGCGTGGACGATGACCGAGGCGCCCTCGGCGGCGCGGCGGACGTCCTGCGCATTCATCGCGTCGCCGATGATCCAGCTCGCCGCCGCCAGCGGATCGGCGCCTGCAACCTCGCGGCGGGGGTGGCGCGCCAGCGCCGTCACCCGCCAGCCCCGGCGCAACAGGGCCGCCGCGGTCTCGCCGCCGATGCCGCCCGTCGCGCCGAGCACCAAAGCCTTGTTTGCCTTCGCCATGGCCGCTCCTCCCGATCGTCCACGAAGAGATTTGCTTCCTTAAAGCGGCCAGAGGGCGCCCGGTTCCCGAAGCCGTCGCGCTGCTGTCAGGCTACAGCGAAACCCTGCGGCCATACTCGCGTTTCGGCTTGCGGGGCCGGCGATTGTCGCCATCGGGGAAAACGCCGCATAATGCGGTGACCCCTGGTCCAGTGGAGGGACGATGAGCATATGGCAGAACAAAACCGCCCTGGTCACCGGCGCCAATTCCGGCCTGGGCAAAGCCGTCGCCATGGCGCTGGCGGCCGAGGGCCTGCGCGTCGGCCTGGTGGCGCGCGACCGCATCCGCGGCGAGGCGGCGGTCGCCGACATCCGCGCCGCCACCGGCAATGACGAGCTGCATCTGTTCGTCGCCGATCTTTCCGACCAGTCGGCGATCCGCGCCCTGGCGCAGGAGGTGCGGCAAAAATTCGATCGCCTGCATCTGCTGGTGAACAATGCCGGCACGGCTTTTCCCGAGCGGCGGCTCAGTCCCGACGGCATCGAGCGCGCCCTGGCCGTGAACCATCTCGGCCCGTTTCTGCTCACCAACCTACTGCTGGATTTGCTGCGGACGAGCGCGCCGGCGCGGATCGTCACTGTCGGGACGCGGATGAACACGGCGATGGATTTCGCCGATCTGAACTGGGAGCAGCGGCCCTACCGCATGATGCAAGCCTACGGCCAGTCCAAGCTCGGCAATCTGCATTTCACCTTCGAACTGGCGCGCCGGCTCGAGGGGAGCGGCGTGACCGCCAATTGCGTGTTTCCCGGCGTGTTCAAGTCGAACCTGGGCGGGACCGACGGCGCGCAAAACCTGTTCTGGAAACTGGTCGCGCGCCTGCTCGGCTGGGCGATCCCGTCCCCCGAACAGGCGGCGCGCCGCGTGCTGCATGTCGCGACCGCGCCGGAACTGGCCGAGGTGAGCGGCCAGTATTTTGGCGACCGCACAACCATTCCCGCACCCGCCCAGGCGCGCGATCCCGAAGCGAACCGGCGCCTGTGGCGCATCAGCGAAGCGCTGACGGCGCTCGCCCCGGCCGAACCGGAGACGGTTGCGCCGTAAGCGCCGCTCTATTGCGCCGCCGGCGCCGCCGCCTCGTCATGCGGCTTGAGGAAGGCGTCATAGGAGCGGGTGACGGCGCCGAGCATTTCGAAATGCGGGAAGGCGCCGGAGGGAAACACTTCAAAACTCCAGTTCGGCCGGCCCTCGACATAGGTCTTGTGGCGATAGTCGACGAAATCGCCGCGCACGCCATGCGCCATCCAGACGGGATGGGTCAGATCCCGGTAGAGCAGCAGAGCGTCATTGCTGAACAGATAGCCGGAGACGAAATCATAGGGCGCGTGGCGCGCGCCCGGCTGATGGGTGGTGAGATAGGCGTAATCCCACATGCCATGGTCGAATTCCGCGGAGCCGAAGGTCTTCTTCAGGAAATATTTGATGCTGGCGCGGCTGGTCAGCAGCTCGAAAAAGCTCTTGCTCCACAACGGAAACTTGAAGGCCGCGCGCAGCCAGGCTTTTCCGCGCGTGCCGCCGTCGGTGTCGGCCCGCGCCTCGCGTTCGAAACCGGTCGGGCTGATGAAGGCCAGCGTGCGAAAACTCGCCGGCCGCTCCAGGGCGGCGCGGGCGAGGAATTCGCAGGACAGCGACAAAGCGAGGGCGTCGACCGGCGCCGCGTGGCGGCGGCGGATCTCGTCGACCGCCGCATGGATCGCGCCGGTCATGATCGCGATCGTGTAGTCGCGATCGCTGCGGTCGGATTGGCCGAAACCGGGCAGGTCGAGGGCATAGACCGGCCGCTTGCCGGTATAGTGATCAAACAAGGGCTTGACTTCGTAAGCCGATGGGGTTGCATTGATGCTGTGGATCAGAAGCAGGGGAACGCCGGGGACGTCAGCGCTGGCGCTGTAGAGGGCGATCCGTCCGGACGGCGTGTTGAGGTCGGTGCGGTGGCCCGACACGGGATCGGTGAGCGGGGGGAAGTCCTGGCGCTCCGCAGACGATTTTTCCAAGGCAATTTCATTCATCAGGCACTCTCCCAGCTTCCAGCGCGGCGAGCGTTGTGACAATCAGCAATGGCTGATGGTCGCAGGTCCGCCACGGCGAAGCAATGCATGGCCCCGCCATACGTTCCATGACGTGATGTCGCAGCTGGCTTTTATCCAGCTCCGGGATTGCCGTGGTGGTAAATTTTTCCTTTCGCCAACGCTTGGAAGGGCGACGCGCCGCGCGTCAGCCGAGCGCCTGATCGAGATCGGCGATGAGGTCCGCGACCGTTTCGAGGCCCACCGACAGCCGGATCACATCCGGTCCCGCCCCGGCCGCCACGCGCTGCGCATCCGTCAACTGCCGGTGCGTGGTGCTGGCGGGATGCAGGATCAGGCTGCGGGTGTCGCCGATATTGGCGAGATGCGAGAACAGGTTGACCCGCTCGACCAAAGCCAGACCAGCCTCGTAGCCGCCCTTGACGCCGAAAGTGAACACCGCGCCCGGCCCCCTCGGCAGATATTTTTGCGCCAGATCGTGAAACGGGTTTGTTGGCAGGCCGGCGTAGGACACCCAGGCGACCTTTTCATGCCCGGCCAAGAATTGGGCGACGGCGCGCGCGTTGGCGACGTGGCACTCCATGCGCAGCGGCAGGGTTTCTATGCCGTTCAGGGTGAGAAAGGCGTTCATCGGCGACAGCGCCGGGCCGAAATCGCGCAAGGCGACGGCGCGCGCCTTGGTGGTGAAGCCGAAATCTCCAAAGGTCTCGTAGAAATTCAGGCCGTGGTAGGCCGGCTCCGGCCCCGCCATGGACGGGAATTTTCCGGATTTCGCCCAGTCGAATTTGCCGGATTCCACCACCACGCCGCCGAGCGCATTGCCGTGGCCGCCCAAAAACTTGGTGGTGGAGTGGCAGACGATGTCGGCGCCCCAATCGAAGGGGCGGCACAGGAACGGTGTCGCAAGCGTGTTGTCGACGACGAAGGGGATGCCGGCCTCCTGGGCGATCTTCGCCACCGCTTCGAGATCGACGACGATGCCGCCGGGATTGGCGAGGCTTTCGACAAAGATCGCCTTGGTGCGCTCGGTGAGCGCCTTGCGGAAATTTTCGGGGTCGGTGGGATCGACAAACGTGCAGGTCCAGCCGAGCTTTCTAAAACTCAGGCCGAACTGGGTGAGCGAACCGCCGTAGAGATTGCGTGAGGCGATGAATGCGTCGCCCGGCTCCAGCAGCGTGAAAAAGGTGAGGAATTGCGCGGCGTGGCCGCTGGCCGCGGCGACCGCGGCGCGGCCGCCTTCGAGGCTGGCGACGCGCTCCTCCAGCACGGCGACGGTCGGGTTGGACAGGCGCGAATAGACATGGCCGAATGTGTGCATGTTGAACAGCGACGCCGCCTGGTCCGCATCCTCGAACACATAGGAGGCCGTCTGGTAGATCGGCGTAATCCGCGCCCCCGTGGTCGGATCGGGCGCGGCGCCGGCGTGGATCGAGCGGGTCTCGAAGCAGAAGGCGCGATCCGGCTTGGGTTGCTCCTTCGCCGGCTTGACCGGCGGCTTGGGCGGCTCGCGGCGCTTGGCGGAAATGATGCCGGAATCGACGCCCGACCAGGACAATTCGCCGCCGAGACGGCCAAATTCGATTTTCGGGCAGCGGTCCATGATCACGGTGAGGCCGGCGTCGCGCGCCCTGGCGGCGGCTTCGTCGTGGCGGACGCCCAATTGCATCCACACCACCTTGGCGCCGATTTTGATGGCGTCGTCGACGATCGGCGGCGCGGCTTCCGAGCGGCGGAAGATTTGCACCATGTCCACGGGTTCGGGAATGTCCAAAAGGCTGGCGCGGACGGTTTCGCCGAGCAGGGTCTGGCCGGCCGCGCCGGGATTGACCGGGATGACCCGGTAGCCCTTGCCCTGCATATATTTCATCACGAAATAAGCGGGCCGGTTCCAGTTGGTGCTGGCGCCCACCAGAGCGATGGTGTTGACGGAACGCAGGACGCGCGCGATCAGCGCGTCGGGATATTTTAAATCGCTCATGTCCCCGTCCAAACCGGCGGACGCTTGTCGAGAAAAGCGCCGATGCCTTCGCGCGCGTCCTGCGCCTTCAAATTCTCCGCCATGACCTCGCGCGTAAAAGCATAGGCCTCGGCCAGCGGCAGCTCCGCCTGTCGATAGAACGCCTTCTTGCCGATGGCGAGGGTCAGCGGCGATTTCGACGCGATTTTTTGCGCGAGTTCCAGTGTGCGCGCCTCAAGTTCGGCGGCGGGGACGATTTCGTTGATCAGGCCGAAGCGCAGCGCCGTTTCGGCGTCGATGAGGTCGCCGGAGAGCAGCATCTGCATCGCCTGTTTTTTCGACACATTGCGCGACAGCGCCACCATCGGCGTCGAGCAGAACAGGCCGATGTTGACGCCCGGCGTGGCGAAGCGCGAATCCTGCGCGGCGAAGGCCAGGTCGGCGCTGGCGACGAGCTGCGCGCCCGCCGCGGTGGCGACGCCATGCACGCGGGCGATCACCGGTTTGGACAGATTGACGATCGCCTGCATCACCTCGGCGCAGATGGCGAAGAGGTCGTCGACATAGGCGGGGTCATAATTCTTGCGGCGCAGCTCCTTCAGGTCATGGCCGGCGCAAAACGCCGGGCCGGCGCCGGCGATGATGACCACGCGGGCGTCGGCGTCCGCGTCAATCTCAGCGAGCGCGTCGCGCAAGACCGTCAACAGGCCGAGCGACAGGCCGTTGCGGGCCTGCGGCCGGTTCAGGGTCAGCGTGACCACGCCCGCATCGTCGGCGCGCAGCAGCAAGGGAGCCTCGTTCATGGCTGTCTCCAATGTCGGATGAATATCTGGGGGGATTATTTCTTGCGCAAGGCGCCGGTCTCATCGACTTTTCGAAGATTGGCGAGTTCCGTCTCGCTCGGCGCGGGGATTTCGCGCGCGTCCGGGGCGACGCGGAGCGCCCAGCCGGTGTGGGCCTTGATTTCCTCGACGCTCGAAAATGGAAACCAGCCGTCGAGCACGAATTCATTCGTGCCCGGCTCCGGCCGCAGGATGCCGAGCGTGGTGATGATCGCCGAGGGGCCGCCCCCCACAAATCCGTGCTGCGCGCGGGAAAGACCGCCGTCGAGATAGCCGGGCGAACTGATATAGGTCACCTTTTCGGCAAAACGTTTCGGCTCGTGCGTCACCATGACAATAAAACGCTTGGCGCCGCAGGCGATGTCATTGGCGCCGCCCGCGCCCGGCAATCGCGTTTTCGGCGGGCGATAATGCGGGCCGATCTCGCCGTCCCAGATTCCGGTGGTGTTGACATTGCCGAATTTGTCGACCTGCGCCGCGCCGATCACGCCGACATCGCAGCGTCCGGAGGCCACGAGAAAGCCCAGCGCGTCGAGCGCCGAGGTGAAACTGGTGGCGTTGACGGCGAGGCGGTTGCACTCGATGCCCCAGGGCAGGCCGCCGACCGGCGTTGCGCCGTAAACCCCGCCCTCGGTCATGCTGCGCAGATTGGGCGCGTGATTGGCCTGGGCGAAGAAGCCGGCGAGCATCGACAGGCCGACGCCGAAAATCGCCAGTTCGCCGTCGCGGATTTCGCGGCCGGTGGCGATCGCCATCATTTCCTGGCGGGTGTAGTCGAGGGCCGCGCTCATGCCGCCAACTCCGTTGTGGTGAGGCCGGCGACATCCTCGGGCGCAAGAATCCAGCGGCGATAGGGATCGAGCAGGAAGCTGGAATTGCTCGCCGACAAGGTTTTGATTTTGTCGCGGCCGATCACGTCGAGATAGCTGTCGATGTCCGAATAACTGTCGACGAAATCGCGGATGTAGTCGGCCGTTCCCTGTTCGGTGGCGAGGGCCTTGTTCATGAAGAACATATGCTGTTCGTCCATGTCATAGACGCCCGGCGAGGAATGCGGCCAGGCGCCGAACGGCCAGTAGACCACGGCCTCGACGATGATCTCGGGAATGCGGACCAGATTGGGGAATTGGCGGATGCAGGCGGGATCGACGATGGCGTCGGCGATCAAGACCACTCTTTTCGCCGCCCGCGACAGTTCGTATCGGCTCCATTCCGTGCCGATCAGAATGGCGTTGCCATTGGGGTCGGCGAGCGTGACATGGATCGCCGCGACATCGGGTTTCAACGGACTGAAGGCGCCGATGGTTTTTCCGCTGAAAGGATCGGTCACCGCGGGAATCTTCGAATGCGCCGGATAGTCGTCCGGCGCAAAGGCGCTGCGGTCCTGAAGGTCGGAGCCGATGTTCACCGTCGCTGGGACAAAAGGCCAGTTCAGGGCGCCGCCGAGCAGGCGCAGGGTCATGGCGAGGTTGGAAAAATCCTCCAGCGCCAATTGGCCGCTTTCGACGGCGCGGCGCAGGCCGTTGGCGAAGCCGACGACTTCGAGAGCGGCAAAACCGCATTCCGCCTTGGTGGCGGCGCCGGCCGCCGCCAGGAGATTGAGCTGCTGGCCGCAGCAATGGAAGATGGCGTGCAGGTCCTTGCGCTTCTGGCGCAACAGTTCGCGGCCGAACACAAGCGCGTCCGAGCCCACCGGCAGCGCGGCGCCGCTGGCGTATTGCATGCCGTCCCAGCTGAAGCGGCGCCCCGCTTCAGCCAGGGAAATCAGTTTGTTTGACATTTTTGGAAACTCACCAGGAGCCGTCGAGGCCGAGCAAGCCGAGGATGTTTCGGCGCTGGGCGACGAGATCGGGATCGTCGCGGTGACGCGGATAGGGTTGGTCGATGGCGATGTCGGCCTTGATGGTCGCCGGGCGCTCGCTGAACACGATCACCCGCGTCGCCATGAGCAGGGCTTCCTCGACGTCGTGGGTGACCAGCAGAACGGTGAAGCCCGAGCGGCGCCACAGGTTGACGATCTCGCCCTGCATCGACAGACGCGTCAGCGAGTCGAGTTTGCCCAGGGGCTCGTCGAGGATCAGCAACTCGGGATCGTTGACCAGGGCGCGGGCCAGCGCCACGCGCTGCGCCATGCCGCCCGACAATTGATGCGGGAAGGCCTTGGCGAAAGCTTCAAGGCCGACGAGCGCCAGGGTTTCGTCGATGCGGGCGCCCCGCTGTTTGAGCAGGCCCTGCGCCTCCAGCCCGAGCGCGACATTGTCGCGCACATTGCGCCAGGGAAACAGGGTGGGGTCCTGGAAGACGACGACGCGCGACGGATCGGGGCCGGCGATGAGCGCGCCATTGGACGTGATCGCGCCCTGGGTCGGCGGCTCGAGCCCGGCGACCAGCCGCAGCAGCGTCGATTTTCCGCAGCCAGAGGGGCCGAGCAGCGCGACGAATTCGCCGCGTTGCGCGGTGAAATTGACGCGGTCGAGCACCGGCAGCGGCGCGCCCTCGAGATCGAAGCGATGGCTGACGTCCTTGATGGCGATTTCGACGCCGGGAACCTTGGAAGGGCCGGGAGCTATCGAGATTTTATGCGCGAGGCTCACCACTGCACCTCCGCCTTCTGCCAAGACAGCAACCGGTCGCGCAGCCGGAACAGCAGCGTGATCAGACCGGAGCACATCAGCGACATCACCAGCAGCGCCGCATACATGTTGGCGTAGGAGGCCCAGCCCTGCGCCCATTGCAGATAGAAGCCGAGTCCCGCCTTCACGCCCATCATTTCCGCCGTGACCAGCACGGCGAAGGAGGCGCCGAGCCCCATGAACAGGCCGACGAACACATGCGGCAAGGCCGCCGGGATCGCGACCTTGAAAATCAGGAAGGCGCGGCTGGCGCCGAGCGTGCGGGCGACGTCGTAATAGGCGGAATTGACGCTGGCGACCCCCGACCAAGTGAGCACGGCGACCGGAAAGCCCGTGGTCAGGCCGATCAGGAAGATGGAGGCCGAAAAGCTCGAGGGGAAGGCGAAGAAGGCGATGGGCAGCCAGGCGATCGAGGGCATCGGACCGATCAGCCGCATCACCGGATGCACCCAATAGCCGAAGGCGCGCGACCAGCCGAGCGACACGCCGACGAGGAAGCCGGCCACGGCGCCGGCGAGGAAGCCGAGCAGCTCCAGCCGGATCGAGGCGACCACGCTTTCCCAGAGTTTTGGCCAATCGTCGACGAACACTTCGACCAGCGCATGCGGCGGCGGGAAGAACGGCTGCGGCAGCATCGCCAGCTTGGCCGTCGTCAGCTGCCAGAGGATGAAGACCAGGCCGAGCGCCAGCAGCCACGGGGTGTAGCGCCGCACCCGCGCGGCGACGCGCGGGAAAAAGCCGCCGAACAGGCCGGCGAGGATCAGCGCGCCGCCAAAGCCGCCGGTGGCGCGGGCCAGTTCCGGCCCCCGCCCCCATTCTCCGGCGTCAGGCCAGGTCTCCGTGATCACGGCGAAAACGAGCCAGGCCGCGCCGGCCGCGATCGCCAGCGCGGCGCGCGTCAGCGTCTCCCGTGACGGGAGCGCCGGCGCGCCTCTTGAGGCTTCAGCCTCGATCGAGAGCAGCGACATGAAACCTCCTCAGCTCACCACGTCCGCATAAATGCGTTCGGCGAATTTCTTGGGATCGGTGGAGGGCTTGAAGATCGACACCAGCTTCAGCTCCTCGGCGTAGAGCGCTAGCTGCTTCTTGAGGTCGACGCCGACGGGATGGTTGTGGTGCTTGTGGTATTTCGCCAAAGTGACGAGGTCGGCCAGCTCGACCTTGCCCGGCGCGTAGGGCGCATAGGTCGCCGCCGCCTCCTCCGGGTGATGCGCGGCGAATTCCGCCGCCTCGATCAAGGCCAGCGCCAGCGACGTCGCCGCCGCCTTGTCCTCGCGCAGCAGACTGCCGCGCACGCCGATGATGCAGCAGACGCGCGAGGCGTAGTCGCCGTCATTGTTGGAGGAGATTTCGCGGAAGGAGCCGTCCTTCTGGAACAGGAAGGTGATGGGGTCATTGTCGGCGAGCGCGTGGGCCTCGCCCTTTTCCACGGAGACGCGCAGCAGCGGACCGGGGAACTGCTTCCACTCCACGTCCTTTTCGGGATCGAGGCCGACTTTCTTCAGCCGGATGGCGAAGAAGTTCTTGCCGGGCGAGTTCATGTCGCTGACGGCGATGATCTTGCCCTTGAGGTCCTGGAGGCTCTTGATGTCGGAAGCGGTGGGGGCGAGCAGGCGCAGGCAGCCGCCATGGGTGCTGGCGACGATTTTGACGTCAAACCCCTGCTCCATCGGCTTGAGCCAGCGCAGCGCCATACCGGCGGCGGCGTCCGCCTTGCCGGTGGCGAGCGTTTCCAGCAACTGGTCGGTCGAGCCCGCGTAATTGACCAGGGTGACGTCGAGGCCGTGCTTGGCGAAAAACCCCTTCTCCTTGGCGACGGTGACGCCGACCAGGCAGGAGGCCCCGGCGTTCCAGGCGAAGGTGATCTTCTTCAGGTTTCCGGCGGCGGGCGCGGCGGCGTCGGCGGCGCCGGTCGTGCAGATCGGCGCGCCGTCGAAGGGCGCGCGCTGGATCTGCGGGGTGGCGAAGACCTTTTGCGCAGCGAGGGCCAGCGGGGCCGCGGCGCCGAAAGCTGCGGCGCCGGCGAGGAAAGTGCGGCGCGATCCGGAAGATTTGCTGTTGCTCATGTGGACCCTGTTCCGTTTGCAGGCGCATGCGACAGCGCCCGCGAAGATGGAGCAAAGGCTATAGTCTATTATTTTTATAGACAAGATAAATCTTTTTGCGCAGGGAGGAGGCGCCCCGCCTAGGCGCCGGACAGCGACGTGTTTTCGGGCGTTTTCGCCCGACATGCGTCTGGATCAACCCTGCAATGCGCTTTCAAGGCGGCGCTCCCCCGCCAGCGCCGGAGGACAAAAGCGCCCGAACGGCGGCAGGCCGTTCGGGCGGGATGTTTGACGCCGGAAGGAGGACGTCAAATCTCAATCACGAGCGTGCGCGGGGCCTTTTCTTGCGGCGCAGGTTCTCGGCGGCGCGTTGCGCCTCCTGAGGCGTTTGGAACGTCTGCCCGTTGAGCCGGAGGAACGCGTCCGCCGCGGCGTGGAAGATGAAACCGCGACTCTCTCGCGTGACGATGCCGGCGGCCAGTTCGCCGCACTCGATGACATAAGCATGGGACATAGGAGACCAGGGGTTGCAAGGAGGGACGGCGGCGCGAATCGCGCGCGGAAACTTTTGGGACGAAACGACCGTCCGACATCGAAGCGAAGTCTTCATGACGCCTCTCCAGCGTTGTTTGCGTTGTCAGCGCTGCTTAACTATATAAAATTAGTAGATTATAAGGTTTCTCAGGTCAATGGATGGCCCTTCCAAACCTTGGCGGCCCCAGGAAAGAACTGTTTGCCGGCGAGGAAGGGTCAAACCGAAATATTTTGCGCGCCGACTCGCGGCGATCGTGTCCCCTGTCGCGGTGTGGTCGACGGGGGGCGCCGTCGTTTCCCTGGCCAGACCGGGATGGGTCAACGTTCGAGGCGACCAGCTCGCCGGAGAGCAAGTGGACTTCGATCCATGGCGACGGCCTCGTCCATCACAGCGACCGCGGCAGCCAATTTGTGTCGCGACGCTGGAATGGGTCGACTGGTTCAATCGCCGCCGGCTGCTGGAGCCAATGGGCGACATCCCGCCTGCCGAAACGGAGGCGCGCTATGATCGCCTCGCTCAATCAGACCGCCATCGCGGCCTGATTTGACCAAAACGGCCTCCGGCAAAGCCGGAGCGGCTCACAGTGGCTTCGAGACGCGGGAGAAATTCAGGTTATTCAGCCGCGTTCGAAGACGAGGCCTGCCTGTTCATTCAAGAAAAGCTCCGGATGGAAAGGAATTTCAATCTTAAGTTCCGAAACCGGCCAACGATCGCGAACGCGGTACCCCTGCTCCTTCATGGAACAGAGCAGTTCATCTTCGTTGAACACACGATAAGGAGATGCGTATCTTTCCAGGTTCTGCAAGGTCCAGAACTGCGGGCGCTCGCCAAGCGGAATCTTGTTTATGATGACGGCCCTTGGTTTCTTCGCGCCGGGAATGAATTCGGTGACGTCAGTGTCCATATACTGTAGGCAGCCGGCGCTAAACAAAATATCGTAAGACCCGACATCTTCGATGCCAGTCCAGAAATTCAAGTTCGATGCTCCGCGGCGCTCCGCAAGTCTGCGGCCTTTCTCTGCGGTCGCGGGCACTTCGATAATATGCCAGCTGGCGCCTTCAGGTAACGGCGACCGGCCGGTGAAGGCATAGTATAAATTGCCGACACTTCCACCGAAGTCGACGATACGATCCCCGGGCCGCAACAATTCGCGCAGCCAGAACAGCGATGCAAACATCGACGGCTGAAAGTGATCTGCGGCATTGAGTTCACTGTGATCCCAGCCCTTTGCAAGCTTCTTCGGAATTGCGGTCAGGGCCTCGTCGTAGGTGGCGTAGGAGCCGAAGTGTTGGCCACAGAGCCTCGGGCTGGTCCATGCCAGGTCGCGATAAAGGTTTTCCACGCCGGGAACGGCCCCGGCGATCTTCCCGAGAGATGTTCGAGACAGCATCGATATGACCGCACGCGCTATGGACGCCATCAAGCTCTTCCTCGCCTGTACCACATGATCGATCACAGGTTAGGATTGAGAGGTAAACAAGTGCTGGCCTAAACCCGCGTGGCCTTCGTCGATCCCGGACGGCTGGCTTGCCCTGATAGGACGGCGGCGCCGGCTTGACCTGCGGCACAGGAGGTTTATTCCATGGTGTTCATGGATTTTAGGAGCCGTCACGTGAACGCCAAGCATGTCGAAGGGCCGCCGGTCACCGAACAGGATTTGACGCTGATCACCGCTGCGCGGCTTCGCGCGCGCCTGCGGCGGGAGGACGGCGCCCTGGAGCGGCTGGCGGATTTCGCCGGCGTGGACGAGGACCAGCTCAGGGCCATCGTCAACGGCCAGCGCGCGCCCAGCATCGATGTGCTCTGGAAAATCGCCAATGCGCTCGACGTGCCCTTCGGCAGCCTGATCGCCCCGACCCGTCGCAGCGGCGCGGCCGTGATCCGCAAATCCGACGCCAATGTCCTGATTTCCAGCGGCGGCGCCTTTCGCTCGCGCGCCTTGACCGTGTTCGGCGAAACGCCGCGCGTCGAAATCTACGAACTGACCATCGCCCCCGGCCACCACGAACAATCCCAGGCCCATGCGCCCGGCACGTCGGAAAACATCCTTGTCGTGCAAGGCGAGCTTGAAATCGTCGCGGGCCGCGAACCGCCGCATCGGCTCGGCCCCGGCGACGCCATCCATTTCGACGCCGACGTTCCGCACGCCTATCGCGCCCTGGGCGCGGAAGCCGTGATCGCGCATCTCGTGCTCGCCTATGGCGTCCGCGACTGAGGAATTTTAGAGAATGCTCTCCAACAAGGCCAAATACGGGCTGAAGGCGATGATCCATCTCGCCGGCGCCGACGGGATCGCGCTCGCCGCCACCATCGCGCAGGACAATAATATTCCGCGCAAGTTTCTGGACGCGATCCTTCTGGAGCTGACCAAGGCGGGCCTGCTGACCAGCAAGAAGGGCAAGGGCGGCGGCTACCAATTGGCGCGCCCCGCCGACGCGATCACCGCCGGCCAGATCATCCGCATCCTCGACGGACCGCTCGCGCCGATCGCCTGCGCCAGCCGCACCGCCTATCGGCCTTGCACCGATTGCGGCGATGTCGACGCCTGCGCCATCCGCGACGTCATGCTCGACGTCCGCGACGCCATGGCGCTGATTTTGGACCGGACCTCGATCGCGGCCATGCGCGTGCGCGGCCTCAACCGGCAGTTTGCGCCGAGATAGGCGGCGCGCGGGACTTACGCGATGCCGAGCGCATGCGTGCCGATCATTGCGGCGAACCCGACCAGGACCAGGGCGCTGAACCGGTAGACGACGCCGCCCCTCGCCGCGAGGGCGCCGTTTTGCCGGACCAGGGCGCCCATCGCCAGCCAGCTCCCTCCCAGAACAGGGATCAGCGCCGCCAGCAGAGCGGCGGAAGAAAACAGCGCCGCATCTGTCGGGGCCGGCAAGACCGTGAACGCCAGGATCAGGGCCTTGGGGTTCAGCAAAGTGGTGGTGAACACGCGCGCAAAAGTGATCGGTCCCGCACAAACGTCCTCCGCCGCGCCGCGCCGCCATAGGGTGGCCGCGACATGGAGCAGGTAGAGCGTCACGGCGAGCCCGAGCCCCGCGCCAAGCGCCGGACTTTTTGCGATCAAGGGGCCGAGGGCGAGGCGAAGCGTCGCTATGGCGAGGCCATAGCCGGCGAGTTCGGCGGCGAGCAGTGGCAGCGACCGCCGCACGCCCCTGCTGGCGCCCGAGGCGGCCAGCAAGGTGTTGGTCGGCCCGGGCGTCGCCAGCAATGAAGCCGCGGCGGTGACGAATGTCAGCATGTCCATGGCCAAACTATACGCGATCGGACGAGGACGTCATGCCCATTCAAATGCGGCGCGGGCCGTTGCGCGCGCCTGACAAAGCGCGCGCAACGGCGAGGCGATCATGACGGACGCTTGCCCGCCATGACCTCCGGCGCCGCTTGCGGTCTTGCGCGCGCCGCGCCGCGCTTGCCGCCAAACAGCAGATAGAGCGCCGGCAGCGCCAGCAGGGTCAGCAGGGTCGCGCTGATCAGCCCGCCGATCACCACAATGGCGAGCGGCTTTTGCACTTCGGCGCCCGCGCCCGTCGCCAAGGCCATCGGCGCGAAGCCCAGCGCCGCCACCAGCGCCGTCATCGCCACCGGGCGCAGGCGGGTGAGCGCGCCCTCGCGGATCGCCTCCGGCAGCGACCGGCCCTCCGCCTGCAACTGCTTCACATAGGTGAGCAGCACCAGGCCGTTGAGCACGGCGATGCCGGAGAGCGCGATGAAGCCGACCGCCGCGGACACTGAAAACGGCAGTCCGGCCGCCCAGAGCCCGACAATGCCGCCGGTGAGCGCCAAAGGCACGGCGCTGAACACCAGCAGCGCGTCGCGCATCCGTCCCAGCGCCGCGAACAGCAGGAACAGGATCATGGCGAAACAGGCGGGCACGACCAGGCTCAGCCGCGCCTTGGCGGCGGCGAGGTTTTCGAACTGCCCGCCCCATTGCAGCCAATAGCCCGGGGGGACCACCACCTCGGCCTGGGTGCGCTGCTGGATTTCGCTGACCACCGAGGCCACGTCGCGGCCGCGGACATTGGCGGTGACGACCACGCGGCGCTTGCCGTTCTCGCGCGAAATCTGGTTGGGACCGTCGCGCTCGTCGAACCGGGCGATCTGCTTCATCAGCACCACCGGCGCCTTCCCCGCGACGCCGGGCAGCGGGACCGGGAGGTTTTTTAGCGCCTCAATGTCCGAGCGCAGGTTTTCACTCAAGCGAATGGTCAGGGCGAAACGGCGGTCGCCTTCGAAGACAACGCCGACCTCGCGGCCGCCGACCGCGGCGCCGATCACATCCTGCACCGCGGAAACGCTGAGGCCGAACCGCGCCGCCGCCTCCTTGTCGACGGCGATTTCCAGCGAGGGCAGGCCATTGACCTGCTCGACCTTCACATCCTGCGCGCCCGGAACCGTGCGCAAAAGGCCGGCGATCTGGTTGGCGGCGCGCAGCATCGGCTCGAATTCATCGCCGAACACTTTTATGGCGATGTCGCCGCGCACGCCCGCGATCAGCTCGTTGAAGCGCAACTGGATCGGCTGGGAGAACTCGGTGACATTGCCGGGCAATGCGCCGACCGCCTCGGCGATCCGCGCCTGCAGCGCCTCCTTGCTCTCCTGCGGATCGGGCCAGTCCGACTGCGGCTTGAGGATGATGAACGTGTCCGAACTGTTGACCGGCATGGGGTCGGAGGCGACCTCCGCCGTGCCTGTCTTGGAATAGACCAGCTTGACCTCGGGAAAGGCGGCGATGGCCTTTTCCACCTGCGCCTGCATCGCTTGCGACTGGTTGAGCGAGGCGCTGGGGATGCGCAGCGCGTTCATGGCGATGTTCTTCTCGTCCAGGGTTGGGACGAACTCCTGGCCGAGCCGGCCGAACAGCAGCAGCGCCAGCAGGAACAGGACGGTCGAGCCCGCGACCGTCCGCACCGGCGCCCGCATGGCGAAGGCCAGCATCGGCGCGTAGACCCGGCGCATCGCGCGGACGAGGGCGTTGTCCTCTTCGGTTTCGGGCGCGGGAATGGCGATGGCGATCAGCGCCGGAACCAGCGTCAGCGACAGGACGAACGCCGCGACCAGCGCCATGATCACCGTCAGCGCCATCGGCTGGAACATCTTGCCTTCCACCCCCGTAAAGGTGAGCAGCGGCACATAGACCAGCATGATGATCGCCTGGCCGAACAGCGAGGGGCGGATCATCTCCTGCGCCGCGCCGATCACCACGCTCATGCGCTCGGGCTGGCTGAGCGCGCGGCGCAGAGCGTGGCGGCGTTCGGCGAGCCGGCGCAGCGCGTTTTCCGTGACGATCACCGCGCCATCGACGATCAGGCCGAAATCCAGCGCACCCAGGCTCATCAGATTGGCGCTCACCCGGGTCTCGACCATGCCGGTGAAGGTCATCAGCATGGCGAACGGGATCACCAGCGCGCAGATCAGCGCCGCGCGCAGATTGCCGAGCAGCAGGAACAACACGGCGACGACCAGCGCGGCGCCCTCGGCGAGGTTTTTCGCCACGGTGCGCACGGTGGCGTCGACGAGCTGCATGCGGTTGAGCACCGGCGTCAGCGCAATGTCCGGCGGCATGTTGCGGGCGATCTCGGCGATCCTGGCGTCGACGGAGGCCGCCGCCGTGCGGCTGTTGCCGCCGATCAGCATCAGCGCCGTGCCGACCACCACCTCTTCGCCATTGGCGCTGGCGCTGCCGGTGCGCAGATCCGCGCCGATCGACACTTTGGCGACATCCTTGACGCGGATCGGCACGCCGCCGCGCGAGGCGATCACCACATTCTCGATGTCGGCGATGGTTTCCAGCCGGCCGATGGCGCGCACCACATAGGCCTCGCCGTTGCGCTCGACAAAACCGGCGCCGCGGCTGGAATTGTTGGCTTCGAGCGCGGCGGCGAGATCGGCGAAGGACACGCCGGCGGCGATGAGCTGGTTGGGATCGGGCTGGACCTGATAGAGTTTTTCATAGCCGCCGATGGAATCGACGCCGGCAATGCCGGGGACGGTCTTGATCTGCGGCCGCACGATCCAGTTCTGCACGGTGCGCAGATAGGCGGCCTGCTCGATCTCCGTGCGCAGGCTCTGGCCTTCCGGCGTGAGATAGGCGCCGTCCCGCTGCCAGCCGGCCGGCGGATTGGTCTCGATTTTTTCCGGCTTCGGCTTGTAGGACAAAGTCCACATGTAGATTTCGCCCAAGCCCGTGGAGATCGGCCCCATGCGCGGCTCGACGCCGAGCGGCAGCGACGCCTTGGCCTCGCGCAGCCTCTCATTGACCTGCTGGCGGGCGAAATAGATGTCGGTCTTTTCGGAGAAGACCGCCGTGACCTGGGAAAAGCCGTTGCGGGAGAGCGAGCGCGTGTATTCGAGCCCGGTCGCGCCGGCGAGCGCGGTTTCGACCTGAAACGTGACCTGCTTTTCAATGTCCTGCGGCGACAGCCAGGGCGCGACCGTGTTGATCTGCACCTGGTTGTTGGTGATGTCGGGCACGGCGTCGATCGGCAGCTTTTGCAGGGCGAACAGGCCGAAGGCCGCCGCCATCAGGCTGAGGAAGACGACCACCCAGCGTTGATGGACCGAGAATGCGAGAATGCGCGAGATCATGGCCGCCTCACTCGTCGTGGCCGGCCTCGGCCTTGCCGAGTTCCGCCTTGAGAATGAAGGAATTTTCCGATGCGATGGTCTCGCCCGCCGTCAGGCCCTCGGTGATTTCGACGAATTGCGCGTCGGAACGCCCCAGCCCCACGGCGCGAGCGACAAAACCTTTGTCGTTGCGCACGAACAGGCTTGTCTTGCCCTCGACGGTTTGCAGCGCCGATTTTGGCGCGCGCAAAGCCACCGGCGTGTCGCGCACGGCGATGGTGGCGTTGACGAAACCGCCGGGACGCAGCGCCAGGCCAGGATTGTCGACGGCGGCCAGCACCCGCGCCGAGCGGGTCTCGGGATTGAGCACGGGGCCGATGAAGATGATTTCGCCTGACAGCGTCTCATCGTTGGGCGCGCGCAAAAAAACTTTTTGTCCCTCGCGGATCGCGTTCAATTCGCTGGCGGGAATGGAAAGATCGATCCAGACGCGGCTGAGATCGGCGATGGCGTAGAGTTCGGAGGGGTCGTTGTTGCCGCCGACCGAGGCGCCGACATCCACCTTGCGCTCGATGACGCGGCCCGAGATGGGCGCGCGCACCGGGTAGAGGCCGAGGTTGGCGGAGTCGTCGGCGGCGCGCAGCGTGTCGATTTCCGCGTCGCTCACCCCCAGCGAACGCAGTTTCTGCCGGGCGAGATTCACCCGCAATTGCGCGGTGGTCGCCGTGGTCTTGGCTTGCAGATAGACCTGTTCGGCGCTGATACGCTTGTCCCAGAGTTTGGCCGCGCGGTCGAACAGGGTTTTTTGCAGGTCGTAATTGACCAGGGCCGCCTGCCATTCGCTCTTGGCGTCGGCGACTTCGCGGCTGTCGAGCATGGCGACGATTTCGCCTGTGGCCACGGTCTCGCCGAGCCGCTTTCGCAATTCCGCCACCGAGCCGATCACCCGCGCGGGCACGCGGGCGATGCGGTCCTGGTCGGCGATGACGACGCCGGGCGCGAAAAACTGCTCCGCGATGACGCCGGGTTCGACGCGCGTGACGGTGACGCCGGCTTTTTCGATCTGCTCGGCGGCAAGCGGGACTTCGCCATGGGCGGAATGGGGTTCGGCAGCGGAATGGGGTTCGGCGGGCTCCGCCGCCTGGGCGGGCGAGAGCGCGGTGATGGAAAAGGCCAGCGCGATCAGGGCGGGCCGCAGGGAGCTGGGCATGTCTCGTCTCCGATCAGTGGATGGCGGACGCGGCGGCGCCGCGGCTCATGCATTGGCTGAAGGTGATGGCGCAGTGGGTGATTTCATGGGTGCGGCGGGACGAAGGGCCGACATCCTGCAAACAGGATCCCTTGTTCTTTTCGCAACTCTGGACGTGGGAGGCGCGGCTTTCGTGGCCGCAGGCATCGAGAAGAGCAATCGGCGTCGCGGCGCCGGCTGCGGGGATGAAGGTCAGAATGGCCAGCAAGGCCAGGGAAGAGCGGCTCATGATGCTAAAACTCCACGCCGCGCGATGCGCGTCTCGGGCGCAGCGACGTTCGCGCCGGGGGCGCGCGTGAGGGACTGGACGTTTTGGAAATGCGGCGGTTACGCCGCGCGCAGGTTCAGCCGGCGAGCCGCGGCGGCCTGAACAGCGATTTTGGGCGCAGGCCCGAGGGGACGTCCGGTTGTGGCGCGATGAGCGAATCCGCGAGGATCATCGCCGGGGGCGGAAAATCCTCGGCCTGGCGCCAGAGCGCCGTCGCACAACAGCCGCAGCCGGAAAAACAGCAGCCGCAGGCGCGCTCGTCGACCAAGCCTTGATGTGGCTGCCCCGCCGTGGCGGGAGAGAGTTTGAGGAGACCGGATGCGGCGGCGATCGCCGGGTCGGATTTTTCGACGTCCGTCCAGGCGAGGCGCTGTTCGGGTTGGCCGTGATCGTGATGGGCCTTGCCATAGACATGGCCGAACGCCGCCAGCGCGACCAGGACGGTCGCGAGCGCGATACGGGCGAATCTGAACAGCGCGGCGCGGATCATCGGGTTATTTTGCACTCAAACCTGAACCAAAGCTTATCGAACCCGAATGAGCCGAAAGATGGGCGGCGCGCGATGCAGGCGCGGCGTCGCGCCTAAGACCATGCCTCCAATGGACTGGCGAGGTTGGCTTCGAGCCCGAGCACGGCGAACTGGGCGTTGCGCCAGCAGCGCGCCAGCCGCCAGCCCGCCGCTTCCGCCAAAGCGGCGAAGGAGTTGAGATCGTATTTGCGCGAACTCTCGGTGTGGATGGACTCTCCCGCCCGAAATTCGAAATCTCGGCCCGCCGCCGGAATTTCCCGCGCGTCGAGGCTGACAAGATGCATTTCGACGGCCGACTCCGCTTCGTTCCAGCGCGCCTTGTGCGCGAAACGGTCGAGCGGAAAGCCGCCGTCCAGTTCGCGATTGATCCGCGCGAGCAGGTTCAGGTTGAAGGCGGCGGTGACGCCCTCGCTGTCGTCGTAGGCGCTGAGCAGGATGTTGCGATCCTTCTTGAGATCGACGCCGATGATCGCCCGGCCGCCCGCAACGTGGGCGCGCATGCGCGTGAGAAAGGCGATGGCCTCGCGCCGGTCGAGATTGCCGATGGTCGAGCCGGGAAAGAAGGCGACGCGCGGTCCAGGCGGGAGGGCGGGCAGGTCGAATGCGCCGGTAAAATCGGCAATGACAGGCGAAATCTGTAGGGACGAAAACCGCCGGCCCATGCGTTCCGTCGTGGTCAAAAGTTCGTCGCTGGCGATGTCGATGGGGACATAGAGACGCGGCGCATTCATCGCGTCGATCAGAAGCTCGGTCTTGACGCCGGCCCCCGCGCCATATTCCAGAAGCGCCGCGCCTTCTCCGCAGAATTCGGCGATATCAGACGCGTGGCGCAACAAGATCTCCGTCTCCGCGCGGGTGGGGTAATAATCGTCGAGCCGGGTGATCGCGTTGAAAAGGTCGCAGCCGCGCGCGTCATAGAGCCAGCAGCTTGGCAGGCGCTTTCGCGGCGCGGAAAGGCCTGAGACGACGGCGGAACGAAAAGCCTCGCTCCAACGGCTTTGCAAATCGAGCTCGGTCATGAATCCTCCGCCAAGCGTACGCCCGAAAATTGCCAGCGGGCGTCGGGCGGGAAAAAATTTCGGTAGGTGGCGCGGATATGCGCTTTCGGGCTGACGCAGGAGCCGCCGCGCAGCACGAACTGTCCGCACATGAATTTGGCGTTATATTCGCTCGCCTCGCCTTCGGCGGGGCGGAAACGCGGATAGGGGGAGAACGGGCTCGAGGTCCATTCCCAGAGGTCGCCGAACATTTGCCGCAGCCCTTCTCCTTCCGCAGCAGCCGGACGCGACCGCCCCGTCTCCAAAAAATTGCCGCGCATCGGCAGGGGTTCCGCCGCCAGCTCCCATTCCGCTTCGGTCGGCAGGCGCTTGCCGCACCAGCGCGCAAAGGCGTCGGCCTCGAAATAGCTGACATGCGCGACGGGGGCGGCGGGATCGACGCGCCGCAGGCCTGAGAGCGTCATGGTCCACCACGCGCCCTCGCGCCGCTCCCAATAAAGCGGCGCGGTCCAGCCCTCCGCAAGACGTTTGGCCCAGCCTTCGGACAGCCACAGCAGCGGGTTGCCGTAGCCGCCCGCGTCGATGAAAGCGATCCATTCCGCATTGGTGACGAGCCGGTCCGCGAGCCGGTAAGGCGAAACGAAAACGCGGTGGCGCGGACGCTCGCAATCATAGGCAAAATTTTCGACCCCAGCGCCGAGCTCCGCGAGGCCGCCGGCAAAGGCCAGGAAGCGCACGGGCGTGGCTTCGCCGGCCTCATCGGACGCGCGCTCCTTGTAGGCTGGGCGCAGCGGGTTTTGCGCGAACAGATGCAGGATGTCGGTCAGCAGGAGCTCCTGGTGCTGGCTCTCGTGATGACAACCCAGTTCGATCAACTCGCCCGCCGCTTCGCAAAACGCGCGCTGAAAAAACGCTTCGACCGCGCGGTCCACATGGTCGCGATAGGCGTAAATGGAATCGAGCGTGGGCCGCGTGAGCAGGCCGCGCCGAGGTCTCGGGTGTCGCGCGCCAAGCGCCTCGTAATAGGAATTGAACAGGTAGCCGAAGGCGGGATCGAACGGCGCATAATCCTTCGAAAACCGCTGCAGAACCATCGCCTCGAAGAACCAGCTGGTGTGCGCCAGATGCCATTTGGCCGGGCTGGCGTCGGGCATGGATTGCACGGTGGCGTCGGCGTCCGACAGCGGCGCGGCGAGCGTGCGGCTGAGCGCGCGCGTGGCCTGATACCGGCGAAATATTTCGGGAAAGCGTGATGACACGGGACCTCCGCCGCAAGAGCCACGTTAATCGTTCGGCGGCGCGGAAGTTCCGTTTTTGGCGCCGGCTCCGCTTGCTTGCGGGGCCGGCGCGACCATTTCAGAGGCGACACGGAGAGGTAAAATGGCACAAGCCAAGCCCCGCGCGGAAAAGCGCGAAAAACCCAAGGACGAGAAGAAGGAGCAGAAGCGGCCCTGGGACGAGGTGGCGGAGGCGTCGTGGGAGTCCTTCCCGGCGAGCGATCCGCCGGCCTACACGATGCGTCGCCCCAAGGAGAAAAGCGGCGAGCGGTGAACAAGATCGATCCCCCGGAGGCGCTAGCCGCCGACGCCGGGCGGCGAACGCGCCTCGCGGATTACGCCGCCATCGGGCTGTTCACGCTCGCCGTCTTCGCGGTTTTGAGAACGGCGGCCGACGTGATGGCGCCGATCTTCGCCGCGATCTTCGTCGGCATCATCCTGGCGCGGATCGCCGAGCGCCTGACCCAGCTCGGACTCCCCTATGTGCTCGCCAACACGCTCGTGGTGATCTGCGCCGTCTCGCTGGGGCTGATGCTCATCATCGGTCTTGCCGAGCCGTTCGCCAGCCTGTTGGCGCGGGCGCCGGATATGGCGCGCGCCCTGGCGGATATGAGCCAGCCGATAGCGCAGCGCCTCGACCGCCTGCTCGGTGAATTGGGGCAGAGCCACGCGAGCGCTGCGGCCGCCCCGGGCCTGGGCGACGCCATGGGCTGGGTCACCGCTTTCCTCGGCCGGCTGACGCCCGCTCTGGAGGGCTTGCTGATCTTCTTTCCCTGCCTCGCCTTTTTCGTCGCCGGCCGCGACTCCATCCGCAAGCAGATGGTGTTGGCCATGCCGGAACGCGCCAGCCGTCTCTCCACCCTGAAGACGATCGCCGCCGTCGAGCGGGCGCTGTCGCAATATTTCGCCACGACGGCGCTCGTATATGGCGCAGTCGGGGCGCTCACCGGCGCGATCGCGCTGGCCTTTGGCCTATCGCAGCCGCTGCTCTGGGCGGTCATGACATTTGCGCTGGGCTACGTTCCCTATATTGGGGTGTCGCTGATCACGCTGGCGCTGACGGTCGCCGGGTTTTTGACCCACCAGGGTTTGTTCGCCCTGGCGCCGGCCGCGCTCTATCTCGCGGTCCACCTGCTGACCGAGATGGCCATTCTTCCGACGTTGCTGGGCCGCCGCCACGAGGTCAATCCATTCCTCATCTTCCTCGCCATCGTGTTCTGGGGCTGGATGTGGGGACCCGTCGGCGCCATTCTGGCGGTGCCGTTGTTAGTCACGGCGCAGACCGTGGCGGAGGCGCTCATGGCCGAGCCAGACCGCGCCTTGCCCTAATCCGGCCGACGCGAACTGCGCAAAGCGAAATAAGTCGCCGCCGCCGTCGAGGCCAGCCCGACCAGCTTGGCGTTGCGCAGGCCGAAGCGCAGCGCGTGCGGCGCGAGCGCGACGACGGCGCTGGTGCGCACCGCCACTTTCAGCCGTTCGAGGCCGCCGTCGATCAGCGCCCGCCCGATCAGACCCGCCATCAAGGCGACGAACAGCCCCCCGCCGGCGACGCACAAGGCGGCGTAACGCGGTTGCAGGGAATCAAGCAGCACCAGATAGGAGGCGCCGGCGAGAGAGACCAGCGTCACCAACATCGCCAGCGCCGCCAGCACGGCAAATCCCGCGCCGACAGCAATGGAGCGCGCGGCGCGCTCGCGGGGCGAAGCCGCGCCCTCCGTCCTCAACGGCGTCCCCCGAGCGACCATTGCGCGAACAGGAAGCCCGCGCCGGCGGCCGCCGCCAGCGACATGAACGGCCGCGAGGCCACCGAGCGCTCCAGCGCGTCCACCACATATTCGCCCATGGTGTTGGCGAGATTGGCGAATTGCTCCGCGACCTCGGCCGCGTCGCTCCTGCGCCCCGGCGCGGCGGAACCGGTGTCGGCGACTTCCGCCGCGACCTCCCGAACCACGGCTTCATTCAAAGCTTCTCCTGCGCCCCTGGCGTGCGAACCGATAGCCATGCTTATCCTCCGTTTGACCGCCAACGCCGCCCCCCAGACATTGTTCCGGTCTTCGCCGCCGCCTCATTGTCCCGTGCCGTGCGCGCAAATTGCTGGAGCGCAGCTTTCTTTGTTAAATGGCGGAACCGAACCTATGTCCTAGGTGTTTTTGAAGGTCAGTCAGACGGGCTGGAGTTTCTTATGTCCCTTTCCGCGCTTGTTGGTCCGCAGCTTCCCTTCCTTCGCCGCTATGCGCGCGCGCTGAGCGGCAGCCAGGCGAGCGGCGACGCCTATGTCGTCGCCATGCTCGAAGCTTTGGTCGAGGACCCGACCCTTTACGATACCGATTGCGAGTCCCGGGTGGCGACCTACCGCGCCTTTTCCCGCATCTGGAACGCTTTGCCGCTCAATGGCGCCGCCCCCGTGCGCGGCCCCGGCACCCCGGCCGAACGCCGCGTCGAGGGCATCACCCCGCTGCCGCGCCAGGCCTTTCTTTTGACCGCCGTCGAGGGGTTCACCCCGGAACAGGCGGCGCAGGTGCTGGAGCGTTCGCCCGAAAGCCTGTCGCGGCTCATCGAGGCCGCCGGCCGCGAGATCAGCGAGCAGGTCGCGACCAATGTCCTCATCATCGAGGACGAGCCGATCATCGCCATGGATCTCGAAAGCATCGTCAAGGGCCTGGGTCATCAGGTCTGCGGCAACGCCCGCACCCGGGCGGAAGCCGTGGAGATGGCGGAGCGGCTGCGGCCCGGCCTCGTGCTGGCCGACATCCGGCTCGCCGACGGCAGTTCGGGCCTCGACGCCGTCCAGGACATTCTAAAATCCTTCGCGGTGCCGGTGATCTTCATCACCGCCTATCCGGAAACCCTGCTCACCGGCAAGCGGCCCGAGCCCACCTTCCTGATCGCCAAGCCGTTCGAGGAGGATATGGTGCGCGCCGTGGTCAGCCAGGCCCTGTTCTTCGACGCCAAGGCGGGACGGGAGCCGGCCAACGCGGCTTGATCGGGGAGGCGGGCGCGAGACGGGGCAATGCGATTTGTATCGGACATTGCCGCAGGCGTCGCGTGCTTTTCCGGCGCCCTGGCGGTGCTGTTCTACCTGCGCAGCCGCGCGTCGCTTCTGGAGGATTCGCGCCGCGTCGCCTGGTTCGCCATAGCCGGGCTCTCGGCCTTCGGCCTGTCGCGTTTCCTCGACGCGTTCATGCTTTATGCGCCGGGCTCGGCCTTTATCGAAAGCCTCGAAATCATCTCCGTGGGCGTGGCGCTGACGCTTTCGCTGGCCTGCTGGGGGCTGATCCCCGGCCTGATCGCGCTGCCGTCGCGCGGCGATCTCATGGCGGAGAACGCCCGGCTGGAGAAGGCGGTGGCCGAGCGCACCCGCGCCCTGGACGAAGCCAACCAGCGCTTTGTCCACGCCCTCAAGACAACCCGGGTCAGCATGGCGCAGCAGGATTTGGAGTTGCGCTATCAATGGGTCCACAATCTGCCGAGCCCCCTCCATGCCGACGCTTTCATCGGCCGCCTGCCCTGCGATGTCGTGCCCGCCGACGCCTTGTCCTCCGTTCTCGACGCCAGCCAGCGCGCGCTCGAGCACAAAACCCTGGTGCAGAACGAGCTGGCGGTGACGCTCGACGGCAGCGTCCGCTATTTCGACCAGTCGATCGAACCTTTGTGGCGCGACGGCGAAGTCGTGGGCCTGCTCACCACCGCCATCGACGCCACCGAACACCGGCGCCGCCAGGACGAACTCACCTTTTTGCTCAGCGAACTTACCCACCGGACGAAAAACCTGCTCGCCGTCATCCAGGGCATTGCGCGCCAATCCAGCCGCTCCGCCACCGACGTTCAGAGCTTTGTGCAGAAATTCAACGGGCGCATCCGCGCGCTGGCGCTGACCCACGAATTGCTGGTGGAGACCAAATGGCGCGGCGTCGACCTCCGGCAATTGCTCACCGCGGCCTGGAAAGCGGCCTGGCCGGGCGGCGGACAGGCGGTCTTGCGCGGTCCGCCCTGTGTGCTCAGCCCCGAATGCGCGCAAAACGTCGCCTTGGCCGTCTATGAAATGGCGGCCAATGCCGCCTCACACCTTGACGGCGCGCGCGCCGGCCCCAATGTCGCCATCAGCTGGGCGCCGGTCGCAGGGGATGGATTCGCCGGACTGGAGCTGGTCTGGCGGGAAAAATCGCCGACCCGGCCGGCGCCCGAGCCCGATTTCGGCCTGACCCTGGTCGAGGATTTGTTGCCCCGCGCGACCGAAGGCCCGTCGCGGATCGTTTATGACGATGCGGGCCTGCTGTGGACCCTGCGCATCGACGACAAGCAGCTCAGATTGCCGAACTGATCACTCGATGGGATCGCCAGCAAGCACGAGATCGTCGCGGTGGATCATTTCGGTGCGGCCCTCGACGCCCAGCACGCTGGCGATGTGGCGGGAGTTGAGCCCGATCACTTTGCGCGCCATGCCGATGTCGTAACCGACCAGCCCGCGCCCGATCTCGCCGCCGTGCGCGTCGCGCACGATCACGCTGTCGCCGCGGGAAAAATCTCCGTCGACCGCCGTCACCCCCGCCGGCAGCAGACTGGCGCCGGAGGCCAGCGCGTGGACGGCGCCGTCGTCGATGGTGATCACCCCCTGCGGCGCCAGCGATCCCGCGATCCATTTCTTGCGCGCTTTTACGGGCGTGGATGGCGTCAAAAACCAGGTGCAGGGCGCGCCCTTGGCGATGCGGCCGACCGGATTGTTCTGCCGACCGTCGGCGATCACCATATGGGCGCCGCCCGAGGTCGCGATCTTGCCGGCTTCGATCTTGGTCTGCATGCCGCCGCGCGACAATTCGGAGGCCGCCCCGCCCGCCATCGCCTCGATCTCCGCCGTAATGCGCGGCACGACCGGAATGAGTTTTGCCGAGGGATTGTTGGCCGGCGGCGCGTCAAAAAGCCCGGTAATGTCGGAGAGCAGAATCAGCAGGTCGGCCGACGCCATGGTCGCCACGCGCGCGGCGAGCCGGTCATTGTCGCCATAGCGGATTTCGGCGGTGGCCACCGTGTCGTTCTCGTTGATCACCGGCGCCGCGCGCAGGCCTAAAAGCCGCGACACGGTTTCGCGGGCGTTGAGATAGCGGCGCCGCTCCTCGGTGTCCTGCCAGGTGACCAGAATCTGCCCGGCGACAATGCCGCGCTTGGCGAAAGCCTCGGCCCAGATCCGCGACAAGGCGATCTGGCCGACGGAGGCCGCCGCCTGGCTGTCCTCCAGTCTCAGCGCCCCCGGGGGCAGACCAAGCACGGAGCGCCCGAGCGCGACCGCGCCGGAGGAGACGACCAGAATATCGGCGCCGTCGCCATGGAGGTCGGCGAGATCGTCGACCAGCCCATGCAGCCAGTCGCGCCGCGCCTCGCCGCGCTTGCTGTCCACCAGCAGCGACGATCCGACTTTGATGACGATGCGCTTGAAATCTTCGAGATGGGGCAGGAACATTCCGGTCTCTTGCTATAGCTGTCCGGCGCCTGCTTACGCCAAGCCTCCGGATCGTCATTGCCAGCGCAGCGAAGCAATCCATGTCTCGCCACCTGATGGGCGCGGAACAGAGGGCGACGAACTCCGTCGCTCCAAGGTTTTTGATTGCTTTGCTCAGCTCATGACGGCTTTAAGCATTGCCGCCCATCGGCACAAGCCTGAGCCGCTCTCGCGAAGCGTTTCCGGCCGGCAAATGATGAAAAGTGAAAACGCTTTTCGGGGGCTTGACAAACGCGTATTTTGTTCACTCTATGTTCCACGTGAAACGTTTTCACGCCAAAAACCTGAATTTAAAGGGTTTTTGACAAGAAGACTCGCGCCCGTCCCACGCGGGCTCCGCCACAACCCCAGAATTGTAGGCGCGAAAACCGACGCGTTTTGATCGCTTTTTTGCGAAAAAACGCAAAAAAACGCGAAAATGCGATCACATTTCGCGATTCGTTTTCAACTCAAGGTAGAAAAACCCCGAATCCGCGGCCGAAAGCCCGAAAACAACGGCGCCAAAAAAGCGCCAACGCGCCGGCCCGGCGGTCGGCTATTCATGGCCGCCATTCCGGCGCCGGCGCGGCCTCGGCCTCCGCACGGCGCTTGGCGTCGACAAAGGCCAGCACCGCCCGCAAGGCCTCGGTGACGCCCTCCCCAGCGACCGCCGAAATTTTCAACGGCGCCCGCGGCTTTTCGCCCTCCGGCAAAACCGGCCCGGCGCTCTTGATCGCCCGCTTCAGCCGCTCGATCTGCTGCTTCAGCGTCTCCGGATCGAGCGCGTCGGTCTTGGTCAGCGCCACCACCTCCGGCTTTTCGTCGAGGCCATGACCATAGGCCTCCAGCTCGCCGCGCACGATCTTATAGGCCTTGCCGGCATGCTCGCCGGCGCCGTCGACCAGATGCAGCAGCACGCCGGTGCGCTCGACATGGCCCAAAAAGCGGTCGCCGAGCCCATGGCCCTCATGCGCGCCCTCGATCAGCCCGGGAATGTCGGCCATCACGAATTCGCGCCCGTCGCAATTCACCACCCCCAGATTCGGGTGCAGGGTCGTGAACGGATAATCGGCGATCTTCGGCCGCGCGGCGGAAACCGTCGACAAAAACGTGCTTTTTCCCGCATTGGGCAAACCAACCAGCCCCGCGTCGGCAATGAGTTTCAGGCGCAGAATGATGGTGCGCTCCTCGCCCTCCTGGCCCGGATTGGCCCGGCGCGGCGCGCGATTGGTCGAAGTGGTGAAATGCAGATTGCCAAACCCGCCATTGCCGCCCTTGCAGATGACGACGCGCTGCCCGACCTCGGTGAGATCGGCGATCAGAGTCTCGCCGTCCTCTTCAAAAATCTGCGTGCCTTCAGGCACTTTCAACACCGCATCGGCGCCGCGCCCGCCCGCGCGGTTCTTGCCCATGCCGTGCATGCCGGTCTTGGCCTTGAAATGCTGCTGGTAGCGATAGTCGATCAGCGTATTCAAACCCTGGACGCATTCGGCGACGACATCGCCGCCGCGTCCGCCGTCGCCGCCATCGGGACCGCCGAATTCGATGAATTTTTCGCGCCGGAACGAGACGCAACCCGCCCCGCCGTCGCCGGAGCGAACGTAGATCTTAGCCTGGTCAAGGAATTTCATTTACTTTTCTTCTTTCTGGCCAGCTCTGAAAAACGCATCACCCCGAAGCCCCCCAGGAGCCCTCGTCCAAAGGAGCCCTCATCAAAAGTAGCCCTCATCCTGAGGAGCCCGCGCAGCGGGCGTCTCGAAGGACGAGGGCGGTCCAAGCAGGGGCGGCCCCGGCGAAAACGCCGTGGACAGGCTCTAGCTCAAGGCGCGCCGCGCCTCAAGCGGCGCGCGCCCAGCTTTCGCGGTCGAGGGCGAACAGCAGCGCTTTCGCCCCGGCATGGCGGCCCGGCGCCGGCGCTTCGCCCACCGGGGCAAAACCGACGCGGCGCAGCACCGCCTGCGAAGCGGTATGTTCCTCCAGCGCGGCGGCGGTGAGCGCAGGCGCCCGCGTCACCAGGAAACAGGCGTCGATCATGGCGCCCGCCGCCTCCGCGGCAAAACCCTGTCGCCAAAAAGCGCGGCCCAGCCAATAGCCGAGCTCGAATTTTTGAGCGCCGGGCTCCAAAGCGATCATGCCGATGGGGGCGCGATCGCCGGTTTTCCGCGTCATCACCAGGCGCAAATGCCGCCCGGCGGCATTGCCCTCCCGGCTGTCGCGCACGAAGGCCTGCGCGTCGTCAACGCCATAGGGATGCGGAATATGGGCGGTGAGGCGCGCGACCTCCCAGTCGCCGGCAAGGGCTGCGAGGACGGGCGCATCGGCGGCTTCCGGCCAGCGCAGCCAGAGGCGGCGCGTTTCGAGACGAAAAACGTCGTCGCGGGCGAGATCAGGGAACATAGAGACACTCCAGTTCGCAAGCAAAAAGGGGAACGCGCGCGTTCCCCTGGCAGCTTGGAGCTGGATGTCTTCGCGCCCAGATTTTGGGCTTGAAAACCGGGCCTTTCGGCCTCCCGGGAACTTGCGCCTCGGGAGACCGTTTCATCTCCCGGATTTATTCTGCGGCTTCGGCCGGTACTTGGGCCGGGGTGGCGGCGACGGTAATGACCGATCGGGCGCCCTGGGTTTTAAACACGACTTTGCCGTCTACGAGGGCGAACAGGGTGTGATCCTTGCCCATGCCGACATTGGCGCCGGGATGCCATTTGGTGCCGCGCTGACGCACGAGGATGTTGCCAGCCAACACCGCTTCGCCGCCGAATTTTTTCACGCCAAGGCGACGACCGTCAGAGTCGCGCCCGTTGCGGGATGAACCGCCTGCCTTTTTGTGAGCCATTGTCCTGCTCCGAGATCCTTAACGCCGCATGCGCGGCCGAGTTCCAGTTTGAAGAAGTTTTCGCGCGGATTAGGCGGCGACGACTTCGAGAATGCGCACGATGGTCAGATCCTGGCGGTGACCCCGCTTGCGCTTGGAATTCTTGCGGCGGCGCTTTTTGAAGGAGATGACCTTCGGGCCGCGGGCCTGTTCGACGATCTCGGCGGTGACGGAGGCGCCGGCGACGAAAGGCGCGCCGATGGTGGCGGCGCCGTCCTTTTCGACGATCAGAACGTCGGAGAAAGTGACCTTGTCGCCGGCATTGCCTTCGAGCGACATGACGGTGATTTTTTCATCGGCGGCGACGCGATACTGCTTGCCGCCGGTTTTGATGACTGCGAACATCGTTTTTCCTCGTGTTCTCTTCCGATCTGCGCTTTTTTTTTTGCGCGACCGGCTTTTTTGCAGCTGAACCAGCAGGGAAAGGTTTGGACGCGAGGCCCGAAACCCAAGGAAACGGCCGTCTTTGCAGGGCAAAAACGAGAAATCGCGGCGGAACGCCACGACAGACCGTCTGGCTTCATAGACGCAAAAGGCGAGCCAAGTCAAGGCCGGATCGGCGGGACGCTGGCGTTGGCGATCTTTATCATTTTTACGTGCGGTTGAGCCTTGCGTTTTTGCGTGGGGGCATGTTATTGCGCCGCCTCACCACCGGCGAGCCCTTGGCCTCGTCGACACACCTGGATTGGAGAGGTGGCTGAGTGGTTGAAAGCACCGCACTCGAAATGCGGCATACGGGCAACCGTATCGGGGGTTCGAATCCCTCCCTCTCCGCCAGTTTCTGATCCCCCATCCGCCAGTTTCCGCCCAAGCGGAAACGCCTGAAAGTCACGGGTTCGGCCAAAAACCGGTCGAGCCATGGCGAACGATGTATCCCAACTTGTAGTCCATAATGTAGTCCGCCGCCGCAGTAGCCGCCCCTCCTACCTCGTGCGCCGCGGCGACGTCTTCTTCTTCCAGATTCGCCCTCGCCTGCCGAAGAGGCTTGCCGTTTTGAAAAAACCGGCGCCTCATAGATTGCGACTGGGAGCTGTGTCGACTCGTACCGCCCAAGCATGGGCGCTGCATCTCGCCGACCTCGCCGAGGCGCTCTTCGCCCGCTGGGACAGACGGATGGAAGACAAGATGCAGCAAGACGAGTTCGATTTCGGCGATGGCTACGCGAGGAATGGCGACTCCTCCCCTCCAGAGGCGTCGGCATTCCTCAAGGAAATGGCGCAGCTCTTCGCCACAGCTTTAGTGACCGTGAAGAAGGAAGCGCCGCCCTTTCCCGCTCTTCCTCCTCGAGCAGAGCATCATCTTGCCTTTATACGGGAAGGTTGCGCCCTTGAACGGGACATCCGGCTTGGCGAAGGAACGCATTCCCCGATTGCCGCCAACGCCGATCTCCTGCGCGCCAACCTCAAGTACCGGATGACTGCGTTCGAGGAGGCCGTGAACGCAGGGGCTGCGGCCTTCAACGCCATGACGCAGACTCTTGTGAGCGGCGGTCTGGGCAATGGGCTGCCCCAGCCATTAGGTGGTGACGTAGGAGCGCGGCAGTCCGTCCCTGTTGTTTCGCCCGAGATCGCCGCCACGCCCAACTCGCCGCAAACCATTACTCCAGCGCCGCAGGCGGCCATGCCAGCGCAGCCGGCTGCGCCCGCACGCCCCAAATCCGAGGCGCCCCTGTTCAGCGAAGCCCTCGCCGAATATCTCGAACTGCGCGAAGGCGCCGGGGCTGAAAGGGGCGCGATTTCGACGGCGCGCATGCGCGCCGAAGTCTTCGTTGCTGTCATGGGCGACAAGCCTATTGATCAATACCTGCCATTCGATCTGCAAAAGTTTGTCAATGAGGCGCAGCACCTTCCCCTCGCCTTCGGCAAGGAAATGCCAGAATCCTCCACCGTTCGGGCGATCGGACCGAAGGCGGCCATCGAGATCAACAAAAAGGAAAACTGTTGGGAGCGGCTGACCCGCAAGACGATGGAGGATGGCTACCTGCCTGCCATCAAGGCCGTGATCAACCACGCCGTTCGAATACACCCTATTCACAACCCCTTCGGCAAAATGAGGCTGATCTGGCCAAAACAGTTGAGACCCTCCGCCACTCGCGAGGCACTCGACGCCGAGCGGCTCGACGAGGTGTTCCGCATCGGCGTCGCCTCCGGCTTCATCGACGACGCGCTGCTTCCGGCGCTGGCGCAGACCACGTCGCGGCGACTCGGCTTGCTCGCTTATCTGCGCGGCAGTGACTTCCAGACGAAACATGGCGTCAGCATTGTCCGCATCGACGGGGTGGCCTTCGACTCGCAGAAGGGAAAATGGTACCGCGTGCCTTACAAGACGCCGGACAGCCTGAACTTCTTTGTTCTCCACGAGCTGTGGGACGACTGCGGCCTCACCGATTGGGCCAAAGCACAAGGGGATGCGTTCATCTTCCGCCAGTTGCACGCCTGCGCGGACCCTGCCGACGCAGCATCAAAGCGGTGCGGTCGCCTGCTACAAAAGGCCGGCGCGATCGGCTGCAACATCGAGGTTCCCCACGCGTTGCGCCACGGCGCCAAGGACGCGATGGTCGATGCCGCGATCGAAGGCGAGACGCGGCGCAAGCAGATGGGGCAGAGCACACGCGTTGACGTCCATGACGATTATGGCTCCAACCGTTCCCTGACAAGGGCGGAATGCCAACAGCTGGCTCGACTGCCGCTGATGGAGGCCATCGACTGGTCCGTATTCAAGGGACTGGATTTCGAGGCCATGGCGTCGAAGGTAAGGAAGGGGGGCAGACCCAAGAAGGGCCCGTCTGAGTCGTAAAGAGCTGCGTGGTCGCCTGCCGCCTATCCTTCCCTCAAGGGACTCATCGCCTGACGCGTTGACGTGTCTCTATTCCGTAAAGCCGCCGCGCCGTTCAACGGCAGCGGCGACTTCAAAACGGTTGGATAGCTTCGATACTCTCTTGCGTCCCTAACCCGCGTTTTTTGGACCAGCGCGTTTAATCCGTTTTCTAGGACCCTTTTTGCGTCGCTTGGCATCGCGCGCCTTTAAAGGTTGTGGCGCGTCGTCCACGGCTTTCCACGTTCTGTGGGTAATAAAGTGAGCAAGCTTAATCTTTGCCTTCGACATTTGTTCGTTTTCATGCGGTATTTCAGAAATTATTTTATAATATCGTCGCGATGCATCAAGCGCCGTTTCCATTTGCCTGTTTTTTATCAAGGCTCCTATGTATTTCTCCGAAAGAGTCACTATAGGGTAATAATCGACATCCGAGTATTCACGCGCATGTAACGCCTCAAGCGTGGTAGCAGCTGCCGTGAGCAACCTCGCCGTTTCGGAATCGTAGTTTTGACGTTCGTAGGCAACACGCAATTGCAAATCTGCGAGAGCATGTAAAGCGTAGCTATTGCCCGGATATGCCTCTATCGACTTGGTCAGGACTGTGATGGCGGGCTCCAATTCGCCGAACATAGCGAGGTACTGCCCGTATTGTAGCCAGTAATGACCATCGAGCTGGAAATCTATCTCAAAACTCTTGTACAGCTCAAGCCCTCTACGAATCTCATTCCTTCGGCGTGCATTTTCGCCAATAAAGTCATGGTTAAGTATGAACTTGAACAATGCGCCATCAAGACGCACAACATTCTTTACAATCGGAAGATCATATTTTGTGTATGTTCTAAGAATTTGTATAGCAGCATGAATTATGCTCTTGAAATCAGCAACATTCTCAATGATGTGCCTGACGTAAACTTCATGGCGCGCGACGTATCTGTCTGATGGATTAGGCGACACAATGCCTGCCAAATGCCCCAGCGCCCCCTCGAAAGATAGCGACTTTCTAATCCGATTGAAAGCTTCCCTAGTCGCCCCCTTTGATATCCCGGTGCGGGCCATGGTTGCCAAGCCAACGATCAGCAAAAGGTTTCTACAATCATCATCCGGTAGGTTTTCGTATTCATCTGCGATGATTTTTGTAAACCTCTCAGATGACGTTGCCTCCTTTAGTGCGATGAGTAGCTGATCCTTTGATGAGGCAAGCTTCTCTGCGCGCTGGGATGGCGACAATTTCCTAAAATACGGCGCAGGTACATATTTGAGTAGGCGATCAATCAAAGCCGCATGATCGTCCGACACAAAGCGCTGAAATTCAAAGCTTGTTGTGACATCCCCGACTCGACGTTCGATATGGCGACGCCATTCGCTCGTTCGCGCGCTAGAGATTACAGTCAAGCTTCCGGCAGGGAGCGTCAAAATGTCCTCTTCTAATAAATCTCCGAACAGGATTGCATCCCCGACATATACGACAGCATGCTCGTCCTTATGTAGTTTATGAATCAACTCCAAGGACGAGCGAAGCGACTTTGCATCGCTTTTGATTTCGTAAACAGGATAGCTTGTATTTTCCCGCATAAACCTGATCATCGACTGAAGAAGAGCTGTTGTTTTTCCGCTTCCAGCCTGCCCATAAACGAGAAACATTCTATCTCTTGAGGCAATAGAGCTTGACAAAGCCGTGTACAGTTCGGTTGTTTTAGTCAGCCATACGGGAATATCCGTAGCTGCCAACTTCCACGTAGGCGGGAACCCTTCCAGGAATGCCCTCGCAACTTCGGCCCGCGCGAGACCTTGAAGCTCTTCAGCCTTGCTTTTAGTATCTAGCCACGTGTGCAGGACAATTGAATCTGCTGTGTCAACCTCGCTCTTGGTGGGAGTGATGCGTGCCGCGAGCTTTCGAGTAAATAGGCTGTTAGACTGGCTGACATCTAATGGCGTGACTTGAGGGCCGATTGCTTTATCGAGCCACTGAACGAAGTCGCTCAAGTAACCCTTAACTACAACGATGTTTCGTGATGCGAACCCTGCCAATTGTATAGGAGTAAAATCGTCAGGCGTGACTAGAAATGCAAGGCCGAGCTGCGAGTCTGGCGTAGGACGCGCGCGATCAAGCTCAGCAGATAGTATTGGCTCTTCAAGGCGACTTCCGATAAAAATAGGTACCTTTGCTACGTAATCAGTCGCAGCTTGGCGATACCAGTCATGACGATCTTCATTGAGTCGTGCGTTGTATTCTTTTGGAGTAAATATAAAACCGTGTTCCGGCTTTAGTGCTTCTCCATGAAGATGAACGACATGTACGTATTCAATTCCTGTATAAGACGAAACCTTGTCGGATAGCCCATTTACATATCGCCGAGTTTGCGCGCTGTGTTTTGTGTTTTCAATAGCGTCATCTATATTCCATGTGTAAATACGTCGCCAGCTATATTTAAATAGCTTTTTCAACTCATCTGAGGGTGTCGTGGAGGTGTATTCAGCCTGCAATATATCGACGAACTGCTGCTTACTTATGCGATGACCGGTCACGGCTTCCAAGACGTCCGGCAACGGCTCCCCAGCGTACGGAAACCCGGCCTCCGTTGCGAGGCGCTCGGCCAAGGCTCTGCCCTGCTTGACCCGTTCTCCCTTGGAGTTGGTCGAAGTGGCCGATGCGCCAGCACCAAGAAAGAGTACGGCGTCTCCGTCCATAATGGCCTTTATCAACAGGGCGCTATCATGTTGATTAATATCAACCACCTTTGCCTCCAAATTCGCACATATCATCCAAGGCCATTTGGCAAATCTTCACGGAGATCGCGGCTGCTGCGCAGACATAAAACGAGGTCGTCAGGCTTCCGCGCGTCATCCGTCTTCGAACGTCGAACTAAACCATTAACAAGTGATTGCGTAGGCTCTCAAGCCCACCTTCTCTGATCACAGCTGAAGACCAGGTTCTCCGGCATGTCGAGAATGGCGTCATCGCAATTCTACCGTACGCCTTCGCGCACGGCTTGTAACAGCGACGCAGATGCTCTTATCGCAGCCGGCAGATTGTTGTGTGATGCACGGCGTAGGAGCGTGCGATCTCGCAGACCGATTCTCCAGCCTCACGTCTCGCGATTGCCTCGCGGCGTTGATGTGCGGTCAATTTCGGCTTTCGGCCAAGACGGACTCCTCGTTCCTTAGCCCTTTCCCGGCCCTCGCCGGTCCGTGCAAGGATGAGTTCGCGCTCAAATTCCGCAAGTCCCGCCAAGATCGTCACCATCAGCCTGCCATGCGCCGTCGTCGTGTCGGCCCAAGTGTCGCGCAGCGATCGAAAACCAGCGCCCTGATCCGATAGTGCGGCCAAAACATTTAGAAGGTCACGTGTGGAACGGGCAAGGCGATCGAGGCGAGTAACGACGAGAATGTCGCCGCCTCGAACAGCGGCTATGGCGCGCTTGAGTTCGGCCCGATCCGCCTTCGCGCCACTCACCTTCTCCCGGTAAATTCGGTCAACGCCCGCTGCCGACAACTCCGCAACCTGCGCATCGATAGACTGGCCGTCGGTCGAAACTCTTGCATATCCAATTACGGCCATCCGCGCATCCTTTTCGCACCAGACTTTTGCACATGCTAACTCGTTGTTTCACAAGAGCCCATCTGGACGTGCGAAAATCTTGATTTCCGCACAGGACGGAAGAAAGGAGGCCTTCGCCTCACCCTCCTTGCAAGGCCGTCAAATAGGCAACCGCCTCGCTCGCCTTCGCGGCGGCGGTGAAAATGGCGCGCTTGTCGGCTCGCATCAGGCGGAGCCAGTGGTCGAGATATTGAGCGTGGTCGAGTCGCGGTTCCGCGCTGACGCCAACGTCCGCGCAGAGGAAAGCGGCGCCGAGTTCCGCAACGAGTTCCTCCGCCGCATACGCCGCGTCACCGAAACGCTTGCCAAGTTGACGGTTGCAGCGGCTCTCATGGCCAGTCCAGTGGGTCAGCTCATGAAATGCGGTCGCGTAATAGGCTTCCGCCGGGGAGATCGTCGGAGTTCCCACGAAGGCTTCGCGGACCGGTAGAGCAATCTGGTCGGTTGCCGGGCGATAGAAGGCTCGGTCGCCACCATGCTGGATCACCGCGCCTGTGTGAGAGACAAACGCCTCGGCTTGCTCGATCGGCGTCATGGGAGACGTCGTTGCGTCTGGCGTGGGCGCGGCATAGCCGTCCACCTGTTCTGCCGCGAAGACCGGGCTCGCGCGTGCGATGAGGCGCGTCTCGCGGCGGTCCTCCTCGTCGGTGACCGCGATCTCCTTGTAGAAGGCCACATACGCCGCCTTCTCGCCTTTGCGGACTTGGGCGCCGGCCTCCGCCCATTGGCGATAGGTGCCCCAGAGGCCCGACGAATAGCCATGCTGGTCGGAGATCGCCCAGAGAGCGACGACGTTCACGCCCCTGTACCGCTTTTTCGAATCGATATTGGTTGGGCGCATGGCGCTCCCCGCCGACCGATGCCATGGAAGCTGGAACTCGCCGGCGCCGCGCTCGATCGCGACGATGATCGTGTCGGTGATGCTCTGATGGATGTCGAAATGCTGGGCTTTCATCATGGTCCCCTTGGTCGCGGGCCGTGTGCGGCCTGATGGGGACATGCGGACCGAACCAATGGCCGCGCGATCAAACCCCGCGCTTTCGGCGCGCCGCGTGCGGGGCGGAGCTGCACGACCGGCGGAACGACGGGAGGAAGCGAGCCGGGTTGATCGCGCGGCTGGGGCGGTCAATTTCCCCATATCAGGCAGTACGGCGCTCGCTGCTGGCGGTGACCATGACGCTGCCCTGTGTTTCGCTGGCTCTTGAAGTCCTCGCGATGACATCTTCGCTGCGCGCGGCGTTATGGCCGCTCCAAACGCAAGAAATGACGACCGTTGCGGAATGCCTGAGCCTGAGCCAATATGCCCGCGTTCGAAACCAAGCAGGCGGCCATTGTGGGCCCGAATTCTCGCAACTTCGATTTCCTGAAGTCATTTGACGCGGACCTCGCCCGTCTGGGCGCCCTCGCCGAATGGGCCTTCCATGCGGACGCCCCAACCGCGCTGGGGAAATTGCGGCAATTTGCTGAATACATGGCGAAATCGCTCGCCGCCCGAAACGGTCTCGCCCTCGACGCCCGCGCCAATTTCGACGAGACCCTTCGCAGCTTGCAACAAGCAGGCAAGCTGCCGAAGCAGGCGGCAGACGTCTTCCATTTTCTTCGCCGATACGGCAACGCCGCCGTCCACGAAAACCTCGGCACGCCACAGCAGGCCTTGACCGGGCTGAAGGTCGCGCGCCAACTCGGCGTGTGGTTCCTGCGCGCTTATGGACCGGACAGAAATTTCCATGCCGGCGCCTTTTGCCCGCCCGAACCGCCGAACGACTCAAAGGCCGAACTGACCGAAGAGATCGCGCGGCTGCGCGACCAGCTCGCCGCAACCGAAAGCGCAGCGGAAAAAGCGCGTCGGGTCGCCGAGGAGACCGCGCGCAGTCGCCTCGACGCCGAGGCCTTGGCAAAACGCGAAGCTGAAGAACGCGTCCAGTGGGAGCAATTGGCGGCGGAAGAAGCCGCAGCCCGCGACCAAGTCCAGCGCACGCTCGACCGCCTGCGGGCCGAGGCGCAAAGTCAGACTCCCGCCGACATGGCGCAAAGGGCGCAGCAGGCCGAAACCGCCGACGCGAACATTGAACTGGATGAAGCCGACACCCGCGTCCTCATCGACGCCAAGCTGGCCGCAGCCGGCTGGACCGTGGATTCGGCGCGCCTGCGCCATGCTGCGGGAACACGTCCCGATTCCACGCCAGCCATAGCCATCGCCGAATGGCCAACCGCCACCGGCCCCGTCGATTACGCCCTGTTTCTCGATGGTCATTGCGTTGGCCTGATCGAAGCCAAGCGCGGCAAGACCGATGTTCCCGGCGTTCTGGTCCAGACTGGCCGCTATGCCAAAGGCGTCAAGCTGGACAACGAACACCGCCTGCCTGCCGCGCTGTCGGGGGATGCGCCCGGCGGCGTTCCCTTTCTCTTCGCCACCAACGGTCGCCCCTATGTGAAGCAGATGCTGACGAAATCCGGCGTCTGGTTCCGCGACGCCCGACGCGCCGCCAATCTGCCCTTGGCCCTGAGCGACTGGTTCACACCGCACGATCTCAGGGAAAAGCTGGCGCAGACGACCGATGGCTCAGGCCTCGCCGCCGAATCCTTCGATTACGCCGGCATTCGCCCCTATCAGCAGGAGGCGATCACGGCAATCGAGGCGGCGCTCGGACGCAGCCAGCGCGAAATTCTCGTCGCCATGGCGACAGGGACGGGAAAAACCCGCACCTGCATCGCCCTGATGTATCGGCTGCTCAAGCACAAGCGGTTCCGCCGCATCCTGTTTCTGGTCGACCGAAACGAACTCGGCAAGCAAACCCTGCGCGCCCTCGCCAATACCGAACTTGAGGGCCTTCTGAAGTTTGACGAGAGCTATTCGGTCGCCGGACTCGACGCGAAGCTGCCGGCCAAGGAAACCCGCGTCCACGTCGCCACAGTGCAGGCGATGGTCAAGCGGGTCATCTCAGCCGAGGGCATCGACGAACGCCCCTCGCCGGGAACCTACGATTGCATCGTCGTCGATGAGGCGCATCGCGGCTATACGCTCGACGCCGAACTGCGCGAGGAGGACCTCGAATTCCGCTCGCTGGAGGATTACCTTTCCAAATACCGCCGCGTCCTCGACTATTTCGACGCGGCCAATATCGCGCTGACCGCGACGCCCGCCTTGCATACCGCCGAAATTTTTGGCGCCCCCGTTTATCGCTACAGCTACCGGCAGGCCGTCGTGGACGGCTATCTCATCGACCACGCGCCGCCGCGCCGCATCAAGACCGCCCTGGCTGTCGCCGGCATCACCTTTTCGGCGGGTGACGAAGTCGAAATCATCGATCCCCGCAGCGGCCAGATCGACCTTTTCCAAACGCCCGATCAGGTCGATTTCGAAATCCAGGAATTCAACAAAAAAGTCTATTCGACCGAGTTCAACCGCGTCGTGGCCGAGGCCGTCGCCTTGGAAATCCCGCCCTCGGCCCCCGGCAAAACCCTGCTGTTCGCCGCCCGCGACGACCACGCCGACACGCTGGTCGATCAGCTCCGCAAGGCGTTGGAAACCGAATACGGTCCGCAGCCGCACGACCTCGTCCAAAAAATCACCGGCAAGGTAGACAAGCCCGGCGATCTCATCCTCGCCTACCGCAACGACCCTCGCCCGAAATATGTCGTCACCGTCGATCTGCTCACCACGGGCGTCGATGTTCCCGCCATCTGCAATCTGGTCTTCGTCCGCCGGGTCAACAGCCGCATCCTCTATGACCAGATGATCGGGCGGGCGACGCGGAAATGCGACGAGATCGGCAAGGAAGTGTTTCGCATTTTCGACGCCGTCGATATCTACGCCAATCTTCAGGCCGTCACCGACATGAGGCCGGTCGTCGTTGACGCCAATGTCTCGCTCGCCACTCTCGTCTCGGATTTCTTGCGGGCGCCGACGGACGAGGACCGCATCTTCGTGCGCGATCAGATCGTTGTGCGCCTGCGCCGCGCCATGCGCCATTTCACCGAGCCGCAGCGCGAGGCTTTTGAGCGCGCTTCCGGCGCCACGCCCGAACAATTCCTCGCCCGCTTGCGCGCGGCGGCGCCTCATGAGGCCGCTGCCTTTTTGCAAAGCCAGTCGTCCGCGCTGGGCGTCGCCTCGGGCGCCCGCCCGGCTGGCGGCGACCGGGGGATCTACATTTCCACCCATTCCGATGAATTGGTGTCCGTCGAGGATGTGTTCGAAGGCGCCGCCAGTCCGGAAGACTATATCTCCGCCTTCGAGCGGTTCGTGCGCGAGAACATGAATGCATCGGCGGCGTTGATCGCCGCGACGCAAAAACCCCGCGAACTCACCCGCAACGAACTGAAAACCCTCGCCGCCGAACTCGACGACCACGGCTTTTCCGAAGCCAAGCTGCGCCGCGCCTATGGCCGCGCCCGCAACGCCGACATCGCCGCCCACATCATCGGCTTTGTCCGGCAGGCCGCGTTGGGCGATCCGCTCGTTCCCTATGCGGCCCGCGTCGATTCCGCGCTTGCCCGGATCGAGGCCGCAAAGCCATGGACCCAAAAACAGAAGCAATGGCTGCGGCGCATCGGGCGCGTCCTGAAAGAGCAACCCGTCGGCGACCGCGCCATCCTCGCCGAGCCGGCCTTCGCGGCGCAGGGCGGTTTTGACACCGTTGACGCAGAATTCGGCCATGGCTTGCAGGACGTGCTTGCCGACTTTAACGAAGCGATCTGGGGCCGCGCCAGCTAGCCGGTCGATTCGGAGTGTCTATGAATCCCTCGTCCGATCTGGTCCAAAAGCTCTGGCGGCTCTGCACGGTGCTCCGTAAAGACGGAATCACCTACCAGCAATATGTCACCGAGCTGACTTATCTGCTGTTCCTCAAAATGATGGCGGAACATAAGCGCGAGGACGGCAAGATTCCGGCCGGCGCGCGCTGGGGCGATCTTGTCGCCGAGGAGGGGATCAAGCGGCTGGCGCTTTATCGCCGCATCCTCGCCGATCTCGGCGACCCGGAAAAACGACTGGATCGCACGGTGCAAGCGGTCTTCGCCAACGCCGCCACTTTTATTCGCGAGCCGGTCAACCTCGACAGACTGGTGGCAGCCATCGACGACCTGCGCTGGTTCAGCGAGGCGCGCGATTCCTTCGGCGATCTCTACGAAGGCCTGTTGCAGAAAAACGCCGAGGAAACCAAGCGCGGCGCCGGACAGTATTTTACCCCACGCGTGCTGATCGACCTGCTGGTGAGGCTGATGCAGCCCGAAGCCGGTGAAACCATTCAGGACCCCGCCACGGGCACCGGCGGCTTCCTCATCGCCGCCAACAGTTATATGCGCGCCGCCACGGATGACTTCTTCACCCTCCCGCCCAAGGCGCAGGAATTCCAGATCCACCATGCTTTGCATGGCATGGAAAACGTCGAGGGCGTCTATCGCCTGCTGCTGATGAACCTGTTTTTGCACGGGATCGACAGCTGGCACATCCGCCTTGGCGACACGCTTTCGCCCGATGGCGCCGAGCTGCAAAAGGCCGATGTCATCCTCACCAATCCGCCGTTCGGCCCGGCGGGCGGAAAACCGTCGCGCGACGACCTCACCGTGACCGCCGCCGTATCCTCCTATCAGCTTCCCTTTGTGGAACATTGCCTGCGTGCGTTAAAACCCGGCGGGCGCGCCGCCATTGTCGTGCCCGACAACGTGTTGTTTGAAGACGGTCGCGGGCGCGACCTGCGGCGGATGGTGATGGACCGCGCCGACCTGCACACGATTCTGCGCCTGCCCACCGGCATTTTTTACGCGCAGGGCGTGAAGACCAATGTCATCTTCTTCACCAAGGGGATTGGCGACAGCGGCCAGACCGAAAGAGTCTGGATCTATGACTTGCGCGGAAATATGCCCGCCTTTGGCAAGACCAGCCCGTTGACGCTTGAACATTTCGCCGATTTTGAAACCGCCTTCGGCACCGATCCGCTAGGCCGCGCGCCCCGCGTCGATCAGGGCGAGGAAGGCCGCTTCCGCTGTTTCACCCGCGAGTTCATCGCCGCGCGGGGCGACAATCTCGACATCACCTGGCTGCGGGATGCGTCCAATGACGCCGAAGATACGCTGACCGAGCCGGAGGAATTGATCGACGCGCTGATGGGGCATCTGAAAAGCGCGCTGCTGGAGATCGAGGCGCTGGGCGAGGAACTGGCCGGCGAGCCGGTCGCATGAAGGAGCTTCTCGTCATCGGCGGCCCCAATGGCGCCGGAAAGACCACCGCCGCCAAGGTGCTGTTGCCGCGCTTCACCGGTATCGTCGAATTCGTCAACGCCGACGAGATCGCCAAGGGGTTGTCGCCGTTCAATCCGGACGGCGCGGCGTTGGCGGCGGGACGGGTCATGCTGGAGCGGATGGAACAGTTGATCGGCGCCGGCGCATCCTTCGCCTTCGAAACCACCTGCGCCGGGCGCGGCCACGCCGCCCTGATCCGCCGATGCCAACAACTCGGCTATCGCTTCACCTTGCTGTTTTTCTGGCTGCGCTCGCCAGAACTCGCCATGGTCCGCGTCGCCCGTCGGGTCAGCGAGGGCGGCCATGACATCCCGCCCGACGTCATCCGCCGCCGCCATGGCGCCGGCTGGCGCAATCTGTTGGATCTCTATTGGCCGATGGCCGAAGACGGCGCTATTCTGGACGCGGAATTTTCGCCCGCGCGGTTCATCGTCGAAAAGCGCGCCGGAGCCGTCACCCTTCACGATCCCGCGCTGTGGAGCCGGGTTCAGGAGCAAATGCCATGACGCAGCGCACCCCGCCCTCACTGATGGAGGGCATCAAGCAGGGCATCGAGGCCGCCGGGCAAGCGCTGCTTGAGGACTCTCGCCGCACGGGCCGCCCCCTTGCGACCTGCCGTGATGGAAAGGTTGTCCTCGTCGATGCCGATGGCCGGCTTTTGCCCGAACCGCCAAGAACGAATGCGGCGCATTGATCAGTAAAGCCAGAACGGGACCTAGACTGGAATGAATTTGAAATGAGTGGCCGTCCCGCGAGTGAACGGGTTATTCCGGGCAAGAATGCGATCTCCGTTGGCAACCCTTGCACAAAGCTCAAGAGCGGATGGGCTTGGACGCCGCTTTCCGATTTGGCCGAACTCGGAACAGGCCACACGCCGAGCCGCCAATTTCCCGAATACTGGGATGGCGATGTTCCATGGATCGGTCTGCGCGACGCCAACCGGCATCATGGCCGCGTCATCGAAGATACTGAACAGCATGTGACAGAACTCGGCTTGGCGAATTCAGCCGCGCGCTGGTTGCCAAAAGATACGGTTTGTTTGTCCAGAACCGCATCCGTCGGATACGTCGTCAAGATGGCGCGTCCGATGGCGACCAGTCAGGATTTTGTCACTTGGTCATGTGGCGATGCGCTTGACCCCGACTATTTGATGCTGGCGCTTCTGGCCGAAGGCAGTGACATCAGGCGCTTCGGGAATGGATCGACGCACACGACGATCTATTTTCCCGAGGTCAAGGCGTTTCATATCGCGCTTCCGCCTTTGCCTGAGCAACGCCGCATCGTCGCCAAACTGGATGCGCTGGACGCGAGCAGCAAACGCGCTCGCGCCGATCTCGACCGCATCCCCGCCCTCGTCGCCCGCGCCAAACAGGCGATCATGGGTGAGATCATCGCCATGGCCACAGAGGACGCCAGAAGACGGCCCTTCGGCGAACTCATGTCACACCTCACAAGTGGATCGCGGGATTGGGCGACCTATTATGATCGGGGTGAGAGCGTTTTTGTGCTGGCCGGGAACATACGACCGTTGCGGTTCGACCCGTCGCCGAAACGGTTCGTTGATCCACCTCTAGATGGACGTGATGCCCAACGGTCAAAAATTCAAAAGAACGATCTTCTTCTGACTATCGTCGGAGCGGGAACGGGCGACATCTGCTGGGTTTCAGACGAGCATGAGAATTACTTTGTATGTCAGAGTGTAGCTCTGCTTCGGCTCAGCGACCCATCAGTGGCGTCGTTCTACGCCTACTGGTTCAACAGCGAAAAACATGGTCGAGGCGACTTCAACGAAGCAATGTATGGCGCTGCCCGGCCTCATCTGAGTTTTGAGCAGATTCGCGCGTTCGAAGTTCCCATTGTGGACTCGGAGCAAGCCGGCGAAATCGTCCGCCGCATCGAATCCGCTTTCGCCAAAATCGATCGCATGGCCGCCGAGGCGGCGTCGGCCTCCAAAATCCTCGACCGGCTGGATCAGGCCCTTCTCGCCAAAGCTTTTCGCGGCGAGCTTGTGCCCCAAGACCCCGATGACGAACCCGCGTCGGTCCTGCTGGAGCGAATCAAAGCCTCACCCGTCGCCGCGCCGCGCAGGACACGCGGGCGCAATGCCGCCGCGACGGAGTAAGGCCGACCGCGCCGGTTAATCAGCACAGGGCGAGTGAAGGCGGACATGGGAAGGTCGGGCTTGGACTTAAGCGACGTCGAAACAACCCGCTTGAAGGCGGTGTGCTCGGGCGTGGAAAACGCCAAATCCTTTATGGCGGAATTGACAGATTACCACGGCGACGCGGTCGCAACTGAATATTTGATGACCGTCGAAATTGCTCGGGCGCTCCTCCGTTCGAGCTATCCGGATGTCGCGTTGGAATTTCTTGCGAACCGAGTCGAGCGACATGCCTTGATCCGCAATTTCCAGAAACCTTTCACGCTTGGAAGCAAGCGTTTTGACGTCGCCGTACTTGGATGTGGTATCCCCGAGTTTCTGGTCGAAGTGAAGATCGGCGCCAAAAAGCTAGGCGGCGAGCTGGAGAAAGACCTGAAGAAAATCTTGTCGTTTGTGAATTGCCTGAAGGACGAGTTCGCGCCTCGCCTCCTGTCGGCCTGCGTCTTTCAGGTGCACGCCAAGGCGCGAGAGACTGGCAAAGCAGAGAAGGTTTGGGCGCGTGCCCGCAGATACGAAAAGCGCATCGTCAACGACCTCGATGCCTACGCTAAGAAGCATCCCGATTTCGAGTTTGAGTTTCGCCCGCTCCAGCGAGACGACGAGGGGTTCCAGCCCGATGAGCGAACGGAAGACGTCGACGGGACTCCTATGTTGGGCCAACCGGCCCACGCCATCCGCTACCACGCGATCCTTATTCGGCGGCGGCAAGTGAATGGTCCGACGCGGCGGCCTTGGATGCGCTCTGGCGACTTCGCGCCACCTGTGCATCCTATCGACCAGCAGCAGTGACGACATTTTCCGGGGGCTGTTTCAGTGGACGAATTGGATGTCCCGGCGACGCATAGTCGATGTAGGCGTCAGCCGCGTCGGCGGCCCGGAGCAACATGCGATGAAAGAGCCCCTCAAGCAATCGCATGTCCCGAATTGCCGAAACCTCTTTGCCGGACGTGATCGGGGACCCGTGGGCGGCAGAGTTTCGCCGGCGCCATGCGGCGTCCTCATCGACCCCAAGGTCGATATCGAGTTCCCGAAGGACCGAAGCCAAAAGTTCGCGCTGAGGACGAGCATTCAGACTGTCGACCTTGCCGCCAAGAAGTCGTTTCTGTTCCTCAGTGGCGCTGGCGGCCATGATTGTGTTGCCGATGGCGGATCGCAGCGTTGTCCATTCCGCCCGACTCAAGATTGTCGTCGGAACCTTGTCTGGATTCAGTTTCATGTACGAACGCTGTAACGCTTCAATGGCGGCACCGTAGTGCGCCGGGGCAATGTGCACTGTCGCCGTTCGCGCATGCCAATAGTTCCAGCTCAAGTTGCCAAGGTCCAGATCGTCATACTTCTCGACCAGCGCATTCAACAGGCGAGTTAGCTTCTGGCGCCCGAGTTCATGAAGCCAGTTGTGATCGCTCAAATGAGCAAGGGGCAGCGTGAAAAGGTCGAAGGCCCTTTGCCCGAGGCTATAGGCGCTGCGGACACTCGCGCTCACGATCCTCCAGTCGTGATCATAGATTGTGTGGCCGGTTTCGACGAGATAACTACCAAGCGCGAATCCCAGTGCGGTCCGAATTTTCTTTCTGGTCAGGTCGTCGGGGATGCCCGCATAAACAATGATGCCGGGCCTGTTTTTGGCTTCATCGTCAGGGCGATCGAGTGAACAAGCGCATAGGTGATGGCCGGCGATCGTCACGCGGGCAGAATTGCGCGAAAATCCTTGCCGACCTTCTTGGTCGAAAAGACGCAGGCCTTTTTCCGAAAATTCGATGCCGTTTCCGGCACCCGGCTCGGTTAATGTTTCGAGCAGGTCGGGCCAGACGAAAGGTTTCGACGGCACGTTTTGGAGCCATTCAATCGTGTAAGCTGGAGCGGTGGCGGCTGCCGTCTCTACCGTAAGCAAATGGACCCGAGACGTCTCCTTGCGAACGCCAGGCCCAAAATAGTCCGTGATTATGTAGGAATGCGGCTGCACGCCAGACATCACCGCCTTAATGCCGGCATCGTTGACCAGTTCAACCTTTTCGGTGTTCAGCCGCACCGTTCCCGATGGATGTTCGACCGACGTCGACTTTGCGTCCGCGCTGGCCTCTGTCTCCAACGTCAATGAAAAATCGATGTCTCTGGCGATGGAAAATCCGCAGATTGGCGCATGTAACGGACCCGGATCAACGATACGAAACTTGCCATCGTTGATCAAATCGATGCTCGGGTCGCGGAGTTTGAACAAGAGAAAATCCGTTGGCGGCGAATCGCCCGATTAAACATTATACCATGCTATTTGCAGGGATGAGCTTTGGCAAAGCGCTGCGCGACTGTGACGCCGTCATTGGCGCTGCGAGGAAATGGAATGGCGCACAAAACCTCCCTCTCACTAGAAAATCTTGTCGCGCTCGGCACCGAAAAGCTGGCCCAAATCATTCTGGACGAGACGAAAGCCAACGCCCCCTTTCGCAAGAAGGTCAATGCGGCGCTGGCCGGTGCCAAGGGACCGGAGGCCGTGGCCGCCCTGATCGACCGCCGCCTCGCCGCGCTGGAAAAAGCGCGCGCCATGGTGGCATGGGAGAAGGAAAAAGATTTCGCCGCCGATCTCGCCGCCACGGTGGAGACCATCGCCAAAGAACTGGCGCAAGCCGCCGCTGCCATGGCGTTGGAACGCCTGCTACGCTTTGTCGACACCCACGCCAAGGTTTTTGAACGCATCGACGACTCCAGCGGGCGCATCCAGGACGTGTATTGGCGCGCGGCCAAGGCGGCGCCGGAACTGGCGCAGAAGCTGCCGGAAGGCGAACGCGCCGGCCTCGCCAAACGGCTGACCAAAAGCCTCGACCTCGACACCCATGGTCTCGGCGCCGAAATCGCCATCGCCATAGCCCCCCTGTTGCCGGGGCCGGCGCTGGCGGCATGGGACCGGGAACTGGCCAAGGCGGGGCCGGAAGATCACTTCATCAGGGTGCGGCAGGCCGTCGCCGACGCGCGCGGCGATCTGGACGCCTTTCTCATTCTGGAGGCGCAGCGGCCCGCATGGAGCCAGAACCCACTGCGCGCGGCGGAAAGACTTTTGGCGGCGGGGCGGCTTGATGAGGCGCTGGACTGGGCGCGCCGGGACCACCGGGGTGGCGTCGCCTATGCATCGAGCGCCGATGTCGCCGAGGGCAGGATCAGGCGGCTCCATGACGTCGAGAGGGTCGCCCTCGAGGCGCGCATTTTGGAAGCGCAAGGCGACAAGCCGTCGGCGCAAACGTTGCGCTGGCAAGCGTTTGCGGAGACGCTCGATCCGGCGCCGCTGCGCGACTACCTGCAAAAACTCGGCGATTTCGAGGAAGATGACGAACTGGCCCGCGCCTTCGCTCATGTGGAGGCGAGCCGCCAGCTCTATTCGGCGCTGGCCTTTTTCATCGCATGGCCGCACCTCGACCGTGCGGCGAAACTGGTGGCGGCGAAGGCCGGACAGTGGGACGGCCAGCACTACGGCGCTTTGGGACGCGCGGCCTCGGCGTTGGAAGAGAAATTTCCGCTGGCCGCAAGCGTGCTGTATCGCGCCCTGCTCGACGACATCCTCAAGCGCGGCAAGTCGCAGGCCTATGGCCACGGCGCCCGCTACCTCGCGCAACTGGAAACGCTCGCCGCCGAAATCGAGGATTGGGGCGGCATCGCGGACCACGCCGCCTATGTGACCGAGCTGCGAAAAAGCCATGGCCGGAAATACGGTTTCTGGAGCTTGACGGAAGCCAAGCCAAAACGATGACGTTGGGTAGGACCGGGAGCTTCAGGGGGGAGAGACCACTGAGCTGACTTCCGCATCAACGCCAAAAAGAGCGTCGGCAGCATCGCGGGTGGTTCGCGCAGCCAGTTGCGCCCGGGCTTCGGCCTCGACGGCTTCGCGCCCATGGACCGCAATGTCGAGCGATTCCGCCGCGATCCGCGCGCATTCCGAAGCAAAGACCACTTCGGCTTGCGCGCGGCGTTCCTCGCCGGCGCGATTGGCGCGCCGCTGTCGCTCTGCCTGGTCGTGGTCGCGCTGAAGGTTGTCGGCTTGCAGCTTGGCGTCGTCGTGTTCACCAGACGCATCGCGGAGCGCCTCACGGAGCGCTTCAAGATCAGCTTGCGCGGCCTCCAGCCGTGCGCGCGCGGCTTTTCGACTTAGAAATCCAGCCTTTTCAAAGTCCTGTCGCGCTGCGTTCCGCGCTTGCCGCGCTGCCTTTTCGCGCTGAACGGCATGACGCCATGCGTCTTCCGTTTCCTTTTCCGCTGTCCGCGCGGCAATCAAGTCTGCGGACGGCGCCGCCGGGTGACGAATATCGGCGAGCCTCCCCTCGGCGTTGGCGCGCCAGCGGCGGAATTGCGCCAAAACCTCAGCCGTGTCCGGAGGCGCAACGGGCGGTGCCTCTACCGGCTCGATCTTGGAAACCTGCGGCGGATTGACAACCTCGACGGCGATACCAGCCGACTCAAACTGGTGCCGGGCCTCGCGCAGAAAAGCTTCGTCACCCCAAATCCTAACGCCGCGCCACCCCTTCGCTTTGGCTGCTTCGACCATAATGGCGACCACGCGCGGATCGGCGCCAGAGGCAAACATTTTGTCCCCTTGGTCGCGAACCCAGCCACCACTCGTCAACTTCACAAGCCGTTCCCTTACATCGACGTAAGAGAGCGCCGCTATGAGTTCCGGCGACAGGTCAGCGCCGAAAAGGCGCCGCCATAACGCTGCTTTCGTCAGTTGAACGTCGGACGCTGTGGTGCGGCCCTTCCGTGCCCGAGCCCTCGCCACCGCGTCCGCCATCCGCAGCTCAATTAGGGCGCGCTGGCGCCGGCTGCGGGCGGCAGTAGCAGGAAGAGGAGGGTGTCGAGCTTGGCTTCGATCCGCGTTAGCGAATCGAGGACCGGCGACTCTTCCTCCGGCGTCAGCAGACCCAGAATCGTCTCCGCCGTCGCCTTCGTCTCGACCACGTCGCGCCAAATCGTTTTTCCGTGCCGGACGAGCAGCGGAGCCTCGTCTGCGGGAGTCGTCTTTTCGCTCATCGGTCTCTCCTTGCTTCGTTTTCTTCGGTCTCGCCATCTCAGCCTCCAACCGGTTGATCGCCTCTGTGCGCGCGACGCCAGCCAGCCGATCCGCCGCGCCGACCACCCGTCCATCGACGGTCTTGATTACCGGTATCGGTCTTCGGTCCCCTCGTCCGAGTCGCAAACCTGAGGCCGCCAGCGTGCCGATGAAGTCCTCGGAATCCCAAGCCGCACGAACCGCCGCGCGGGCTGCGGGCAGGTCGAGTCCTTCCCGTGCAGCGCGCTGGCGACTCGACGACGACATCGCGCTGCGCGGCATCATGCCGGTCGAGATTGAAGTCAGGGCTGTGGCGACATCCTCCCGCCCCATTTGCCCCAACTGCCGCGCTACGGCTGCCGTGCGGCGGACCCGCGTCAGCGGCTCGCCGAAATCGGCCTCGCATGTGCGCGCTATTGCCTCCAACCGCGCGAACGAGCCGCGCATGTCCAGCGCCCGACCGTCCGGGCCAACATGCGCGATAATCATGTGCCAATGAGTCGGCGCTCCACCAGCCATGGCGCGCACTTTGCCAGCATGCTCGACGGCGACCCAAGCATGAGAAACCGCTCTTAGTTCGACGAGGACGCGACGAAACGCCTCGTCCCGTTGCATGGCTGACCATAATTTCGCAGGATTGACCGTGATGTGATGAAAGCCGACGGAAGCGCGTCGCGACAACAGTGTCGATCGCCGCAGATCGTTGAAGATGTCGGCTAGAGGCAAAGTCGGATCGACATCCAAAGAAGCGACGATCCGCACCGTCTGCCCGATCCTTATGGAGAGGTGATCTGCAAGCCGGCGACAATCGCAATCCGTCCGACCGTGCCTGACAGAGGTGATAATCACAACTCACGTCAATCCCCGTTCTGCGTGATCAGAGCTTGCCGGAGCGACGCCAGTTCCCGCGCGGCCCGTCCATATGCGTAAGCCGCGTCCGCTGCGCCGAGCCGCCCGGAATTGGCAATCCGAGCAACCTGATTGAAAAGACTACCGATGCGACCGAGGTGGCCGATGGCCTTCGCCGTCTCCTGCGCAAGTGCGTCGCGTCGCGCCACCGTCGCCGACACGGGCCGGCCGGCAGCAGACATCGCGGCGCGTCTGATGAAGACGCTCGGCTCCTGCCCGCATGCGCTCGCGGCGGCGATTACGGCTCGCAGCTCTTGTTCCGACAGACGGATGGATAACGGCTTGCGGGCGAGCGACGGTCGCGCAACCCCGCCCTGATCCGACATGCTGGGGGCGTTGGAAACTTGGTGGTCCACGGAGGCGTCCTCCTGGCCAGATGGATGTGTGTAATACATCCAATTGCTGGCTTATCTAATGCTCTCAACAACTTTGAATCGTGATCAGGAAATATTCAATGCTGTCGTAATACGAAATCGAAAGAATCCATTCTAAAGCACCAATATAAAGAAGGTCGCCTCCGATTTTTCGGTGGCGACCTCTTAAGCTATTTTTCGCGACCAAGTGGAGAGGCGTCAGACGAATTCGAAGGCCATCTGCTTTTTCTGTTCTTCCGCGATGGTCAAATCGAGCGCGGGCGACTTCCGCAATAGAACACCGTATTTCCGCCCGACGCGGGCCAGCCACGATGCATGAGCCGCAGGCTTCAGCGCGATTGACAGCGTCTGGATATCCATGGCGGACGTTTGTTCCTTCGCCGCATAGATGAGACTGAGCGCCCTCCCGTTGGTGCCGACACGGAAGACTAGCCGGGTAATTTCACGCGACTGATTTTTTTCCATTGCTCCACCGCTCCGGTACGTCGCCTCGGCGCCGGCTCGCTCACGCAAGTAGAAGTTCGCCTGATTCATGTGCGCGTTGATCTGTTTAGCTATGGCTGCGATCTGCTGAGCATTTGTGACCGCGTGTCGTTTGGCTCGACCATTTACGAAACGCAATACGGTCTCGATCTGCCTTTCTGTCGCAATTTCGACAGCTCGAAGACTGTCGAGCCGGGTGCGGTGGCCGACTATGATCTTACGCAATGCGTCGGCATCGCCAACGGCGTCGCGCCCATGGCTTTCCAAATAGTTGATTTCGCGTAACGAGGCGATTGCCCCTTCTTGCGCTTCGATGTAGGCGCTCACATTGAGCGGGAGTTTTGGAAGCTCGACCTTTGCGCGGTTCATGCCTCTACTCCTTCGCTCTTCGACCACAGACCGAGGGCAGCGGCCAGTCTTTGAGCGTCATTATGGAATTTCCGCTCCGCATCGAAGCGAGAGAAAGCCCTTACAGCTTGCATCGCCAACCATTCCATCGCGAATTCCCGCATGGGCTTCGACGTGTTCTTCGCCAAGATCGTCGAGATCGCCTCCCTGGTTACAACACCAAGGGCGGCCACCTGCTCGCTGCTTTCGCGAGTGCCGTCGCCGACCTCGACCAAAGACGCGCCATCTGCGCACGACAGGACCATCAACCCGTCGCCGTTCACAGCGATTGACAATTGGTCGAAGTCGGGGTCGCCTACAAAACCGGGATTGCGACGTGTGAATACCGCCGCGGTGCCGTCGTTGGTGACGTGAGAGAAAACAAGAAAACTGTCATGCTGTTGATCAAGCATGGTAAAAGCGCTCCACGAAGGGAAATCACGCTTCATCCTCTTTCCCCCGGCTCCACAGAGCCTGCACGCGTCTTGTGACGTCGAGGGGCGGATTCACAGGCATCTACGCTCGCGTATACGCAGATCGGTCAGGACCATTCGGGGCTTTCCCGAATAGGAGTTCCTGACGGCCTAGCGTCGAGTATCAGATGCGAATCACTTTCATGCAAGGTGAGTTCTTTTTAATTTAGCGGATGTTCTTTGGCTTCGACGTTGGACTCCCCGGGGATCTGACACCTATTGTCCGAAACATGGTCAGCGCTCTCATCTCAGGATCGACCTGAGATGCAGCACAGGGCGAATCATCGGGTGCGATGATCACTGATTTCGAGCGACCATCGCCATATTTGTGCCACAATTGAATCTTGGGAAGAACATTTGTGAACATGCATATTGGAACAAATCGCCATTTTTTCCGCATTACAGAAGCAGAAGCTTTGGCGCGATGTTTTCTATGAACCACTGCCACTCGACGCATCCACCGACGATCCTCGTTGATCCCAAGCCCATGCAAAAGGCTTCAGGAGGAGCTCGTCCGCGAGCAAAAAATATATAAGCGATTGTTTTTAATGCTTCTATCGCCCTAGAATCTTGCGTCACGGCAGTGGCCGTGGCGATAAAGGAGAGCGAGTTGCAGTTCAAAAAATTCAAACAGAACGTCGGCGTGAAGAGCGTAATCTCCGCCATCGGACTTGGAGCCAAGCTTGAAGCGGCGACGTCATACGGCGACTTCAGACACAAATCGACCGACTTTAACGGCGGTGACTGGGAAGTCTTCGTCAAGCGCATTGACGAATACAGCTCCTATTGCAGTTCGGGGGAGGGCGTCCTCCTCGGTGCGTTACTTTATCGCCTCGGCTACAGCAACCTCGCCGACAAAGTCGATAACGGTCTCACTTGGCGTAACATGTCCAGCGTGTCGGGGGAATTCAGGGAAGCCGTCGTCGCCTGCATCGACCCTGACTGGTCCAAATAGCAGCCCCATCAGTTTAAGGCCCGCGGCGCCGATTGACGCCGCAGGCCTTCCCAACAATCGACGTCATCGACATGTAGTCCACGCAGCATCAACTCGCTCGTCTACCGGGGATCTAACACTTACTGTCCGGAACCATGTCGCCGACGACCGCATCCCATTGCCGCCGCACGGTCTTCTCGCTTACGGGCCGCCCCGATAGCTGGAGGAAGCCAGCGACCGACTTGGGCGTCGGCGCCTTGGCTCCGATGGCCGCCAGACCGAAATAGGCGTCGCGAATCCGGCGCCTGGTTTCTTCTGACTTCACGCACGCCGCGTGAAGCGCGCCGATCCGTTGGCGCGCGGGCAGTGGCAGGCCCTCGACCTCGGCGGCGCAGGCGCCGCGATCGACCGGGCGGCGGACCTGCGTCGGATCCCATGCTTCCGCGATATAGCCGGCAACGCGGTCGAAGACGGCAAAGGCGCGTTTCCTGTCTTCATGCGTCGATGCCGTGGCCGCGACGTCGTGGCGGCTGCGGTTCAAGAGGAGCCGCTTCAAGGCGGCGCGGTCTTCGAGCGCAGCGACATATTCTGGGTCTGCGACCTCGGCCATAGCGCGCAGCGCATCCAAGGCGAGACGCCGGAAGGCCAAGAACGCCGCGTTTGACTCCTTTGCCGACAGGCCCGAGTCGCGCCGGGCGGCGGCGCGGGACAATGTGGCGAGTTTGGCGCCGGTGTCGACGAAGCGCGCCCAGTCGGCGAGCGTGGGAAAGTCGGCTTGGTTCCAGAACACGCTGTCCCATAGGGGCGACAATGGCGATTTGCCTTTGAGCGGCAACAAGCACGCCGTCGGGTCGGCGCCAAGGTCGAGCAGGGCCGCTGTGCAGCCGCCGACCACGCCTTTGAAAAATGCGATTTGACGAGGGTTGCACCGTGGATCATTCTCATCACACCAGACGGCGGCGCCATGAGGCAGCAGCCACCAGAGATGGGGATGGCTGACCCGGCCACTCGCGGAGCAACACCGTCCGACAGCTGCATGGGGAAGGCAAGGAAGCCGATGCTCCACGACGAGCGTCTCAATGGCTTCCTTGAGTCCTTCCCAAGACTTAAAATCGCAATCCAGGTCAATGCGCCAGCCGATGCGCATGGTGCGGTTGAGCTCGAAGTAAGCCTCGTCAAGACCGAGAATCTTGGCGTCCGCCTTGAGCAGCCTTCCTTTTATTCCCCGCGCCCGTAAAAGCTAGGATCCTATCTGCATTCGGATCGGTGGCCGCAGGCGACATCGAGCAGGCCGTGCGACACATGCAAGCGCTCTCCGAACTGGCAGAAGGGGGCGTGGAGGCCGCGCGGGATGTGTTCACCCGTGCATTTTGCGTCGTCTGTTCGTGGCCGTCTGCGGCGCTGCGACAGGTGATGTCCGACATACTGGTGCCTACCTCGGACGGAAATTGGCGGTCAGCGCGGGAGGTTGCGGGCGGCGTCAGCGGGATTGCCGCCTCGCATCGACTGGCACGGGAATTGGAGGCATTCTGGCCGGCGAGCTCGTCCGATGATCGGATATCTGACGTTGCGCCGGACAGCGGAATGTCTTGCAATTCGGCGGCTCAATCACGCACGCTTTTGCAACTGGAACGAGACTGTGCAACCTCTCTGAAGAAAGTTTTGTCGCGCGCAAAGTCCGAGGTGCCGCCCGAACTCCTGGCTCTGCTCGTCGGCATCGTCCGGCAGACCGAAAGCTTCCGGGCGCTTGTTTCCAAGGAACTCGCGTTACCTGAGGCTGCCACGGATCGAATTTGGAGACGCATTCGGGACGAAATTGATAACGCGTTCAGCCCTCAATTTCCGGGCCATAGCCTCTACAACATACGCCAAAAAACGTTGCTCAAATTCGAGCTCGCGCAACCGCGCCATGTCGACGTGCTCGCGCTCACGGGCGAACGCGTCCAACTGCCCGCTGGATCTCTTGAACCTTTGCTGATCATTGGGGATGGGCACCGGCCCCGCAGGACTGTCGATTTGGAGGGTAGAGATCACTGGCTACGGACTGTGATGGTCGCCGATGTCGCCCAACCGGTCGAAGCCGAACAAATCCAAAAGCTGATCCGGACCTTGGCTGTCGAATGTTATGGGTATCAGTCGCAGTGTGTCGAGATGCTGGATGATCTGGTCAGAGAATGCACGCGCGTCGAACAGACCACCGTCGACGACGCCTGTGCGCGGCTGGAGGATCGCTTTCCTCAAATTCTTGACGAACTGAAACCAACGCCTGGCACAGCGCTGCGCCGCGCGCTGGACGAGTACAAACGTAGTGAGGGCGCTATCCCTCCTGGAAATGAGCGGACGAAGCGCCTTCCTGAGCTGAAAAGAAATCTCTGGACAGCTGTCCAGCAGCAGCAGCAGCCGGCGAGCGAGCTTCTTTACACCATTCGCGAAAAAATCGAGCAGTTTGGCTACAGCCCCGACCGGGTTCTCTTCGAGCTTTTCCAAAACGCCGACGATGCAGCCGTCCAGCATCCTCCGCCCGATAAGGCGTGGTTCCGGTTAGAGTCGTTAGACCGTGGTCTACGCGTCCTGCATTGGGGTCGTCCCGTCAATCACCCTGGGGAAGATGCCGAGTTTGGCCAGCGCGAGGGCTGGCACCACGATCTTTTCAACATGCTGCTTATGAACCTTTCGGATAAGCGCGAGGGGGTAACGGGGCGCTTCGGCTTAGGCTTCAAGAGCGTGCATTTGCTTTCGGAGGATGTCGGGATCGCAAGCGGGTTTGTAGCCTGTCGGGTGCACGGCGGTATGTTGCCGGGCGTCTGGGATGCCGGCCGGCGTATCTCGCTTGACTTCATCCAAGATGGGAGGCGGGCTACGGTCATCGACATTCCGGTCGAGCCTGGTCGCGAAGGGCATGCGGAGAACGCGGTCACGGCGTTCCAGCAGGCAGCACGGTGGTTGCCGGCGATGAGCCGTTGCATTCGCAAGATTGAATTGTCCGGGCCAGAATCGCGCGTTTGGACCGCGCGCTTCGAGGCGACGGGGGCGCCGGGGATTAGCGTTGTGGTGCTAGGAGGAGCGGAGCCAGGGCGGGGGCTGGCGCTCGAACTCGGCGAAGAGACAACTTTTTTCATGCCTCTCTCAGCCGATGGACCGAGGCCTGCCGAAGCAAGGTTACCGAATCTCTGGCTGCTGGCGCCGCTCGCGGAAAGCCTCGCCTCGGGCTGGCTGATGAATGCTCGCCAGTTCCGCGTTGATCCAGGCCGCGGTTCGCTCGCGCGGAGCGTAGATGAGCCCGAGGCCACGTTCGAACGAATTGGCGCCAGCCTCGGCGCGCGATTGTGCGAGCTTCACGACCTGATTGCTCGCGACTGGGCGATTTTTGCTGCTTTGGCGGGACTGGCCGATACTTCATCGAAAACCGGGCCGGCGACTTTTTGGCGGCGGTTGGCTGATCTGTTTGCGATGGATTTCGATGATCCCATCGCGCGTCATCTCCATGGTCCGGACCGAGGCTTTGGACGGTTGGTGGGAGATTGTCCAGTCCTGCCGACCGGCCTGCCAAAACCTTTCCATTCTTTCCTGCGCGCACGCCCGGCACGTCGCGAGCGGCGCCCTCGTTAATCCAGCAATCTTGGCCGACCTAAATGACTGGCTGGCGTTAGCTGATATAGCAGATAGCACTGTTTCATCGGATGCGGCATTGCAATTATCGGCCCTGGGTTTCGTCACGCCATCCGCCTTGACGCTCGCAACGTTGGTCACGAGGGAGCTGCGCGATGACAGTCGGATCACACCGGAGCGGGCCGGACAAATGGGGCGAATTCTAAACCGCGAGAGGGTGAGCCAGCTCCCATGGGGAGAGCAGCAGGCGGTGCTAGATGCCATCAGCAAAGGGCGTTTCCAAATGGCTGACGGCTCCTGGCGAGAGGCGCGGTTGCCGTCCCGTGCATCGGCGGATGTGTCCGACGAAGAAGCGCTGATCCTGGCCTTTGCGCCCGACGCTGCAATGGCCGACTCTGAGTATGCGGACTCGGCTCTTGCTTTATACCGGCTCGCACGGGAACGCAGCGGCTTTCAGCAGACAGCTGGGACGTTTGCTGAATGGGCGTCGCTTATGAGCGACCCGGAAAAGCAAGCGGCCATGTTGAACTACGTGCAGAAGGGCGCACAAGGGCCGGCTTTGGGCGATACTTTGGCGCGGAATCGTCCAAACTGGTTGCCTGAGCGATCGGACGAGTTGCGCTCCAGCCCGCTTGTAGCAAGGATTGCGCCCGACGACCTCCCGACCCTGCTTGGACGCCTTTACCCCGAGGAACAGCGGAAACGCTGGTCCATCACGTTTGAGCAAGAAAATGACGATCACGAAGAGCCTCGGACTATGGACGGGCGGGTAGACCCGGCAACCTTTTTCGAGCGGCTGCACGACTGGTGGAAAAAAGAGGCTCGCAAGGAACGCGTCCAATCAGATCGTGATGCTTACCCAGAAGACTTCCATCCCCGACTGCTTACGGATCAATCGGGTGATGATGAGCGCATTGGCTGGTTCACCTTTTTTGCTTTGGGCATTTTCCGTACGATCGGACGCTCTGACGACCAGCAGCACCGCAACTTCATTGCGGCCGCCGTTCGCGATGGCTGGTGGGCCGAAATGGCGTCCGCGCAGCTACCCGACAGCCCGGAGCCCTGGGTCCGGCGACTTGAAGACTTTGCGCAGGCTGACGCCTGGCGGATAGAGTTTCCTCAGTGGCGGCGCGCACTTGTCGATCTTTACGTCGTCGCACGCTGGCTACCGGAGTACATAGATCTCGCACTGACACTGCCAGCCATCGTGCGAAAACATGGTTCCATCACCCTGTCGGATGTGTGGCGACCGAGCGCCTCGCCGCTGTGGCAGCGGCGCGGCCTTGAAGGCGCGCCTCTTACCCAAAGCCTGGGCCTTGGCGCAAACTGGTTGGTGCGCGAAGCGGTGCGTCATAACGTCTGGTCAGTTGAAGACTCGACCATCATGCGTCCCTATGGCTGGGCCAGCACGGCGCGCGTGCGCTCGCTCTTCGCCAACAATCTCGGCATCGATCTCGGGCCTGAGGCAAACATGGATCTCAGCCCAGAGATTTACGCCCAAGTTGAAGCCCATATCGGCGATCGCGCCATTTTCCTTGGCGATCTCGATCTACCGTTGCAGATCGTTGCGCACGGTCGCCGCGTCGAAGTGCTGCAAGCACTCCTGCATGGGCCCACGCCGTTCGACTTCGACAACAATACGTCAACCGATGACGATGAGGATTGGGCCTCATGACAAAATTTACGGCTGATCAGTGCGTCCGCCATCCGCAGCACGGCGAAGGCCGCGTCGTTGCGGATCTCGGCGCTACGGTCGTTGTCCGGTTCGGAATGGCCATCGAGCAGGTGGAGGCCGCCGAACTGTCGCGCGTGCGTTCACTCATGGACGCGCTCGCGAATGGACGTTTTGACGAGGCTCTCGCTACGCTGACCCGCGCACAGGCGCTCGCAATTCGCTCGGTGAATGACCAGTGGGGCGTATTTTCGCGTTCCCGGGTGCAGCTTCTACCTCATCAGCTTTGGGTTTGCCGGCAGGTCACGCGCACTTGGCCCACGCGGTGGCTCGTGGCCGACGATGTAGGTCTCGGCAAAACCATAGAGGCCGGACTGATCGTGGAGCCGCTCCTGTCGTCGGGCCGGGTTAGACGGCTGCTCGTCCTAACGCCAGCCCGTCTGGTCGGGCAATGGCGGGCGCGGCTCAAGACCATGTTCGACATCCGACTGCAGGAATACGCCGCGGATCTGGATCGCGGTCGCATCAACTTCTGGGAGACGTCGCAGCAAGTGGTGGCCTCGTTCCACACGCTTCGCATGAAGAGCGCCAAGGAGAGGCTTCTAACGGCCGAACCGTGGGATCTGATCATCGTTGATGAGGCGCACCATTTCCAGGCTCAGGAGAGAGCCACGACGCTTACATTTTCGTTGCTCCAGGCGCTCGAGGACGCCGGAAAGGTTAGATCCCTAGTGCTGTTCACGGGCACGCCACACCGGGGGAAGGACTACGGCTTCATGGCCCTTATGAAGCTCGTAAGGCCAGACCTCTTTGATCCGGAGCGCGAAATTGGAGCCCAGTTGCCGGATCTTCATAAGGCCATGATTCGCAACAACAAGGCTTTGGTAACGGACCTTCAAGGAAATAAGCTGTTTCGTCCCGTCGCCACCGAGACTGTCGACTACGGCTATTCGACCGCCGAGGCCGCATTCTACGAGACGATGAGCAATTTTATCATCGACGGCCGGGCATATGCATTGAGCCTCACTGGGCGGCAACAGACGGCAAGAATGCTGCTTCTCATTGCGCTCCAGAAGCTAGCAGCTAGTTCCATCGCGGCAATTGGAGCTGCTCTAGAACGCCGCCGGGCGATGCTGGCGCGACGGTTGTCGGATGTGACGCCCCCCGACGAAATCGAGCCTGAGACTTTGGACGAAGCTGCAGAGGCTGAAGAGAGCCGTCCGGATCAGATCGCGCTAATGCTCATGAAGGACGAGATCGAGCGCCTTGGCGAGATCCTGGAGCTGGCTCGGAAGGTCGTACAGGAAACCAAGGTTGCGCGCCTTGTCGACCTGATCGAAACCCGTCTTTCTGCGGCTGAGCCCGTCCTGCTTTTCACTGAGTACAAAGCGACGCAGTCCCTCGTGTTCTCGTCCATCGAGAAACGTTTCGGGCCCGGCTGCGTGGGCTTTATCAACGGCGATGAAAAACTGATCGTCGCTGGCGAAGCGAAACAAGATCGTATTTTGCAGTGCCCTCGCGACAAGGCCGCTGCAGATTTCAACGCTGGCCGAACCCGCTTTCTCATCTCCACCGAAGCCGGCGGCGAAGGAATCGACCTTCAGGAGCGCTGTGCGACCCTCGTACATGTCGATCTCCCATGGAACCCTATGCGCCTGCACCAGCGCGTTGGACGATTGAACCGCTATGGCCAAAAGCGGGCGGTACAGGTGTTTCTTCTGCGAAACCCAGAGACTGTCGAGGCGAGGATTTGGGCGCTGCTGCAGGAAAAGCTGACTCGCATCCAGGCAGCGCTCTCAGCGTCCATGGAAGAGGCAGAGGACATCTCCCAATTGGTGATTGGTATGACGAGCAGCGGGTTTTTCGACGAACTTTTCGCCGAAGGGCTCAGGCGTCCGTCGGACCGATTATCCGATTGGTTCAATGCAAAAACAGCTCAGTTTGGGGGAACGGATGCGGTCGAAGCCGTGCGCGCCCTAGTTGGAAACGTTGCTCGTTACGATTTTCAATCGGCAAGCGCCGAGATCCCCAAGCTCGATCTGCCGGCTCTCGAGCCCTTTTTTCGGCAAGCGATGCTGCTGGCCAACCGTCGCGTCACGCGGTCCGAAACGGGCTTGTCGGTGGCAACGCCGGAAAGCTGGCGTGGAAGCCCCGATCTGAAAAAACGATACGACGGACTCGTCTTAGAGCGCGCACTACCGTCGGACCAAGCGATGGTCAAACTGCTGGGTATCGGGCATCCACTGATGGATCGCGCGCTTGCCGAGAGCAGTGAGCGGGAAGCACTCTTCGCGCGGGTCAAAGGCCTTGCGGGGCCGCTCCTCATTGCTCTGTCGGAAGATGAGATTACGGGTACCGGCGCGACGGTTCACCGCGTGGTTCTTGGCCTCGGAGGCTCACCCGAAAGTGGCGTCTTCTGCCTACGAGATTGGGAGTTGCTGTCAAACCTCAACGAGCTTCAAACCTCGTCGGAGGCGGCTTCCGGTGCATCGCTCGATGAGGTCGCAAGCATTCGGTATCTTGTCGATAATCTCTTCACAACGGCTTCTAAATTGGCGCTGCCCTTTCGGCGCCCGCGGTTCACACCGATGATGGCAATGCTCCCATGGTGCTGATGTGTGCTTCCGGCGACTACCGCCGCAAAGGCCGTATGTGTGTGTCACGAGCCGGGTCGCATTCGCGAGCCATTTTGGTGGCTTCCAAAGGGGATGAAATGTGACGCTTGACTTGTGCCCCGAGGTGTGACCCACTGGCGCTAGAGCGTGACCTGAAAGCCTAGAGAAATCAAGGAAAGCAGGGACTTGGCGGAGTATCCCTCCCTCTCCGCCATCCGTTTTCTAAGATACTGAAATCAGAGAATTTCCGCACTAGCGGATTTTCGGCCCCGCTTCAGGCGTCGAGGCGCGTGAGGCGCCGTCACGCCCGGTCCCGGCCGAGTTCGGCGTCGAGGGCTACGTTTTCCGGTACGAAAGGCATTTCGTGTTTTGGCGCGATCCTGCATGAGCGCATGCGCCAGATCGACCGTTTCCACGATGATTTCGGATTGTGACGCAACAGGTCGGTGAAAATCTGCGCGCTGTGTTTTGACCTCAATCGGTCGCGCCAATCTCATGATGCCACCAATATACGCCCGCAGCTTTGGCGCCCGCTTGCGTCGCACGGAATTTGCCAGTGTGGCGGCGTTCCAGCCAGCCACGCGAGGCGCAGATCGCCAGCTGCGATTCGGCCTCATCAAGCGGAACCAAAAACTCTTGCGCGATCGAACCCGCTTCAATTTCACGAGGAAACGCTCGAACTGAAGCCGCCACTATCCTCCGCAACTGACCTAAAACCAACGAGTTATTGCATTGATCTTCCAAGGACACTCCTCACCGCTCACAAAAGCTGCCTGACGTGCAAGTTCCGGCGCCCGTGCATGGGCTGTCCGGTTGTAGTCTGTTTGCGGGCTGAGTCTTTGATTTAACTTAAAAGGCCCCGAGCGGCGCCGGATTGGGTCGAGGTTGACCGAGACAGCGACTCCCCCAAGCGAGTTGAGATCGTCGCTTATGCAGCCGATCGCGCCGCCCAAGCGCGACTGTCGCGCAGGCGCCCGCGTAATTGCGATGCAAATTCACTCCGCGGGCGCTCCATGCTCAGCCACGATCTCTCGAGACTGAGAGGACGACAGCCGCGCCTCCAGGCTCCGGACCAGGACGTAGAACACCGGTGTGAGGAACAGGCCGAACAGGGTCACGCCCAGCATGCCGAAGAACACCGCCAC
>NZ_JAOQNX010000004.1 GCF_025961575.1 Rhodoblastus acidophilus | reverse complement strand
ACTTGCCCATGGACGGCGCCTCATCTGACGGGAGTTTCACCGACGACCATCATGGCACATCGATGCCGCTTCGGGGCGCCGTCCACCCCATCACCGGCGGGGCGTGGTCAACAAGCCGGGGACAGGAACGCATTGCGCCCGCTGTCCCGTGGAGCGCGGCAAACAGCAGGCGCGCAATGCGATCCAGTCCCCTTCAGCAACTAAATCTGGACGGCGGCTCCAAAATTGGCGACAACGCCGCCTTTCCCACCAGGTTCGGATCGGCATCATGCGCACCCTGTTCTTGCAAGCCCCGTCGTTCGACGGTTTTGATGGCGGCGCCGGCTCGCGCTATCAGGCGCGCCGCGAGATCGCCTCGTTCTGGTATCCGACCTGGCTCGCCCAGCCCGCCGCTCTGGTCGAAAACTCCAAGCTGATCGACGCGCCGCCGCACAACACCAGCCTCGCCGAAGTTGTCGCGCAAGCCAAGGATTTTGACCTGGTGGTGGTGCACACTTCCGTCCCGTCCTTCGCCTCGGACGTGAAATGCATCGAAGCCCTGAAGGCGGAAAATCCCGCGCTAAAAGTCGGCTTGATCGGCGCCAAAGTGGCGGTGGACGCCGACGGTTCGCTGCGCGACGCGCCGATCGTCGATTTCGTCGCCCGCAACGAATTCGATTTCACCATCAAGGACGTCGCCGATGGCGTCGATTTCAAGGCGATCAAAGGCCTGAGCTGGCGCGACGCCAATGGCGTGATCCAGCACAATGAGGACCGGCCGATCCTTGAAAACATGGACGACCTGCCGTTCGTCTCGCCGATTTACAAACGCGACCTGACCATTGAAAATTATTTTATCGGCTATTTAAAACACCCCTATCTCTCGATTTATACCGGACGCGGCTGCAAATCGCGCTGCACCTTTTGTCTGTGGCCGCAGACGGTGGGCGGCCACCGCTACCGCACCCGCAGCGTCGGCCATGTGATCGAAGAGATCAAATGGGCGCAAAAGGCGTTCCCGCAGGTCAAAGAATTCTTCTTCGACGACGACACGTTTACCGATGACCTGCCCCGCGCGGAAGCGATTGCGAAAGAACTGGGAAAACTCGGGATCACCTGGAGCTGCAACGCCAAGGCCAACGTTCCCTATGAGTCCTTGAAAAAACTGAAGGATGGCGGCCTGCGCCTGCTGCTGGTCGGCTACGAATCCGGCAACCAGCAGATTCTCTTCAACATTAAGAAGGGCATGCGCATCGAGGTCGCGGAAAAGTTTTCGAAGGATTGCCGGAAGCTCGGCATCGGCATCCACGGCACGTTCGTGATGGGCCTGCCCGGCGAAACCCGCGATTCCATCCGCGAAACCATCAATTTCGCCAAAAAGGTCAATCCGCACACGCTGCAGGTGTCGCTGGCCGCGCCCTACCCCGGCACCCATCTCTACGCCCAGGCGCTCGCCCATGGCTGGCTCGACAGCGACAATGCCGAACTGGTGGACGAGAACGGCGTGCAGATCGCGCCGCTGCACTACCCAAATCTCAGCCACAAGGAGATCTTCGACTCCGTCGAGACCTTCTATCGCGAGTTCTATTTCCGCCCGAGCAAGATCGGCGCGATCGTCTGGGAAATGGTCCGCGACCCCGACATGCTGAAGCGCCGGCTGCGCGAGGGCGCCGAATTCTTCCAGTTCCTGAAGGAGCGCAAGCAGGGCGCGGCCAATTGCTGAGTTTCAACCGTTGCGTCCAATTTCGGCGGCGCGGCCCATGGCCGCCGCCATGATCGGGATCAGCAGATAGCGCAGGCCGATGTCCTCGACATAGAGCGACAGATCCATCCCGGTCATGGGGATCAGGATCGCCAGATCCAGAGCCAGATTGAGCGCAAGCCAGAACAGGCCGAGCGCAAGACCGGCGCCAAAAGTCGGGCGCATGCGCCGGAAGACGCGGAGCAGAAGGAAAGCCCCGCAGGCCCCGCCGATCAGGATCATCAGCGATTTGAACAGGGGCTGGGGGACCAGCAAGGCGCCGCCCGGACCAAAGAACAGGAATGAAGCGGCGAATGGCGCCGCCCAGCTTGCGCAGCCAAGCAGCAGGGTGCGCGCGTTAAAAAAATCTTTGCGGATCATGGCTTGAACCTCGGCCTTGGGAATGCCTGCCTTAGCTAGCGCAGGCCTGCGTCAGTTTCCGTCAGCAGCATCGGCCCCATGGCCGGCGAAATACCCTCGCGCGCCCGCCATTCCCGCATCAAGACGCGGCGGCGGCGCGGATAGTGGTCCTCCAGCGTCCGCCAGCCCCGCAGCCGGTCGAGGCGAAAATGGCGGAAATCGCCACGCATTTCGCACCAGGCGGCGAGCACGCGCCGATGGTCGAAGAAAGCGAGCGCGATCGGCCATATGCGTCTCTCACTGGCGACGCCCTCGGCGTCGACATAGGCAATCAGCGCCACCCGCTCCTCCTTTATGGCGCGGCGAAACTCGGAGAGATCGTCGCGGTGATGCGTCGGTGGGGCGAGCAGGCCCGAATCGTCGGTCAAATCCGCCAGACGCTCCGGAAGCACGGCGCTGATCTTCGCCAATGCCGCGCGCGCGGCGCGCGCCAGCGCCGGATCACCTTGGGCCGCGACCCATCGCAGACCAAGCGTCAGCGCCTCGGCTTCGGAATCGTCGAGCATCAGCGGCGGCAACAGGAAGCCGGGACGCAGTATGAAGCCAAGCCCTGCTTCACCCTCGATCGGCGCGCCCTGCGCGCATAACGCCTGGATGTCGCGGTAGAGCGTGCGCAAGGAGACGCCGGTTTCGTCCGCAAGCGTGCGCCCGCTCACCGGTTGGCGATGGCCGCGGAGGATTTGCAGCAGATGCAGCAGACGGGCGGAGCGGGACATGCGCAAGCTTAGACCAAGCGGGGGAACCGGAGAAGTCGGCGGGGCTGACCCACGTCATTGAACTGTTGCGCTCGCCCGGCTATAGCCAGGATGATAAGGAGCCGCGCATGACCCGTCTTCCCCTCGCCCTGGCGCTGAGTCTGCTGGCCCTGCCGGCCCTCGCGGAGGACAAGCCCGTCGGGACCGAGCCGGTGACGACCACGGCCAGCTATGGCGACTGGCTGCTGCGCTGCCAGCGAATCGGCGAACCCGCGCGCAAAGTTTGCGAAATCGTCCAGACCGTCCAGGCCTCGCGCCAGGGGCAGCCGCAGCAGCCGGTGGCGCAACTGGCTTTTGGCCGACTCAAGGCCTCCGAACCGATTCGCCTCACCGCGCACCTGCCGGTCAACATTCTGCTGCCGAGCGTGGCCAAATTCGCGACCGGTGAAAAGGACGCGAGGCCTGTGGAATTGCCCTGGCGGCGCTGCGTCCAATCCGGCTGCTTCGCCGACGCGGCCTTGACCGAGGCGCAATGGAGCGGACTCCACGGCCAGAGCGAGAACGGGTCGGTGGAATTCACCGACGCCGGCGCCCGTCCGGTCAAATTCCCCATTTCCTTCCGTGGCTTCGCCCAGGCGGCGGACGCGCTGGCGAAGGAATGATTTAAGTCTTTGTTAACTGGAAAAGCTCCGGGCAAGGCTGACGCGCTGGAATGGGCGTGCAAGTCCCGCCCGGAGCGTTTTCTTCATGACTGAACCCCATCTTTTCATCGCCACGCCCTGCTATGGCGGCATGGTGACCCAGCGCTACATGCATTCGACCGTCGGCCTGCTCAATCTCGGCCGCGACCTGGGTTTCCAGGTTTCGCTCAATCTGCTGGGCAATGAATCCCTGATCACCCGCGCGCGCAACCTGCTCGTCAGCCAGTTCCTCGACGATTCCACCGCCACCCACCTGCTGTTCATTGACGCCGACATCGGCTTCGATCCCCGGCAGGTCGCGCGCATGCTGGCCTTTGATTCCGATGTGGTCGCCGGCATGTATCCGCTGAAACTGCTCGACTGGAACGGCGGCCTGCAACGCGCCGTCGACGGCGAGCCGGTGGAAACCGCGCCGCTGCGCTATGTCGGCGCGCCCTGCGAAGGCGCGGAGGCCGAGGCTATGGACGGGTTCGTCACCGGAACCTATGCCGGGACCGGCTTCATGCTGATCCGGCGGGAGGCGCTGGTGAAAATGACCGCCGCCTATCCGCAGCTGCGCTACAGCGCGAGCCATGCGGGACCGGCGCGCGCCGGCGGCCCGAGCCTCAGCCCCAACCAATACGCCTTCTTCGACTGCATGATCGAGCCGGAGACGGGCGTCTATCTCTCCGAGGACTATACGTTCTGCCGCCTGTGGCGGAACGTCGGCGGCAAGGTCTGGCTCGACACGCAGGGCGCGCTGATCCATGTCGGCCCGCATGAATTCCACGGCGCCCCGGCGGCGCGCAACTTCGCCCTGCCCGCCAGGTCTCTGTCGCGCGCGGCTTGAAAACCCCGCCCGTTATGCCCGGGCTTGTCCGGGCATCCCGCCGGCCCGCGCGCAATTGCAGAAACCCAGCCAAAAACAAACGGGCCGCTTTCGCGGCCCGTTGCTTTTTTATTTGCCGGTCAGGCTGGCCTTGGCGCGCGACCACCAGCCCGAGCGCTTCGGCGCATTGGGGTCGGCTTCGGTGATCACCGGCAGTTCCGGCTGAACCGGGGCCGGGTCGCGCGCAACCGCAACTTCGGCAGGCGCGGACTCCGGCGTCGCCGGTTCGGCAGGCGCAGCCTCGGGCGCGGCAGCCGCCGGCGCGTCGTCATTGGCCGCCGACTGCGGCGCCTCGACGGCGACGCTTTCGACCTTCGGCGCGCTGTCCGCGACAGGGGTTTCGACGGCGGCTTCAACGGGAGCAACGGACTCGCTGGCCGGCGCCGCGGCGCTCTCGGCAGAAATCTCCACCGCGATCTCCGCGCCCTGGCCTTCGCCTTCGCTCGCGCCCTCCCCCGAAGCTTCGCCTTCGGCCGCGCTCGGACGCCAATCGCCGGAGAAATCGCTGAATTCGCCGCTGCGGCCACGGCCGCGCCGGCGCCAGCGGCCCCGGCCGCGACGGCCGTTCTCCTCGCGGGCGCCGTCCTCTTCGCCTTCGGCCGGGCTCTCAGCCCGTTCGGCCGGCGCCATCAGGTCGCCGCCGATCGCCGCCATCATGCTCAGGCCCTCGTCGGAAGGCTGGGGCGCGCTGGGATCGATGGTCGATTCGCGATCAAAGCTGCGGCCCCGGCCGCGACGACGACGACGGCGGCGGCGGCCATCGGCCTCGTCGCGCTCATCGCCTTCCGCCTCGGACTCGGCCGCCTCGACCTGCTCCTCGTCGAATTCGGCCTCGGTCTCCGCCTCGCCGATGGGCTCCGGGTCCTCCAGCGGACGGCGCGGATCGAAGCGGCGCAAGGGATCGGCGGGCTCGCCGCGCTCCAGCGCGTGCCAGGCGCCGCCCGCCAGGCTCTCGTCGGCCTCGACGGTCACGGAGACGCCGAACCGTTCCTCGATCAGCCGCAGCAGCGCCCGCTTCTGGTTGAGAATGTAAAGCGCGATGTCGGTGCGGGTGCGCAGGATGACATTGTGGGTCGAGCTCTTCATCAGAGCGTCTTCCAGCACGCGCATCACATGGACCGCCACCGAGGAGGTGCTGCGCACCGTGCCGGCGCCGGCGCAATGCGGGCAGACCACCGAGGAGCCCTCGAGCACGCCGGTGCGGATGCGCTGGCGCGACATTTCCAAAAGGCCGAAATGCGAGATGCGGCCGACCTGGATGCGGGCGCGGTCGTCCTTGAGCGCCTCCTTCAACCGGCGCTCGACGGCGCGGTTGTTGCGGCTCTCCTCCATGTCGATGAAATCGACGACGATCAGCCCGGCGAGATCGCGCAGGCGCAGCTGGCGAGCCACCTCGTCGGCGGCCTCCAGATTGGTGCGCAGCGCGGTGTCCTCGATATTGTGCTCGCGGGTGGAGCGGCCCGAGTTCACGTCGATGGCGACCAAGGCTTCGGTCTGGTTGATGACGATATAACCGCCGGAGCGCAGCGTGACCTGATTGTGGAACAAAGCGTCGAGCTGCGATTCCGCGCCCCATTTGGCGAAGATCGGCTGCGGGTCGCGATAGGCGACCACATTTTTGACGTGGCTCGGCATCAGCAGGCGCATGAAATCGCGCGCCTCGCGATAGCCGGTGTCGCCGGCCACCATCACCTCGTCGATCTCCTTGTTATAGAGATCGCGAATGGCGCGCTTGATCAGCGAGCCCTCCTCATAGACCAGCGCCGGGGCGCTGGAGGTGAGGGTGAGTTCGCGCACCTGCTCCCACATGCGCATCAGATATTCGAAGTCGCGCTGGATTTCCTGCTTGGTCCGGGCGGCGCCGGCGGTGCGCAGGATGACGCCCATGCCCTCGGGCACCTCCAGCTCGCCGGCGATTTCCTTCAGGCGCTTGCGGTCGCTGGCGTCGGTGATTTTTCGCGAAATGCCGCCGCCGCGCGCGGTGTTGGGCATCAGCACGGAATAGCGGCCGGCGAGCGACAGATAGGTGGTGAGCGCCGCGCCCTTGTTGCCGCGCTCTTCCTTGACGACCTGGATCAGAAGCACCTGGCGGCGCTTGATCACCTCTTGAATCTTGTACTGGCGGCGCAGGCGGGGCGCGCGATAGGGGGTCTCGTCCATGGCGTCGCCGCCAAGCTGCTCGACCACTTCCTCTTCCTCGTGGTCGCCCTCGTCGCCATGGTCCTCGGCCTCACGGGCGGGACGCTTGGCCCGGACCTCGACGGCGGGCTCGTCGCCATGGTCATGGCTGGCCTCGGGTTCATCATGCGATTCGTCGGCGACCTCTTCGGCGCCTTCGTCGGCAACTTCGTTGCGGGCCTCGTCCCGGACTTCGTCCTGGACCTCGTCCGCGCCGGTCTCGACGGCCGCATCCTCATGGCCTTCCTCGACCACCGCAAAGCCTTCGGGATCGCGGAACAAACGCTGCTGGTCCTCGGCCGCCTGAACCACCTCCGGCTGGGCTTCCGCAGCCTGCGCTTCGGCGGGCTGAGCCTCGGCGGCGGGTTGCGCCGCGGCTTCGACCGGCTCGGACGGCTGAGCCGCCGCCTGCTCGGCGACGGGTTCAGCGACCGGCTCGACCGCCGCGCTCTCGACGGGCGCATCGGCTTCCGCGACGGGTTCGCTCGCCTCGACGACCACCGCCTCGACAGCGGCGGCCTCGACCGGCGCGAACTCGCCAAAAACCTCTCCGGCGGGCTGCTCAGCCGCGCCGTCCTGCGGCGCCGCCGCCAAAATCTCGTCGGACTCCTCGGCCTCGCCGGTCACGCGGTCGTCGCCGCCCCGGCGCTTTTCCGCGCCGCGACGGCTGCGGCGGCTGCGGCGGCGCGGGCTTTCCTCGTCGTCTTCCTCGCGATGGGCGCGCGATTCCTCTTCGAGCAGGGCGACCCTGTCGGCGTGGGGGATCTGGTAATAATCCGGGTGGATTTCGCTGAACGCCAGGAACCCGTGGCGATTGCCGCCATATTCGACGAAGGCGGCCTGCAGCGAGGGCTCGACCCGCGTGACTTTCGCCAGATAGATGTTGCCGCGCAGTTGTTTCTTCGAGGCGGACTCGAAATCGAATTCCTCGACTCTATTTCCCCTGAGCACCACCACCCGCGTCTCTTCGGGGTGGGACGCGTCGATCAGCATTTTGTTGGCCATTGCGAACTCTTGAATCCATGGCGCTGCACAGGAAAGCCGCTAGCCTTGCGCGGGGGAAACCGGCCGGAAGGCTGACGGGTCCCGCCGCGCGCGCGGCGCCGCGCCAAAACTGGCGCGCCATGATGTGAGATGGAAAGGAAGGGGTAAGCGGAATCGTCGCCACAATCGGCCGGACCCTCGGGGTCAGCGAAGGCCGGAGCCTGTGGGACGGGGAAGGAGGGATACAAGCCCGTGGGCCGCAGAAACGTGCGGAAGACCCCCGCGCCGAAACGCGCTGGCCTTCTCCCGAGTCTGTCTTCGTGCGGAGCTTGTCTCCGCCCCGAAGGTTTGGCGTCGCCACGTGCAAACCTTTGCAGTCGTCCGCGCGCTCAACCTCCAGGAGGCGGGCGGCGGCGCATAATCTCGAAATCCGCGCCTCGCTCTCGTCTCGAGGGGCGGGCGGCGGAGGATTGAACGCATTGGACTCAAGACGCGTGCGACGCTTCCGTCGCATCCGCGCACTTCGCCCCGCCGTCTCACAGGAACCTTTGCCGCCTTCAGCGCGGAAAGAACAGTCGCCTGCCAGACGGGAAACCCGTTCGGCCCCGGCGCTGCGACTCTTTGTCTCGCGCCGCCGAACACCTCTTTGTAACCGTCGCGTGTGGTTTTGGCAAGTTTTCCGCGTCTCCGTGTTTTTGCCGCAACTCTGTGGCCTCAGCGCCACAAGCTTGCCCTGGCGCCAGCAAAAACCGCCTGCTCGCGGCGCTTCACAGCCAAGGTTAAATCTTGTTAACAATTTCATGCTCTGACTTGAGATCCATGCCTTTCTCGACGAATCGTCGGAGACTGCGCCAAAGCTCGAGCCGCGCATGCAGAACAATCCGCCCGTTTTCCGGAAGTCCAGCCTGTGGAGCGCCGCGCTCGCCGCGCTCATGCTGCTCGTGGCGAGTCCGGCGCGCGCCGAGCCGCCGGCGGCCTTCGACGTGCGCGTCGAAAACCCGGACGGCGCAGGCGGTCGTGAGACCCGACTCATCTTCAGCCTCGACGCCTGCGTCCCCTCCCAGGCCTATGTGCTCGACCAGCCGCCGCGCGCCGTGCTCGACCTGCCCGAGGTCAAGTTCCTGATCGACCCCAGCCATGGCGACCCCGCCAGCGCCAAACACAAAAGCCGGCGCGCCGCCAAAAACGCCGGCAAGCCGGCCGCGCCCCACGAGCTGACCTACCGCTTCGGCCGGCTGTCGGCGGGAAAATCCCGCATCATCGTCGACCTGCCGGGTCCCGCGCAATTTTCCGCCGCCTGCGCGCCGAAAAACGCCGGCGGCGAACTGACGCTGGTCATCAAGCCGGCCGAACCCGCCGCCTTTCACGCCGCCGCGCGCGCTGGCGCCGAAACCCAGGACCAGGCGCGCCGCGACGCCACCGCCGCCATTCCGGCGCGCGCCCCGGATTCGCAAAGCGATGCGTCGAAGCCGCTGATCGTGCTTGATCCCGGCCATGGCGGCGTCGACGCCGGAACGATCCAGGGCGACGTCGCCGAGAAGGACGTGGTGCTTGAATTCGCCAAGGCGCTGGCCGGGCCGCTGCGCGCCAGCGGCCGCTATCGCATCGCCTTCACCCGCGAGGACGACGCCTTCATCCCCTTGCAGGAGCGCGTGCGCATCGCGCGAAAACTCGGGGCCGCGCTGTTCGTCTCGCTGCACGCGGATTCGCTGAGCAGCGGCGCGCAAGCGGTGCGCGGCGCCACGGTCTACACGGTCTCGGATCGCGCCTCGGACGCGGAAGCCGCCCGGGTCGCCGCGAGCGAAAACCAGGCCGATTCCCTCGCCGGCCAGGAGCAGCAGGAGCAGGCCGGCGACGTCAACGACATCCTGTTCGACCTCACCCGCCGAGAAACCCGGGCCTATTCCAATATTTTCGCCAAATATCTGAGCGAGCGCTGGAAGATCGCCGCCACGCTCAACAAGAATCCCCAACGTCACGCCGGATTCGTCGTGCTCAAGGCGCCCGACGTGCCCTCGGTGCTGCTGGAGCTCGGCTATCTCTCCAGCGAACAGGACGCCGCCGACCTCACCTCGCCGAAATGGCGGGAGAAGGCGGCCGCCCAAGCCGCGCTGGCGATCGACGATTTTTTTCGCGGCCGCCCGACCGTCGCCGCGCCCGCGCTCAATGAGCCGCCGCGCACGCCCTGAACGCCGCCTGCTTCTCCCGTTCAGGACATCTCCTTCTCCCCTGGCGGGAGAAGGTGGCTCGCGCCCGTGGGGGCGCGAGACGGATGAGGGGCGCGGCGCGGAAGAGCGAGTGAGCGACGCGCCCACCTTCTCCCGCAAGGGCAAGCGATCGCCCTGAAAGCGACACAAAGCCGGGCGATTGCTGACTTTCGCAGTGCGGCGCGCTTGATGAATCGCAATTTTTCAAATGGCCGCGACGCCCGGGCGATGCTATAGCCGCTCGGGAAAGGCATGCATTTGCCGATGAATTTAGGGGATGATTTATATGCGCATGTTCGCCCGCTTTTTCGCCTTTCTGTTCGCGGCGGGCGCGATCGTCTTCGTCGTCGCCGCCCTCGGGGCCGGCGCGCTGGTCTATAGTTTCTCCAAGGACCTGCCCGACCACACCCAGCTCAAGAATTACGAACCGCCGGTGATGACGCGCGTGCACGCCGCCGACGGCTCGCTGGTCGCCGAATACGCCCATGAGCGCCGGCTCTACATCCCGTCGAACGCCATCCCCAAACTGGTGAAAGAGGCGTTCATCTCGGCCGAAGACAAGAATTTCTACACCCATAACGGCATCGACCCCGAGGGCATGTTGCGCGCGGTCAAGGTGCTGGTCGAGGGCAACAAGCGCATGCAGGGCGCTTCGACCATCACGCAGCAGGTGGCGAAAAACTTCCTGCTGACGCCGGAGCGCTCGTTCGAACGCAAGATCCAGGAGGCGCTGCTCGCCCTGCGCATCGAGCAGACCTACAGCAAAGACCGGATTCTCGAGCTCTATCTGAACAAGATCAATCTCGGCCTGGGCTCCTACGGCATCGCCGCGGCGGCGCTGAACTATTACGACAAGTCGGTGCAGGAGCTGACGCTCGCCGAGGTCGCCTATCTCGCCGGCCTGCCCAAGGCGCCCAACAATTACAATCCGTTCCGCAACCGCGACGCCGCGGTGGAGCGCCGCAATTACGTGCTCAACCGCATGGTTGAGAACGGCTATATATCGCGCGCCGATGGCGAAGCGGCCAAGGCCGAGCCGCTGGTGGTCACCCCCCGCAACGTCTCCGCCAACAGTTTTGCCGCCGGCTATTTCGCCGAAGAGGTGCGCCGCGAGCTGAACGATCGCTATGGCGACCGCAAACTCTACGAGGGCGGGCTGTCGGTGCGCACCACGCTCGACCCCAAAATGCAGCTGATGGCGCGTCGCGCCCTGGTCGATGGCCTCGTGCGCTTCGACGAGGCCCATGGCTATCGCGGCCCCTACAAGCAGATCGAGATCGGCGCGGATTGGGGCCTGGCGCTGGCGGACGTGCCGCCGCTCGGCGATGTCGCGCCCTGGCGGCTCGCCGTGGTGCTCGACGTCAATGATTCCGCCTTGCGCGTCGGCCTGCAGCCAGCCAAGGAAAAGGGCGGCGAAGTCGCCCGCAACCGCGAGACCGCGACGCTGTCGACCGACAACGCCCGTTTCGTGCGCAAGAAATTGCGCCAGGCTTTTGCGGTCGGCGACGTGATCTTCGTCGAGCCGATCGACAGCAAGCCGGGTCAGGTGCGGCTGCGGCAGATTCCGGAAATTTCCGGCGCCATCGTCGCCATGGACCCGTTCACCGGCCGCGTCTTCGCCATGGTCGGCGGCTTCTCCTTCGACCAGTCCTCGTTCAACCGCGCCACCCAGGCGCAGCGCCAGCCGGGCTCGTCGTTCAAGCCCTTCGTCTACGCCACGGCGCTCGACAATGGCTATACGCCCTCCTCCGTCCTCCAGGACGAGCCGATCACCATCACCACGGCCAGCGGCGAAACCTGGAGCCCGGAAAATTTCGAGAAGGGCAATTACGGCTCGCACACGCTGCGCTATGGCATCGAGCATTCGAAGAATCTGATGACGGTGCGGCTGGCCCGCGACGTCGGCATGCCGTTGATCGTCGAGACCTCGCGGCGCTTCGGCATTTACGACAATCTCGCGCCTTACCTGTCCATGTCGCTCGGCGCCGGCGAAACCACCGTCATGCGCATGGTCGCCGGCTATTCCATGCTCGCCAATGGCGGCAAGCAGATCAAGCCGACGCTGATCGACCGCATCCAGGACCGCTGGGGCCACACCATCTACCGCCATGACGAGCGCGAATGCCTCGGCTGCGACGCCGACAAATTCTCGCCCGACAACGAGCCGAAACTCGTCGACAAGAGCGAGCAGGTGATCGACCCGCTCACCGCCTACCAAATGACCTCGATCATGGAAGGCGTGATCCAGCGCGGCACCGGCGTCAGCATCCGCGAGGTCGGCAAGCATCTGGCGGGCAAGACCGGCACCACCAACGACGCCAAGGATTTGTGGTTCATTGGCTATTCGCCCGACCTCGCGGTCGGTGTCTACATCGGCTATGACAAGCCGCGCTCGCTCGGCGATTCCGCGCAGGCCGCGACCTATGCCGCGCCGATTTTCCGCGATTTCATGAAGATGGCGCTGGCCGGCAAACCCGACACCCCGTTCCGCGTTCCGCCGGGCATCAAGCTGATTTCGGTGGATGTGAAGAGCGGCTTGCGTTCGTCCGGCCCGGGTTCGATCCTCGAAGCCTTCAAGCCGGGCACGGCCCCGCCCGATTCCTACAGCGGCGGCGGTCACGCGGCGAGCCCCGGCGCGCCCGGCGACGACAACCAGGTCGGCGGCGGCACTGGCGGGCTGTACTGAGGATTCCCCTTACGCATTAACCGTATTTTCTCGGCGCTCCGGCCAAGCTTCAACCCCTCGTTAACTGTTCTCGCGCAGGTTGTACTCGTTTTTCTCCGATCGCATTGCGCGGCCCAACCGGGGCGCCCGATCGGCGCGCGCAGGGGTGGGAGCAAACATGGCCGGGCTGTTTCGAAAGGCGAGTGATCGGGGCGCGAAGGTCCAGTGCGACTATTTCGAAGTGACGCCCAATGCGATCCTGATGCTGGAGGGCGACCATTTCATCGATTGCAATGACGCCGCCGTCCGCATTTTCGGCTTCTCCAGCAAGGCCGCCTTCGCCGCGACCTCGCCGGCCGACATTTCGCCGCCCACGCAGCCCGATGGCGAATCCTCGACGCTCAAGGCCCAGCGCATCATCGCCGAAGCGCGGCAAAAGGGGTGTTGCCAGTTCGAATGGACGCACAAGCGCGCCAATGGCGAAACCTTTCCCGCTCAGGTCACGCTGGTGCGTTCGCGCGCCAATCCCGGGGTGATGTATTCCGGCATCGTCGACCTGTCCGAGCATGAAAGCCGCCGGCAGGCGCGCGAGAAAAATCTCGCCGTGATCACCGACCGGTTCGACGGCGACATGGCGCGCATTCTCGGCGCCGTCCGCCAGGTCGCCGGCGCCATTGGCGACACCGCGCAAAAGCTCGCCGCCGAGGCGGAGCGCACCCGCGACCGCGCCGCCGCCGTGTCCGGGACCACCGCGGAAACCGCCAACAATGTCAGCAGCGTCGCCCAGGCGGCGGACGAACTCACCTCCTCGATTCGCGAGATCGCCATGCAGGTCGATCAGTCGCGCAAATTCGCGGATTTGGCCACCGGCGACGCCAACGGCGCGAGCGCCAAGGTGCGCAGCCTCGCCGAAAGCTCGGCGCGGATCGGCGAGATCGTCAACATGATCAACGCCATTGCGGCGCAAACCAACCTGCTGGCGCTGAACGCCACCATCGAGGCGGCGCGCGCCGGAGAGGCCGGGCGCGGTTTCGCCGTGGTCGCCAACGAGGTCAAGCATCTCGCCAGCCAGACCGCCAAGGCGACCGAAGAGATCGGCGGCCAGATCAGCGCGGTGCAGACCGCGACGCGCGAGGCCGTCCACGCCATGGACCTGATCAACGGCCGCATTTCCGAGATGAGCCACATCGCCGGCGCCATCGCCGCCGCAGTAGAGGAGCAATCGGCCTCGACCGCCAATATCGCCCAGAGCGTGCAGCAGGCCTCGCAAGGCGCGGGCTCGGTGTCGCGCACCATCGAGGGGGTGTCGAACTCCGCCGACGAGACGGTGGCGGCGGCGCGGCAGGCGCGCGACGCCATTGCGCGCATGGACGAAGAGGCCGGCCGGGTCTCCGGAATCGTCGGCGAGTTTTTGGCGGCGGTGCGGAAGATTTAGCCGCCCAAGAGTTAAAACAGCAGATAAACCAACATCATGCCGTCATGGCCGGGCTTGTCCCGGCCATCCACGCCGGCGTGGAGCGCGACGAGCGAATCGAGCTGTCGAGGCCTTCGTCCCGTCCTGGAACGCCGATGCAATGTCTCGGCGTGGATGCCCGGGACAAGCCCGGGCATGACCGGCCCTCCGCTCCCGCTTTACACCGCGCCCCGCCGCGCCTATGTACGGCCTCCACTCATAGAGAATGGGAATCGCCACATGCGCGCGGAAGCCGTGTCGCTTATCGAAGAGATCAAGCAGTCAGTCGGGCTGCTGAGGAGGCATCTTTGACGTCGAACAATCGACTCGCCGCCTCGCCGAACTGAACGCCAAATCCGAACACCCCGATTTCTGGAACGACGCCGAAGCCGCGCAAAAGCTGATGCGCGAGCGCACGGACCTGGAAACGCGGCTCGACTCCCTCAAGAAACTCGACGCCGACCTCGACGACGCCGTCACGCTGATCGAACTCGGCGAGATGGAGGAGGATGAGAAAGCGCAGGACGAGGGCGTCGAAATGTTGCGGGCGCTCAACAAGGAGGCCCAGCGCCGCCAGGTCGAAGCCCTGCTGTCCGGCGAAGCCGACGCCAACGACACCTATATCGAAGTCCATTCCGGCGCCGGCGGCACGGAATCCTGCGATTGGGCCCGCATGCTGCTGCGCATGTACACGCGCTGGGCGGAACGCCGAGGCTACAAGGTCGAACTGATCGAAGAAACCTCGGGCGACGAGGCCGGCATCAAATCGGCGACTCTGCTGGTCAAGGGCCATAACGCCCATGGCTGGGCCAAGACCGAATCGGGCGTGCACCGTCTGGTGCGCATTTCCCCGTTCGACTCCAACGCCCGGCGCCACACCTCCTTCGCCTCGGCCTGGGTCTATCCGGTCGTCGACGACCGCATCGACATCCAGATCAACGAAAGCGACTGCCGCATCGACACCTATCGCGCCTCCGGTTCGGGAGGTCAGCATATCAACAAGACCGATTCGGCCGTCCGCATCACCCATATCCCCACAGGCATCGCGGTCGCTTGCCAGATGGAGCGCTCGCAGCACAAGAACCGCGCCACCGCCTGGAACATGCTGCGCGCCCGGCTCTATGAGCAGGAGCTGGAAAGGCGTCAGGCCGAGACCGACAAGCTCAATGCGTCGAAAACCGACGTGGGCTGGGGTCACCAAATCCGCTCCTACGTGCTGCAACCCTACCAGATGGTCAAGGATTTGCGCACCGGCGTCGTCTCGGGAACCCCGGACGAGGTTTTGGACGGCGACATCGACGCATTTATGGAGGCGGCCCTGGCCCAGCGCGTCTACGGCGGCGGACCGGAGAGCGTCGAGGACGTGGACTGACGATGAAGACGGCCGCCTTGCTGATCCTGCTGGCGGCCGTCGCCCAATCGGCGCAGGCCGCCAGTTTCGATTGCGGCAAGGCGCGCACGCCCCTGGAGCGACGGATTTGCGCCGACCCGGCGCTGGGCAAGGCCGACGAGGACCTCGCCAAGGCCTATGCCGAAACCTTGCGGACCTTCGTCATTCCCGACGTCATCAAGGATTCGCAGCGCGCCTGGCTGTTCGAGGCGCCGCAATGCCTCGAGAACAGCAGCTGCGTGGCTCTGTTCCAGGAGCGGGCCGAAACCCTGCGGCTCTATCGCACGGCCAAGGTTTACACCGATTACGGTAAGGCGTTCGACCGAGAGAAGACCACACTGCTGGTCTATGAGCGGGGCGGAAAACCCTGGCTCGACTGGTACGGCGACTGGATGCCGGACGCCTACCGGCCAAAACCATTTCCTGACGGTTTTTTGGCGCGGGACAGCGGCGAACTCATCCCGGCGAAGAACGGCAAGTTCACGCTCGCCGACCATGACGACGCCGTGATTTCGCTCTCGGACGGCAAGGTGACCTTTGGCGGCGAATACGGGATGAATCTCTCGGCGCGCCAGGGCTTTATTCACGGCGATTTTCCGCGCGTGCGCTGACCCGGCTCCCGTTTTGGGGAGCCGGAACGCGTTCACATGCCCTTCTTGTCGCCGGACCCCATATCGGACCGGCCTTCGTTCTGGTCCATTTTCTTGTGCGATTTCTTGTGCTTCTTGTGCTTGACCTGCACGAGGGCCTCGTTGTGCGCGGAGGCGCCGGGCGTCGCCGGAATGGCGTGGGCGGAGGTGGTGACCAGGGCGGTTGCAAACGCGAAAGCCGCCAGCAAAGCCATTGTTTTCATGGGAACTCCTTCAAGTCGCGGGCGTCCGGACCGACGCGTGGGCCCTCAACGCGGGCCCGCGCATGAAGTTCCAGGCGGCGCGCGGCGCGCGCCAGGGGCGAAATTATTAAATGCATATTTAATTCATTATCAAATAATTTTGGTTTGACCGCGATCCCGCCTGGCGCAAACCTGTTTGATGCGCTTATTAAATAGCGCGGAATTAAATGAAGTTTAAATCAGGAGTCCGCCATGTCCGAACCCGAAATCCGCGACGACGAGTCTGCGGCGGCCGACCGCCGCACCTTCATGGCCGCGCTCGGCCGGTTTTCCGTGGTCACCCCGCCGGCCATCTCCCTGTTGCTGTCGACCTCGCTCGCGTCGCAGGCGATCGCGGCCTCGAGCGGCGAATGCAACAAGGGCGGAAGACCCGACGGCGACCGAGATTTCGACCGCTAAAGACGGCTACCCGCCAGGGCGGACGCCAGTTCGGCGCCCGAACCGTTGCGCGGCAGCGCCACGACGGGCGCCGGCTTCAGACGCGCGCCAAGCTCAGCGCAGGTCTCGACAAAGGGAACCTCCCTGCCCTCGCCTTCGCTCACCACCACGGCGGCGAGGGGGACGCCCCTCGCGCGCAAAACTTCGATCGCCGTGAGCGTGTGGCTGATCGTTCCCAGATAATCGCCGACCACCAGAATCGCGGGACAGCCGCAGGCGCTGATCCAGTCGAGCACGGTTTTCGAATCGTCCAGCGGGACCATCACCCCGCCCACCCCCTCGATCAGCCTGACATCGGCCGGCTCCGCCAGAAAGGCGCGGCTGTGGGCGAAGAGGGCGTCGCAGTCCACGAACAAACCTTCCGCCGCCGCCGCCATGTTCGGGGCGAGCGGAGCCGAAAAACGCCAGGGCGAGACGCGGGCGACCGCCTCGGGCGTCGGCGGCTCGCCCAGCGCCTGCAAAATGGCGCCTGTGTCGCTCTCCGGAATTTTATTGTTGTCGAAGCCGGAAATAAGCGGTTTGGTCGCCGCGACCTTGAGGCCGCGCGCGCGCGCCTGCCGGATCAGCGCGCAGGTGGTGAAGGTTTTGCCGATGCCGGTGCCGGTCGACGTCACGAAGAAAGTTTTCACGAGCCGCCTTTATGGAAAATCTGCTCGAACACGTCTGGCTTCCCTACACCCAGATGAAGACCGCCCGCCAGCCTTTGCAGGCGGTTTCCACCCTCGGCTCGGTGATCACGCTGAGCGACGGGCGCGAACTGATCGACGGCATCGCCTCCTGGTGGACGGCATGTCACGGCTACAACCACCCGCACATTGTCGCCGCCCTGCGGGCGCAGCTCGAAACAATGCCGCATGTGATGTTCGGCGGCCTCGTGCATGAACCGGCGCTGAAATTGGCGAAACGGCTGGCGGACAAGGCGCCGGGCGATCTCTCAAAAGTGTTTTTCGTCGACAGCGGCTCGGTCGCGATCGAAGTCGCGATGAAAATGGCGGTGCAATATTGGCTCAACCGCGGTGTTTCCCGCAGCCGCATGGTGTCGTTCCGCTATGGCTATCACGGCGACACCATGGCCTGCATGGCGGTCTGCGATCCCGACGAGAGCATGCACGCCCTGTTCAAGGATTATCTGCCCAAACAGATTTTGGCGGAGCTGCCCGTCGACGAGGCGAGCACGGCGGAATTTGACGCGCTGCTGGCGCGGGAGAAGCACAATGTCGCCGCGGTCCTGATCGAGCCCCTGGTGCAAGGCGCCGGCGGCATGAAAATGCACGACGCCACCACGCTTCGAAAAGTCGCCGAGATTTGCCGCAAGCATGAAGTCCTGCTGATCGCCGACGAAATTTTCGTCGGCTTCGGCCGCACCGGCACATTCTTCGCCTGCGAACAGGCTGGCGTCGTCCCCGACATTCTGTGCGTCGGAAAAGGTTTGACCGGCGGCGCACTCACTCTGGCCGCAGCCATCGCGCGGCCCCACGTCTACGACGCCTTTCTCTCCGACGATCCCACGCACGCGCTGATGCACGGCCCGACCTATATGGCCAATCCCCTCGCCTGCGCCGCCGCCAACGCCTCGCTCGACCTGTTCGAGACCGAGCCGCGCCTAAAACAAGTCGCCGCCATCGAGCTTTTGCTGCGCGAGGGGCTGGAGCCGTGCCGGACCCTGCCGGGCGTGCTGGATGTGCGGGTGAAAGGCGCGATCGGCGCGGTTCAGCTCGAAACGGTCGACGCGCCGGCGCTGCGCGAAAAATTCGCCGAAAGGGGATTTTGGGTCCGCCCCTTCGGCGACATCGTTTATCTCACGCCGGCGTTCACCATTGAGGAGCGCCAGCTCAACGCGTTGACGGCCGCGATCCGCGAGGTTTTGAAGCGCTGAATCTGTGGGCCCGGGACGAGCCCGGGCTGACGACTCGCGCGGGCGACGCACCGCGCTCAGGCGCCCGTCCCGACCTCTTCGGTGTTGTCGAGATCGAAATGGGCCGAGCGCTCCTCGATCTCCTCTGCCCGCAGTCCGAGCTTTTCGATCAGGTCGCGATCCGCCGCCGCGTCGTTGTTGTCTGTGGTGAGCAGCTTTTCGCCGTAAAAGATCGAATTGGCGCCGGCCATGAAGCACATGGCCTGGCCTTCCGCGCTCATTTCCGAGCGGCCCGCCGAGAGGCGCACGCGCGACTTCGGCATGGTGATGCGGGCGACGGCGATCATGCGCACCATATCAAAAGCGTCGACCGGCGGGCGGCCCTCCAGCGGCGTGCCGCGAACGGCGACAAGCGCATTGATCGGCACGCTGTCCGGATGCGGGTTCATTTTCGACAACTCGCGGATCAGCGAGGCGCGGTCCATTTCCTTCTCGCCCATGCCGATAATTCCGCCGCAGCAAATCCCAATCCCTTCCGCGCGCACCAGGTTCAGCGTCTCCAGCCGGTCCTCGTAGGTGCGGGTGGTGATGATCTCGCCGTAGAATTCGGGCGAGGTGTCGAGATTGTGGTTGTAGCTGGTCAGGCCGGCTTCGGCGAGGCGCTTGGCTTGATGGGGCTTGAGCATACCCAGCGTCACGCAGGCCTCCATGTTCATGGCGCGCACGCCGCGCACCATGTCGAGCACGGCGTCGAATTCGGCGCCGTCGCGCACCGAGCGCCAGGCCGCGCCCATGCAGAAGCGGGTGGCGCCGGCCTCCTTGGCCATTTTGGCGCGGCTCAGCACGTAATCGACGTCGAGCTGCGTCTCCTTGGCGAGGCCGGTGGCCTTGGAAAAATGCGCGCTCTGCGGGCAATAATGGCAGTCTTCGGCGCAGCCGCCTGTTTTGATCGACAGCAGGCTCGCCAGTTGCACGGTCTGATCGTGATATTGACGATGGACCATTTGCGCGCGATGCACCAGATCGAGCAGGGGCATGGCGAACAGGGCCTGGATCTCCTCGAGAGTCCAGTCGTGGCGGACGGGGGCTTTGGCGTCAAAAATCGGCTGCGCGTTCATGATGGTCTCGTCTCGGCCCGGCCGTTTCAAGGACGGCTGGCGTTTTGCGATGCGCTCTCTTATCAGACTGCGGGATAATGGCAAAAGTTGATCCCTATGAGACTTATTGCGCACAAAGGGCTGCGCAAGACCGGCTGCGGAGGCTGAACAGCGCGACGCTGGCCCCCGACGGCCGCATTGTGCGCGGCGGCAAAACGCTCATCAACTTTGCCGGCAACGATTATCTGGGCTTGAGCCTGCACCCCGCGCTCGTCGCCGCCTCCCGCGATTTCGCCGAAAAATTCGGCGCGGGCGTCGCGGCGTCGCGGCTGGTGACCGGCGACCACCCGGCCTTTTCCGAGCTGGAGGCGAAAATCGCCGCCGCCAAGCGGCAGGAGAGCGCGCTGGTGCTGGCCTCGGGCTACCAGACCAACCTTACCGTGGTGGCGGCGCTGGCCGACGCCGAGGTGATCGGGCGGCCCGTCACCGTCCTCGCCGACCGGCTGGCGCATCATTCGCTGCTGCAAGGCGCGCAGCTCTCGGGCGCGCGGTTGATGCGCTTTCAGCACAACGACTGCGACCATCTGGAAAAGCTTTTGCAGGCCCGGACCGCCAAGGGCGAGTTTTGCGTGGTGATCACCGAAAGCGTGTTCGGCATGGACGGCGATCTCGCCGATCTCGCGCGCATCGGCGCGCTGGCCAAAAATTTCGACGCCCTGCTCTATGTGGACGAGGCCCACGCCACCGGCGTGTTCGGCTCGCGCGGGTTTGGCCTTTGCGAGGATTTTTCCGAAACGGTTGACGTCGCCATGGGCACGTTCGGCAAGGCTCTGGGCGGGTTCGGCTCCTATCTCGGCCTTTCCAAAATTTTGCGCGAATTTCTGGTCAACCGCTGCGGCGGGCTGGTCTACAGCACGGGACTGCCGCCCGCCGTGATGGGCGCCATGGGCGCGGCGCTCGACCTCGTTCCCACGCTTTCCGCCGAGCGCGCCGCGCTGCTGGCGGCTGCCGACGGGTTGCGCGCAAAACTGCGCGGCGCCGGGTTTGAGTGCGGCGCCAGCGCCTCCCAGATCGTGCCGGTGATCATCGGCGGCGAGGCGGAAACGCTGGCGCTGGCGAAAAAGCTGGAGGCGCGCGGGATTCTGGTCGCCGCCATCCGTCCGCCCACGGTGCCGCCGGGAACCAGCCGGCTGCGCCTCTCGCTCTCCGCCGCGCATAGCGCGGAAGATGTGGCGGCGCTGGCGGACGCCCTTTTGGACCTGGCGCGGTGAGGCTCTATTTCGTCCATGGCTGGGCCTTTGCGCCGGAGTGTTTTGACGCGCTCGCGCCAAAACTCGCCGACTGGCCGCAGGTCCGCGCGGATTTGGGGTTTTTCGGCCCGAAACACATTCCCGATTTCGCGCCCGGCGATGTGCTGGTCGGCCATTCCATGGGTTTGGGTTGGGGTTTTTCGCAACGGGCTGACTGGGCGGGCGTGGTCGCGATCAACGCGTTTTCGCGTTTTGTGAAGGACGAGCACGGACGCGGCTGCGTGCGCGCCTCAGAATTGCGCGCGCTCCGCAAAAATTTGGCGCGCGATCCCAAAGCCTGTGTCGACGCGTTCCGCGCGCAACACGGCGGTGGGACCTGTTCGACGCCAAACCCCGAATCTCTCGCCGAAGGGCTAGCGTTCCTGGAAACCTGTGACGCACACATCCCCCGTCATTGCGAGGAGCCGACGGCGACGAAACAATCCACCCTGCGTGCAAGCCGCAGCGTAGATTGCTTCGCAGAGCCTGTCATCGGGCCGGCCGAAGGCCGGACCCGTTGGCTCGCAATGACGGCGGCAGACTCTGCTGCGCGCCCGCCCACGCTCGTTCTCGCGGCCGAAGACGACCCGCTCGTTCCGCTGGACGCCGCGCGCGAATTGGCGCAAAGCGGCGGCGAACTTTTTGTCAGCGCGACGGGTGGGCACGGTCTGCCCTGGACCGCGCCGGCCTTCTGCGCCGAAAAACTGAGGGATTTTTTAAGCCGCCATGGCGGGTGACGACATTATCGCCGCGTTCGATGCGGCGGCGGAGAGCTATGACGCCTGGACGCAAGTCCAAAGCGAGGTGGCGCGCGCTCTGGTCGCGCGCGCCGACGGCGCCCCTGCAAAAATCCTCGACATCGGCGCGGGCACCGGCCACGTCACCGGTTTTGCGCACGGGAAATGGCCGGACGCGCAAGTCTGCGCGCTCGACGCCGCGCCCAACATGCTGGCGCGGCTGAAAGCCAAGTTTCCATCCGTCGAGACGATCCGCGCCGACGCCGCGTTTTTTTCAACCGCCGCGCGCTACGACCTGATCCTGTCGAGCATGGCGCTGCATTGGCTGAACGATCCGAACCAGGTTTTGCAGAGCTGGCGCGGTTTGCTGGCGCCCGGCGGCGCGCTGCATGTGGCGACGCCGGTCGAGGGCTCGCTGCACGAGTGGCGGGAGTTTTTGCGCGCCTCCGGCTTGCAGGATTCGCTCTGGCCGTTTCCGCCGCAAGATTTCGGCGGCGATTGCGAAATCGTCGATTTTCCCGCGCGTTTCGACAGCGCGCGCGCCTTCGCCAAGAGCCTGAAAAAATCCGGCGCCCACCGCGCCGCCCCCGGCAGCCGCCCCCTGCCCGCTCACGCCTTGCGAAAAGCGCTCGGCCGTCCCGGTCCGTTCACGGCGACCTTCCGCGTCGCTTTCCTGCGACTGGACTTTATTCCGTAAGCCGCAGCACGCGCAGCTCGGCGCCCCGCGCAACGGCCGGGGCGTTCGCCTCGCGCAGGATGAGCGCATGCGAGCGCGCCAGCACCGAATTCAGCGAGGAATCCTGATCCTTTTGCGGCGTGGCGACCAGACGGCCGTCCTCGCCCCAGGCGAGCGTCGCGCGCATATATTCGCGGCGCGGGCCATTGGCCTTGAGATCGGCGCCCGCCACGGCGGGGTCGAGCCTGTGCCCAGCGGGTTCGCCGCACAGCGCCCGGATCAGCGGTTTGAGAAAAAGCTCGCCGCAGACCACCGCCGAAACCGGATTGCCCGGCAGGCCCAGCACTTTTGTTGCGCCGATATGGCCGTGAATCAGCGGCTTGCCCGGCTTCATGTTGATCTTCCAGAATTCCAGCGCCATGCCTTCGCGCGACAGCGCGCCGCGCACGAAATCGCGGTCGCCGACCGAGGCGCCGCCGATGGTGACGAGCACGTCGATGTTCATCGCCAGCGCATTGCGGATGGCGGCCTCGATGGCTTCGGGCTGGTCGGGGGTCACGCCGAGATCGATCGCCTCGCCGCCGCAGGCCGCGATCAGGCCGAGCACAGCATAGGCGTTGGAGGCGACGATCTGATCCGGCCCGCGTTGTTCACCGGGCGGAACCAGTTCGTCGCCGGTGGACAGCACCGCGATTTTCGGGCGGCGCGCGACCGGAAGGATCGGGTGGTCGGCGGAAGCGGCGAAGGCGACATCGGCGGGGGTGAGCCGCCGTCCCGCCGGCAAAATGGTCTCGCCCTCGTGGAAATCGACGCCGGCGACACGGACATTTTTTCCCAGCGACACGGCGGTGCGCGCGGAGACAAGATCGCCGTCGCGGGTCGCATCTTCCTGGACCAGCACGCTGTCAGCCCCCTGAGGCAACGGCGCGCCGGTAAAAATCCGCACCGCCTCGCCGGGGCCGCAAACGCCAGCAAAACCCGCGCCGGCCGAGGATTCGCCGATCACTGTCAGAGCTCTGCCGACATCCGCGGCGCGCAGGGCGTAGCCGTCCATGGCGGACAGGTTTTTCGGCGGCTGGGTGCGCAGCGCCACCAGATCGCGCGCCAGCGTCCGGCCGAAGGTTTGGGCGAGCGGAACCTCCTCCACGCCCAGCGGCTTTGCCGTGGCCAAAATGGCGGCGAGCGCGTCTTCAACGGAGAGCAGAGGTTTTTTTTCGGACATGAATAGACCCACGGACGTCATGCCCGGCCTTGCGCCAGGCATCCACGCCGGGCCGAGAGACCGAAGCGACTGATATTTCGCGCTGTTTTTCCGCGTGGATGGCCGGGACACGCCCGTCCATGACGGCCCCCGCAAAAGTCCGGTTCAACTTTGGCGGCGGTAATCCCCAGACTTTCCACCGCTTTTCAACAGCAATTGCACAGCTTCGATGCGCATGGCGCGGTCGGCGGCCTTGAGCATGTCGTAGATGGTCAGGCAGGCGACCGAGACCGCCGTCAGCGCCTCCATCTCCACCCCGGTTTCCCCCAGCACTTTCGCCCGCGCCGTCACGCGCAGGCCCGGCAAAGACGCGTCCGCCGCCACATCCACCTCGACCTTGGACAACAGCAGCGGATGGCAGAGCGGGATCAGTTGATGGGTCTTTTTGGCGGCGAAAATCCCGGCGATGCGGGCGGTGGCGAACACATCGCCCTTCTTCGCCTGACCGGACAGGCACAGGTCCAGCGTTTCCGGCGCCATGACCACGCAGCCCTCTGCCACCGCCTCTCGGGCGGTGCGCGCCTTGTCGGAGACATCGACCATGCGCGCCTCGCCCGCCTCGTTGAGGTGGGTGAGTTTCGGGGCGCTCATGCCGATTGCTTGACCGCGCCGTTGAGCAGGTCGCGGGTGGCGGCGCCGACATCGGCCTGACGCATCAGGGTCTCGCCGACCAAAAACACGTTCACGCCCGCCTTGCGCAGCCGCAAAATATCCTCATGGGCATGGATGCCGCTTTCCGCCACCGCCAGCTTTTCCTTGGGGATGCGCGGGCAAAGCTGTTCGCTCCGTTCGAGCGAGACGGAGAAATCGCGCAGATTGCGGTTGTTGATGCCCACCAGTGGGGTTTCGAGCGCCAGCGCCCGGTCGAGTTCGGCCTCGTCATGGGCTTCGGCCAGCACGTCCATGTTCAGGTCATGGGCGGCGGCGTTCAGGGCCTTGGCCTCGCGGTCGTTGACGCAGGCCATGATGATCAGGATGCAATCGGCGCCGGCGGCGCGCGCCTGATAGACCTGATAGGGATCGAACAAAAAATCCTTGCGGATCACTGGAAGGCGCACGGCGGCGCGGGCGGCGGTCAAGTCTTCGAGCTTGCCCTGAAAGGACGGCCCGTCGGTGAGCACCGAGATGCAAGCGGCGCCATTGTCCTCATAGGCGCGCGCCAGTGTCGGCGGATCGAAATCGGCGCGTATCAAACCCTTGGAGGGGCTGGCCTTCTTCACTTCGGCGATCAGGGCGGGCAGTCCGGCCGAAACCTTGTCGCGCAGCGCGCGCACAAAACCGCGCGGCGGATCGGCTTCGCGCAATTTCCGCTCCAGCGTGGCCAGGGGCACACGGACTTTGGCCTCGGAAATCTCGGTGCGCTTATAGGCTTCGATCTTGCGCAAAATATCGGACATGGAGCGCGTGTTTCCTCGATGGCTTGTCAACGAACGGTGTGTTCTGTCGCCTCTTTGCTGGTTCTTATCAGATTCTCAAGCGTATCATGTGCTTTTCCGCTGTCCAGCGCGCCTTCCGCGCAGCGGGCGCCGTCCTTCAACCCCTCGGCCTTGCCCGCCACCACAAGGGCGGCGGCGGCGTTGAGCACGGCGATGTCGCGATACGCGTTCTTCTCGCCCTTGAGAACGGCGCGCAGGGCCGCGGCGTTGTAGGCGGGATCGCCGCCGCGCAGATCGGCCATTTGCGCGCGCGCAAGGCCGGCCTCTTCCGGGGTGACGATGAACCGGCGCATCCGGCCGCCCTCGAGCTCGAGAATCTCCGTCGGCCCCGTGGTGGTGATCTCGTCGAGCCCGTCCGACCCATGGGCGACCCAGAGTTTTTCGGCGCCGAGCGTATCCATGGTCTTGGCGATATAGTCCATCCATTTGGCGTCGGCGACGCCGATCAGCGCGCGGGTGACGCCGGCCGGATTGGAGAGCGGCCCCAGCAGGTTGAACAGCGTGCGCACCCCCAGCTCCTTGCGAACAGGCGCCACCAGAGCCATAGCGGGATGATGCGCCTGCGCCGTCATGAAGCCGATATTGCACTCATGCAGGCATTGTTCGACCACATCCGGCGGGATGCCGATGCGCACGCCCAGGCCGGTCAAGACGTCGGAGGCGCCGGAAAAGGACGAAGCCGCGCGATTGCCGTGCTTGGCCACCGGTACGCCGCAGGCGGCGACGATGATCGCCGCCAGCGTCGAAATATTATAGGTCTGGGCGCCGTCGCCGCCGGTGCCGACCACGTCGATGGCGCCGGGAGGGGCCGTGACCCGCAACATGCGGGCGCGCATGGCCGAGACCGCGCCGGTCAGTTCGTCGAGGGATTCGCCGCGCAGCCGCAGGCCCATCAGGAAGGCGCCAATCTGCGCCGGCGTCGCCTCGCCGGAAAGGATCAGGCCGAAGGCTTTTTCCGCCTCGGCGCGGCCGAGCGAGGATTTTTCCGAAATCCGCGCGAGAAAAGGCTTGAACGCCTCCATCATTTCCTCCGCTTGGCGGCGTTCCATTTGCGCGCGAGGTCGAGGAAATTCTTCAACAGCGCATGGCCGTGCTCGCTGGCGATGCTTTCGGGATGGAACTGCACGCCATGGACGGGATGGGTGATGTGCGACAGGCCCATGATCAGGCCATCCGGGGTTTGCGCGGTGACCGCGAGTTCGGTCGGCAGGCTCTCGCGCCGCACCACCAGCGAATGGTAGCGCGTCGCCTTGTAGGGCGAGGGCAGGCCATGAAAAACGGTTTCGCCGGTGTGGTGGATCTCGGCGATCTTGCCGTGGATGGGGCTGGGCGCGCGCACCACTTCGCCGCCGAACACTTCGCCGATGGCCTGGTGGCCGAGGCAGACGCCGAACAGCGGAATTTTTTCCTTGGCGGCGCGGATCAGGTCGCAGCAGATGCCGGCTTCGCGGGGGGTGCAGGGCCCGGGCGACAGCACCAGGCAATCCGGGTCCTCGCCCATCACCTGCTCGACCGTGGTCTGGTCGTTGCGCACCACCTTCACATCGGCGCCGAGCGCGCCAAAGTAATGCACGAGATTGAAGGTGAAGGAATCGTAATTGTCGATCAGCGTGACGGAAACGGAAGTCATGACAGCCTCGTTAGGACGGCTGTTTTGGGCGCGCGCGAAAGGGAAGTCAATGCGACGGAGGGTTGCGCCGCTAGGGATCGCGCATGACCGAAGGCAGGCGCCGGCCTGACTTTTCAAAGGCGCGGGCGCGCCCTATATTTGGATGAGCAAGATTTGGAGCAGAACATGGCCGGACGCCCCGTAATGGAACTCACCGACGCCGCCGCGGCGCGCGTGAAAGCGCTGGTGGACAAGGCCGGCGGAATCGCCTTGCGCGTCGGCGTGAAGAACGGCGGCTGCGCCGGCATGTCCTACACGGTGGAAATGGCGCAGGAGCAAAATCCCGGCGAATTGCTGGTGGAAGACAAGGGCGCGAAAGTCCTGATCGACCCCAAGGCTGTGCTGTTCCTGATCGGCGCGCAAATGGATTTCGAAACGACGAAAATGTCGTCCACCTTCACCTTCAAGAATCCCAACGAGACCTCGTCCTGCGGCTGCGGGGAATCCGTGGCGATCACGCCGGTGTCGGAAGAGGCGCTCGGGCAGTTCGCTGGCTGAACCCGCGTTTCAGCGGTAGCGGCAGCCGTGATGGCGGGCGCAGCGGCGATGGTGGGGGTATAAAAAACTCGGCCCCACACAGGAGCGGTACCAATGATAGCCGGTCTCGCCCATGCGGTAGCAGCCGGCGAGAGCGGGGGTGGTCGCGAGGCTGACGCCGAACAGCGTCGCCACGACCACAACACATTTCACGCTTTTCACGCGAGACTCCCTGGAAAAGGCTTTCAGGAATAACCGCGCGGCCCGCGGAAAGTTGCGGGCCGGTCGCCGATGCTCACCAGAGCTTAACGATTCAACGCAATAGATTTGCCGTATTGACGTAACGTCATTTCAAATCGACGCCGGTATTTTGCCATCACGATATTCAACGAATATGGATTCCCGCCATGCCGCTGCATATCCCGACGGGACTGCTGATTTTTGCATCCGCCTCGCTGATTCTCGGCTTCATGATCGCCGCCGCGCATAAGGCCGATGACGCGCGGCCGCCGAGCCAGCGCGCCTCGCGCTCGCTGCTGCGCACCTGCGCCGACGCGCTGTTCTTCTGGATCAGCGACGATTTCCGCTATCCCGTTGCCTATCCCTGGCTGATCCTGGCGCTGATCGTCGCCGTCGCCTATCTCGCCCCCTATTCCTGGCCGGCGCAGGTCTATCATTGCGATGGCGACGCTTGGCGCTGCCTGGGAATTTACGATTCTTGGCGCGCGTGAGCGGTCAGGGCGCCGGCGGCTTGCCCTTCAGCATGTCGAGAAAGGCGCGGGCGGGCGGCGACAGTTTTTTGGCGCGGAGATGCGCCACATACCATTGCCGCGCGATCGGAAAGCCCTCGACGTCGAGTTCGCTCAATGCGCCCGAGGCGGCGTCGAGCGCCAGCACGTGACGCGACAGCGCGGTGAGGCCGAGGCCCGCCGCCACCACCTGCTTGATGGTCTCGTCCGAGCCCAGGCTCATGCGCACCGGCGGGCTGACGCGATGGCGCTCGAAAAACCGCTCGATCGCCTGCCGCGTGCCCGAACCGGCCTCGCGCAGGATGAACGGCTCTTGCGCCAGGCGCTGCGGCGCAATTCTCGTCTCCCCGCACAGCGGATGATCCGCCGGGGCGATGACGACGAGCGGGTTTTCGGCGACCGGAAAGGCGACGACATCCAGCTCTTCCGGGACCTGCCCCATAATATAGAGGTCGTCGAGATTTTCCCGCATGCGATGCAGGATCTGGTCGCGGTTGACCACTTCTAGAACGAATTCAATGTTCTTGTGGGCTCGGCAGAAATCGCCGATCAGCCGCGTGGCGAAATAGCGCGCCGTGGTGATCATGGCGACGCGCAGCGTCCCGCGCTCCAGCCCCTGCATGTCCGCGATTTCCATGCCGAGCAGGTCGAGCCGCTCGACCATTTCGCGCGCCGCGACCGCGACCGCCCGGCCCGCCTCGGTCAAGAAAAGTTTTTTGCCGACCTGCTCGTGCAGGGCAACCCCGAAGCTGTCGGCGAGTTGCTTGATCTGAATGGAAAAGGCGGACGGCGTCATGTGCAGCTCCTCCGCCGCCCGCGTCATGTTCATGGTCCGCGCGAGCGCGGCGAACAGGCGCAACTGGTGGAGCGTGATCCGTCGCAACATTGTTTTACTCTAGTATGAGATCACGTTCAAAACAATGAACTTAAACAAAATCCTCTGCCAATCTATGGTTTGACCCAGATCAAGAGAGGGGAGCACAAGGATGGAAAACAACAAGGAAATCAAGGGCAAGGAACGCTATAAGTCCGGCGTGCTGAAATATGCGCAAATGGGCTATTGGAACGGCGAATACGAGCCCAAGCCCACCGACATCATCGCCTTGTTCCGCATCACCCCGCAGGAGGGCGTGGACCCGATCGAAGCGGCGGCGGCGGTCGCCGGCGAATCCTCCACCGCCACCTGGACGGTGGTGTGGACCGACCGCCTCACCGCCTGCGATTCCTACCGCGCCAAGGCCTATCGCGTGGACCCCGTCCCCGGAAATCCGGGCCAATATTTCGTCTATGTCGCCTATGACTACATCCTGTTCGAGGAAGGCTCGATCGCCAACCTCACGGCGTCGATCATCGGCAATGTCTTCGGGTTCAAGCCGCTCAAGGCCGCGCGTCTGGAAGATATGTATTTCCCGCCGGCCTATGTGAAAACATTCAAAGGCCCGCCGACCGGCATTGTCGTCGAGCGCGAGCGCCTCGACAAATTCGGCCGCCCGCTGCTCGGCGCGACGACGAAGCCCAAGCTCGGCCTCTCCGGCAAGAATTATGGCCGCGTCGTCTATGAGGGCCTCAAGGGCGGCCTCGACTTCATGAAGGACGACGAGAACATCAACTCGCAGCCTTTCATGCACTGGCGCGACCGCTTCCTCTATTGCATGGAGGCCGTGAACAAGGCGTCCGCCGTCACCGGCGAGGTCAAGGGCCATTATCTCAACGTCACCGCCGGCACGATGGAGGAAATGTATCGTCGCGCGCAGTTCGCCAAGGAGCTGGGCTCGGTGATCATCATGATCGATCTGGTGATCGGCTATACCGCCATCCAATCCATGGCGGAATGGGCGCGCCAAAACGACATGGTCCTGCACCTGCACCGCGCTGGCCACGGTACCTACACGCGGCAGAAGAACCACGGCATTTCCTTCCGCGTCATCGCCAAATGGATGCGTCTGGCGGGCGTCGACCACATCCACGCCGGCACCGCCGTCGGAAAGCTCGAAGGCGACCCGAAGACCGTGCAGGGTTTTTATAACGTCTGCCGCGAGGCGGTGACGCACAAGGATCTGGAGCGCGGCATCTTCTTCGACCAGGACTGGTGCGACATCAGAAAAGTCATGCCGGTGGCCTCGGGCGGCATCCACGCCGGGCAGATGCACCAGCTCTTGGACCTGTTCGGCGATGACGTCGTCCTACAGTTCGGCGGCGGCACCATCGGCCATCCCATGGGCATCCAGGCCGGCGCGACCGCCAATCGCGTGGCGCTGGAAGCCATGGTGCTCGCCCGCAACGAGGGCCGCGACATCGCCACCGAAGGCCCGGAGATCCTGCGGGCGGCGGCGAAATGGTGCAAGCCGCTGGAGGCCGCCTTGGACACCTGGGGCAACATCACCTTCAACTACGCCTCGACCGACACGTCGGATTTTGTGCCGACCCCGGCGGTGGCTGCGGAATAGTGACCCACGCACGTCATGCCCGGCCTTGTGCCGGGCATCCACGCCGACCCGCCAGACCCGGTTCTGAAACAGCTCGCGTTGCGGCGCCGCGTGGATGGCCGGGACAAGCCCGGCCATGACGACATCATGTTGACGCGATCACGACGAGCGTTCGTGACTTGTAGGAGGATTTTCCCATGCGCATCACCCAGGGCTGTTTTTCTTTCCTGCCCGACCTCACCGACGAGCAAATCCGCGCCCAGGTCGAATATTGCCTGCGCAACGACTGGGCCATCGGCATCGAATATTCCGACGATCCCCATCCCCGGAACACCTATTGGGAAATGTGGGGCAATCCCATGTTCGACCTGAAGGACGCCGCTGGCGTGATGATGGAGCTGGACGCCTGCCGCAAGGCCAATCCGGACGTCTACATCAAGCTGATCGCCTTCGATTCCACCCGCGGTTTCGAGACGGTGCGCACCGCCTTCCTCGTGCAGCGGCCCAAGGTGGAGCCACGCTTCGCCATGACCCGCACCGACGTGCGCGGCCGCTCGATGAACTACACCCTGTCGACCGTTCAGCCCTAACTCCCCGAGGGGGTCGGCGTCCTCCCCCGCCGGCCCCATTTTTTGGAACGCCCCATGCCCGAAGCCGTTGTCCTGCCCGTGGAAACGCCCGACAAAATCGATCTCGCCGCGGATTTTCATTCCTCCGGCGTCGCCGACATTTTACGCGAGCTGGACGAGGAATTGATTGGCCTCGCGCCGGTCAAACAGCGCATCCGCGAGACGGCCGCCCTGCTGCTGGTCGATCGCGCGCGCAAAAAACTCGGCCTCGCCCATGAGACGCCGACCCTGCACATGAGTTTTACCGGCAATCCCGGCGTCGGAAAAACCACGGTGGCGCTCAAAATGGCCGGCCTGCTGCACCGGCTCGGCTATGTCCGCAAAGGCCATCTGGTCTCGGTGACCCGCGACGATCTCGTCGGCCAGTACATCGGCCATACCGCGCCCAAAACCCGCGAAGTCCTGAAAAAGGCCATGGGCGGCGTGCTGTTCATCGACGAGGCCTATTATCTCTATAAGCCCGACAATGAGCGCGACTATGGCCAGGAGGCCATCGAAATCCTGTTGCAGGTGATGGAGAACCATCGCGACGATCTCGTCGTCATCCTCGCCGGCTATGCCGACCGCATGGACAATTTCTTTCGGTCGAACCCCGGATTCCGCTCGCGCATCGCCCACCACATCGAATTCCCCGACTACAGCGACGAGGAATTGTTGCGCATTGCGCAAACCATGCTGGCGGGCGGCGAATATCGCTTCGACCCCGCCGCGCTGGAGGCGATGCGCGCCTATATTTCCGCGCGCAGGGCGCAGCCGCATTTCGCCAACGCCCGTTCGATCCGCAATGCGCTCGACCGCGCCCGTCTGCGGCAGGCCAACCGCCTGTTCGAAGCGGGCGCGCCGGTGGACGCCGCGGCTTTGTCGACGCTGACCGCCGCCGACATCAACGCCTCCAGGGTTTTCGCCGGCGGCCTCGCCCACGAGCGCAGCGCAGCGCAATAAACGAAACGCCATCAACGAAAAAAGCCGCCTTTCGGCGGCTTTAACTTTTGGCGACTTGCGTCACTCCGCGGGTTCGACCGGGATCTTCTTCTCCACCGGCGCTTCCTTGCGCTCCGGCAAAGCGGTGTCGCTCACCATGCTGCCGAGCACGCCGACGCCGAGACGATGCAGCAGAACGGTGCGGCCATTGGAGAAGCGCACGCCGTCATGATGCAGGCCCTCTTCGATGCGGGCGAACACGATGGTTTCGATCGGGCCGACGCCGAGCTCATGCTGCAGTTCGGGCGGCAGGTTTTCCAGGGTCATCTTGGTCCCATAGGTGACGCAGACGGCGGTGGTGCAGTCGCCGGGCGCGGCAAAACCCATGGAGCCGCTGGGGAAGCGGGTGGTCACATAGACTTCGTTTTCCTGCGCCTGGCGGGTCGCATAGAATTCAAGCGAATAGTCGCACATTGTGAAGCTCCAAGCTTGGTTGCCCCGTCCGCCAAAAGCTCGCCCCGGAATGGGGGCGGCGCGCATGTTTCGCGTTTTTGGCCGGCTCGCCCGGACGAGGCGTGGGAGGCGGGGGCCTTTGCGACACCTAACCAGCGACAGCGCAAAAAGTTGCAGCCCCGGGTTCCCCAACGCGCAAGAAGCGTCGCAGCAGGCAGGCGCAAAAGAAAAGCCGCCTTGCGGCGGCTGCTGCGGGTGATGGCGGGGGCATCTTCCGTTGACCCGAAGTCCGATCGAGCGAATTGTTCTTACCTTCTCTCCCCTGGTAACCTTCGCCCGACCCCCGGCTTCCCACCGGAGTCCAGATGTCCGTCTGCTGACATTGATCGCAAGCTTGACGCGAGGCAATTGCGTACTAATACGCAGTGGCGCCGGTCTCGCGGCGGCCTCATACTTGCGTCCCCACCATGCATCTGCTTCACGGCTGTCTCGCCCTCCTCGCCCTGCTTGGCCTTGCCGCTCTCCTCAGCGAGGACCGCCGCGCCATTTCCCCGCGCGTCGTCATCGCCGGCGTCGCCCTGCAGGCGGCGCTCGCCGTGCTGCTGCTGAAAATCCCCGCGGCGTCGAGCACGATGGCTTTTCTCGCGCAAGGCGTGGGCGCGCTCGACCGCGCGACCGAGGCGGGCACCAGTTTCGTCTTTGGCTATGTCGGCGGCGGCCCCCTGCCCTTCGAGCTCAACGGCAAGGGCTCGCCGCTGTCGCTCGCCTTCCGCGTCTTTCCGATGATCCTGGTGGTCTGCGCGCTGGCGTCGCTGCTGTTCCATTGGGGCCTGTTGCAGCGGGTGGTCGCCGGCATGGCCTTCGTCCTGCGCCGGACCATCGGCGTCGGCGGGGCGCTGGGCACCGGCGCCGCGGTCAATGTCTTTGTCGGCATGGTCGAGGCGCCGATCCTGGTGCGGCCCTATCTCGCCCAGATGCATCGCGGCGAGATTTTCTGCCTGATGAGTGTCGGCATGGCGGGGATCGCCGGCACGGTGATGGCGATCTACGGCCATATTCTTCAGCCGGTCCTGCCCGACGCCTTCGCCCATGTGCTCACCGCCGCGCTGATTTCCGCGCCCGCCGCCATTGCGGTCGCCGCCTTGATGATCCCCTTCCCGGCCAAGGCCGAACCTGAAAAACCGCTGGTGCTCTCGGACCCGCCGCGCAATGCGCTGGAGGCGATTTCGCGCGGGACCAGCGACGGCATCGTCATTCTCGCCAATGTCTTGGCCTCGATCATCGTGCTTCTGGCGCTGGTGGCTTTGGTCAATGGGGCGCTGGGCGCCCTGCCCGCGGTTTTCGGCGAGCCCTTGTCGTTGCAGCGGTTGTTTTCGCTGGTGTTCTGGCCGTTCGCCTGGCTGATCGGGATCGAGGCCGCCGATCTCGGCGCCGCCGCCAGACTTTTGGGCGAAAAAACCGTCTTGAACGAATTCGTCGCCTTCCTCGATCTGGCGCGCGAAACCTCGCTGAGCCCGCGCTCGCGGCTGATCCTCACCTATGCGCTGTGCGGCTTCGCCAATTTCGGCTCGCTCGGCATCATGGTCGGCGGCCTGAGCGTGATGGCGCCGGAGCGCAAGCACGACATTATCGCCATGAGTTTTCGCGCGCTGCTGGCGGGAACTTTGGCCTCGCTGATGGGCGGCGCGCTGATCGGCGCCTTGACCTGATCCATTTCCCGCCATTTTTTCATGCAAAATGGAGGGCTCCCCAGGATTTGACAGCTATGGACTCTTTTCCCCGCATTGACGCTCCGCTGTTCGAGATTGGTCGCGACCCCGGCGGCCACTGGCTGGCGCGCAGCGCCGACGGCCGCGAAGGCGGCGTGTTCGTCAGCCGCGACGAGGCCGAAAAATTCGCCAGGAGCCGCGGCGGCCTGATCGCCAGCGCGCGCGAGCCGCTCAACCTCTGGCGCAAGTCTTCCCGCAGTTCCTCGTTGTGAAACTGTGTGTTAACGAAATCGCGCCGGCGCCGTGAACCCGACGCGTTTTTGCCCGTTTTGGTTCACAACGCGTTCAGCGGCGAAGGCTAATCTGTATGTGTTCCACGGCGCGCCACCCAATAAGCCGCCAAAAAGGAGGAACCTGATGATCCCGAATTTCAGATCGCTCGTTGTCGCCGTCGCCCTTGCGGGCGCGGGATTCGCCGGCGTGTCGCAGGCGAGCGCCATGCCGCTGGCTGGCGCCCCGGCCACGACCGGGCCGATCGAGCAGGTCCGCTGGGGCTGCGGACCGGGCTGGCACCCCAATCCCTGGGGCCGCTGCGTGCCCAACGGCTATTGGGGCGGCCCGCGACCCTATTATGGGCCGCGCCCCTATTACGGCCCCCGGCCCTATTATCGTCCGCGCCCCTATTACGCGCCGCGTCCTTATTACGGACCGCGTTGGTGATCGGACGGTCAGAACCGCTCGATTGAAAAGGGTGAGGGATCGGCGAACGTCTGTTCGCCGGTCATCATTTCCGCCAGCAGCCGGCCGCAGACCGCCGCAAGCGTCAGGCCGTGGTGCTGGTGGCCAAAGTTGAACCAAAGGCCCTTGTGACGCGGCGCCGGGCCGAGCACCGGCAGCATGTCGGGCAGGCAGGGCCGGCTCCCCATCCACGGCTTTTCCTCGATCCGCTCGGCCAAGGGGAACAGCTCGCGCGCAAAAATCTCGCTTTGCTCGACCTGGGTGTAATCCGGGGGCGCGTCGCGGCGCGCGAATTCCGCGCCGGTGGTGACGCGTATGCCCTGCGCCATCGGCGCCAGCAGGTAGCCGCGATCGGCGTCGAGCACCGGACGCGACAGGCTCGCCCCCTCCTGGGGGTGAAAATGCCGATGGTAGCCGCGCTTCACCGCGAAGGGGAGTTTGTAGCCGAGCGGCGCCAGCACCAGATCGGACCAGGGCCCCAGCGACAAGACCACTTCGCGAGCGAGCAGCGGCCCCTCGACCGTAGCGACGCCAAAACCCTCATTGGCTGTCCGCAAGGTGGTCGCGTCGCCCCGCACAAAACGGCCGCCGCGCGCCTCGAACAATTTGAGATAGCCCAGCGTCAGCGCCAGAGGGTCGGAGACCGAGGCGGGCTCGAGATAATGCACCGCGCCAAACCCCTCGCGCAGCGACGGCTCGAGCCGCTTGAGCGCCTGCGCATCGAGCAGGTCCGCCCTCAGTCCAAACGGTTTTAAGGCTTCCGCAGCGCTGCGGCCCTGCGAAAAACTCGCCTCGTCGCGAAACAGCTTGATCCAGCCGGTCTTGCGCAGCAGATGGTCGACGCCGGCTTGCGCCATCAGCGTCTCATGCTCGTCGAGACAGGCCTCGATCAGCGGCCGCACCGACAGGGCGTGGTCGAGGGCGCGGCGCGGGGCGCTTTCGAGGAAATAGCGGAACAGGAAGGGCGCGAAAGCCGGCGCGTCGCGCCAATGGTAGCGCGCTTCATTCAGCCCGTTGAAGGCGTAGACCGCGAGTTTTTTGATATCCCTTGGAAACAGGTAAGGAAAAATGCTGGCGCGCTCGATGATCCCGGCATTGCCGAACGAGGTCTCCTCGCCCACGCCGCGCCGGTCGATCAGGACCACCTCGCGTCCGCGCGTCTGCAATTGCAGCGCCGCGGCCACCCCGACAATGCCGGCTCCGAGCACGGCGATATCCGCTTTCATCATTCCCAAGACCTTGCAATGCGCGGGCCAACTCGGCGCCCGTCAAGTGGACGCCGCCCCCGCCCTGATGTAGGAGGCGTCAACGACAGCAGGGAGACTTTTATGCGCCCGTTGAAGATCGCGCCCTCGATTCTCGCCAGTGACTTCTCCAAACTTGGTGAGGAAATCCGCGCCATTTGCGACGCGGGCGCCGATGTCGTGCATGTCGACGTGATGGACGGCCATTTCGTCCCCAACATCACCATCGGCCCGGATGTGGTGAAGGCGCTGCGCCCCCATACCGACCGGACGTTTGACGTCCACTTGATGATCTCGCCCTGCGACCCCTATCTGGAGGCTTTCGCCAAGGCCGGATCGGACGTCATCACCGTCCACGCCGAGGCGGGACCGCATCTGCACCGCTCCCTGCAGGCCATTCGCGCGCTGGGGAAGAAGGCGGGCGTGTCGCTCAATCCGGGAACGCCCGAGTCCGTTGTCGAATATGTGCTGGATGACGTCGACCTGATCCTGGTGATGACGGTCAACCCCGGCTTTGGCGGGCAAAAGTTCATCCCGTCGGGCCTGGAGAAAATCCGCCGGCTCAAGGCGATGATCGGCGACCGGCCGATCGATCTGGAAGTCGATGGCGGCGTCACCGCCGACAACGCCATGGACGTGGTGGGCGCCGGGGCCAACTGGCTGGTCGCCGGCTCCGCCGTGTTCAAGGGCGGCCCCGCCGCCTACAAGACCAATATTCAGGCGATCCGCATGGCCGGCCAGTTGGCGCGCGGCGAGGTGGTGTGAGCCGGTGCTGTTAAAATCCGCTTGAGGACGGCCAATGACCGCAAACAAACCTCCGCGCGGCGGCTGGATCGATAACGACGACGCGCCGGACCTTTCCGCGCCCGAATATGCGACGAAATTCGCCGCCGTTCCCGTGCGGCGCGGGCGCTGGCAGTCGAGACTCAGCGCAGCGCTGCGGGAGATCCTGAAACGGTGACCTTCCCGCCGCGCTCTGCGTCTTTGGCTGCGGCCGCTCAAGCCAGCCATGGCGGCGTCGGCAGCCCTTTTTCGCGCAGGAACGCAGGGTTATAAAGTTTCGAGGCGTAACGCGCGCCGGAGTCGCAGAGCACGGTGACGATTGTCTTGCCTGGCCCCAAATCCCGGGCGAGCCGGATCGCGCCGGCGATATTGATGGCGGAAGAACCGCCGAGCAAAAGCCCTTCCTGCGCCGCGAGGTCGAACACGATCGGCAGCGCCTCCTCATCGCTAATCTGATAGGCCAGATCGACCGGCGCCTGCGCCACATTGGCGGTGATCCGCCCCTGCCCGATGCCTTCGGTGATCGACGAGCCCGAGGATTTCAGCTCGCCCGTGGTGTAATGCGCGTAAAGCGCCGCGCCCAGCGGATCGGCGATCGCGATCTTCACCTCGGGCTTGCGCGCCTTCAACGCCCGGCCGACGCCCGCCAGCGTGCCGCCGGTGCCGACCGCGCAGACGAAACCGTCGACGCGGCCGCCGAGCTGTTCGAAAATCTCCGGTCCCGTGGTTTCCTCATGTCCGCGCAGATTGGCGACATTGTCGAACTGGTTGGCCCAGATGGCGCCGTTGGGCTCCTTGGCGTTGAGCTCTTCCGCCAACCGCCCCGAATATTTGACGTAATTGTCGGGATTTGAGTACGGGACCGCCGGCACCTCGATCAGCTCCGCGCCCTGCAGCCGCAGCATGGACTTCTTCTCGTCCGACTGGGTGTCGGGGATCACGATCACGGTGCGATAGCCCAAGGCGTTGGCGACCATGGCCAAGCCAATGCCGGTATTGCCCGCCGTGCCCTCGACGATGGTTCCGCCGGGTTTGAGCGCGCCGGTCGCCTCGGCGTCGCGGATGATGGCCAGCGCCGCGCGGTCCTTCACGGAGCCGCCGGGATTCATGAACTCCGCCTTGCCGTAGATGGCGCAGCCCGTGGCTTGCGAGGCCGCGCGCAGCTTGATCAGCGGCGTGTTGCCGATGGCGTCGAGAACCGAATCCGTGACTTTCATGACCATTCCCATCAACTATTCGAGGGCGAAACTAGTCCTCGCCCCCGGGGCCTGCAAGCGCGGCGCCTGACGCAATTTGTCGTTTTTATTTCACCCCTTGCGCGCGGTGATCGAAAAATTTCTCCAAGGCGCTGAAATGAAAGCTGGTTCCTGACCGCCCGACAAGCCGCGCAAATTGGCGTTTCCCGCGAGAATCGCATAAGAAAAGCGGCAAATTCCAAAGAATCAAAAACCCAGAGCCGATCTTGCCCGATAACACCGATCCGCCGGTCCCGCAGCAGCCTTCCGACATCCGCCCGGTGTCGATCACCGACGAGATGAAAAGCTCCTATCTCGCTTACGCCATGAGCGTGATCGTGAGCCGCGCGCTGCCCGACGTCCGCGACGGTCTGAAACCCGTGCATCGCCGCATCCTGCATTCCGCGCAGGAAAACAACTTTTTGCCGGACCGCCCCTATGTGAAGTCGGCGCGCATCGTCGGCGACGTCATGGGTAAATACCACCCGCACGGCGACGCGGCGATCTACGACGCCCTGGTGCGCATGGCCCAGCCCTTCTCCATGAGCCTGCCGCTGATCGACGGCCAGGGCAATTTCGGCTCGGTGGACGGCGACCGCGCGGCGGCGATGCGCTACACCGAATCCCGCCTCGCCCGGCCCGCGCTCGCCCTGATCGAGGACATTGATTCCGACACGGTCAACTTCCAGCCGAACTATGACGGCAAGGAGCAGGAGCCGACGGTTCTTCCCGCGCGCTTCCCGAACCTTCTGGTCAATGGCGCGGGCGGCATCGCGGTCGGCATGGCCACCAACATTCCGCCGCATAATCTCGGCGAGGCCATCGACGCCTGCGTCGCCATGATCGACAATCCCGAGATCACCCTGCCCGAGCTGATGGAGATCATGCCCGGCCCGGATTTCCCCACCGGCGGATCGATCATGGGCCGCGCCGGCATCCGCCAGGCCTATGAAACCTCGCGCGGCTCCGTCTTGATTCGTGGCGTCGCCACCATCGAACAGCTTCGAAAAGACCGCGAGGCCATCGTCTTCACCGAAATCCCGTATCAGGTGAACAAGGCGACGCTGATCGAAAAGATCGCCGAACTGGTCCGTGACAAAAAGCTTGAGGGCATTTCCGACCTCCGCGACGAATCCGACCGCGAGGGCATGCGCATCGTCATCGAGCTGAAGCGCGATGCGGTGGCGGATGTGATCCTCAACCAGCTCTACCGCTTCACCGCGCTGCAAAGCTCGTTCGGCGTCAACATGATCGCGCTGAACGGCGGCCGGCCGGAAAGCCTGAATCTGATCGATTGCCTGCGCGCCTTCATCGATTTCCGCGAGGACGTCGTCAGCCGCCGCACCAAATTCAAGCTCAACAAGGCCCGCGACAGCGCCCACATCCAGGTCGGCCTCGCCATTGCGGTGGCCAATATCGACGAGGTCATCCGCCTGATCCGCACCTCGGCGGATGCGGCGGAAGCCCGCGCGGCGCTGATGGGCCGCCTTTGGCCGGCGCGCGACATGGCGCCCTTGGTGGCGCTGATCGCCGACCCCCGCCACAGCCTCGACGAGGAGGGCAATTGCCGGCTGTCGGAGGAGCAGGCCCGCGCCATCCTCGACCTGCGCCTGCAGCGCCTGACCGCGCTCGGCCGCGACGAAATCGCGGAAAATTTGAACCGCCTCGCCGCCGAGATCGCCGAATATCTGGAAATTCTTCGGTCGCGGGAAAAACTGTTCGGCATCGTCAAGGACGAAATGCTGGCGGTCAAAGCCGCCCATGCCGTGCCGCGCCGCACCCAAATCCTCGATGTCGACGGCGACATGATGGATGAAGACCTCATCCAGCGCGAAGAGATGGTGGTCACGGTTTCCCACGCCGGCTATATCAAGCGCGTGCCCCTTTCGACTTATCGCGCCCAAAAACGCGGGGGAAAAGGGCGCTCGGGCATGCAAACCCGCGACGAGGATTTTGTCCATCGCCTGTTTGTGGCCTCGACCCACGCGCCGGTGCTGTTCTTCTCCTCGCGCGGCCAGGTCTATAAGGAAAAGGTCTGGCGCCTGCCGCTGGCCGCCCCGCAGGCGCGCGGAAAAGCCTTGGTGAACATGCTGCCGCTCGAACAGGGCGAACGCATCACCTCGATCATGGCGCTGCCCGAGGATGAGGCGAGCTGGGCGACGCTGGACGTGATGTTCGCGACGACCTCGGGCTCGGTGCGCCGCAACAAGCTTTCGGATTTCACCAGCGTCAATCGCGCGGGAAAAATCGCGATGAAGCTCGACGCCGGCGAAAGCATTTTGGATGTCCAAATCTGCACCGAAGCCGACGACGTGCTTTTGACCACGGCGCTCGGCCAATGCATCCGCTTCCCCGTGACGGATGTGCGCGTGTTCAAGGGCCGCGATTCCATGGGCGTGCGCGGCATCAGCCTCGCGGAGGGCGACCGGGTGATCGCGCTGTCGATCCTGCTGCACAGCGACGCCAGCGGCGAGGAGCGCGCGGCCTTCCTGAAGATGAGCCGGGCGCAGACCGGCGACGAAGAGCCGGTCGAGACGGAAGACGCCCCGGATGACGCGGCGATCTCCGCCGAACAATTCGTCGAGATGCAGCAGCGCGAACAGCTGATCCTGACCATTTCCGACAATGGGTTCGGCAAGCGCACGTCGTCCTATGAGTACCGGGTGACCGGGCGCGGCGGCAAAGGCATTGTCGCGATGGCGGTCAACGCCCGCAACGGCGAGCTCGTCGCCTCGATGCCGGTCGAGCCGACGGACCAGATCATGCTGGTGACCAATGGCGGGCAGTTGATCCGCTGCCCGGTGAACGGCATCCGCATCGCCGGGCGCGGGACGCAAGGGGTGATCGTGTTCAACACGGCGGCGGACGAAAAGGTGGTCTCGGTCGAGCGCATCGGCGAAGTCGAGAACGGCGAGAACGGCGACGCTGAGGAGACCGCCGAGACGGACAGCGAGTCTTAAGAAGGCCGAAACCTCAACAGCCCCTCTCCCCGCTCGCGCTCGGCTGTCCAGGGAAGCCATCGCCGCAACCAGAGCGCAAGGGCCGGCTGGAATGGAAAGGTGAAGCCGCTCGAGCTGGTTCGGCCGCCGCCGCCGGCGTCAAGGACGCGTCGGGCGGCGAGTGGATCATCCCGCCCATGAGCCTCAGCGACGCCCGCGACCAGGACTTGCGCGACACCAGCGTGACTGGCTCGCGCGCGCCGGCTGCACGCACGCAGAGATCGGTCAGATCACCAGCCACAGAGACCAGGGCATCAAGACGATTCTCCGGCCCCACCTGAGCCGTCACCGGGAGATCGGCGACAATGCCATCGCCAAGCTGGTCGCATGGTACGACGGGCAGGCGGAGGGACGAAGTGATTTCGATTAACTCTATTTTGCCTCACCTAACGCTATGAGCGGCGGCTGTCTGAAAATTACGCCGCGTAACGGCCGAATAACGGTCTTAATGCGCTGAATTAGCTACGAAGGAACCTCACGAGCCGCAACCGGGCGCCCGACCCGTTAAAACCAAGCCTTAACGTCAAGATCGCTGACGAAATTATTGACCCCGGTATTATGGGCAGCCGGGGAAAATGAACAAAATGAAGCTCAACAGGATCAGCGAGACGACGCTCCTCCGCTTAGAGCAGGATGGATTTATGCTCCGCAAAATATTTTACGGACCGCTGGGGCTCGTCACGCGCGCCGAAGCCGAAGCCTTTTGCAAGCAACTGTTCGATGAAGGACATGCGACGTTTTCAGACGAGGGGTTTCATGACGGCCGGACCTGCCTCGCGATCTATTCCAAAGAGCAGGGCCCGCGATGAGAACAAGCCGTGGTCCGATGTCCGACCGTCCGACTAGGTCAAAGGCCGGAAAATGGGTCGCAGGCTCTCGGAACGCACAAAAAAAACAAAGGCTGGTCAAACTGACCAGCCTTTTGTTTTTCCTCGAGATTTCGATGGTGGGCGCACAAGGGCTCGAACCTTGGACCCGCTGATTAAGAGTCAGCTGCTCTACCAACTGAGCTATGCGCCCATCGAAATTTGTCTCAGAACATTGTTTCTGTGACCAAATTCAGCGGCGCGTTGTGTTCGCCGCCGAACGAGTGGGGGTGTAGCAAAGCCTTTTCGCCCTGTCCAGCCCCCGAAAGCGCTTTTTGTCTTTTTTGCTAAAACGCGTCTTCTCCCAACGCAGTCATCACATCATTCGACGGCAGGCCGTTCACCGCATAACCCATGGTGTGGTTGAATTGCAGCGCCGCCGTCTGGCCGTTGAGCGCCGTCACGCGGTCGCCGCCATGCGGACACTGGAACGTCAGGGTTCGGCCGCGATGGGCGCGGTACCAGGCCTGAAGGCGATGCTCCAGTCGCGCCGGCTCGCCGCCGCTGGTGAAAATGTCGGAAATCACGATCTCATGGCTCGCGGGCGCCACGCCCACGCAGAATCGCCATTCCTGCGCCGCGGCGGGCGTGGCTGACAGAATCGCAAAAAGGGCGGCGCGGCGGATCATCCATCAAGTCCTGCGGAAGCCCCGCAAATTTGCGTCGGAATGATTAAGAATCGGCGCCCGACGCCGTCCGAGTCGCGCCGAAAATCGGCTCAAATGCTTGACGTAGCGCGATATCAACCTCCGGCATGGTCACGAGCTGGCCGAGATCGACCAGGCTGGTGACGCCGAGATGGCTTTGGAAAATGCCGCAGGGGACGATGCCGCTGAAATGCCGCAAGTCGGGCTCGACATTGATCGAGACGCCATGAAACGACACCCAGCGGCGCAACCGCACGCCGATCGCCGCGATCTTGTCCTCGGCCGATTCGCCGTCGGGTCCAGGCGGCTTGTCCGCGCGCGGCGTCCAGACGCCAACGCGATCCTCGCGCGTAAAACCCTGGACGTTGAACAGGGCGAGCGCGGCGATCAGCCAGGCTTCCAGCGCGCCGACAAAGGCGCGCACGTCGCGACGGCGGCGCGACAGGTCGAGGAGGACGTAGGCCACCCGCTGTCCCGGCCCGTGATAGGTGTACTGGCCGCCCCGCCCCGCATCGAACACCGGCAGGTTTTTGGTGAGCAGGTCCTGCGGCTTGGCGGAGGTCCCCGCCGTATAGAGCGGCGGGTGCTCCACCAGCCAAACCTTTTCCGATTCGCTGCCGTCGGCGATTCGCGCGGCCCAGTCCTCCATGCGTTGGCAGGCGTAGGCGTAATCCGTCAGCCCCTCCGCGACGATCCAGTCGACCGGCGGCGAGTCGGCGGCGGGGAGAAAATTTTTGCAGAGTTTTTCGCGAGACTCGGACATGCGGGCCGCTTTTCCTCGGCTGGAGAGGAAGGGCTCGGGCGTTTTCCCCGCCTGCAGGAAAGGCTGATTCCACCAACTTTCCTGAAGGGCGCTCAAGGAAACGCCCCCGCCCCTCACCCCTGCCCTCGTCTCGCAATCGGGAAGAGGGAGAGGATCGCGGCCTTCTTGCCTGAAACCGCGCCTTTTGGTCCAGAACAATCGCTTCGAGAAAAATTCCGCTCAGGAACGCTTGCCAGCGTGAAACCGATTTGTTAGACGACCGCTACCGATTGCGGAGCTCTTGCAACGCAATGATTTCGCGGCCATGGCGGAATTGGTAGACGCGCTAGCTTGAGGTGCTAGTCCTTTAACCGGGGTGGAGGTTCGAGTCCTCTTGGCCGCACCAATCGACAAGTCGATTGGACACTGCTCGCGCACCGCACCGCGAGCAATCACTCGATTTTTAGGCGAAAACAAAGTCCTGAGGACGCAGCGCGAACGCGCTGTGGACGGTGATGTCGTCGCCTGCGCCGAAGGTGATGACGCTCGTGTGAGTCGTCGCGTCGAACGCCGAAATGTCGAGCGCGCCGAAATTCGCAATCCCCAGCGCGCTGACGTCGATTCGGTCTCTTCCCCATTTCGAGCCGCACCCCTGGCCGAAATCCTCGATCGCGTCGTGGCCGTTTCCCGCTTTAAAGACAAACGTGTCGTTGCCGCCGCGCGCATGGTCTGTGATGACCTGCGCGTCGCCCCACATGTCGTCGTTGCCGGTTTCGCTGATCAGCGTGTCGCTTCCGCCGCGCGCGCAGCCGGACAGGGATTTCGCGTCGCCAAACATTTGGGTCATGTAAGCGCCCGCCGCAGCCTGGCCGGGATTGTCGCCGCCGACCAGCGTGTCGTCGCCGCCGCGCGCGGCGTCGGACAGGGTTCCGGCATCGCCGATGAGCACGCCGAACAGGCCGGTCATGGCTCTGAACGCACTTGCGCCGGTCAGATGATCGTCGCCGCCACGCGCCGCGCCTGACATGGTGGAGGCGTCGCCATAAATCACGCTCGGACCGAAGACGGCGGCAGCGGGATAAGCCGCCGACGGATTGCCGATGAACACATCGTCACCGCCCACAGCGTGGCCGCCGAGGTCCCCGCCCGCGTCGCCGAAAAAGGTCGTCCTGTTCTCGTCGCCTCCAAAAAATGTGTCGTCGCCACCGTGGGCGTATCCGGACATGTCGCCGCCGGCGTCGCCATAGAAGCTGATTTCGCCGTTGGCGGCCCGGTCGGTGAACACATCGTCGCCGCCGCGGGCGCGATCGCTGAGGCTGCCGCCGGCGTCGCCATAGACGACAAAACTGTTTTGCGGGCCGCTGGCCGTGAACGTGTCGTTGCCGCCGACGGACGATCCCGACATGTTGGCGCCGGCGTCGCCGAAGGCGCGGAGGTTCATGTCGTGGCCGCCAAAGGTGAAGGCGTCATCGCCGCCGCGCGCATGATCGCGCAGACTTGCGCCCGAGTCGCCATAGAGCGTCGCCTGCTGGTGGCCGACCGGTATGAGGGGCGTGACCGTAAAACTGTCATTGCCGCCAAGCGCGTGGCCGGAGAGATCGCCGCCCGCGTCGCCGTACATGGCGATCCTGAATGGCAGCGAATGAATGTCGACGGAAAATGTGTCGTCGCCGCCCCTAGCGCGGCCCGACATGGTCCCGCCGGCGTCGCCGTACATGTCGACGGTGACGAGACTGTTGTATGGCGGGGGATTGTCGATACGTGCGAAGAGGACGTCATCACCGCCCCTGGCGCGGTCGGACAGGTTGCCGCCTGCATCGCCGTAGAGGCTGACGCTGATCGGCGGGACCGAAGCGGTGGAGAAGACGGCGCTCAGCCTGTCATTGCCGCCGCGCCCCCAATCCCGGATGTCGCCGCCGGCGTCGCCATAGACCGCGCCGGAGCCATAGGTGGTCAATGTGTCGTTGCCGCCGACCGCCCGATCCAGGATATTTTTGCCGGCGTCGCCATAAATCGTGTTGGTCGGATCGAGACCAACCAGGGTTTGATCGCCCGCCCGTGTCCTTCCGCGCAAGGAACCCGCTGTATCGCCGTAGAGAATCGCCATTTGTCCCTCCCGCGCACACGGCCCCGACACGCGGAGCAGCGGTTCGAACGATTTATTGCGATATTAAATATACGATTTACTTTGCCTGGGAATTAAATAATTTCAATCTGGGGATTCCGCTGACAGCACCAGCCTCGACTCGATCAATTCGTTGATTTCGGCGGATGAGGCGCGGGATGCGCGAGTTCACCGAACATTTTCCGGTAAAAAGCCTCGGTCTCCGAGCTCCAGCCTTCCGGCGCGGGGCGCAGTTCGGGCGCGTTCGGGCCGGGGACGAGGTGGACGAGCTTGAACCCCTCGGCGTGAAGCGTGCGCAGCAGCGACGGGATCATGTCGGCGGTCTGCTTGTGGATGTCGTGCAGCAGGATCATGCCCCGGCCCGCCTTGCGCAGCCGCGACATCAGCAGCTGGAGCTCCCGCTCGGAGGTCATCGGGTTCCAGTCGGAGGCCCACAAATCCGTTCCGAACACCGGCATTTTTCGCTGCGCCGCCGCCTCCAGCAGGGCCGGCGAATCGCCGAAACCGGGGAACCGGAAAAAATGCGAGGCCTTGCCGCCGGAGGCCGCCGCCACCGCCTTGTCGCCGCGCTCGATCTCCGCAATGCCCTCGGCGAGGTCGAGCGCCCGCAGGCTTTTCAACGGATGCGACCAGGAATGGCTGCCAACCGTATGGCCGTCGGCGATTTCGCGCCGCACCAGCTCCGGCATGGCCTGCGCATTGCGGCCGATCAGGAAAAAGGTCGCCTTGGCGCATTGGGCGGCGAGCGCATCCAAAACCTTTCGGGTCGCCGGCGAGGGCCCGTCATCAAAGGTCAGGACCACCTCGTGGTCGGCGAGAGCGAGGGTTTGCGGGTAGGTTTTCAGCCCGATCTGCGGCGCGCCGCCAATGGCGATTTCGCGCGACACCCCGAGCGCGTCCGGACCGCAGGCGTGAGCGGGCGCCGCCGCGCTCGCCAGCAACAGCCCGCAGATTAACCACTTATTGACCGTCATCGTTGAAATTCCGTGCGGTCTCATCAGCGCCTTACGCGGGGGATCGCGTGTCGCAAATGACGCAAATAGCCCGCGAAATCAAGCGTTGCGCTGGACAAGGGTGAAAATCTGGTTTCTATTGCCGGCCTGTAGGGTTAACGCGCTTTAACGACTTTTTGCTCTTCCAGGGATATTCTGCCCGCATGAACAATCGGTCGAAAACTCTTGGATTGCTCGCGCTCGTCGCGATCCCTCTTGCGGGCTGCGGCGGCCCCGGCCCCTCCCTCATGCCGGATTCCGGCCGGCTGGCGGGGCAGCGGCCCGGTCATTTCAAGGAATCCGAAGCGATCAAGATCGCCAAGGAGCTTCCGGTCCATGGCGTCGACGTGTCCAAATACCAGGGCGACGTCGACTGGATGGCGGTCGCCAACGGCGGCGTGAACTTCGCCTATATCAAGGCCACCGAGGGCGGCGACCGGCTCGACCCCAAATTCTTCCGCAACTGGCATGGCGCCAAGGCGGCGGGCCTGCCGCGCGGCGCGTACCATTTCGTCTATTGGTGCCGCCCCTGGCACGAGAACATGTCCTGGTTCGAGCAAAATGTGCCGCGCGAACCCGACGCCCTGCCCCCGGTGCTTGATGTCGAGGCCACGCCCACCTCGACCACCTGCCCGCGCCGGCTGGAAAAGGAGCCGACGCTGCGCGAGATCAAGTCCATGCTGGGCGAGATGGAGCGGTTTTACGGCAAGAAGCCGATCATCTACACCACCGTCGACTTCTACGAGGCCATGTTCTCGGACGGCGAATTGTCGGACTATCCGATGTGGATCCGCTCGACCAAGCACCACCCGACGGTGCGGTACGGCAGCCGTCCCTGGTATTTCTGGCAGTACCAGTCCGACGCCTGGGTCCACGGCATTCCCACCCGCGTCGACCGCAACGCCTTTTACGGCGACGAGAAGGAGTGGCGGAACTGGCTGCAGAACAACACATTCACTGCTGCTCGGTAATCGCCGCAATTTGCGTAACCATTCATTGATGTTACTGTTTTGTAAGGCGCTTCGCCTAACGAAAGCGCTTTGAAAATCAATCAACGATAACAAGTCATTACCGGGGAGAAACCTATGCCCAAGACGATCGGCCCCGCCGATCTCGCGACCGCCGTCTCAGCGGCCGTCGCCTCCATGCAGAAGAGGCCGGAACCGGTCGTCGTCGGCTTGTCGCCGGCGGCGCGGGCTTGGCCGCAAGCGGCGCCGAGCTTCCTCAGTGCGCGTCCGTCCGCGCCGCCGAAATGGCGGGACGGCGCGCCCCCGCCGCGCGCGAGCGCGCCCAAGGCGGCGGCCAAGGCGAATTCATCTTTCGAGGGTTGGCGCGGCAACGCCTGAGGAGGGGTCATGTCAGGCGATGGCGACCTCCTCTGCCCCAGTGTGACGCCCGAGACCGAAGACGCCGTGCTGTTCGGCGTGGTGTCGCGGGTCGATGGACGACCAAAGGTCCAATGGCTGGACGCGCCCGTCCCGGTCACCGCCGAAATCCTGGCGCTGACCGGCGACACGCCGCCGGCGCAGGTGCTGCGGATCGCGGCGAAATGCCAGGAATCCTTCTGCGCCCATTATGACGGCGTCGATTGCCGGCTGGCGGGGCGGCTGATCGCCGCCCTGCCTCCGGTCGCCCATGAGCAATTTCCTTGCGCGATACGGGGGGATTGCCGGTGGTTCTGGCAGGAGGGCCTGCGCGCCTGCGAACGCTGCTCGCAGATCGCCACCTATGACGACCACCCCGAAACCAGCCTGCGGGAGGCGGCGCGCCCCTATTTCCGCGAATAGGGCGGCAACAGCGCATCCGTCTTGCCGGTGAGCCAATAGGTGAGGAGGCCGATCCATTCGCGCACCGCCGTCTCGGTGTTGCGCAAAGCCATCGGGCCGTCGCCCGGCGGCTTCCAATCCTCGTCATTGCCAAAGGTGCGGAAATCGACGGGGAAGGCTGTCGGGTTCATGCCCAAGGCGCGAAAAACCCCGATGGCGCGCGGCATGTGCCAGGCCGAGGTCACCAGCAACCAGCGCTCGCCCGCGCCGGGATGGACGAGATTTTGGGTGAACAGCGCGTTTTCATAAGTGTTGCGCGACGCGTTCTCGAAGATCATCTGGCTGTCGGGCACCCCGAGTTCGCGCCAGAATTGCCGAGCGGCGTCCGATTCGGTTTCCTCCCGCGACAAGAGCGCGCCCGAGCCGCCGGAAAAGACCAGTTTCGCCCGGGGGAAGGCGCGGGCCAGGGCGACGCCGGCCGTCATGCGTTCGCCCGCGTCGTTGAGCTGCGGCTGCCCGCGCGCCGCGCCGATGCGCTCGTCCATGGCGCCGCCGAGCACGATGATTCCGTCCGGCGGCGGCATATCAAGGCTTTGAACGGGGAAACGGTCCTCGAGCGGCCGCAGCAGCGCCGCGCCCACCGGCAAAAACGTCATGGCGCCGATCAGGACGAAGCCGAAGCCGATCAAGCCGACGCCGCGTCTTTGGCGAACCACCCGCCACAGGCCGAAGGAGATGGCGAACAGGCCGAGATGCAGCGGCGACGCCACGAACCAGAAGATTTTGGAGGCGACGAAAAACATCAGTCCACGCGGGGGACGCCGAGGCGGTAGACGCCCCTGAAATCTTCGGGATCGACCGGCTTGCCCTTTCGATAGATCACCAGCCGGCCCTCAAGCGCCAGCGCCACCGCCGCGCGCCGCACCTGGACGAGATGGTTGCGCCAGCCCAGCTCGTCCTCGCCGCGCTGTTCGGCGAAATTTTTGGCGGCGTCGGTCGGGCAGATGGTTTTTTCCGGGCCGACGGCGCGGCACAGGTCGAGAATCGTTTCGGACAGGTCGGTCATAAGCGCATAGGACCATGCGGAGCGCCGGGGTCAAGCGGCGCGCCTGCGAGGACATGAACGAGATTGAACCGTTCAGGTTGACCGAAGCGCGCGCCTGCGCTCCAATCGGAGCGGAGGGGCTGAAATGGCGTCGAAAATCACTCTTGGCTATCAGCAAATGCTCGACGAGGCGCTCGCTTCCATACGCACGCTGAGCGTGGAGGAGGCGCGCGCGTTTTTGGCGCGCGAGGACGTGCTGTTCGTCGATCTGCGCGACCCCCGCGAACTCGAGCGCGAGGGCAAGATTCCCGGCGCCTTCCATTGCCCGCGCGGCATGCTGGAATTCTGGATCGACCCGGCGAGCCCCTACGCCAAGCCGCAGTTCCAGGAGGACAAGACGTTTGTGTTCTTTTGCGCGGCGGGCTGGCGCTCCGCTCTGTCCACCTATCTGGCGCAGCGCATGGGGCTTGATCCGGTCGCCCATATCGACGGGGGCTTTTCCGCCTGGAAAAAGGCGGGTGGGCCGGTCGAGGGCGGGAAGACGGACAAGGTCTCATAAGGTCGGAGCCGAACACGAGAGAGATTCCACCATGACGAAAGACTTCCGCAGGCCACACAACTCCATGTCGTCATGGCCGGGCGTCGTCCCGGCCATCCACGCGGCGCCGCAGCGCGAGCGGTCGCAGAATTTTCCCTCGCGGTCCGGCGTGGATGCCCGGGACAAGCCCGGGCATGACGGACTGGGCTCGGAGGGCGCGATGGCCGGAGGGTTCACATGCTAACCCTTCTCATCGGCAACAAGGCTTATTCCTCCTGGTCGGCGCGGCCCTGGCTGCTGATGACCGCCCTCAAAATCCCCTTCGTCGAAAAAGTCATTCCGCTCTATGCGGAGGGATCGCGCGAACAGGCTTTGGCCTTCGCCCCGACCGGAAAAGTTCCGGTGCTGGTGGACGACGGGTTCGCGGTCTGGGATTCGCTCGCCATCGTCGAATTTTTGCACGAGCGTTTCCCCGACAAAAACGTCTGGCCCGCGGATGCGCAGAAACGCGCTCGCGCACGCGCGCTTTGCGCTGAAATGCATTCCGGCTTTCAGGGGCTGCGGCAGGCCTGCCCGACCAATTTCCGCCGCGCCCCGCGCGCAAAACCGCTCGAACTCGACGACACAGCGCGCGAAAATCTGGCCCGCATCGACGCGATCTTTTCGCAGGCCGAGGGCCCCTTCCTGTTCGGCGACTACAGCGCCGCCGACGCCTTTTTCACGCCGGTCGCCACGCGACTGCACATTTATAATCTGCCGATTTCGGCCAAGGCGCAGGCCTATGCCCAAAAACTGCTGGCGCATCCCGCCTATGAACAATGGCGGGAGGGCGCCAAGGCGGAAGACTGGGTGATCGAACGCTGGGAGACTCTCTGAGCGCAATCCGCGAGGTTTTTTTCACCTTTCTGCGCCTCGGGCTCACCTCGTTTGGCGGCCCGGTCGCGCATCTCAGCTATTTTCACGCCGAATGCGTGGTTCGGCGGCGCTGGCTCGACGACAAGACTTTTGGCGACATTGTCGCTTTGTGCCAATTCCTGCCGGGGCCGGCCTCGAGCCAGGTCGGCCTCTGCCTCGGGATGCGCCGCGCCGGTTTTTGCGGCGCCCTCGCCGCCTGGACCGGCTTTACCGCGCCCTCGGCGGCGCTGATGATTGGGTTCGCCCTCGGGCTGAACCTGATGAATTCAAAACCTTTTCTGCACGGGCTGAAGATCGTCGCGGTCGCCGTGGTCGCCCAGGCGGTCTGGGCCATGGCGCGCAAATTCTGCCCCGATTTTTTCCGCGCCGCCGTGGCGCTGACCGCTGCCGCCCTGGCGCTGGCCCTGCCCGGCGCGCCCGGACAGATCGGCGCGCTCGTCGGAGCGGCGGCGGCCGGATGGGCGGCGCTGCCGCCGCAAGCCGCGCCCGCCGCGCTCGACATTCTTGTGGACCGCCGCGTTGGCTTTTTCGCGGGCGCGTTGTTCCTGCTGCTCTTGCTTGGCCCGCTGGCGCTGTCTCTGTCGCCGGGCGCCGAAAAACTCGCCGCCATTTACCGGTCCGGCGCGCTGGTGTTCGGCGGCGGCCATGTGGTGCTTCCGCTGTTGCGCGAGGCGCTGGTCGCGCCGGGTTTCATCGGCGAGTCCGCCTTCATCGACGGCTATGGCGCGGCCCAGGCCTTGCCCGGACCGCTGTTCGCCTTCGCCGCTTATCTCGGCGCCGTCATGGACGGCGTTTGGGGCGGGTTGCTGGCGCTGGCCGCGATCTACCTGCCCGGCGTGCTGCTGTTGTTTGCGGCCCTGCCATTCTGGGCGCAGATCCGCGCCCATCCCGGCGCCTCCCAGGCGCTCGCCGGCGTCAACGCCGCCGTGGTCGGACTGCTGTTCGCCGCTTTTTGCACGCCGATCTGGACCTCGGCGATTTTCTCGCCGCGCGACGCCCTGCTGGCCGCCGGCGCCTTCGCCCTGCTGGTCTTCGCCAAGGCCCCGCCCTGGGCGGTCGTGCTCGGCGGCGCGGTCGCGGCTCAGGCGTTGCCCTGACGATAGCCCCCGGATAGACTGCAAAAATTGCCCGCTACACAAAAATAGGGAGGAGCGCGGCATGAAACAGGCTATTTCGCCGCAGCAGGCGGCGGAGATGGTTCCGGACGGCGCCGTCCTGATGATCGGCGGTTTCATGGGCGTGGGAAGCCCGCATCGCATCATCGACGCGCTGGTCGCCGCTGGCCGCAAAAATCTCACCGTGATCGCAAACGACACGGGAAAGCCGGATTTCGGCATCGGCCGCCTCATACGCGCCAATGCCATCGCAAAGGTCGTCGCCTCGCATATCGGCACCAATCCCGAGACGCAAAAAGGCATGATCGAGGGGCGCATCGATGTCGACCTCGTCCCCCAGGGCACGCTCGCCGAGCGTATTCGCGCCGGCGGCTATGGGCTGGGGGGCGTGCTCACCCGCACTGGCCTCAACACCATCGCCGCCAAGGGCCAGCGGGTCATCGAGATCGACGGCGAGGACTGGCTGCTGGCGACGCCGCTGAAGGCCGAATTCGCGTTGATCCACTGCGACCGCGCCGATTTCGTCGGCAATCTCACCTATGAGCTGACGGCGACCAATTTCAATCCGGTGATGGCGACGGCGGGCGCGACCGTGATCGCGGAGTCGCGTGAGATCGTGCCGGTCGGGCTCATCTCCCCCGACAATGTCAACACGCCCGGCGTGCTCGTCGATTATCTCATTCGCAGGGAGGCGCATCGTGTCGCCTGAGGAAATCATCCAGCGCCGCGTCGCGCGGGAACTGCGGCCGGGAACGCTGGTCAATCTCGGCATTGGCCTTCCCACCGGCATCGCCAGATACATCGATCCCGACCTGGGCATTCTGTTCCAGTCGGAAAACGGCATTGTCGGCATGGGCTCGCGCCCGCCCGAGGGCATGGAGGACGAGGAGCTGACCGACGCCGGCGGCTCCTTCATCACCGCCGTGCCCGGCGCGGCGACCGTGGATTCGACCCTGTCCTTCGGGCTGATCCGGGGCGGCCATCTCGACGTCACCGTGCTCGGCGGGCTGGAGGTGGACGAAAAGGGCCATCTCGCCAATTGGGTGGTGCCGGGAAAAATGGTGCCGGGCATGGGCGGCGCCATGGATCTCGTCGCCTGCGCGCGGCGCGTGATCGTCGCCATGCAGCACACCGCCAAGGGACGGCCGAAAATCGTGCCGACCTGCACGCTGCCGCTCACCGCCAACCGCCGCGTCACGCTTGTTGTCACCGATCTCGCGGTGATCGAGCCGACCGAGGATGGACTCGTCCTGCGCGAGCGCGCGCCGCGCGCGGCGGTGGAGGAGATCGTCGCGGCGACCTCGGCGAAGCTGATCATTCCCGACGATGTGCCGGAAATGGTTTTTTTGGACTGAGTTTTACGGCGGTCACAATCCGGCGCCAGACTTGTTCCGTTCGATTTTATCCGCGGCGAGGCAGGCATGGACGCCCATCAGCGCAAGATCGATCCGCTTAAGAAGGTATGGGACCCCGACGACCGCATCGGCGACATGCTTAAGGGCAAGCGCGGGCTGGTCGTCGGCGTGGCCAACGAAAATTCGATCGCCTATGGCTGCGCGGCGAAATTCCGTGGGTTCGGCGCCGAACTGGCGCTGACCTTCCCCGATGAGAAGGCCAAGCCGCACATCCAGCCGCTCGCGGAGCAGATCGAAGCCAAAATGCTGCTGCCGCTCGACGTGGAGCAGCCGGGCCAACTCGAAAACGTGTTCGAAACGATCGCGCGGGAGTGGGGCCGGCTCGATTTCGTCCTGCATTCCATCGCCTTCGCGCCCCGCGGCGACCTGCATGGCCGGCTTGTCGATTCCTCGCGCGAAGGTTTTGAGCGCGCCATGCGCGTCTCCGTCCATTCCTTCATCGAAATGGCGCGTCTGGCGGAGCCGCTGATGACCGAGGGCGGCGTGCTCCTGACCATGAGCTATTACGGCGCCGAAAAAGTCGTCCACCATTACAATGTGATGGGGCCGGTCAAGGCGGCGCTGGAATCCTCGACCCGCTATCTCGCGGCGGAGCTCGCGCCGAGCGACATAAGGGTCTTCGCGCTGTCGCCGGGGCCGATTCGCACCCGCGCGGCCAGCGGCATCGCCGGGTTCGACGATCTCGTCGACATGGCGGAATCGCGCAGCCCCGGCAAACGCCTGGTGGACATCGCGGAAATCGGACGCGTGGCGGCGTTCCTGATCGGCGGAGCCTCCTCCGGCATGACCGGCGACACCATTTATGTCGACGCCGGCCTGCATATCATGGCGTGAGGGGCGGCGGCGGCGCGCCTCGTCTGGGCTCCCCGGCGGGTTCGCCCCTGGCCATGAGCAAGACTTGCAGGCAGGCGTCAGCCTCGCGGAGATGATCGAGCGCGCGGGCGACGTCTGGCTTGCCGGCGCCGATCATGAGATCGGCAAGCGCGAAACGAAGATGGATCGCGGCGATGTCCCGCAGCGCGATCTCGGACTCATCCATCTGCGCCTCCCGATCGTGTTGTCATGAAAACGGCTGTGCGGCCAAGCTCAGGGAAACACGCGCCGCCACGCAAGGGAACGCATTTCCTCTAGGTGTTTTCCACAAGAAGCGAGGCGAGCAGCACCGCCATATGGACCGGTTTTCTCCCGGCGCCGTCGGCGATCTGATGGCGGCATGAGAAACCGTCGGCCACCACTTCGTCCTCCGGCGCCGCCGTCCGCACCGCCGGCAGCAGGGCCAGTTCCGCCATTTTGCGCGCGGGCTCGAAATGTTCGGCCTCATAACCGAAGGCGCCGGCGCCGCCGCAGCAGCCGGTCTCCAGAATTTCGACCTCCAGCCCCTCGATCAGCGCCAGGGTCTTTTTCAGCGTCTTCATCACGCTGAACGCCTTCTGGTGGCAATGGCCGTGGACGACCACTTTTCCGTCGCGCTTTTTCAGCGGCAGTTTCAGGCCCTTGCGCTGCGCCTCGCGGGCGAGGAATTCTTCGAGGAGATAGAGGTTCTTGTTGAGCCGGCTGACCTCGGCGCCGAGGCCCAGGCTGAAGAATTCGTCGCGCATCGAGAGCAGGCAGGACGGCTCGAGGCCGATCACCGGCAGGCCCCTGTCAAAGGCCGGCGCCAGCGCCTTCAGAATGCGCTGCGCCTCGAACCGCGCTTTCGACACCATGCCCATCGACAGATAGGTGCGCCCGCAGCACAGGCCGCGATTCGGTTCGGGATCGTCGGGCGCGGGTTTGGCGATGGAGACGCGATAGCCGCCGGCGACCAGCACTTTGATCGCGCTTTCCGCCACCAGCGGATCGAAATGTCGGGCGAAGGTGTCGACCAGCAGGACGACCTCGCCGCGCTCGCCCGAGCCCTGCGGTCCCGGGTCTTCAAACGGTTTTTTGGCGGGCGGCGGCAACGGCCGTTTCGCGGTAAGCCCCAAAAACTTTTCGCCGGCCCAGGCGAGCGGCGGAAAGGCGTTGCGCGCCAGCGCCAAAAGCCGCAGCGCGCCGCGCCAGCGGGCCAGCCATTCGGGCAGGCCGCCCATCAGGCGATTGCGGAAAGGGATGCCGGCGACCTCGTTGCGCTGCGCCAGAAATTCGGTCTTGATCAGGACCATGTCGACGGCGCTGGGACATTCCTTCTTGCAGGCCTTGCAGGACACGCACAGGTCCATGGCGGCGGCCAATTCCGGCGCCGCGAAGGCGTTTTCGCCATAGTCGCCGTTGAGCGCGGCCTTGAAGGCGGCGACCCGGGCCTCCGTCGATTGGGCGGCGTCATGGGTGATGCGGTAGGAGGGGCACATCACCCCCCTGCCCTCGCGCTGGCATTCGCGATTGTGCATGCACACCGCCACCGCCTTGGCGTAATTGCCGCCGCGCGTGGGAATGCCCGAATAGGCGTCGCCAATGCCGTAAGTGTCGTAACCCGACCAGTCCAGATGCGTTTTCATTGCATGACGACCAAGCAAGAAACCCGCCACAGCTTTTCGCGCGCTGCGGCGGCCGCAGGTCCAGGAGGCGGGTTGACAGGGACGCGCGTCCTCCTCAGATGCAGTCAGGATTGGCGAGGGCAAGGCGCAAATGTTCAACAATGACGATGTGATCGCGGTTTTGCGGGGCGTGGCGGGACCGGACGGGCGCACGCCCCTTCCGGAAACCGGCGCGATCTCAGGCATTTCCATCCGTGACGGAAAAGTGTTCGTGTCGATCGCGGTCGAGCCGGCCCAGGCGCGCGGCGCCGAGCCGATGCGCGCCGCCGCCGAAGCCGCGCTGCGCCGCCTGCCCGGCGTCGCCGGCGCCAGCGTCGTGCTCACCGCCGAACGCGCTCCCGGCGCAGCCCCGCCGGCCCGCCAGCCCGCGCATCCCGCCTCCAAGGGGCCGGGACAGGAGGGGGTGAAGCGGGTGATCGCCGTCTCCTCCGGCAAGGGCGGCGTGGGAAAATCGACCACGGCGGCGAATCTCGCCATTGGCCTGGCGCGGCTCGGGTTGAAGGTCGGCCTGCTCGACGCCGACGTGTTCGGACCCTCCGTGCCGAAACTTTTCGCGCTGGACCAGCGGCCGGAGACCTCGCCGGACGGCAAGACCATGATTCCGCTGGAAAAGTACGGCGTGCAATTAATGTCAATCGGCTTCCTCATCGCCCAGGATCAGGCGGTGGTGTGGCGCGGCCCCATGGTGATGTCGGCGATTTCGCAATTGCTGCGCGACGTCGCCTGGGGGGAACTCGACATTCTCGTCGTGGACATGCCGCCCGGCACCGGCGACGTGCAGCTGAGCCTCGCGCAGAACGCGCAACTCTCCGGCGCCATTGTCGTGTCGACGCCGCAGGACCTCGCGCTGATCGACGCGCGGCGCGGCATTTCCATGTTCAATCAGGTGAACGTGCCGATTCTCGGCGTGTTCGAAAACATGTCCTATTTCCTCTGCCCGCATTGCGGCGGACGCTCGGAGATTTTCGCCCATGGCGGGGCGCGGGCGGCGGCGGAAAAGGCCGGCGTGCCGTTCCTGGGCGAAGCGCCGCTCGACATGGCGATCCGCGAAGGCTCGGACGACGGCCGCCCGGTGGTGGCGACGGCGCCGGACTCGCCGCAAGCCGCGCCCTATATGGCGCTGGCGGAAAAGGTGCGCGACGCGGTGGCCGCCGAGGCGCCAAAGGGTCCGAAGATTTCCATCGGGTAGCTGAAAGACCTCAGGTGAAGCGGGCGTCGACCTGCTTCACCGCCGGCGCGGAGCCGCCGACCGCGATCAGCTCGGCCAGCTCCGCCGCCCCAAGCCCGCGCTCGATCCGGAAGGTCATCACGCCGTCCCGCGCGGGGCCGTCGAGCGCGCAGAGCGCTGCCAGAGCTTTGTCAAACATCAGAGCATAAGCGGTCTTGTCGGCGCCCGGCAGGTTTTTCGACGCGAACAGATCGGCGCCTGGACGGGTCAGCTCCAGCACAATTTTGTCGCCGTCCGCGCGCGCGCGAAAAATGTCGTCCTCGTCGCCGAGCCATTTGGCGGGGTCGACCGCGATGCTCGTGCTCAGATTGGCGTGCGGGAACGCACGCGGCGCAAATGTCGTCGGGCCCGCCGGGACGACCGGCGCCATGGAAAACGTCGCCGGGAAGAACAGATCGATGCGCGCGCCGATCCAGGCCAGCCATTGCGCCCGGTCCATGCCCTCGACACCGAGCACAAAATTCCGGTCGTCCTTGTCCGTGAACACAGGCTTTCGCGGATTGAGCGGCTTTTCCAGCATTTTCTTGGCCCGGTCGCGCCAGATCCGCGCCTGCGCGTCGAGCGCCGCCGCGCTCCAGTCGAGGCGGACCACGCCGCCCTTGAGGCCGCCGAGCTTCGGCTCGCCTGGAAGGCGCGCCACTGCGGCTTCGAGTTTTTCGACATCCTCGGGGCGGCGCAATTTCACCGTCAGCCCCGCCGGTTCGGCCGAAATCTCGGCGAAAAACGTGGCGCCGAACATCCGCTCCAAACTTTCGCGCAGGCGGCGGGCGAACAGGGCGCGCAGGCGCGCGTCATCCACCTGGAAGGCGATCTCCGCCCGTTTCGGCGACGGCGCGGCAAAAGCCGGCGCGGACAGCGCCCCGAGCAGCAGCAGGCGGCGATTGATCAACGGAGCGCTCATGGCGCCATGATAGGCCGCAAACGCGAAAAAGTTGAGCTTGGGCGACAAAGGGGGCATAGAGCCGGCATGACCGACACTTATCTCCTCCAGCGCATCGCCGAAGCCCTCGAGCGCATGTCGCCGCCGCCGCCGAAAAAGCCCGCCTTCGATGTCGCGCAGGCTTTTGTGTGGCGCGCCGAGAGCCAAATGCTGTCTCCCGTGCGAAAAGTCAGCCGGGTCGAACTGTCGCTGCTGCGCGGCGTCGATCTCGCCCGCGACCAGCTTCTGGGCAACACAGAGCGGTTTGCGCGAGGCTTGCCCGCAAACAATGTGCTGCTGTGGGGCGCGCGCGGCATGGGCAAGTCGTCGTTGGTCAAGGCGGCGCATGCGGAGGTGGATGCGCGGCTGGCGGGGACGAAAGCCTATCGCGGCCTGAAGCTGATCGAAATCCACCGCGAGGACATCGAATCTCTGCCGCTGCTGATGGGCCTGCTGCGCGAGGATGCGCATCGCTTCATCGTGTTTTGCGACGACCTGTCGTTCGACAGCGGCGACGCCTCGTATAAGTCGCTGAAGGCGGCGCTGGAGGGCGGCATCGAGGGGCGCCCGGACAATGTGCTGTTCTACGCCACCTCCAACCGTCGTCACCTGCTGCCGCGCGAAATGGTGGACAACGAACGCTCCACCGCGATCAATCCCGGCGAGGCGACCGAGGAAAAAGTGTCGCTGTCGGATCGGTTCGGCCTGTGGCTCGGCTTCCACAAGTGCAACCAGGACGAATTCTTGGACATGGTGTTCGGCTATGTCGCGCGCTACGGGTTGGAGGCGCCGGCGGAGCAGATTCGCGCGGAAGCGCTGGAATGGGCGATCACCCGCGCCTCGCGCTCGGGCCGCACGGCCTTCCAATATATTCAGGACCTCGCGGGCCGCTTGGGAAAAACGCTGGACTGATCGGCGCGCGCCGAGATCAGCGGGCGCCCTGCAGACGCGCCAGCAGGCTCGTCCCCGCCGAGGGCGGCGGCCGGCGCAACGCGTCGAGCGCCGCCTGACCACGCAGGCGCAGCAGCGCGACAATATCGTCTTGAAATCCGGGACCTCCGGCGATCTGCTCCGCCTCTTGCGCGCTCGCGCCGAGCTCGCGCAGCAGGTCGCGATAGAAGGCGATGACAGCGAGAATGTCGCCTCCAACGGCTTGTTCGCGCGCCTTCAGCGAATCCGCCTCGGCCAGCCGCGCCTTGAGTCTTTCGCGGTGGCGTTTCTGCTTTTGCGCGCCCGTCAGCGGCCTCTCGCCCAATCTCCGCATCTGTCCCCCGTCTCCATTGGCGTTGCCGAATCGGCGCGGAGTCAAGGTCGCCGTTTTGTCAATCACGTAACGTAACCATTGATAGGGTTGCGTTACCAAGATTGACGAAAGACGAGTCGGTTTTTACTTCAGATCAACATTCTTCTTGCAGAACCAAGAGGGAACATATAACGTCCGTTCATGATTTGTTTAAGCGATTCCCTCCGCTAACTCAATGCGAAGCGGGGAGAAGGTCCGCGTGGTCGCTGCTTGAGGTCGTTCATGCTCACGAAGAAACAAAGCGAGTTGTTGCGCTTCATCAACCAGCGCCTGAAGGAAAGCGGCGTGCCGCCGTCCTTCGACGAAATGAAGGACGCGCTCGACTTGCGCTCCAAATCCGGAATTCACCGGCTGATCATGGCCTTGGAGGAGCGCGGCTTCATTCGCCGTCTGCCCAACCGGGCGCGCGCGCTGGAGGTGCTGCGCCTGCCCGAATCCGCCACGCCCTCGACGCCGCGCGGGAAATTCGAGCCGAGCGTGATTCCCGGCAATCTCGGCAAGGTCCGGCCGATCCAGGCCGGCGAAGAGGCCGAGCGGAACAATGTCGCAATCCCCGTGATGGGCCGCATCGCCGCGGGCACGCCGATTTCCGCCCTGCAGACCCGCTCGCATTCGATTTCGCTGCCGCCAGACCTGCTCGGCAATGGCGAACATTACGCGCTTGAGGTGCGCGGCGATTCGATGATCGAGGCGGGCATTCTCGACGGCGACACCGTGGTCATCAAAAGACAGGACACCGCGGAATCCGGCGACATCGTCGTCGCCCTGATCGACGAGGAGGAGGCGACATTGAAGCGCCTCCGCAAACGCGGGGCGTCGATCGCGCTCGAGGCCGCCAATCCCGCCTATGAGACGCGCATTTTCGGGCCGGACCGCGTCGCCATCCAGGGCCGGCTGGTTTCACTGGTGCGGAAATATTGACGCGATGGGTCGGGGTTCGCGCAGATTGATGCGCGCGGATGAGCGAGGGTCGCGCCGATCGCGGTGCGGGGAGCTGCATCCGATACGAAGAAACGCCCTGACGAGTCGCCTTGCCGCGCCGCGTTCATGGCCGGTACAAGCACGGCCATGACGATACTCTTTTGAATCGCTTAACGGTTGTCGCGTGCTCGCGGAGCCGATAACGGCCGATCAGGGGCGGCGGGACGCGCTGCCGCGCATGACCGCCAAGCCCGACGCCATGGCGACGACACACAGCGACATGAAGATTTGAACCGGCCAAGAGCCCGGAAAGCCGCCGGGAAAACTGGGGATGTGGCTGGACATGCTGAAATGCAGCGTCGCTCCGGGACGATCGGGGTGGCGGGGTTCGTCCAGCTTGGCTTGCAGCCGCGCCAGCGCGGCTTCGGCCGCCTTGCGCTCGCCCTCGGTGACGGCCCCGCGCCGAAGCGCCTCGACCTTGCGCACGCGTTCCCGCAACTCGCTCTTGCTCGTCATCGAAAAGCCCTCGTTGCGCCATGAGGCCATGGCGAAGCTCGCCCGTCAATCCGCGATCGCCGAGATCGCGCAAAAATAAGTCGTTAGAGCATTTTCGAGCGAACGAGGGTCGCGTGAAGAAAATGCGTAGACCTAAGCGCTCTAGGCGGCGGCGCGGGCGTTTTCCGCGTGCAGCAGCGCCTGGATGTGGCGGCATTGGCGCACAATGTCCAAAGCGTCCGGGGCGACCCGGGCGCAGGCCGGATCGCGCGCAAAAATCTTGAGGACGGCGATGTCCTCGTCGTCGAAGACGACATCGAGCAGGTCGAGGTCCTCGAAATCCTCTTCGAGCACGAGGCCGTTGTAGCGCGCGGCCAGACGCTCGCAGAAATCGACGGCGGCGCGCATCAGCGGCTCCCAGGCGCAGCCGAGCGCCGGCGGCAGGGTGTCGCGCTCACCATAGAACGCGTCGGCATTGGCGCTGACGCGGTCGAGCAGGTCGCAAGCCCGGGGGATCATCCTGAGATCGTCGAGGATGTAATCGGCGAGATGTACAATTCGGCCCGACATTGGCGTCCTTCGATTGAGCTCAGCCCTAGTGATAACAGAAATGTGATCGCCGCGGCAAGCTTGGCCTCAAAACGCCTCTCCCGCCGGGGCGCCGCGTGCAAAACCGCGCCAGCGCGATTTGGGCGGTCGCGACCACGGACGGTCCTCGCCGGGCGCCCGAGCCGTGCGCCACACGACGGTCTCGCCCTCGAATCGCAGCGCCACCGCCCCGGTTGTCGCGAGCCTTGCGCGGTCGAGGACAATCGGCGCGGCGCAATAATCGGGCGCGTCGAGCGGCGTAATCACGATTTTGGCGCGGGCGCAGTCCTCGGGAAAGGCTTCGGCCTCCAGCACCAGCGCCACCGCCGCGCCATTGCGGGCGAGCGCCGCGCAGCCGAGCTTGTCGCAGCGGCCCGCCGCTTCGGGCTTTTGCCGGTCGTCGCCGTCGGCGCGCAGCCATTGCTCCGCGGCGAAGGCGTTCCGGCTTCGCCCGAGGGTCGCCAACGCACCGCTCGCGTCCCGCAACGCGGCGCTGTCGCCGGTCGGCGGAACGGCGATATCGAATTTTTCGCCGCTCGCCGCGCCCGCCAGGCCAAGAGCCAACAAGGGAAAGGCCGTGAGGCGCATCGGACGGCTGCGCCACAGCAGCGCCGACAACACGGCCAGCGACAGAAACACGATGGACCAGGGTGCGAAGGCCGGCAGGGCTAGATTCGACCCCGGCGCCGCGCCGATCCATCCGGCGACGCGCATGATCGCCGCGATCCCCAGGCCCAGCCAAGCCCAGATCGGGCCGTCCAGGCCGACAAGGGCGAGCGCCGAGCCCAGCAGCGCCGCCGGCACCGCGAAAAATTCGATCAACGCGAGCGTCAGCGGATTGCCGATCAGCACGTAAGGGCTGAGTTCGTGGAAATCATGGGCCATGAACGACGCCGTGGCCGAGGTGGCGCAAAAGGTGGCGGCCAGCGCGCCGCCCACGCCCGAGTTCAGCGCCGCCCGCCAGCCTTCCGCCTCGCCCGGGGGCGGCCGGGCGCGCGCGCGCGCTTCATAGACCGCCACCAGCGCCGCCACCGCCGCGAAGGACAGTTGAAAGCTCGCGCCGAGCAGGGCTTCCGGCTCGGTGACGAGGACGACGAGGGCGGCGAGCGCGAGATTGCGCATGGTCAGCGCCGGACGGTCGGCAAGCACGGCGCCGAGCAGGATCAGCGTCATATAGAGCGCGCGCTCCGAGCCGACCCGCGAGCCCGTGAACAGCGCATAGCCGCAGGCGCCCGCCATGGCGAGCGCCGCCGCCCATTTCTTGATCGGGTGATTCAGGGCGAGGACGGGAATCCGGGCGAGCAGCGCGCGAAAGCCGACGAAGAAAACGCCCGCGACCAGCGTCATCTGCACGCCTGAGATGGTGATGATGTGGAAAATGCCAGCGCGGCGAATGGTTTCACGCGCCTCTTCGGACAACAGATCGCGCTTGCCGGTCACCATGGCCGCGGCGATGGCCCCGTTGTCGCCGCCCACCGCCTGATAGACCCGCTGGGCCAAGATGTTGCGCGCGCGGTCGATGGCGGCGAAAAAGCGCAGTCTTGCGGGCGGCGGCGCCGGCGGCGGCGCGATCTTCTCCGCCGCGCCCAAAAGACTGCCGACGCCGCCGATGCGCGCGAAAAAAGCGTCGCGGGCGAAATCGTAGCCGCCCGGCAGCGAGGCTTTGGGCGGCGGCAGGGCGCGGATCTTGGCGGCGACGAAATCGCCCGCCGCGACGCCCGGCGGGCCGCGTGTGCTCAGCCGCAGGCGGAATGGGGTCGCGCCGGGACTCACGCCCTCCATTTCGGCGACGCGCAAAACGATTCTCGCGCCTTGCGGACGAGGGTCGACTTCCTCGACGAAGCCGGCGACCTCGCCGATGAACACGCGCTGCAACACGGGCGCGTCCACCCGCGCCACGCGCCAGCCGGCAAAAACCTGGCCAGCGAAGAAAGCGGCCAGCGCGATCAGCGGCAGCATCAGCGCGCGGCGGGCGCGGGCGAGCGCCGCAAACAGGGCGAAGGCGGCTGAGAGCGCGGCGATCAGCCAAAGGCGGGGCTCGGTCGGCGCGAGAATATGGGCGATCGCCCCTGCCCCGGCGCAAACCGGCAGCCAGAGAAAGAACCGCCGCTCGCTCCATTCCTCCTCAAAAGCCGCGGCGATCCGCGCGCCAAATGTGTCAATAAAGGCTCGTGCGGCAAAGCCCGGCGCGCGGCCGAGAGGGGCGCGCGCGAAAAAGTCTCCCGATGCGCTCGTCGTCAGCCCCTTTTTTTGCGCGTTTGCCCCATGCTAGGAGGGGCGCGCGCGGCGCGACACCAACCGGCCGCGCGAAACCGAAGGAAAATGTCCGAGATGATCACGCGCTTCGCCCCCTCGCCCACCGGCTATCTGCACATCGGCGGCGCGCGCACCGCCCTGTTCAACTGGCTGCTGGCCCGCCAACAGGGCGGCAAGATGCTGCTGCGCATCGAGGACACGGATCGCGAACGCTCGACCGACGCCGCCATCGCCGCGATCATCGACGGCATGCAATGGTTGGGGCTGACCTGGGATGGCGACACGATCTACCAATTCGCCCGCGCCGGCCGCCACCGCGAGGTCGCCGAGGCCATGCTCGCCAAGGGCGCGGCCTACAAATGCTACGCCAGCGCCCAGGAGCTGGAGGAGATGCGCGATCTCGCCCGCAAAGAGGGGCGCCCGCCGCGCTATGACGGGCGCTGGCGCGAGCTGGGCGGCACCCAGGCCGAAGCCGACGCCCTTGCGGAAGGCCGCAAGCCCGTGGTGCGGCTGAAGGCGCCGCGCGAGGGTGAAACGGTGATCCAGGACAAGGTGCAGGGCGAGGTCCGCTTCCCCAACAAGGACCTCGACGATCTCATCCTGCTGCGTTCGGACGGGACGCCGACCTACATGCTGGCCGTGGTGGTGGACGACCACGACATGGGGGTGACCCAGATCATCCGCGGCGACGACCATCTCACCAATGCCGCGCGGCAGACACATATCTATCAGGCCATGGGCTGGGAGGTTCCCGCCTTCGCCCATATCCCGCTGATTCACGGACCGGACGGCGCAAAACTGTCCAAGCGCCATGGCGCGCTCGGCGTCGACGCCTATCGCGCCATGGGCTATCTGCCGGAGGCGCTGCGCAATTATCTGGCGCGGCTCGGCTGGAGCCAGGGCGACCGCGAATTCTTTTCGACGCCCGACCTGATCGAAGCCTTTTCGCTCGACCAGGTGCACCGTTCGCCCGCGCGATTCGACTACGCCAAGCTCGAAAACATGAACGGCCAGTATATGCGCGCGACTTCGGACGAGGCGCTGCTGGCGATCTTTTTGGAGACGCTACCCTATCTGCCCAATGGCGAAGCGCTTGCCGCGCAGGTCGACGAGACGAAAAAGGCGCAACTCCTGCGCTCGATGGCCGGCTTGAAGGAGCGCGCCAAAACCCTGGTCGAACTGGCCGACGGAGCAAATTTCCTGTTCGCGCAGCGCCCGCTCAGCTACGACGCCAAGGCGACCGAGATTTTAAAACCCGAAGCCAAGGCGCATCTCGCCGCGCTGGCTCCGCGATTCGCGGCGCTGACGGACTGGACGGCGGCGGCCACGGAAGAGGTGGTGCGCGCCTATGTGGCGGAAACCGGCGCAAAACTTGGGCAGGTCGCGCAGCCGCTTCGCGCCGCGCTGACCGGGCGCGGGACCTCGCCGGGCATTTTCGACGTGATCGAGGTTCTGGGCCGCGAGGAGGCGCTGGGTCGCATTGCGGACGCGGCGGCCTGAGCGCCGCCGCGCGGCGCCCATTGGTCTAAGGCGCGTCATCTTGCCCCAGGCCCGCAACTAAGCTAGTCAGGGCGGCGCACAATTGACGCGGCTCTACCGTCCAGCCCTCCCGGTGATGGGGAATAAGGCTCGCCCGGGGCGCTCCCCGAACGGCAGACGCGACTTCGATGACTGCAAAGGGGCGATGTCATGGGCGATTCAGCAAAATTCACGATCGGCGACAAAGTTGTAGACATGCCGGTCTCGCACGGGTCGGTGGGACCGGCCGTGGCCGATATCGGCAAGCTTTACGCGCAGACCGGAATGTTCACCTACGATCCGGGCTTCACCTCGACGGCGTCCTGCGAGTCGAAAATCACCTATATCGACGGCGACGCCGGCGTGCTGCTCTATCGCGGCTATCCGATCGAACAGCTTGCCGAAGGCGGCGATTTTCTTGAGACCTGCTATCTGCTGCTGAACGGCGAACTGCCGACCGCGGCGCAGAAGGCGGAATTCGACTATCGCATTTCGCGCCACACCATGGTGCACGAGCAGATGGCCCGGTTCTACCAGGGTTTCCGCCGTGACGCCCATCCGATGGCGGTCATGGTGGCGTGCATCGGCGCGCTCTCGGCCTTCTATCACGATTCCATCGACATCACCGATCCGGTGCAGCGTCAGGTCGCGACCGTCCGCATCATCGCGAAAATCCCGACCATCGCGGCCATGGCCTATAAGTACAATATCGGCCAGCCCTTCATGTTCCCGAAGAACGACCTGGATTACACCTCGAACTTCCTGCGGATGTGCTTCGGCGTGCCCTGCGAGGAATACAAGGTCAATCCGGTCGTTTCGCGCGCGCTCGACCGCATCTTCATCCTGCACGCCGACCACGAGCAGAACGCCTCGACCTCGACCGTGCGTCTCGCCGGCTCCTCCGGCGCGAATCCCTTCGCCTGTATCGCCGCCGGCATCGCCTGCCTGTGGGGACCCGCGCATGGCGGCGCCAACGAGGCGGCGCTGAAGATGCTGACCGAAATCGGCCATGTCGACAACATTCCGAAATTCATCGCCAAGGCCAAGGACAAGAACGATCCGTTCCGCCTGATGGGTTTTGGTCACCGCGTGTATAAAAACTACGACCCGCGCGCAAAACTGATGGCCAAGACCTGCCACGAGGTTTTGGGCGAACTCGGCATCAAGGACGATCCGCTGCTCGACGTCGCCGTGGAGCTGGAGCGCATCGCGCTGCACGACGAGTATTTCATCGAGAAGAAGCTCTATCCGAACATCGACTTCTATTCGGGCATCACCCTCAAGGCGATGGGCTTCCCGGTGTCCATGTTCACCGTGCTGTTCGCGCTGGCCCGCACCGTCGGCTGGATCGCGCAGTGGAAGGAAATGATCGAGGACCCGCACCAGAAGATCGGCCGTCCGCGCCAGCTCTACACCGGCGAACCGCAGCGCCAGTATGTGAAGATCGCCTCGCGCGGATGATGAAATTTTCTGCCCTCGCTTTCGCCGCCTCCGTCCTGTTTCAGGCCGGGGGCGGTCCCGCATTGGCCGACGACACGCTCAACGACAAGGCTTTTGATTGTCCCGCCTTCAAGGCGGTGATCGCCGCCGCGCCCGACGGGTTTTCGACTCTGCGCGCCGCCGTGGCGCGCGACGAGGACGGAGTTGCGGCTTATACCGTGTCCGCGCCGCTGTTTGGCGCCTGCGAAATCATCGACAAGAAGAAGATTGCGGAGATTTCCTACGCCTGCCAGGCGGAAAAACTCGATCTCGCCGATCTCAAGGCGACGCTCGATTCCTGCCTTGGGGAGACCGCGCAGCATTACGCCGCCAATGAAAACCCGAACACGCCCTATCTGCGCTACAATGTGCCGGTGGCCGGGCGGCAAGCGCGGGTGATCGCGCTGAAGACGTTTGGGAAGATTACCCTGGCGGTGTTCAACCCGCGCTGAGGGTTCGGAAATCCCGCCATGCGCACCCGAGCATCCACCGCAGGCGGATAAATCCTCACACCGTCATGGCCGGGCTTGTCCCGGCCATCCACGCGGCGCCGCAAGGCGAATTTTCACAGAATGATCTCTCGCAGGTCGGCGTGGATGCCCGGGACAGGCCCGGGCATGACGACATTGAGGTGCGTGGCTTTTCCGGCGGCGCGACCGGACCGAGGCCCGGTCGGTCGATCAGAGCTTGTCGACCTGGCCGTATTCCAGTTCGACCGGGGTGGCGCGGCCGAAAATCGACACCGCCACTTTGACGCGCGAACGGCTCTCGTCGACTTCTTCCACCAAGCCTTCGAAGGACGCGAACGGGCCGTCGTTGACGCGCACCTTTTCGCCGACATCGAAGCTGACCGACGTCTTCGGGCGCTCGACGCCCTCGGCGACCTGCCCCTTGATCCGCTCGGCCTCGTGGTCGGGAATCGGGAACGGCTTGTTGTCCTGTCCCAAAAAGCCGGTGACCTTGGGCGTGTTCTTGATCAGATGGAACACTTCATCCGACAGGTCGCATTTCACCAGCACATAGCCGGGGAAGAACTTGCGCTCCGCGTTGAACTTGCGCCCGCGACGGACCTCGACGACCTGCTCGGTCGGCACCAGGATCTCATCGAATTTTTCGATCAAGCCGCGCTGCGCCGCGCCTTCACGGATGGATTCGGCGACCTTTTTCTCAAAGTTCGAATAGGCGTGGACGATGTACCAGCGCTTGGTCATGAACGTTTCCTGTTAAATTCTTGCTCAGCGGCCGAAGCTGAGAATGAAGCCGACGAACAGTCGGATGAGCTGGTCGGCCGAAAGGAAGAACAGCGACGCCAGCACGACCATCAGCGCGACCATGCCGGTGGTGATCATGGTTTCGCGGCGCGTGGGCCAGGTCACCTTGGCGGCTTCGGCGCGGACTTCCTGGAGGAAAGTGAACGGATTTGCCATGACGGTTCCGACTGTGGATTCGGACCGCCGGTGAAGCGGTCGCGGGCTAAAAAAGTGGGCGCGGAACCTCTCGGTCGCGCGCCTCACATGGCTTTATAGCGAATGCGCGCGCGCGCGCCAAGCCTTTATTGACGTCTTATTGCGGCGGCTGGCGCTCCCGGGCCCGGCGGCGCGCACGACGAGCGAACTGGTTGAGCGCCTCCACCAGCACGGAAAAGCCGATGGCCGCGTAAATGAACCCTTTGGGGACGTGATAGCCAAACGCCTCCGTCATCAGGCTCATGCCGATCAGCAGCAAAAAGCTCAGCGCCAGCATCTTCACCGTCGGATTGGCGTTGATGAAGCGGCTGAGCGGCGCCGCCGCCACCATCATCATCAGAATGGCGAGCACCACCGCCGCGACCATGATTTCGAGATGGTCGGCCATGCCGATGGCGGTGAGCACGCTGTCGAGCGAAAACACGATGTCGAGAATGGCGATCTGGAAAATGGCCTTGGCGAAACTTTTGGCGGGGCGCGTCGTCCCCTCCTCCGGGTCGTCGGGGACGATTTCCTCATGGATTTCCTGCGTGCCCTTGTAGAGCAGGAACAGGCCGCCCAGCCCCAGCACGAGGTCGCGGCCGCTGAACGCATGGTCGAGCACAGTGAACAGCGGCGTGGTGAGATGCGCCAGCAGGAACATGCTCGACAGCAGGCCCAGGCGGAACAGGATGGCCAGCGCCAGGCCGAGCCGCGCCGCGCGCGCCCGCTTGTCCTCGGGAAGCCCCTGGGTCGCCAGCGCGACGAACACGAGATTGTCGACGCCGAGCACGATTTCCATGGCGGAAAGGCTCAGCAGGCTGATCCAGCCGCCTATGGTGGTGAAGGGGAGCAGAAGGTCCACTTGATGTCCTTGGGTGAGCGCCGCTTTTATCCCAATCAACGCGCCGCGGCGCAACTACCCTCCGACCGGCAGCCGCAAGGTGAAGGCCGCGCCGCCTTCGGGGCGATTGACGGCAAAAATGTCGCCGCCGTGCTCGCGGGCGATGGAATAGGAAATCCACAAGCCCAACCCCGTCCCCTCGCCCACGGTCTTGGTGGTGAAGAACGGCTCGAACATTTTGTCGAAGGCCGATTCGGGGATGCCGCCGCCATTGTCCTCGACAACGATCTCCACATCGCCGCCGAGGGCGTGGGCGCGCACGCTCACCACCCCGTCGACCCGCCCGCGCACGGCGTCGAGCGCATTGTCGATGAGATTGACGACGATCTGGTGAATCTGCCCCTCATTGCCCCACAGGGTGAGACCGGATTCGACATCGACGCCGATGCGCGCCTGATTCTTCTTCGACCGCGCCGCCCATTGCGCCGCCACCGCGACGATGCGCTCCACGTCGATCTTTTGCGCCTCATGGGCGCGGTTGAAGGAGAGACGGCGCAGGTTCTTGACGATTTCGCTGATGCGATGCGCGCCCTCCAGCGTGCCCTCGATCAACGGCGTGAGATCGGCGAGGATCGGTTCGATCCGGTATTTGGTTCGCAGCGCCGCCGCCGCCGCATCCTCCAGCTTTTCGGCCTCGGCGAAATAGTTCGACAGGTTCTTGCGGTAGCGCTCCAGCACATGGACGTTGCCGTAGACAAAACTGATGGGATTGTTCAGCTCGTGGGCGACGCCAGCGACGAGGCGGCCGAGGCTCGCCATCTTCTCCTGTTCGATCAGCTTCTTCTGCACGTGCTGCAGATCGAGGTGGGCCGTGTGCAAGGCCTGATAGGCGCGGCGCAATTCGCCGATCGGGCGTCCCGTGAGCACGGCGCCGACGCAGCGGCCGGTGTGATCGAAGCGACTGGAAAAATTGATCGCCATGACGTCGGTCGGACCGCTCGCGGTCGAAAACCGCAATTCGCAATCGCCAGCAGGCGCGCCCGCATGCAAGAACTGCCGCGCCAGGGCGCGGTCCTCTTCGACGATCACCTCCGGCAGAGGCGCGCCGATCAGCTTGGCTTCGCTGCGGCCCAGCAGGGTGACGAAGGCCGGATTCGCCTGGAGGATTTTGCCTTCAGCGTCGCAGACCGCCAAAATGTCGGAGACCGAGGCGATGACGCTGGAGATGAAGCTTTGCGCCTCCTCCAGCTCCGCGTTTTTGGCTTCGAGGTCGGATTCATAGCGCAGCAGGTCGGAATAGACCTCGTCGACGCGCTTGACGACCTCCTGCCAGACGGATTCCTGGCCATCCGAGAGTTCGCCATCCTCCCCGGCGCCCGCGAGCGCCAGAATGTTTTCGGGGCGCGACGGACGATCCGGGCTCATTGCTCATACCCCGAGGCGACGTCCTTTCGCAGATCGTAGCGATCGATTTTGGCGCGCAGGCCGACGCGCGACAGGCCGAGCTTTTCCGCGGCATGGCTGATATTGCCGGAGCAGGCGGCGAGCGTCCTCGAAATGGCGGCGCGCTCCAGCGCCTCCACCTGGTCCTTCAGCGTGGTGTGGCCGTTGAGGTTGATGCGGACATCGCCGCTCGCCACCCGCGCCGACAACAGATGCGCGGCGAGCGGCGCATCGGCTTCCGCCATCACCACCATGCGCTGAATCTCGTTGTGGAGTTCGCGCACATTGCCCGGCCACCCGTAAGCGCGCAGCAGGCGAAGCGTTTCCGGCGCGAAGCCCGGAATTTTCCGCCGGAATGCGCGGTTGACCTCGGCCAAAATGCTTTCGGCGATCAGCGGAATGTCGCCGCGCCGCTCCGAAAGCGCCGGCAGGTGCAGCGGAAATGCGTTGAGACGGTAAAAAAGGTCGCGGCGGAAACGCCCCTCCTCCACGTCGCTTTCCAGGTCGCGATTGGTGGCGGAGATGACGCGCACGTCGATCTTTCGCGAGCGCGTCGCGCCGAGCGGACGGATTTCGCGCTCCTGCAATACGCGCAAGAGCTTAACCTGGAAGGCCGGCGAGGTCTCGCCGATTTCATCGAGAAAGATGGTGCCGCCGTCCGCGAGTTCGAACAGGCCGATGCGATCCTGGTAGGCGCCGGTATAGGCCCCCTTCTTGCAGCCGAACAATTCGCTCTCCAACAATTCGTCGGGGAGCGCGCCGCAGTTTTCGACGACAAACGGCTTGTCGCCGCGCGCCGAACCGAAGTGGATGGCGCGGGCGAGCAGTTCTTTGCCGGCGCCGGAGGCGCCGGTGATCAGCACGGAAATGTCGTAGCCCGCCGCCTTGCGCGCCAGCGCCAGCGTATCGACCATGGGCCCCCGGGGGTCATGGACGATGCGCTCGAACTCGAACATTCTTTTCTGTTCGAGCCGCCGGTCCGACAGCATGCGGTTGAGGGTTCCGTGCGAGGGCTTGACGTCGCCGCCGCCGGGCCCCTTTTGCAAATGGTAGAGACGCACGGCGTCGCGCACGGTTTCGAGCAGTTTTTCCGGGCGCCAGGGTTTTGTTATATATTGATAAATTCCGGCCTCGTTGACGCCGGCGATAATGTCCTCGGATTCGGAAAAACCCGAGATGATCATGCGCACGGGATCGGGCCAGGTCTCGCGGACGCGGCGCAGGAAATCGACGCCGGATTCGCCGGGCATGCGCTGGTCGCACAAGATGGCCTGGACGAGGTCGCCGGCGAGGACGGCCTCGGCCTCCTGCGCATTGCTGGCGAGCAGCACGTCGAACTCTTCCGAAAGCACGCGCTTCAGCGATTCCTGCGAGCGCAATTCGTCGTCGACGATGAGAACGGCGCCGGACGTCATGCAATGTCTCTCCTTGGGCGAAGGGAGCGATGCAGCGCCAGATGCAACGGCGTCCGCGATTTCGCCACCTTGCGAATGAAATTGTGTCGGGCGACATGATAGGAAGGATCGAAGCCGAAGAAATTGCGCCGCATCTTTTCCAGCTCTTCCGCGCGATAGTTTTCCAGCGGCTTTGTCGCCTCGTCTTTTGTGCGGGCCGCTTGCTTGGCGGCGAGGCGTTCTGAAAAATCCGGCGCCGATGCAATGAATTGCACGTTTTCGCGCAATGCCGCTTCCGCCTCTTCCGGCGCCTCCGGCAAAATGATGTCTGCGAGGCCGAGACGCGCGGCTTGCGCGGCGCCCATCGGCAGCCGGTTCTGGGTGATCAGCCGCGCCTTTTCAACCCCGACGCGACGAGGCAGCAGATAGGTCCAGTATTCCGAGCCGTAAAGATTGCCCATGTCCTTGTAATGCGGGTTGAGGATCACGCCCTCGCGCATCATCACGACATCGGCGGCGAGCGCCAGAAACACGCCGCCGGCGCCGGCATTGCCGCGCAGCACCGCGACCACGAGACGGTCGTCAATGTCGAGCAGGGCTCGCACGCAATCGTTCATCGCCTCGATATTTTGCAGGGATTCCTCGGCCGCGCTTTGCGCCGCCTCGATCACGCCGAGATGCAGCCCATTCGACCAGTAGTCCGGCCCGCCGGTGAGCACGAGCACGCGGGTTTTGGCATCGCGCGCGGAAACAATTGCGGATTCAAACGCGCGGCAATCCGCGGCGCTCATCGCGCCATTGTGAAAAGCGAAATGCAGAAAACCGACGTCGCCGTCCTGCTCGTAACGGATGAGTGTTTGGGGTTTTTCCGGCAGGGCAGTGAAAGCGTCGCCGAGCATGTGCGCCGCCGGCAGTTTGAGCGAGCCTGCAACCGGCTCGCGCAAATGGCCGACCCACACCGCGCCGTCGCGCGCCGCTACCGCGACCGACTCGCCGCGCCGCGCCAGCAGCGTTCCGGGTTCAGCGGTGGGCAGACCGTCTGCAGGTTCCGCGTTGAACAACAGATAGTCGCGTCCGCCGAGTACGCCCGGCGCGCCCGGCGACCCGTCCGCCGAGCGGATTTTGCGCAGCACAGTGGCGAGCTCGTCGGCCGCCCAATCAATGCGGCGCAAGGCGCGCGGACAGGCGGGACGCATCGGCGTGAGCTCCGGCTGCGCCAGCGGGCGCTCGCCGTTTCGAAATTTTTCCAGCGCCTCGATCACGCATGCGACCGCGCCGCGCGTGACCTCGTGCCGGTAATGGCTCGACTTGCTCGCCGCGCGCATGGGGAAAGCGCGCGTCGCCCAGACCGGACCGGCGTCCAGTTCCGGCGCGGCTTCGAGCAGGGTCACGCCCCAATGTTCGCGACCCTCCAGGATCGCCCAGTCGAGCGCGGAGGGGCCGCGATCCCCCGGTGGCCCGGGATGCACGATCAAGCACGTGACGCGCCCGAGAACATCTTCGGGGATCGCCCGTTTGAGGAAGGGCGCGAGGACAAGATCGGGCTCGAACAGGTCCACGGCCTCGCGCAAAACCGCGTCGGAAATGTCGAACTCGACGCTGACCTCCTCGCCGCGCTCGCGCAACTCCACGAACAGCCTTTGCGTCAGGCTGTTGAAGGAATGGCAGAGCAGCAGGATACGCATGTCGAAAAAAGCCTCAGCAGATGCGCGGAAGCTGTTCGCCGGACAGCCAGTCGACGATCCGGCTTCCGCCGAACGAGGTGCGCATCTGGACGAAATGATGCGCGTCTTCGACGGCCTCGCCGATGATCGCCGCGTCTTTTCCGAGCGGATGCGCGCGCATCGCGGCCAGCAGCGCATCCGCCGCTTCCGCCGCGACAAAAGCGATCAGCTTGCCCTCGTTGGCGACATGCAGCGGATCGAGCCCCAAAAATTCACAGGCCGCCGCGACTTCCGCCTTCACCGGCAAGTCATCTTCATGGATGCGCACGCCGATGTTCGACTGGTGCGCGATCTCGTTGAGGGTTGCGGCGAGGCCGCCGCGCGTGGGATCGCGCAGCAGCCGCAGGTGCGGGCCGCAAGCCGCGACCATGTCCGCCACCAGCCCGTTGAGCGCGGCGGAATCAGACAGAATTTGCGTCTCGAACTGCAAATTTTCGCGGCTCGACATGATGGCGACGCCGTGGTCGCCGAGCGTGCCGGAGACCAGAATCTTGTCGCCCGGGCGGGCATTGTCGCCGGACAGGTCCAGGCCATCGGGAACCACGCCGACGCCGGCGGTGGAGATGAACACGCCATCGGCCTTGCCGCGCTCGACGACTTTGGTGTCGCCGGTGACGATTTGCACGCCGGCCTCGCGCGCGGCCTCGCCCATGCTCTGTGCGATCTTTTCGAGGTCCGCGAGGGCAAAACCTTCTTCGAGGATAAAACTGGCCGAGAGGTGCAACGGCTTGGCGCCGGCCATGGCGAGATCGTTCACCGTGCCATGCACGGCGAGCGAGCCGATATTACCGCCGGGGAAGAACAGCGGCGACACAACATAGCCGTCGGTGGTCATGGCGAGGCGCCCGGGCGGGACGGAAAACACCGCTTGGTCGTTGCCTTGGGCCAACAAATCGTTGGCGAAATTTTCGGCGAAAATTTCCGAGATCAGTTGCGCCATGGCGCGGCCGCCCGAGCCATGGGAGAGATCGACGCGACCGTTTTTGATGTCGAGTTTTCGGATGCGAAGGCGCGGGGCGTTCATGACGCTTGTTTCTCCGTTGCGTCGCGGAAGCGACCGTAGGTCCAATGGGCGGCGCAGGAGCCCTCGGACGACACCATGCACGAGCCCATCGGCGTCTCCGGCGTGCACACCGTGCCGAACAGCTTGCAATCCGTGGTTTTTTTCACGCCGCGCAGGATCGCGCCGCATTCGCAGGCGGGATTGTCCTGCGCCGGCTGCGTGGTGATATCAAAAACCTTTTCGGCGTCGAAGGCGGCGTAAGCGTCGCGCAGTTTTAAGGCTGAATACGGGACGTCGCCGAGGCCGCGCCACTCGAACATGTCGCGCAGTTCAAAAATGCTGCTGACCAGGTCCTGCGCCTTGAGGTTGCCGTCCGGCGTCACCGCGCGGCTATATTCGTTCTCGACCTCGCAGCGTCCGTCATTGACCTGCCGCACCAGCATCAGAATGGCCTGCATCACGTCGAGCGGCTCGAAGCCTGCGACCACCACCGGCTTTTGGAATTCCTCGGCGAAGAAATCATAGGGGCGCGTGCCGATCACCGTCGAGACATGCGCGGGGCCGATGAATCCGTCGATGCGGACGAGGCCGAGATCGCGCACGTCGGGGCTTTCCAAAATATTCTGGATCGCCGCCGGGGTGAGGACGTGATTGCAGAATACGAAGAAGTTTTTCAAGCCCAGCTTTTGCGCCTGGACGATGGCGAGCGCGGTCGGCGGCGTTGTGGTTTCAAAGCCAATGGCGAAGAACACCACTTTTCGGTCCGGCTCTTCCTGCGCGATGCGCAGGGCGTCGAGCGTCGAATAAACCATGCGGATGTCGGCGCCCGCCGCCTTGGCCTTGATCAGGCTCAAGCCCTGCGAGCCCGGCACGCGCATCAGGTCGGCATAGGTGCACAGCGTCACGTCGGGGCGCTGCGCCAGTTTGATGGCGTCGTCCATGCGGCCCACGGGCAGCACGCAGACGGGGCAGCCGGGGCCGTGGATCATGCGCACATTGTTTGGCAGCAAATCCTCGAGGCCGTAGCGGGCGATGGCGTGGGTGTGGCCGCCGCAGAATTCCATGAAGCGATAGTCGCGGTTGTCGCGCGCCTCGGCGGTAATGGTCGCGGCGATTTGGCGCGCGAGCTTGCCGTCGCGATATTCGTCGACGTACTTCATGATGGCGCCCCCACGCCGGCTTGCGCCAGAAGTTCAAGCGTCTTTTGCGCCTCCTCGGGGTCGAGCTTGTTGAGCGCATAGCCGACGTGAAGGATGACGTAGTCACCCACCTGCACGTCCTCGACCAGCGCCAGCGAGATCACCTTTTGCACGCCGTCGAGACTGACCTTGGCCATGTCGCCGTCCAGCAGTTCCGTCACCTGGACGGGGATTGCGAGACACATTTTTACTCTCCCTCAACTCGGCTGGATGAGGGCGCCGCGGCGGCGGCGCCGACCAAACCTTTTCTCTCTCCCTCACGGTGAGAAGCGCCACAGGCGCGTCTCGAACCATGAGCCCACGCTTACATCTTCATCAGCGCCGCCCTTGCCAGCGCGGCCTGTCCGAGCGACAGGCCGCCGTCGTTGGGCGGCAGTTTGCGCGCCAGGATTGGCGCGCGATTGTTGTCGCGCAGGTTTTGCGCGAGACCTTCCGACAGGATGCGATTCATCAGGCAGCCGCCGCCGAGCGCGATGTTTTCGCCGGGCTGCGAGAGGCCGCAAAGGGCTTCCGTGAGGCCGGCGATCAGAGTTCCATGCAGCAGTTCGGCGCCCTCGCGCGCGTCGAGGCGCGAATCGATGAAATGCGCCAGCAGCGGCGTGAAATCGAGTTTTTGGTCGCGCCAGATGTGGCCGCCCCGCAGGGCTTCGGGCTGGCGGACGAGGGCTTCGAGGCGCATCGCCGCCTGCCCTTCAAAATCCTGTCTCTGCGGAAAACCGAGCAGCGCGGCGCAGGCGTCGAACAGGCGCCCGAGGCTGGTGGTCTGCGGGTGGTTGGCGCCGAGTATTTTCGCGGCTTGGGGCACTTGGGGCGCTGCGCTGAAAAAGGCAGGCGCTTCATCAAGCCGGCCGAGCGCGGCAAAAGCCGCGAGGCCCATTCGCAACGGCTCGCGGGCGGCGCGGTCGCCGCCCCAAAGCGGCAGGGGGGTGAGCGATCCGAGACGGGCGTAACCGCCGTGACCGTCGAGCCGCAAGAATTCGCCACCCCAGACGCCGCCGTCGTCGCCGAGGCCAGTTCCGTCGAGCGCCGCGCCGAAAATTTGGGTATCGCCATGCTCCGCGCCGATCGCCGCCACATGCGCCGCATGGTGCTGGAAGCGCAGCACAGGCGCGCCAAAATTTTCGGCGAAACGGGTCGAAAGATAATCCGGGTGCAGGTCGCAGGCGAGCGCTTCCGGCGTCACGTCGAGCAGGCGCAGCAGATGCGCGGCGCTCTCTTCGTAGAAGCGGAATGTTTCGGCATCGGAGAGATCGCCGATGTGCTGGCACACAAAAGCTTCGCGGCCTCGGGTGAGCGTGAGGGTGGCTTTCAGATGGCCGCCGCAGGCGAGCACGGCGGGGCCGTCTTCGCCGAGGTCGATGGGTTCGGGGACAAAGCCGCGCGCGCGGCGCAGGAAGGCGGGGGCGCCGTCGACGATCTGCATGACGCTGTCGTCGGCGCGCACGACAATGTCGCGGTCATGGGTGACGATCAGGTCGGCGATTCCTTCGAGTTTTCGCAACGCCTCGTCATTGTCGGTGATCAGCGGCTCGCCGCCGGGATTGGCCGAGGTCGCGACCAAAGCGAAATCGCAGGCCATTCCGCGGCGCGCGCCTGCGGCGTCAAACAGCAGGTGATGGACCGGCGCATAGGCCAGCATCACGCCGAGACGCGCCATGTCGGGCGCGACCGCCTCGGGCAGATTTTTCAGGGAGTCGATGAGGACGATGGGATGCGCGGGCGACCGCAGCAACGTCAGTTCTTGCGGCGTCGGTTGGCCGAACAATTTGGCCGACGCTTCATTCGCCAGCATGAGCGCGAACGGTTTGGCTTCGCGGTCCTTGCGGCGGCGCAGCTCCGCGACCGCACCCGCGTTATGCGCGTCGCAGAGCAGATGAAAGCCGCCAATGCCTTTGAGCTCGACGATATTTCCGCCACGCAACGCCGCTACGATTTCCTGAGGCGAATGAGTCAGGCTTGGCCCGCATTTTGCGCAGGCGATGGGTTCGGCGTGGAAGCGACGATTTGCCGGGTCCGCATAGTCGCGCGCGCAATCTTCGCACATGGGAAAGCGCGCCATCGACGTCTGCGCGCGATCGTAGGGAAGGGTGTTCGTCAGCGTGTAGCGCGGGCCGCAATGCGTACAGTTAACGAAGGGATAATAATAAAAACGGCTCGACGGATTGAAGAGGTCGTCGAGGCAGTTTTCGCAAGTTGCGGCGTCCGCGGGGATGCGGGTTTGCGCCCTGCCCTGCCGCGTGGTCTCGATCACAAAACCGGCGTCGCCGCGGGGCGCGATTTCCTCGAAATGAAGCGAGTCGAGACGCGCCAGCGGGGGTAATTCCGCGCGCAATGTTGCGAGGAAATTTTGGGTAAAGCCTTCGACCTCAACCAAGACGCCTTCGGCGTCATTGCGGACAAAACCGGTCAAACCAAACCGCACCGCCAGCCCATGCACGAAGGGGCGCATGCCCACGCCCTGCACCGCGCCCCGCAGGCGCAGACGCAGGCGCGTCACGTGCTCCTCGTGCTGGCGTGCGGGGTGCATCATCCTTTTCGCGCCAGCGCCACGCGCGCCTCGATCCAAGCATAAAAACTCGCAAGCCCTTCTCCGGTGCGCGCGGAGACGACCAGCGTTTGCAGGCGCGGATTGACGCGCAGCGCATGGGCGAGGCAGGCGCCGACGTCGAAATCGAGATGCGGCAGCAGGTCCGACTTGTTGAGGATCATGAGGTCGGCGGCGGCGAACATGTCGGGATATTTGGCCGGCTTGTCCTCGCCCTCTGTGGTCGACAGCAGCACCACCTTGTGCGCCTCGCCGAGGTCGAAAGCGGCGGGGCAGACGAGATTGCCGACGTTCTCGATGAACAGCAGCGAGTTTTGCGCCACGTCCAGGTGCTCAAGCGCGTGGCCGACCATATGCGCGTCGAGATGACACCCTTTACCGGTATTGACCTGCAACGCCTTGGCGCCGGTGGCGCGGATGCGCTCGGCGTCGTTGGAGGTTTGCTGGTCGCCCTCGATCACCGCGATGGAGAACTTGTCCTTGAGGTCCGAAATCGTCCGCACCAGCAGCGAGGTTTTGCCGGAGCCGGGGCTCGACACGAAATTCAGCGCCAGCACGCCCTTTTGCGCCAGCGCCGCGCGGTTGGCGTTGGCGTAAGAATTGTTCTTGCCCAAAATGTCGCGCTCGATCTGAACGATGCGGTCCTGGCTCAGGCCGGGAACATGGACGCCGGCGATCCCCGCGCCATAATCATGGGTGTGGTCGTGGTCATGGTCATGCGCGCCGGAATGGGCGTGCTCGACGCTGTCGGAATGATCGTCGTGGCCCTCACCATGGGCGTGGGCATGGCCGTGCTCGTGATGATGCTCGTGCGCGTGGTCGTGGGTCACGCCGCCATGCGTGTGCGCATGGCTGTGGACGTGGTGATGGTCGTGCGCGTGGTCGCCGTGGGCATGGTCGTGGCCGTGCTCGCCATCATGCGCGTGGGCGTGGGCTTCGTCTTGATTGTGGTGGTGGTCGTGGTCGTGATGATGATGACCGTGGCCATGATCATGATGATGATCATGGTCGTGGCTGTGATCGTGGCCATGAGCGTGCTCATGGCTATGTTCGTGGCTGTGCTCCTGCCCGCCATGCGCATGCGCGTGACTATGGGCGTGACTGTGCTTGTGTTCGTGCTTTTCGCCTTCGACGCTGGCCGTTCCGCATCCGCAAACCGTGCACATCACTCGACCTCCAGTTCCTTGACGCGCATCTCGTCGCCCGACGTCATCTGCACGTGATATTGACCGCATTCCGGGCATTCGCCGAAGCGCTCGGCGAGCGCCACGGTTTTCGCACAATCGAGGCACCAGCCGGCGCCCGGCGTCCTCACGATTTCGAGTTTCGCGCCCTCGGCGAGCGTGCCGCGCGCGACCACATCGAAGCAGAACAGCATGGCCTCCGGCTCGACGCCGGAGAGTTCGCCGATTTCCAGCCACACGGTTTTCACTTTTTGAAAACCCTGTTTGCGGCCTTCCTCGGCCAAGATTTCAACGACGCCCTCGGTCAGCGACATTTCATGCATCGACCGACTCCAGGATTTCGGCCTCGGCCTTGATGCAGGGATCGAAGACGAAAGCGAGGCGTTCGACCCGACGCTTCGCGTCCAAACCCTCGCCGACCTTCGCGCCGATCAGCAGACGCGCGAAGGGGCCGTCGGGGTGAAAATTCCATTCCGTCGGCGCAATGATTCTGTAGTCGGAGATACGCCCGGAGCCGTCGAGCTTGCAGGCGTGCAGCAGACGGCCGCGCGCGGACTCCACCGCAGCATAACCATCACCGCGCGTGCAAATGTCTTCGAGCGAGGGGCCGCCTTTCAGCAGCCATTGCAGCACCCTGCCCGTCGCCATCATGTCGGTTTCGCGCGCCGCCAGACGCGCCGTCAGCGCCGCCGAGGCCATGCCGGCGCGGGCGGCGGCGCCGGTTTCGGCGCGGCGTTCGCCAATGCGCGGCGCGCGGCTGAAGGTCTTGTCCGCCCAGAGCAAATCCACGATGAGCGGATCGTCTTCGGCGATCAACGGCTCGATGCGGCGCGGGCGCAGGCCCATGAAAAATTCATCCGCCATGGCTTCGGCCATCTGGCGGGCGACAAAGCCATCCTTCGTGCCGAGCCCAAAGCGCGCGAGGGCGTCGCGCAGATCGTCGGCGCTCGCGGCATCGGGAAGGCGGCGCAGCAGGGCGAGCGCGTCGCGCAAAGCCGCGATCTCTGCGTGCGTCGGCGCCGCGCCGGGCCAATCGAGGAGGCTGGCGCGCAGCATTTCGCCGAGCCGCTCGGCGAGCAGTTTTTCCGCCTCATCCTCCTGCGGCGGCAACCCCGTCGCGGCGCGCACGGCGGTCGCCTGCGCGACCGGGCAGAGCGAGAACAACCGGCCCGCGAGCGTGACCGCCTCCTCAGGGTAAAGTCCGACGAAAACCGCGCAGGGGTCGACGCGCGGCGAAAGAATTTCGATCTGCTCGACCTCTCCCTTGCGCGCACGCACGCGGATGCGCAGCGGCGTCATGCGCGCCGTCCCAGGCGGAAGAAGGCGCGGCGGTCCAGGGCGACCGGTTCTTTTTTCGGCGGCGGGGACGGCGGAGACGCGGGCTCCGGCGGCTTCATCAGCGCGTCCATCGCCGCTTCCGCCGTCGCCTGCGCCGCCGCGTGGTCGGCGAAATCGTCCATCGGCGAGAACAGCGAGGCGAACAGCAGGCGATCAAAACCGTCGAGATCGGTCGCGAGAAAATCGACATTGCCGGTGGGCAGGGCCAGGCCGCGCGTCGCCCCCGGCCGGTCCTCGACTTTGGGCGCGCCGGCCCGCGGCGAGGCGCAGACATTCATGAACCAGGGCGTGAGCACGATGCCGAGGTTGAAATCGCCATAGGGCCGGAAGCCGATACAGGCGACCCGCAGATGCGGGTTGCAGATCGGCATGTCCTTCATGCAGCGCTCGTAGAGCTCTTCAAAATGCTCTTCGAGCCGCGCCGCAAGCTCCGCGGCTTCCAGATCGTCACGCATCTTTGTCGAGCCGCAGGAAACGCTCTTGCACGGCGTCGCAATTGGGGCAGCGCCAGTCTTCCGGCAAAGCGGAAAATGGCGTGCCCGGCGCGATCTGCCAGACGGGATCGCCGACGGCGGGATCGTAGACATGCCAGCACACGCCGCATTCCATCTTCGCGTCGTCGGCGAGATTTTGCGGCTTGCCGAATTGTTCGAACGCGCTCACGAAAAATAGGCCTCCTCGATCTCGCGCAGGCGATGGGCGCTGTCCTCAAAATCCTCGTCGGCGGCGCAGGCGGCGGACGGCGGCGCGCCGATTTCCAGCGTGTCCAGCACCACCTCGTCGGAGGCGTTGAAATATTGCACCGACCACACATGCTTGACGCCGGTCGAGTGGACGCGGCAGGCGCCATAGCCTTTTGAGACCAGCTTGACCGAGCCCGGGCCGAGCGAAGCTTGCAAAAAGTCCATGTCCACCGGGTTCATCGGCAGCAGCGAAAAGGTGATGGTGTGGGTGGGATCGCCCTCCTTCCAGGCTTCCGAGCGCGCGGAAATTTCCTGCAACAGCGGCATCACGTTCATGGCGCCGTCCGGCGGCGTCCCGATTTTCAGCGGGCGGCAATTGGCCAGCGCGGCGCGACGGGCGATTTCGGGGATGCTGGAGACTTCGAGATAGTCGGCGAACAGTTTTCCATCCGCATCGGTGAAGCGCACCCGCCACAGGCCGGCCATGACGGCCTCTTGAATCTGCGCGACCACGCCATCGGGCGTCGCCGCGAGGCCGCCGACCTCGCCCTCGCCGATCGCGCCCGAGATCAGCCGCTTTTCGTCGTCGGAAAATTCGGTGAGGTCGAACAATTGGCCCTGCGCGTTGGCCCGCTGGTTTTCCAGCGCCGCGACGATGTTCGGCAGCATTTTTCGCACGCGCGGACAGGCTTGCGCCAAAGCCGCGCCCTCGCCGGTCGCCAGCAGCGAAATCGGCTTGCGCTCTTCCTCGACCCCGATGGGGAGGATGGTCATGGTGTCCTCGGCGCCTTCGGGCGCAACCCAGAATCCGGCTTTCATCTCAAACTCCCTGGCGCTGGTCTATGCGCGATGGACGTGGGCGAATTCAGTCTTGGGCCTTTGCGGCGCGACCAGCACCGGCGCATCGGTCGCAAGCGCCTCGGCGATTTTTTCGCGATAGTCCGACCAATCCAAAATCTTGGGCAGCACGGCGACCGGCTGCCCGTCGCGCGTCACGACGACGGAAGGGAAAACAAAAACCTGAAAACGGGTTTTCAGCGCCGCCTCGGCCTCCGGCGCGACCAGCGCGCCGCGCACAAAACCGGAAAACGCCTTGAGCAGTTCGGGAAACAGCACCGCGACATCCGAGGTCTCGGGGCGCGGCGCGCCGGCGCCGGAGAAAAACAGCAGGGCGTGGGGGCTGGAGGCGAAAAAAGCGTCGATGGAGGCGTCATCGACAACGGGCAGACCGTGGCGTTCGACAAGCGCCTTGAGCAGGGGATGATCCACGAAGCGTTTCCTTGTGTCTTGCGCCATTCGGCGGCATTATGGAAACGAAGCTTACAGAAAGAGAAACGATCTTTCCAGCATAAATGCTGTGCACGAGAAAATTATTTTGATCTAGATCAAATGGATTGAGGTTTATTCCAGACCCACATGCCATCGGTGCGAGCGGAGCGAAGCAATCCAGGACTCGTCGCAGCGACGAAGCAGCGTCATTGTTGCGCGCGACAATCATGCGTCACGTGCAAGGCTGGATTGCTTCGCTCCGCTCGCAATGACGGCCTCGAGACTCGCGGCTTTACTTGACGGATTGCTTCCCGTTCAGCGCAGATGTTCCGGCAGTTGCGGCTCGCGGTTGATCAGATCGGCGAAGGCGCTTTCGAAATCATCACCGCGCATCGCGGCTTCGAGGCCGACCAGGGCCTGGTCGATCAGCGCCGCTTCCTCGTCATCGAGCACGCGCACGGCGCTGTCGATGTGGATCAGCAGCTTGGCGCCCACCGGCTGCGGACCGACCAGCAGCACCGACACGCGACGCGTCTCGTCTCCGCGCGCGCAAAGCGCGGAGATTTCGTCGCTTTCGATCACCGTCATCGGCACGCCAAGACACATTTTTTCTGACCTTTGAAAAGGGCGACGCGGCATTCGCGCCGCGCCGCCGTTCGGCCGCAGGGGAGGTTGCGGCCGACAAGCTTTGGTTATCTCACGCGGCGGCGATCGGCCGCTCGTAGCTGGCGTGGTCGATGTCGTTGGCGAGCAGCGGCTCGACCTGTTCGCCCGGGGCGCGGCGCACGCACAGCGCGCCCCATTGTTCGAGAATGGCCGCGGCGACCTCCGCCGCATGCACCAGTTGCTCGCGCACCGGCTGGGTCAGCGGCCCGCCCCAGTCCTCCAAATCCTCGGGCTGGCAGCCGATCAGGGCGAGTTTTTCCGGATAGTCGCCGAGGAGGTCGGCGGCGGACAGCACTTCCTGAAAGCCGGTCTGGTGCAGGCTCATCTTCTTGGCGCCGGTGAATTTCGGCACCTCGTCGCCCTCGACGATTTTCAGCGTTCCGGGTTTCAAACCGTAATCGATGGCGTCGAAGACCAGCAGGTGATCCGCCTCCTGGACGAACTGCACGAGGTAGAGGCCCTGCGTGCCGCCGTCCAGCAAGCTGACGTTTTCGGGGACGCGATAGAGGCTGTGAAACACCTCCAGCGCGCGGACCCCAAAACCTTCATCGGCCCACAGGATGTTGCCGATGCCGAGGACGAGGATTTTCTTGTCCATGTCAGACCTTGTCGTCGCGGAACTGGCGTTCGCCGGAGATCATCGACGAGATCATGCTCTGGCGCGACATGATGTCTTCGCGGACCGCCGCATAGACGTGGATCGCGGCGAAGATGCACAGCACCCACAGGCCGAGGTGGTGATAGGTGTGCACGTCCTGGCTGTTGGGGAAAATCAGGAACACCCAGCCGAACAGCTTGGCCCAGAGCGAATCCTCGCCCGCGCCCTGGGAATAGAGGGCGAAGCCGGTGCAGATCATGAACACCGTGCCGAGGGTGAAGACGAAGAACATCATCAGATGCGCCAGCGGGTTATGGCCGACATATTGCCGGGGGAATTTCACCGCGAAAGCGTACCATTTGGCTTCGTTCCACAGGCCGTCCCAAAAATTCTTCTTCCAGACCGGCACCCAGAACAATTGTTTGGACGCGGCATTGCCGAAAAACGCCCAGACGAAGCGCATCAGGAAGAACACGGCGAGCGTCTGCCCGGCGGCGAAATGGGCGAAGCGGATGTAGCCCATCTGGTAATGGGCGCTGGCTTCGCCGCCGAGCGAACCGGGCGGCCAGGCGATGAGATAGCCGGTGATGAACAGAACCGTCAGGCAGGCCGCATTGACCCAGTGCCAGATGCGCACCGGCGCCTGGTAGACGTAGACGGTGCGGCGGGCGACGACGATCTGGCCTTTGAGCTCGCTGATATCCGCGATTTTCGCGTAATCCATGAAGACCTCCCAGGAGGATTTTTGACTCTTTGGCCCTTGCGCCGGGCTCGCAGCTCCCTCTCCCCGCATGCGGGGAGAGGGCTGGGGTGAGGGGCTGGGTCGCGATCCTCGACGTCCTCAGAACGGCTTTCCTGACGACGCTGAAGCTAACGCCCCTGCCCCTCACCCTAACCCTCTCCCCGTAAACGGGGAGAGGGGACTGGATTCAGCGGACCTGAATCTTCGCCATTTCCTGGCCGTCCGGGCTCATCACGTGAGTCGAGCAGGCGAGGCAGGGGTCGAAGGAATGCAGGGTGCGGATGATCTCCAGCGGCTGCGTGGGATCAGCCATCGGCGTGTCGAGCAACGAGGCTTCGAACGCGCCGATATTGCCCTTGGCGTCGCGGGGCGAACCGTTCCAGGTGGTGGGCACCACCGCCTGGTAATTGTCGATCTTGCCGTCCTTGATCTTGATCCAGTGCGCGAGCGCGCCGCGCGGCGCCTCGGTGAAGCCGACGCCCTTGACCTCGGAAGGCCAGGTTTTCGGGTCCCACTTGTCGACATTGGCGGTGCTGCTGTCGCCGGCTTTGATGTTGGCGACCAGCTTGTCGTAGAAATGCTTCATCTTGTAGGCGGCCCACTGGCACTCCAGACCGCGCGCCGCGGTGCGGCCGAGGGTGGAGAACAAAGCCGAGGTCGGCGCGCCCAGGTCCTTCAGAACCTTTTCGACGGGCTCCTTGAACTCCGGCTTGTTCTGGGCATAGCCGATGATCCAGCGGGCGAGCGGCCCGACTTCCATGGCGTTGCCCTTCCAGCGCGGCGCCTTGATGAAGCTGTATTTGGCGCTTTCGTCGAGGGCCTCGATATTGGTGCGCGTCCCCTTGGCGTTGGGGCCGAGCACGAAATTCGGCTCGGTGACGCCGTCCCAGGGATGCAGGCCCTTGCTCTCGTCGGGATATTTGTACCAGCTGTGCGCGACATATTCCTGGATTTCGTTGGGATCGCGCAGGTCGACGGGGAAGACCTCGTTGAGATTGCCATTGATGATCGCGCCGCGCGGCAGCAGCAGGTTCGACGCGGAATAATCGTTGGCGCGCTCAGGGATATCGCCGTAGGACAAAACCGCCTTGCTCGACAGGCCGCCGCCATAGAGCCAGCCCTTGTAGAACGAGGCGATCGCCATGAGGTCGGGAATATAGACCTGATTGGTGAAGGCGATGGAGCGGTCGATGATCTCGCTGACGAGATTCAGGCGCTCCATGTTGATCGCGCCGACGCCGCCGACGCCGTCGACATTGATCGGGCACGGCACGCCGCCCACCAGCCAGTTCGGATGCGGATTCTTGCCGCCGAACACGGTGTGGATCTTGACGATATCCTTCTGGAAGTCGAGCGCCTCAAGATAGTGCGCGACCGCCATCAGATTGGCTTCCGGCGGCAGTTTATAGGCCGGCGAGCCCCAATAGCCGTTCTTGAACGGGCCGAGCTGGCCGCTCTCGACGAACTTTTTCAGGCGCCCTTGCAACTCCTTGAAATAGCCGGGCGACGACAGCGGCCAGGAGGAAATCGACTGCGCCAGCGCCGAGGTCGCCTTGGGATCGGCCGACAGCGCGGAGACCACGTCGACCCAGTCGAGCGCATGCAGGTGATAAAAATGCACGATATGGTCGTGCACCTGCAGGCAGAGCTGCATGATGTTGCGGATCGAGTTGGCGTTCTCCGGGATCTTGATCCCCAGGGAATCTTCTACGGCGCGCACCGAGGTGAGCGCGTGGGTGCCGGTGCAGACGCCGCAGATCCGTTCCGTAAACGCCCAGGCGTCGCGCGGATCGCGGCCGCGCAGGATCACCTCGATGCCGCGCCACATCGTGCCGGTGGAGACGGCGTTGCGGATGACATTGTCGGAATCGACGTTCACCTCCACGCGAAGATGGCCTTCGATGCGGGTGACCGGATCGACGACGATGCGCTTGCCGGAATTGTCGAGCTTAAAGCCGTTCGGCGTTTCGAGACCCATGTGTGCGTTTCCCTAAAATTTTTTCGGACCTTGGGCGATCATTTCTGCGGCGCGGACGGCGGCGTGTCGTGCGGTTTGCCGTTCGCGCGCAGGCGGCCGACCGCCGTGATGCCGGCGTGGATCGCCATGGCGCCGACCACCGCCGCCGTGGCGGCGATGCCGATCTTGTCGGCATTGGCCTCGATGCCGAACTGGTGAATGTTCGAGAGGCGCTCGTAGAACGGCCCCTTGTCCCAAAAGCCGTCTTCGGAGCAGCCGATGCAGCCGTGGCCCGACTGGATCGGGAAGGAAACGCCGTCGTTCCAGCGCACCGTCGAGCAGGCGTTGTAGGTGGTCGGGCCCTTGCAGCCCATCTTGTAGAGACAAAAACCCTTGCGCGCGTTCTCGTCGTCCCATTCCTCGACGAACTGGCCGGCGTCGAAATGCGGGCGGCGGTAGCATTTGTCGTGGATGCGCTGCGAATAGAACATCAGCGGCCGGCCCTGGCGGTCGAGTTCCGGCAGCCGCCCAAACGTGTTCACGAAGGTGATGACGCCGGTCATGACTTCGGCGATCGGCGGGCAACCCGGCACTTTGATGATCGGCTTGTCGGTGATGACCTTGTCGATCGGCACGGCGTGGGTGGGGTTCGGCTTGGCGGCCTGCACGCAGCCCCAGGAGGCGCAGGAGCCCCAGGCGATCACCGCCATGGCGTCGGCGGCCATTTCCTTGAGCTTTTCGACGAAGGGACGGCCGCCGTCGATGCAGAACATGCCGTCTTCGTTCAGCGGCGGATTGCCTTCCACCGCGAGGATGAACTTGCCCTTGTACTTTTGGCGGGTCTCCTGGAGGATCGCGTCGGCCTGATGGCCAGCCGCCGCCATGATCGTGTCGTCATAGTCGAGCGAGATCATCGACAGCACCACGTCCTTCACCAGCGGGTGCGCCGAGCGGATAAAGCTTTCCGAACAGCAGGTGCATTCCAGGCCGTGCATCCAGATCACGGGGACGCGCGGGTTGGTCTCCAGCGCATGCGCCACTTGCGAGGCGCCGGTCGCGCCCAGCCCCATGCTGGCGGCGGTCAGCGAGCAGAATTTCGAGAAATTGCGCCGGGTGATCCCCTGGCGACGGATCACGTCGTAAAAAGTTTCGGTTGCCGACATCAAGCGCTCTCCTGCCCTGCTCCGGTTCTTTTCAAGCGCGGTGGCGATCCGCGCTCTCGGGGCGGCGGCGCCGCCCGCGGTTGGGCTCTAGTTGGCAAGAAGGGCGCCAACTGCGACATTTTGTCCGCTTCCCATGAAATTCAAAGGTTTATATGGCTAGGCTGCCGCGAGGTCCACGCGAAAAAGTGGAAAGCGCGCTGGCGCCGGCAGGAAGTTTCTTGGCGCCCGTAGAGGATGCGCCGGCTGACGGTCGCGCACAGTTCATTTTCTGAAAAATCTTTTGACGGAGAACCTCATGGCTTCCGATTTCCTGCTGTTGGGCTTGGCCTGCGCGGCTGTCCTCGCTTTCGGCCTTTTAAGCCCAACCCCGGCGCGCGCCTGCACGCGCGTCGTCTATCATGGCCTCAATGAGGGGGTGATCACCGCGCGCTCGATGGACTGGAAGACGGACATCGGCACGAATCTCTGGATTTTCCCGCGCGGCATGACCCGGTCCGGCGAAGTTTGCCCGAACGCGGCCAGTTGGACTTCGAAATATGGCAGTGTGATCGCCAGCGCCTACGATGTCTCCACCACGGATGGCGTCAACGAGGCGGGGCTGGTCGCCAACATGCTGTGGCTGGTCGAATCCGACTATCCCAAATATGACGGCAAGACGCCCGGCCTTTCGATCTCCGCCTGGGCGCAATATGTGCTCGACAGTTTCGCCAGTGTGAATGAAGCGGTCGCGGCGCTGGAGAAAGAGCCGTTCACGCTGGCGACAGACAAGGTGCCCGGCATGGATCGCCTGGCGACGCTGCATCTGTCGCTGTCAGACGCCAGCGGCGACAGCGCGATTCTCGAATATATCGGCGGCAAGCTGGTCATCCACCACAGCCGCGCCTATCAGGTGATGACGAATTCCCCGATCTTCGAACGGCAGCTCGCGCTCGACGCCTATTGGAAAGAAATCGGCGGCGCGGTCATGCTGCCGGGAACCACGCGGGCGGCGGACCGGTTCGCGCGGGCCTCCTATTACATCAACGCGATCGAAAAACAGGCCAATCCCGACAAGGCGGTGGCGGCCGTTTTCAGCGTGATCCGCAACGCCTCCGCGCCCTACGGCCTGACCTCGCCCAACCCGGGAGAACCCAACATCTCCTCGACGCGCTGGCGCACCGTGGCCGACCACAAACGCAAGCTCTACTATTTCGAATCCGCCATGGCGCCGAACACGTTTTGGGTCGACCTCGCCGCGATCGATTTCGCCAAAACCGAGGTCATGAAGCTGGACCTCGGCCCCGACGCGACGCGCATCTATTCCGGCAAGGCCAATGACGCCTTCAAGCCCGCCGCGCCGTTCAAATTCGCCGGAACCTGTCCGGACGCGGCCTCCTCGCCTCAGTAGCGGACACTGATCGGGGCACGCCAGTTGTCCATCGGGTGGTTGACGATCACGGTGTGCTGGGTCTGCGGATTGTGGGCCTGCATCTGCGTGACCGTCATCTCCAGCGCCAGAGCCGAGGGCGATTGACCGGCGGCGCAGGCGCCGCAGACCGAAACCATCGCCCCCTCCTCCCAGGCTTGGGCGCCGCAGGTGAGGCCGAGCAGCGCCGCGCCGGCCAGAAGAATTTTTGATGCGTGCATTGTGAGCGGCCTCGTCAAGACTTGGGTAAGCTTGACGCGAGTTTTGGCGTTGCGCCTTGCCGGCGCGTTAAGGCCGGCGGGGCGGCTGGAAACGCGGTTAACGTCCCCTCAATGCGCCGTGCACACCATGCAGGGGTCAAAACTCCTGACGACATGCTGGATCGCCGCTGCCTTCGCCCCAAGCGCGCCGGTCTCGACGCCCACCAGCGCCTGCTCCAGCGGGCCGGGAACGCCCGCCGCGTCGCGCGGCGAAAAATTCCACGTGGTCGGCGCGATGATTTGATAAGCGCGGATGTGGCCGCGCTCGACGCTCACCCAATGGCCGAGCGCGCCGCGCGCCGCCTCGACTTTTCCAATCGCCGCGCCGCTCGCCAGCGGCGGCGCCGTCTCGCAAAAACTTTCGCGCACGTTTAGCGCACGCGCCCAACTTTCGGCGGCGATTGTGACCTGGGCGATTTCCACCACGCGGGCCACGACCCGCGCCAGCACATGGCTGCCTCCGGAGTTTTGAAGCAGCGCGCGCACGAGTTTTTGGCCCGCGACCGCCTGCCGCGCCACCGCGCCGGTTTCGGCGGGGTTTTTGTCCAGGCGCGGCGCCTTGGCGAAGGAATAGGCCCCGATCCGCTCCATGTCAGGAAGGGTGTGTGCGCGAAAAGGGTCTTCTGCGCTGTCGGCGAAATAGGAGGCGGCGACCTGCTCGCCGATCCGGCCCATTTTTTTCACGGCGCCCGCGGGATCGACGACGCCGGCCTGGAACAGTGGTCCCTCAGACCCGTAGTAGCCGCCAAAGCTCATCAGCGGCAGGGCGCAGCGGCCGAGTTTGTCCAGGCTAAGGTCCCCGGCGAGGCGCAGGAAGGCGGGGAAATCGGCCTTTTTCTCAGCATAGGCCCGCAGTTGCGCGGGCGTCTCCAGCGCGGCGATGTCTTCGAGCGGCGCGCCGAACAGGCTTTTTTCGGCAAAGGCGCGGAAATCGCCCAGAATGGCGAGCAGGCGCATCTTGCCGCCGAGATCGAGCGCGCGGGTGACGCCGCCGGGCTGCAGAGCCAGCGAATGCGGCCATTTGCCGGCAAGCAGCCCCATAATGTGCAGCAGGCGGGCGCGCGCGGGCAACATTTCGCGCGCGGCGGTTCCTTCCGTCGCCTTGAAGCGGGCGGCGATTTCGGCATGCCACGGTTTGCCCGCATATTCGGCGCGGGCGAAATCCGGCATGAAGAACAGATAGAAATGGCTCAGGTGGTCGGCGATGTTTTCGGCGGCGTGGACAAGGTTCGCCGCCAGTTCGCCATTGGGCGGCGGCATGACGCCCGAAATTTCGCGCAGGGCGGCGGCGGCGGCCAGGCTTTGCGACACCGAGCAAATGCCGCAGATGCGCGGCGCGATGGTGAGCGCGTCATGGGCCGGGCGGCCGACGAGGATTTGCTCGAAACCGCGATAGAGCGTGGTCGCGACCCGAGCCTCGGCGACGCGGCCCTCTTCGATGTCCAGCGTCAACTCCAGGTCGCCCTCGACGCGGTTGAAGGGACCGACGACCAGCCGGGTCACTTCTGCCTCTTGGGGTTGACCAGAATGCGGTCGGCCTCGGCGTTCTGGCGCACCCGCGCCGGCGTCGCCGATTTCGATAAAGCGGCCAGCGTCATGAACCAGGCTTTGGGCATGTCGAGCGGCAGGCCCACCGGAATGCCGCCGATTTTTGGCGTGACATGGGTGTCGCGCGCATCCTCAAACCCCGGGGAGGTGCAGGAAATGCAGGCGAAGCCGGCATGGGTGCAGGAACCGCCGCCATTCCAGGCGCGCTGGTTGCAATCGCCGATCGCCTGGGTCGCCTTGCAGCCGAGATGCTCCATCAGGCAGCCGCGTTCGGACAGCGTGCGAGCGGAGGCCTTGAACTCGTAAAACTCGTTGCGCGAGCAGCCGTGGTGGGCGAGATGGCCGGCGAAAAACAACGGACGTCCGAAGCCGTCGAGGTCGCTGGACTTGAGGTCCCCCGCCGCGAGCGCGCCGAGCGTCTCGACGATCCAGCCGGGATGCGGCGCGCAGCCGGCGACGTTCACCACCGGCAACCCGCTCCGCGACCGCCATGCCGCACCCAAAACGCCGCCGGGATCGGCGCCGTCATAGTGCAGGCCGCAGCTGTCGGTCGGGTTGGGATCGCCGGCGGGGATGCCGCCAAAGGCGGCGCAGGAGCCGACGGCGACGCAGGTTTCGGCGTGTTGCGCCAGCGCGCGGGTGAGATCGAGCAGGGTGCGGGTGGTTCCCGAGAGACGGTTGAATTGGCCGGTGCCGTTGGGGCCGCGCAGGATCGAGCCTTCCACGCAAAGGATGTCGAGTTTTTGCGCGCCGGTTTCGATATCGGCGAAAATCTTCAAAACCTCCGCGCCGGTCGCCTCGCTGACGCTCGGGTGCCAGAGCAGGTCGAGCCCGAGGTTATGGAGCTCCGCGAACAGGCCGGCGCCGCCCTGCTCGAGCGCCGCCATGGTGCAGCCGCCACACGAGCCGGCTTGCAGCCACAACAGGGTTTTTCGCTGTGTCATCGCGGCAATGTCGCCGCAATCGCTCCCGATTTCAATGGCCTCGCGGGCCGGCTCGTGATTTGATGCGCCATGGACGCGCGCACCCTCTTGAGACGCATGTTTGACGCCGCGATCGCCTCGGCGCAGCCGGCTTTGTGCCTGGCGCCGCATCTGCCGGAAAAGCCGCGCGGACGCACATTGGTGATCGGCGCGGGCAAGGCGTCGGCCGCCATGGCGCGGGCGCTGGAGGATGTTTGGGACGGGCCGCTGTCGGGCGCTGTGGTGACACGGTTCGGCTATGGCGTGGCCTGCCAAAGAATTGAGGTGATCGAGGCGTCGCATCCCCTGCCCGACGCCGCCGGACTCGCCGCCGCGCAAAAAATCGCCGGGCTGGTTCAGGGGCTGAGCGCCGACGATCTGGTGATCGCGCTGATTTCAGGCGGCGGCTCCGCTTTGCTCGCCGCGCCCCTGCCCGGACTGACGCTGGAGGACAAAAGGGGCTTGAGCGCCGCCCTGCTCGCCAGCGGCGCGACGATCAGTGAAATCAATTGCATTCGGCGGCATTTGTCGGCGCTCAAGGGCGGGCGGCTCGGCGCGCTCTGCGCCCCGGCGCGGGTCGTCGCGCTGCTGATTTCCGACGTGCCCGGCGACGATCCCATCGACATCGCCTCGGGCCCGACGGTCGGCGACCCCACCACCTGCGCCGACGCACTCGCCGTGCTCACGCGCTACGGCGTTTCAGCGCCGCCCGCCGTGCTCGATCTGCTGCGCACCGGGGCCGGCGAGAGCGTCAAGCCAGGCGATCCCCGCCTCGCCCGCTCGGAGGTCAGGTTCATCGCCACGCCGCAGATGGCGCTGGAGGCGGCGGCGGTTTACGCACGCGAGGCTGGGTTCGCGGTGCACATCCTGAGCGACCGCATCGAGGGCGAGGCGCGCGAGGTCGGCACGGTTTTGGGCGCTCTGGCGCGGCAGGTCGCCGCCAAGGGGCAGCCGTTCGCCGCGCCCTGCGTGCTGCTGTCGGGCGGCGAGACCACGGTGACCGTGCGCGGGTCGGGGCACGGCGGACGCAATGTCGAGTTTTTGTTGTCGCTCGGCCTGGCGCTGGACGGGTTGCCCGGGGTTTACGCGCTGGCCGGCGACACCGATGGCGTGGATGGCGCCGAGGAGATCGCCGGAGCTTTGCTGGCGCCGGATTCTTTGGCGCGGGCCCGGGCTTTGGGGTTTTCACCGCGCGCGAGCTTGGAGGCCAATGACGGCCATGGGTTTTTCCAGGTTTTGGGGGACAGCGTCGTGACCGGACCGACGCTGACCAATGTCAACGATTTCAGGGCGATCCTGATCGCGCCTTCCTGACGACATTGAAGCCCAACCCCTCCCTCTCCCCGCAAGCGGGTCGAGGGAGCGGCGCCGTCACGTGTCGGCCACCGCGCGCTACCTGAGGTTCAGGGAAACGGCGTCAAAGCGGGCCAGTTGCGAGGCCAATTCCGGAATGGAGCGGGCCGCCCCATCATTGGGCTTGGCGACGATCAGTGAGACCGGACGCGCCGGGGCGGGCGGATTCGCCGCCGGGGCGACGGTTTGGACGACCGGGCGCGTGACCACGGGCGACATGCTGACCGGCTTGGCGACGGGTCCCGCGGCGCGGTCGGCCTCTCGGATCGCCAGCCTGAGTTCGCGCTGGTTGATGCTGAAATCCAGATTCATCCGGCCGGCGACGCCATTGTCCGTGATCTTGTGGGCAAACCGTCCGTCATCATAGCAATACATGCGAGAGCCGATCGCATATTTCATGTTGTTCTCATGGCACTGAACGCGAAAGGCGGCGGCGACCCGCTCCGCGTTAAACTGATAGGCATAGGCGCCCAGTCCCACGACCATGAGCGCCAGCGACCCATAGGCCAGGACATTGTGCGTCGTTTTCGACGTGATGACGACCAAAGCTCCTGAAGAGATTTTTGACCACAGCGACGGCGTTTCGACAGGCGCGGGCTTGCTTCTCGCGCGCATCGCGCGCGCCATCAGATGGCGCCTGAGTTCGTCCTCGGCCTCCTTCTTCTTGCGCTCGAGCTCACGCGCAATTTTACGCGCGGCGACCCGGCGCTGAATGGCGTCGACTTCAAAGGACTCGTCAACGGATGTTGATGGGGCCGTCTGGATCGCCTCGTCCGAGGCGACGACGACCTCCCCGCTGTCTTCCGAAATCTGCGTGCTGCTCATCGGCGATTTCCAAACACGTCCAATCACAATATCGGCGCGAGGTAATCAACCAATCCTTAAAAGCGGATTATATGCGACACAACAACTTCATTATCTCCAGTTTACTGACGAGTCTTGGTTAAACCTAACCAGTATCCGGTTCACCTCTACTTCCTTATAGGAAGCAAGACCGGCGATTGATTTGGAGAAAAACACCCCTACGCCATGCCGGACGGTCGAAATCAATGTTTCAGAAATAATCGATCATCGCCTGTGCGGCGACTGAACGGAAATCAGCCTATTGCTTCAACCCAATTCTCTTGATTTCCCAGTGCAAGTCCACGCCCGTCGCAGCCTTCACCCGCGCGCGGACCTCCTCGCCAAGGTTTTCGATGTCGGCGGCGGTGGCGTTGCCGCGGTTGATCAGGAAATTGCAGTGCATTTCCGAAACCTGCGCGTCGCCGACGACGAGACCGCGGCAGCCGGCCTTATCGACCAATTGCCAAGCCTTTTCGCCGGGCGGGTTTTTGAATGTCGAGCCGCCGGTCTTTTCGCGGATCGGCTGGCTTTTTTCGCGGGCTTCGGTGATGCGGTCCATTTCCGCATTGATCGCGGCGGGGTCGCCGGGGCGGCCCTCGAACAGGGCTTCGGTGAAAATGATGTCGTCGGGGGCGCCGCTGTGGCGGTAGGTCATGTGGAGGTCTTCGACCTTGAACACGTGAACCTCGCCCTTGCGGTCGACGCCTCGGGCTTCAACCAAAAAATCCTTGGTTTCGCCACCATGGGCGCCGGCGTTCATGCGCAGGGCGCCGCCGATGCAGCCGGGAATGCCGCGCAGAAAAGCCAGACCGTCAATGCCGGCGTCGGCCGCCGCCTTGGCGGCGCGCATGTCGGGGACGCAGGCGCCGACGCGCAGCCGATGGCCCGGCTCGACCTTGACCTCGCCGAACGCCCGGCCGCCCAGCCGGATCACCACGCCGGGGATTCCGCCGTCCCGAATGATGAGATTGGAGCCGAGACCTATGACTGTGACTTCAATGGTTTGAGGCAGGTTCTTGAGAAAATAGGCGAGGTCTTCTTCATCCGATGGATTAAAAAGAACCTGCGCCGGACCGCCGACGCGAAACCAGGTGTAGGGCGCGATTTCGGCATTCGCGGTGAGGCGGCCGCGCAGCTCTGGCATGCGCGCCGAAAGCTCGCCGGTGATGTCCTTAAAACTCATGCAAAAATCCCGTCCAGCCAGCGCCGGAACATTTTGACCCCGGCCTGCGCCGTCGCCGCGCCCGTTTCCGCCGCTTGGCGGCGCAGATCGCCGGGCTTGATCCCGACCTTGCCGAGCTCGCAGGTGTGGCCGATCAGCCAGGCTTCGAGCGCTTCCGGTTCGACCTCGGCGTGGAATTGCAGGGCGAGCCCGTAAGCACCGAGAACAAAAGCCTGGTGCGGACAGAGCGGGGTGGAGGCCAGCGACACGCCGTTGGGCGGCACGCCAAAAGCGTCGCCGTGCCAGTGCAGCACGGGAACGCCTTGAAGGTCGGACAGCGGGTTTTCGCGCCCGATGTCGCGCAGGGTGAGCGGCGCGTAGCCGATCTCCTTGCCCGGGCCCGGACCGACCGGCGCGCCCAGCGCCGTCGCCATCAATTGCGCGCCCAGACAAATGCCGAGCGTCGGCTTTTCCGCCAGCAGGCGGCGGCCGATGGCGGCGATTTCCGCTGTGAGGAACGGGTAATCCTCGGTTTCATAGACGCCGATGGGTCCGCCCAGCACGATCAGCAGGTCGCAGGCTTCGATGTCGGCCGACGGCAGCGGCCCCAGCCCGACCTCATGATAGACCGGGACAAAACCGTAATCGGGAAGGATGCGCGCCAGAACGCCCAGGTTTTCGAAGGCGACATGGCGCAGGACCAGCGCCCGCTTCACGCGCCGCCCTCCGCGAGTTGGCCGGGCAAGGCATAGGCCCATTGGGTGATGCTGCCGGCGCCCAGGCAGACGACGTAATCGCCGGGCTTCGCCAGTTCGCGAATATATTTCGGCAGAGCTTCGGGGGTGGGCAGCGCCAGGGCTTGGCGGTGGCCGTGCGCCTTGATCGCGGCGACCAAATGGTCGCGGTCGACGCCCTCGATGGGGGCTTCGCCGGCGGCATAGACATCGGCGACCAGGACGACGTCGGCGTCGTTGAAACAGGTGGAAAAGGCGTCGAACAGGGTTTGCAGGCGGGTGTAGCGGTGCGGCTGCACCACCGCGATCACCTGGGCCTTGGTCGAAGCGCGAGCGGCCCTCAGCACGGCGGCGATTTCGACGGGATGGTGGCCGTAATCGTCGAAAATGGCGACCCCGTTCCAGTCGCCGGTGCGGGTGAAGCGGCGCTTGACGCCGCCGAAACCGGCGAGGCCTTTTTGAATCTGGTCGAGGCCGACGCCGAGCTGGTAGGCGACAGCAATCGCCGCCGTGGCGTTGAGCGCATTGTGGTGGCCCGGCATGGGCAGCACGAGGTCCTTTAACACGATCTCGCGGCCGTGGAGGCGGTCGCGGATCGTCACCTGGAAGCGGCAGACGCCGCCGGTGAGGTCGATGTTGGACAGGCGCACGTCGGCCTGCGGATTCTCGCCATAGGTGATGACGCGACGATCCTCGATTTTGCCCACCAGTTCCTGGACGGTGGGATGGTCGAGGCACATGACCGCGAAACCGTAGAACGGCAGGTTTTCCACAAAAGTGCGGAACGCCTCCTTGATGGCCTCAAAAGTTTTGAAGTGGTCGAGATGCTCGGGGTCGATATTGGTGACAACAGCGACGTCGGCAGGCAGTTTGAGAAAGGTGCCGTCGCTTTCGTCGGCCTCGACCACCATCCACTGGCCCTCGCCAATGCGGGCGTTGGTGCCATAGGCGTTGATGATGCCGCCATTGATCACGGTGGGGTCGAGTTCGCCGGCGTCAAGCAGGGTGGCGACCAGCGAGGTCGTCGTCGTCTTGCCATGGGTGCCCGCGACCGCCACGCATTGCTTGAGGCGCATCAGTTCGGCGAGCATTTCGGCCCGGCGCACCACCGGCAGGCGCTTTTCACGGGCGGCGGAGAGTTCGGGATTGTCGCGCTTGATCGCGGTCGACACCACGATCACCTCGGCGTCGCCCAGGTTTTTCGCGTCATGGCCGATGAAAATCTTGGCGCCCTTGTCGCGCAGGCGTTTGACATTGGCGTTGTCGGAGGCGTCGGAGCCCTGGACCTGATAACCGAGATTGATCAGCACTTCGGCGATGCCCGACATGCCGATGCCGCCTATGCCCACGAAATGGATGGGGCCGAGCGTGCGGGGCAGTTTCATTGGGGGGTCTCCGGCGAATCGATCATGCCCGCAATGTGCAGGGTCAGGTAGGCCAGCCTGATGGCGGCGTCGGTCACGCCCGCGGTTTTTGCCTCCGCGGCGCGCTTCGTCAAGTCTTGGGGATTGGCGAGCGCATGGCGCAGCCGCTCCAATAGTCCCAGAGGGGTGAAATTGATCTGCCGAACGACATCCGCCGCGCCGGTGGCGGCGAGATGGGCGGCATTGGCCGCCTGATCCGCGTCGAGCGCGTGGGGAAAGGGGACGAGGATCGAGGGGCGCCCGATCGCGGCGATTTCCGACACGGTCGAGGCGCCGGAGCGGCCGATCACCAGATGCGACGCGGCGATGCGCTTGGGCAGGTCGTTGAAGAAAGGCGCGACTTCGGCGGCGATCTTCAGCCGGGCGTAGGTCTCCTTGACGCGCGAAAGGTCTTCGTCGCGGGCCTGCTGGGTGACGACCAGGCGCGCCCGCTCCGCTTCAGTGAGCAGGCCGAGCGCGTCGGGGACCACGTCGGAAAACACCCGCGCGCCCTGCGAGCCGCCGGTGACCAGCAGTCGCAATTTCTGGTCGTCGAACCCGGGATAGGCGTAGCGCGCCGCCTCCAGCACCGCCGGGCGCAGGGGATTGCCGACATAGGCGACTTGCGCCCCGCCGGGGGAAAGGCCGTCGAGGGTGGGAAAGCCGGAGGCGATCAGTTTCGCCCGTCCCGCCAAGAACTTGTTGGCGCGGCCGATCACCGCATTCTGTTCGTGCAACACCAGCGGCACGCCGCGCAGCGAGGCGCCGAGCGCCGGGGGCACCGTCGGATAGCCGCCGAACGCGACGATGGCGCGGGGTTTCAGCTCGCCGGCGAGATTGAAGGATTCGAGCACGCCATTGGCGAGGGTCAGAAGCGCCATCAGCTTGGCGCCAAGCCCGGAGCCGGTCGGCGTCGCCGAAGCGATGACATGCACGGCTTCGGCGGGGAAGTCGGCGGCGTATTTCTGGGCGCGGTCGTCGGTGGCGAGCCGGACGCGCGCGCCCTTGGCGATCAGCTCATGGGCGAGCGCCGCCGCTGGAAACAAATGGCCGCCGGTTCCGCCGGCGGCGACCAGGATCAGATTGTCGCTTTCCATCAGGCGGCTTGTCCTTCAGGCGGTCCCCGATGATCGAACAGGATTTCCGAACGCGGCCGCTTGCGAGTCACCGCTATCAGAAAACCCATGCTGATGCCTAGGGAAAGCAGCGACGATCCACCGTAGGAAATGAACGGAAGCGTCATGCCCTTGGCCGGCATCAGGTGCAGGTTGACCGCAATGTTGATCGAGGCCTGGATGCCGAACAGCATGGCGAGGCCCGCCGTGGCGAAGCGGCAGAACGGGTCCTCGTTGCTCGACGCCTTGATCAGGCTGCGCAGCACGATGAAGGCGAACAGGCCGACCAGCGCCATACAGAAGATCAGGCCGAATTCCTCGCCGGTCACGGCGAAGATGAAGTCGGTGTGGGAGTCCGGCAGGATTTGTTTAAAGGTGCCCTCGCCCGGCCCCTTGCCGAACCAGCCGCCTGAGACGAAGGCGTCATGCGCGGTCTCCACCTGAAAGGTGTCGGCCTGTCCGCCCCCCTCGCCGGGGTTCAAAAAGTTCTGGATGCGGGCGCGGACATGGGGGGCGAATTTATAGGCGAGGCCGGCGCCGACCACGCCGACGCCGCCGAGCGCCGGGAACCACAGCCAGTGCAGCCCGGCCATGACCAGAAGCGCGCCCCAGACCAGGCAGACGAGAAGGGTCTGGCCGAAATCGGGCTGCAGCACCAGCGGAACGATGGTCACCGGCAGCAGCGCGATCGCCAGCAGATTGCCGGGAACGTCATGGCGTCGCGCGCCTTCGGAAAAGGCCCAGGCGGCGAGGATGACGAAGGCGGGTTTCAGGAATTCCGAGGGCTGGACGCCGAAAATCCAGCGCTTCGCGCCCTTGACCTCATGGCCGAACAGTAAGGCGGCGAAAATGCCCGCCATGGCGACGACATAGAGCACCAGCGCGCCGCGACGCAAATGGCGCGGTTGCAGGAAGGAGCAGGCGATCATCAGCGCCACCGAGGGCGCCAGCAATTCCACCTGCCGGTTGACGAAATGGAAGGTGGGCAGGCCGATGCGCTCGGCGACCGGCGGGCTGCCGGCCATGATCAGCACCAGACCGCAGACGATCAGGGCGCCGACCGCCGCCAGCAGCCAGCGATCGACGGTCCACCACCAATCGGCGACCGGGGAGCGTTCCGCGCGTGATACCATGTGCAATCGTCCTTCCGCCCGGCGCTAAGGCCCGCGCGCCTAAATGGGTTCGTCCTGTGGCTTTTCGGCTTCCGGCGCGGCGGCGGGCGCGTCGAGGGAGGGCCCGGTGATCACGTCCTCCACCGCCTCGCGGAACGCGTCGCCGCGCTTTTCGAAATTGGGGAACTGGTCGTAGGAGGCGCAGGCCGGCGATAGCAGCACCACCGGCTCCGGCGCGTCGCTCGCCCGCGCGTCGCGCGCGGCGGCGGCGGTGGCGACGTCGAGCGTCCCGCATTTTTCGTAGACGACCGCGCCTTCCAGGGTTTTCGCAAAATCCTCGGTCGCGGCGCCGATCAGATAGGCCTTGCGGATTTTTCCGAACAGGCCGCGCAGCGGCGCAATGCCGCCCTCCTTGGCCTTGCCGCCGATGATCCAGAAAATGTCGTCAAAGCTGAGCAGCGCCTTTTCGGCGGCGTCGGCATTGGTCGCCTTGCTGTCGTTGACGAACAAGACCTTGCCGGAACGGGCGACCTGCTCCATGCGATGGGCGAGGCCCGGATAGGATTTCAGGCCGGCGTAAATACGGTCATGGGTGAGGCCGAGGCGTTCGCAGGCGGAAAAGGCGGCGGCGGCGTTCTGGCCATTGTGCGCGCCGCGCAGAGCCGGCGCCTGCGAGAGGTCGAACAAAGCCTCTTCCACCGTCTTCATCGCCGGCAAAGCAAAAGTGCGGCGCAGCGCGCCGGCCTCGCAGCGGACGGCGCCAATGGCGTGGGGCTGGCTGTTGGTGATGCCGACCACGGAATGGCCGAGTTTTTTCAGATATTGGAAGATCGCCTCGCAAAAGGCGTCGTCGCGGCCGACCACGGCGAAATCGCTGGATTCCACCAGCCGCTGCTTGATGGAGGCGTAATTCTCCATGGTCCCGTGCCGGTCGATGTGGTCGGGCGTGAGATTGAGCAGCACGCCGATCGTCGGATTCAGCGAGGGCGCGAGGTCGATCTGGAAGGTGGAGCATTCCACCACATGCACGCGATTTTCGGCCGGCGGCGCGAGGTCGAGGATCGGCACGCCAATATTGCCGCCCATCTGCACGTCGGCGCCGGCTTCGCGCAGGATATGGGCGATCAGCGAGGTCGTGGTGCTCTTGCCATTGGTGCCGGTGATGGCGATCAGCGGCGCGTGCGGGCAGGTTTTGGCGCGCTCGCGCAGGAAAAGCTCGATGTCGCCGATCACCTCGACGCCCGCCTCCTGCGCCTTGACCACGGTCCAGTGCGGCGCCGGATGGGTCAGCGGCGCGCCGGGGGTGAGGATCAGCGCATGAAACAGCGACCAGTCGGCGTCGTGGAGGTCATAGGGGGTAAAGCCCGCCTCCGTCGCCTTTTCGAGCGCGGTTTGCGAATCGTCCCAGACGTAGACGCTGGCGCCGCCGGCCGCGAGGGCCTTGGCGGTGGAGAGGCCGGAGCCGCCGAGGCCGAACAGCGCGACGGTCTTGCCGGAAAAGCTTGAAACCGGGATCATGTTAGCGAACCTTGAGAGTGGTCAGGCCGATCAGCGCCAGGACAAAAGCGATGATCCAGAAGCGCACCACGACCTGCGGCTCGGCCCAGCCGAGTTGCTCAAAGTGGTGGTGGATCGGCGCCATTTTGAACACGCGCTTGCCCGTGGTCTTGAACGAGACGACCTGGACGATCACCGACACCGCCTCCATCACGAACAGGCCGCCGACGATGGCGAGCACGATCTCGTGCTTGATCGCCACCGAAATCGCGCCGAGCATGCCGCCCAGCGCCAGCGAACCGGTGTCGCCCATGAAAATTTGCGCGGGCGGCGCGTTGAACCACAGAAAGCCCAGGCCCGCGCCCAAAACCGCGCCGGCCATGACGGTCAGCTCGCCGGCGCCGGTGACATGGTTGATGCCGAGATAATGGGCGTAAATGAAATTGCCGGCGAGATAGGCGATGATCCCGAACGTGGCCGAGGCGATCATCACCGGCACGATGGCGAGGCCGTCCAAGCCGTCTGTGAGGTTGACCGCATTGCCGGCGCCGACAATGACCAGCGCCGCAAAGGGAATGAAGAACCAGCCGAGATCGATCAACCAACCGTTGACGAAGGGGGCGGCAAGCTTGGTCGCCGGGGCCGCGGTGTGGAAGGGCGCGACCAGCGCGGAAGCCAAGTCGGCGAACGAGGTCACCGGCGGCGCCACCGAAGCGCACATCATGAAATAGGCGGCGAGCATGGCGATGCCGGCCTCGATGGCGAGGCGCGAACGGCCGGAAAAGCCGGCGTGGCTCTGCTTGGTGACCTTGAGATAATCGTCGTAAAAGCCGATCGCTCCGAAGCCAAGGGTGACGAACAGCACGATCCAGACATAGGCGCTTTTCGGATTGGCCCACAGGATCGTCGACAGCGCCACGCCGAACAGAATCATCAGGCCGCCCATGGTCGGCGTGCCCCTTTTGGCGAGATGCGATTGCGGGCCGTCGGTGCGGATCGGCTGACCCTTGCCCTGCTTCAGCCGCAGCGCCGCGATCATGCCGGGGCCGAAGAAGGCGACGATGGCGAGCGCCGTGGCGCTCGCGCCGGCGGCGCGGAACGTGATGTAGCGGAACACGTTCAACGCGTTGAAATAATGGGTAAGATCGGTGAGCCAGGTGAGCATCTATGCCTCTGAATTCAATTCCGGAGCGGCGAAACGCTTTTTCAGCGCCGCGACCAAAGCGTGCATTTTCGAACCGTTCGAGCCCTTGACCATCAGCGCGTCGCCGGGACGCAGCGCCTGGGCCAGCAGGGGTTCGAGCCCGCTGGCCTCCGCCGCCCAGCCACCGCGCTTCGCCGGGGGCAAGGCGTCGTAAAGCGAGCGGCTCAGCGGACCCGCCGCGAAGACCAGATCAATACGGTTTTTTTCAAGCGGCTCCGCGAGTTGCGCATGCAGCTGCGGGCCGGTGGCGCCGAGCTCCAGCATGTCGCCGAGCGCGGCGATGCGGCGGCCTTCGCCGGACACCGGCGCCGCGCCCAACAGGTCGATCGCCGCCTTCATCGAGGCCGGATTGGCGTTGTAGCTCTCGTCGATCAGCAGGACATCGCTGCCTTGGATCAGCGGATCGAGCGGCAGGTTTTCGCGGGCGCCGCGGCCTTGCGGGGGCGCGAAATTTTTCAGCGCCTCGGCGGCCTTGCGCATGTCGAGCCCGACGGAACGGGCCGCCAGCAGGACGGCGAGGCTGTTGACCGCCAGATGCTTTCCCAGCGCGCCGAGGCTGTAAACAACGTCCTCGCCGAGCACGCGCGCCGAAATCCGGGCGAACGCGGCCTTCGGTTCGTAATTCACGAGCTGGGCGTCGGATTCGGTCTCGCCGAAAGTGAGGATGGGACCGGCGTGGCGTTTCGCCTCCTCCTCGAGGATTTGAAACGTGTCGATGTCGCGGTTCAGGATGGCGACGCCGCCTTCGACCAGACCGCCAAAAATTTCGGCCTTGGCGCGGGCGATGGCTTCGACATTTTCAAAATGTTCGAGATGGACTGGCGCGACATTGGTGACGATGGCGACATGGGGGCGCACCATGTCCACCAGCGCGGCGATTTCGCCCGCATGGTTCATGCCGATCTCGAACACGGCGAAATCGGCGTCCTCCGGCAGCCGCGACAGGGTGAGCGGCACGCCCCAATGGTTGTTGAAACTTTTTTCGGAGGCGTGGACGTTTCCGGCCGCGCCGAGCGCGCAGCGCAAAGCCTCCTTGGTCGAGGTTTTGCCCACCGAGCCGGTGACGGCGATCACCGCCGCGCTTGTGCGCTCGCGGGCGGCGCGGGCGAGGTTTTCCATGGCCTTGAGCACGTCATGGACGACGAACAGGGTTCCCAAGCTTTTGAGCGCGTCGGCATGCGCTTCGTCGACGACCGCCGCCGCCGCGCCGCGCTCGAAAGCCGCGGCGACATAGTCATGGCCGTCGGTGCGATCGCCCTTGATGGCGAAGAACAGGTCGCCGGGCTCCAGGCTGCGGCTGTCGATGGAGATGTTTTTGACGCCCGCCGGAAGGCTTCCCAGCACACGCGCGCCGAGCGGGGCGATCAGGCCGAGGCCGCTCCACAAAAAATCGCTCATGCCAACTCCTCCAGCGCGGCGCGCGCTTCGTCATGATCGGAGAACGGCAGGATTTTGGCGCCGACGATCTGACCTTTTTCGTGGCCCTTGCCGGCGATCAGCAGCGCGTCGCCGGGGCGCAGCTCAGCCACGCCGGCGCGAATCGCCTGGGCGCGATCGCCGATTTCCCGAGCCCCCGGGGCGTTTGCCAGAATGTGCGCGCGGATGTCCGCCGGCTGTTCGCTGCGCGGATTGTCGTCGGTGACGATGACGACATCCGCGCCGCGCGTGGCGATCTCGCCCATGATCGGCCGCTTGCCGGCGTCGCGGTCGCCGCCGCAGCCGAATACGACGATCAGGCGATTCTTCGCAAAGGGTTTGAGCGCCGCAATGGCCTTTTCCAGCGCGTCGGGCTTGTGGGCGTAATCGACGAAAACCGGCGCGCCGTTTCTGTCGCCGACCCGCTCCAGCCGGCCGGGCGCGCCCTTGAGCTGTTCCAGCGCCGCAAAAACGCCATCGGCGGGGGCGCCGGCCGCCAGCGCCAAGCCCGCCGCAACCAAAGCGTTTTCCGCCTGGAAGGCGCCAGCGAGCGGCAGGCGGATTTTGCGCGTGACGCCCGCGTGGACGAGGGTGAGGATCTGGTCGAACCCTTCCGCGCCCCCCTCGGCGAGGCGAATCCCCTGCCCCTTGGCGCCGACCGTGAAAGCCTTGAGGCCGCGCGCCTCGCAGGCCGCGACGACTTTGTCCGCGTGGTCGCCGTCGGCCGCAACCACCGCCGTTCCGCCCTCTGGCAGCAATTCGGTGAACAGCCGCAGCTTCGCGCCGAAATAGGCGTCGAGATCGGGATGGTAATCCAGATGGTCGCGCGAAAGATTGGTGAATCCGGCGGCTTTGAGCCTCACCCCGTCGAGGCGGCGCTGGTCGAGGCCGTGCGAAGACGCCTCCATCGCCAGATGCGTCACCCCCTCGCCCGCCAACGCATCGAGCGTCTTGTGCAGGGTGAGCGGGTCGGGCGTGGTCAGCGAGCCATAGACGGCGCCGCTCGGTTTTATCACCCCGATCGTACCGAGCGAGGCGGCGGGAAAACCGCAGGCCGCAAGAATCTGGCGGGTGAAATCCGCGACCGACGTCTTGCCGGACGTGCCGGTGACCGCGACGATCGTTTCCGGCTGGCGCGGATAAAACAGCGCCGCTGCTTGCGAGAGCGCGGCGCGGGCGTCGTCGACGCGCTGGTAATGCGAGGCGATCGCCGGGGGCGCGCGGCGGTCGCCGACCACCAGCACGGCGCCCGCCGACAGCGCTTTTTCGGCGAAAGCCATGCCGTCCGCCTTGGCGCCGGCCAAGGCGAAGAAGATGAAGCCGGGTTTGACCGCCCGGCTGTCGGCGGTCAGGCCCAAAACCTCGGCATCGCAGAGCGCGGCGGGGACGTCGGGGAAAAAATCGGCGAGCTGCATCAGTCTTCGCCTCCAGATTTCGCCGGCTGGTTGACAAAACCATAGCCCATCCGCGCCAGCAGCGGGAACGGCTGCGCCGGCAGCTCAATGCGCGGCTGGAGGCCAAGGAGGGGCGAGATCCGCTCGATCAGCCGGCCTGTGACATAGCCGGAATTGTAGGCGGCGGTGGCGTAGGGCTCGCCCGGAAGGCGCTGCGGCTCGTCCATCACGGTCAGGAACAGGTAGCGCGGCTGGTCGGCCGGCACCACCGCCATGAACGTCGTGAACAGTTTCGAGTGGTCGTAGCGGCCATGAAAGACCTTTTCCGCCGTACCGGTCTTGCCGCCGACGAAATAGCCGGGAATATTGGCTTTTCTGGCCGTGCCGGCTTCCGCGTTGAGCCGCATGATATAGCGCAGCGCCTCTGAAGTCTCCGCCCGGATGACGCGCGGCTGCGCGGTCTTGTCGAAATCGGCGGGGCGCTTGAGGAAGGTCGGCGTGACGAGATAACCGCCGTTGACCAGCGCCCCCACCGCCATCATCGCCTGCAGCGGCGCGACGGCGAGGCCGTGGCCGAAGGCGATGGTCGCCGAGGACACCTGCGACCAATGCGCCTGCCGGGGCTGCATCGGCTCGCGGCTTTCCGGAAGTTCCGTGCGCATGCGATCGAGCTGGCCCATCTTTTTCAGGAAGGCTTTCTGGTAGTCAGGCCCCAGCGTCAGGGCGAGGCGCGCCGTGCCGACGTTGGAGGAAAACTTGAAAACTTCCGGCAAGGTCAGCATGCGGTTGTGATTGTGGGAATCATGAATGACGTTGCGTCCAATATGCAGCGGCGCCTGGCCGGAAATCGACGAGTTCAGGTTGAACCGGCCGGAATCCAGCGCCATCGCGAGGGTGAGCGCCTTGAAGGTCGACCCCATTTCGAACACGCCATAGGTGAGGCGGTTGAAATTGTCGGCGCCCTGCGCGTCGCGGGGATCATTGGGGTCGTAATCGGGCAAAGATGCGGCGGCGACGACCTCGCCGGTGTTGACGTCGAGAATCGCGGCGCCGGCGGCCTTGGCGTGAAAACGGTCCATCGCCGCTGCAAGTTCGTCGCGCACCGCATGGGTGGCGCGCATGTCGAGCGACAGCGCCACCGGCCTCAGGTCGTGCTGCACGACGAGACCGGAAGCGCGCAGCGCGCCGAGGCCCTGGTCATCCAAAAACTTTTCGACGCCTTGCAGGCCGTTATTGTCGGCATTGGTGAAGCCGACGATATGGGCGCCGAGCCGTCCATTGGGATAGACGCGCTTGTGCTCGGGCAAAAAGCCGACGCCGGGCAGGCCGAGGCGGAAAATCTGGTGCTGCTGCGCCGGGGTCACCTCGCGCTTGACCCAAACAAACCCTTTTTTCTTGCCGAGCCGTTCGCGCAAGTCGCTGGCGTTGAGGTCGGGCAGGATGGCGGTGAGCTGTTCGACCGCCTCGTCCTTGTCGACGATCGAGCGCGGCTCGGCGAATACCGACATCACCTTGACGTCGGTCGCCAAGACTTCGCCGTTGCGGTCGGTGAGGTCGGGGCGCGCGGCGGAGACGGCTTCCGCGGCCTCGCGCCGCGCCGAGGGCTGGTTGGGCGTCATGCCGAGATAGGCGAGACGGCCGACGAACACGCAAAACAGAGCCGAGAATAGCAAGGCGATGAAGCGGATGCGGCTGCGGCTCTTGCCGAGGTTGGTCGAAAACAGCGCGCCCCAGAAGGAGCGGCGCAGGAAAAACGGCGGCGGCTTGCGCGGCGGCGGCGGCGCGGCCTCCACCGCGATCGGCGCGACGACGGGCTCGGGCTGCTCCTGCGGCCCGGGCGCGTGCGACGCGGGAGGCTCGTAATAGGGTTGATCGGCGCGGGCGGCGGCGGAACGCATGCTCATCTCTCCGCTTTCACGGCTTTTGCCGGTTTTGCTGCGCTGGCCGCGGGCGCCGGAGCGCTGGACGGCGGCTTGGGAGCGCTCGCCGCGGGCTTGGCGGCGGGCTTGGCGGCGTTGGCGGACGGTTTTGCGGAGCTCGCGCCAGGCTTGGCGGGATTGGCCGAGCCTTTCGCCGGGCTCGCAGCCGGCTTGACCGGGCTCGAGGCGCCGCCGCCATCGCCGGACGGGGTTTTGGTGGGCGCGGCCAGACCGAGATCGGCGAGCTTGGCGGCGATCTCGTCGCCGCGCGCCGCCTTCTCCGGCACCGCGCTCGCGAGGACGATCTGATTCAATTGCAGCTTCTGCCCGCCGAGATATTTGCCCGCCAGGGTTTCCATGCGGCCGGGGCTGTCGAGCTGCGCCCATTCGGCCTTGAGCATGGTGACGCGATCCGTCTCGCGGGCGAGGTCGCGCTTGGCCTTGGCGAGCTGCTCCGCCTGATAGAGCGCCGCATATTTGATTTCATAGGCATAGACCGCCGAGCCCACCAGCACCAGCACAGCCAGGATGTTGAGGATGCGAAACATTTATTTCTCCCCGGCCGGGCGGGACAACAGCTCCGCCCAGCGCAGCTTCGCCGAACGGGCGCGCGGATTTTTCCGCGCCTCCTCGTCGCTGGCGGCGACGGGTTGCGGCGGGCGCAAGGCAAACGTGGGTTCGGGCGGCGCGATCTCGCCGGGCAGCAGCCGCGAGGCGGCGCGCCCGCGCCCGCTGCGCTCGGCGAAGAATTTTTTGACGATTCGGTCTTCCAGGGAATGGAAGGTGACGACCGCCAGCCTTCCGCCGGGTTTTAGGATGCGCTCCGAGGCCTCGAGCGCCTGGGTCAGCTCGTCCAGCTCGGCGTTGACCGCGATGCGCAGCGCCTGAAAGGTTTTGGTGGCGGGATGAATGTCCTGGGGACGGCTGGGAATGGCCTTGGCCACGATCTGGGCGAGCCGCAGGGTGGTCAGGATCGGCGCCTCTTGCCGCGCCTGGCAGATGAAACGGGCGACCCGGCGCGAGCCGCGCTCCTCGCCATAGAGATAGATCAGATTGGCGAGATCGACCTCTTCCAGCTCGTTGACGAGATCGGCGGCGCTGCGGCCGGCGCGCGACATGCGCATGTCGAGCGGGCCGTCGAAACGGAAGGAAAAGCCGCGCTCGGCCTCGTCGAACTGCATGGAGGACACGCCGATGTCGAGCGCGATCCCGTCGAATTTTTCGCCGCCCGCCGCCTGCCCCATCTGGGAAAAGCGGGTTTCCACCAGCTTTAGCCGACCCTGCGCCTCGACCACGAGGCTTTGGCCGGCGGCGATGGCGGTGGGGTCGCGGTCGAGCGCCAGAACTTCGCCGCCGCCTTCGAGAATCGCCCGCGTGTAGCCGCCGGCGCCAAAAGTGCCGTCGATGAATTTTTTCCCCGGCGCGACCTCGAGCGCGTCGAGCACCTCGGCGAGCAGCACGGGAATGTGGCGCGCGTCGCTCATGGCGCGGGGTTCGGGGCGAGGAAAAGCATGAAAACCTGGGGGTTGGCGCAGGCGCGCGAAAACAGCCGACAAAGCCGGACTCGGCGCCATTTGGGGATGTGCGGGCGGACTAACATGCGTCATGTCTGGGCGTCAAAGACCGGATTGCGGCTCTTGGGCGCATTAAAGCATTCTTAGCGTTAAGACTTTGTTGAGACGGGAAGAGGGCTAGGGATCAGCGGGTTGCCGAGCGTCAGGGCGGGGTGGGCCGAGAATCGGGACCGGAACGAATTGCGCCCTGCCGGCTCGCGATGGCCGCAAGCGTGAGCCGCACAATTCGATCCGGTCCCCTCCTTGGGAAGGAGCACCAGTCGGCCTGTAAGCCGGGTTCTGTATGGCGCCTTGCGGCGCGTGACAGCCATTCATCTGGGACCTCCATTGCTGGAGGCCTCTTGCAACCAACCCGGACGACGCCCCGGAGAAGGGGTGGAGGCTAGCCTCGGCCAGCTCCTGTCGTCCCTATTCGGTTTTGCTCCCGGCGGGGCTTGCCGTGCCGTCGACGTTGCCGCCCACGCGGTGCGCTCTTACCGCACCCTTTCACCCTTACTCGCAGCGAACTGAGAGCGGTTTGCTTTCTGTGGCGCTTTCCCTGGGGTCGCCCCCGCCGGACGTTATCCGGCGCCGTTTCTCCGTGGAGCCCGGACTTTCCTCTGTTCGAAAACAGCGGCTGTCCGGCCGACTGGCTGGCGTGCTTTACGGCTTTTGCTCTTGCGGCGCAACCGGCGGCGGTTCGGCCGGCTTTTCCGCCTCGCAGACCGTTTCGCGCGGCGTGCAGGCGATCCCCGGCGTCGAGCAGGTTTTGGGCGTGCAGATGGTGCAGCCGTCGGTCCAGCCGAGGCAAGTGGGATGGTCCGCGCCATAGCGCTGCATCGGGCGCGGGTCGGCGGGCGCGTCGGCCAAAGCCGGCGCGGATGCAAGCAGGAACGCGAGGAAAATGGCTTGGCGCATAAAACCCTCCCCACCCCTTTTGTCCCGCGCCTGCGCCGCGCGCAAGATCGACTTGGCGGGGTCGGCGTGCTACAGCCGCGCCATGCTGGAAGGTCTCCCCCCAAACAACGCCGCGCATGTCATGCGCCTGCGCTGCGCCGAGGCGCAAGCCCGCGCCCTCGCCGATCTCGTCGTCGAAACGTTCGATCCCGCCGAAACCGCGGCCGCCGCCTTCGAGGAAAAGGCGTCCACCGAGAGCTGGGCGGCTACGCCCTGGGTGGTCGAGGTCTATTTCGGCCATGAACCGGACGAGGAAAACCTGCGCGAACTGGCGACAATTGTGGTCGGCGCGGAGCTGGCGGCGCAGATCACCTTTGGCCGCGTGTCGCAAAAGGACTGGGTGGCGTCCTCGCTCGAAGGTCTGTCCGCCGTTCGCGCCGGGCGGTTTCTGGTGCATGGCTCGCACGACCGGGCGAGCGTCAAAACCAATGACATCGGGCTGGAGATCGAGGCGGCGCTGGCGTTCGGCACCGGCCATCACGGGACGACGCGGGGCTGCCTGCTGTTTTTAGACGAGATTTTGAAGCGCCGGCGTCCGCGCGACATTCTCGATGTGGGTTGCGGCACCGGGGTTCTGGCGCTGGCCGCCGCGCGCGCCTTGCGGCAAAACGTGGCGGCGGGCGATATCGACGCCCAAGCTGTCGCCGCCGCGCGCGCCAATGCCGTGCTCAACCATGCGGGGCCCTATCTGCGTCCCGTGCAGGCGCGCGGCGCGGCGCATCCGGCCTTGTGGCGTCCCGGCGCCTATGACCTGATCTTTGCCAACATTCTGGCGAAGCCGCTGCGGGTTTTGGCGCCGAGCCTCGCTTATCTCGCCGCGCCTGCGGCCGATGTGGTGCTGTCGGGGATGCTGGTGCGCGACGTGCCCGGCGTCTCCTCGGCCTGGGCGGCGCAAGGGTTTTATATCGCCAAGCGCCGGCATATCGACGGCTGGGCGACCCTGTTGATGCGGCGCGGCGGGGCTTAGGCGAGCGGGACCAAAATGCTGTTTTCTGTCCGCCACCGCACGTTTTACAGCTATTCGGCGCCGGTGCGGTTGGGCGGGCATGTGTTGCGGCTGCATCCGCGCGCGCTCGATGTGATGATACGCTCGGAATCCCTACGGATCGAACCAGAACCGATTTTTCGCGCCGTCGAGGTCGATCCCGATGGCAATCGGACGACCAGGGTCGAATTTGATGGCGCGACCGACCGGCTGCTGATCGAAAGCGTCTTTGAGCTGGAGACTTGCGCGCCAGGACCGCTGGCGGCCGCGGCCCTGCCCTGGCGCGAAACGGCCGGGTTCGATCCGGGCCCAAAAGTGCGCGCCTACGCTTGCGACCTTTTCGCGCGCAGCGGGGGCGATGCGTTGCTCTTACTCGACGCGCTCAACCGCGACCTGTTTTCGCGCACGGAGCGGCGCATCCGCGACGCCGGCTATGCGCAGGAGCCAGAGGACACGTTGTTGCGCCGCAAAGGCGCGTGCCGCGACCTCACCCTGCTGTTCATGGCCGCGGCGCGCAGCCTCGGCTTTTCCGCCCGCTTCGTCAGCGGCTACCAGGCGCAGGCCGAAACGCCCGACGGCAAGCGGCATCTCCATGCCTGGCCCGAGGTTTTGTTGCCCGGCGTGGGATGGCGGGGTTACGATCCCACCCATGGGCTTGTTGTTTCCGACGGGCACGTCGCGCTCTGCGCCGGCGCGGATCAGCGCGCCACCATGCCCGTCGAGGGCGGGTTTTATGGCGACGGGGTTTCCTCGACTCTGGCGTTCGAGTTGGTGATTTGCGCGGAATAGGCGCAGGGGGCGCCCCCCCTTGTGACGGGATCAGATCGACACGGGAGCGAAATTGACGAACTCGCCGCCAGGCTTTCGCATCTGACGCTGGTCCGAAGTGATCTATCTGCTGGACATCACTCACCAGGGCGCAAGATGGATCGTTGCTCGCGCACGCCCCGCCCCATCACCTCTGCAAAAAGCACGCATCCCCATAGGAATAGAAGCGATACCCCGCGCCAATCGCATGCGCATAGGCCTGTTTCATCGCATCGATCCCGGCGAAAGCGCAGACCAGCATGAACAAAGTCGAGCGCGGCAGATGAAAGTTGGTCATCAGCGCGTCCACCGCCTTGAACCGGTAGCCTGGCGTGATGAAAATCGACGTGTCGCCGGCAAACGGCCGCACCCCGCTCTCGTCCGCCGCGCTTTCCAATATGCGCAGAGACGTGGTGCCGACCGCGACGATCCGCCCTCCCCGCGCCCGCGCCGCGTTAAGCCGCGCCGCCGTGCCCGCGTCGATCTCGCCCCATTCCGCATGCATGACGTGGTCGCGCGTGTCCTCCGCCTTCACCGGCAGAAACGTGCCGGCGCCGACCAGAAGCGTCACTTTTTCGACGCTCGCCCCAATTTTGCGCGCGGCTTCGAGCAAATCCGGCGTAAAATGCAGACCGGCGGTGGGCGCCGCGACGGCCCCAAGTTTTTCCGCAAAAACCGTCTGGTAATCGCGCGCGTCCTGCGCATCCTCGGCGCGCCGCGCGGCGATGTAAGGCGGCAGCGGCATGTGCCCCACGGCCATGATGGCGTTGTCGAGCGCGGGACCGGAAAGGTTGAAGCCGAGCAAAACCTCGCCTTCATGTTTTTCGACGACCTCCGCCCAAACGCCCTCGGCAAAATCCACGCGTTCGCTGATCTTCAATTTCTTGGCGGGCCGCACAAAGGCGCGCCAATGGTTTGCATCGACCTTTTTGTGCAGCGTCGCCTCGATCCGCGCCAAAAATTCGCCGCGCTGGCGTGTGCCGAACAATTGCGCGGGAATCACCTTGGCGTCATTGACCACCAGCACGTCGCCGGGTCGCAGCAGCGACGGCAAATCGGCGACGTGAGCGTCGCGCAGCGCGTCGCCCACCACCAGCAGCCGCGCGGATTCACGCGGCTCGGCCGGCCGCAAGGCGATTCTGTCTTCAGGCAGGTCGAAATCGAACAGGTCCACACGCATGATGCGGCGTCATAACAGGTCGAGCCGCAAAGGAAAACGGAGGATGCGCCGACGTCAGGCGTCGCGATTTCGCTTGCTGAATTCCTCGAACAGGATGGTGTCGAACAGCAGGATCGCGTCCTTGTCGCGGATCGATTTCATCAGCGAGGCGCGCATATCCGCGGCTTCCTTGAAACTGTGCAGATAATTATTGACGATATAGGTCAAGCGCATGATGTCGCCTTTGCGGATCGCCCAAAAATGCCTGGCCCTCATCCCAGCGATGGAAACAAAGGCGAAATAGCCTGATGAAGCCACGAACAAGGACGCGGTGACGAAAAACAGGACAGTGACCCCCAGGATCAAATACAGGAATCCCACGGTCAGCGCCGTCAACAGGACCAGCGCCGCAAGGCTCAGCACAGCGGTCCTGTCGTCATATTTCACTTTGCTGCTCGAGACGTGGGTCAAAATATCCTTGATCTCGGTTGCGGCGTCGGACTTTTCCGCGCGCGCCACAGCGGGATCGTCGCGGATCGCCGGGTCTTGTCGTGATTTTTGGACGGCGACCATCGCGCGCGCCAGAAAAAAGGTGGCGATCGCGCCAAGCGACGCAAGGATGGACGAGGTGATGACGAAATAATCGGCGGTCGACATGGAAACACGCTCTGGCGTTCAGAATCGGCTCAAGTCTTAATCGCTTCAAGCGGCAAGGCAAACGCGCGGCGGGGGCTAGGACGGCGGAGCGTCATGAAAAAACCCCGCGAGCGCTCGCGGGGTTCCTGTCGGGGACGGCGGCGCTCAGCGCGCCGCGAATTTCTGCGAGGCCACCGGGCCGAGCGCGACCCAGACATTCGGGTCCTGCTGGCTCTGGCGCTTGACGAAACGATAGGAGACGCGGCTCACCGGCTTCACCTCGTCGGTCAGATTGTCGAGGATATATTCGCCGGCATTGGTCTTGACGGTGAGGATGGCGTGGCCCTCGTTCTGGGAGTCGCGCACCACGGTGACCAGCAGCGCCGCGCGGGGATAGCCGCGCTCGACAAGAATCTTGCGCTTCATCAGGGCGTAATCCTCGCAGTCGCCCTTGCCGTCGACCGGCAGGTCCCAGCGGTCGACCACACCCCAATGCTCCATGTCGGACACGGCCTCGACCGCATGGTTCACGAAGGAATTCACCTGACGGATTTCGCGCATCGAGGCTTCGGTCAGATTGACGTCGGCGACCTTGCCGGACGCGTCGCATTCGCTGGCGTAGCGCTGGCAGAAATCGATCCAGCCATAGGGAATGGAGGTGTCGGAGCCGACCGAGGCATAGGCGACCTCGACGCCATTGGGCACGCTGGCCTTGGCGCCGGAGCCGCAAAACGGCGCGGCGGCGAGGGCCAGAACCATTCCGATGCCTGCGAAAGCTGCGATACGCATGTCATACCCCTTTGATGGAGGCAGTATGACGTTGGGCTATTGGAGCCGATTTATTTGAAATCCTCGCATTTTATGCAAAGCCGTTCATTTTTTGCTGGAGACGGATTAAGTCTAACAAAGCCTGATCTGAGTGATTAAAAGGCGACGAATCGCGCGCTAGAGCCTCATTTTCCTGGGGTCACAGCCATGGTTTCGGAAGCGTGACCATTTCGGGTTAATGCGTATCAAGTCTACTTCTTTACTTGGAGGGCGGGAAAACAGTTAATTTGCGGCGTCGGGGCGCCATTGTCCCGCTCAAACCTTGACTCCGCCCCGGCCCAAACCATCTTTGGCTCAGGGGACGCGAGGGAGCGCTGGCCGGAGGCCGCCCGCATGAACAGATCAGAATTGTCGCCGGCCGATCATGCCGCGCTGATGGATGCGGTGCGGCGCCTGGAGCGCACCACTTTGGTGATGCGGGTCGCGACGATCTTCGGCAAGAAAATCAGTTTCGCCACGCAGCTGGTCCCCGCCCGCGCGGTGGAAGTGGTCAACAAGGCCACGGGCGCCGCCATGCGCCTCGCCTTGAACGCGGCGCTCGCGAGCCTGAACGGCAAGCCGCTGCGCGACAACAGCATGCGGCTGCACCGCGCCATGGTCGCCGCTTCAGGCGCGGCCGGCGGCGCGTTGGGTCTCGCCAGCCTGCCCGTGGAACTGCCGGTGAGCACCGGCCTGATGCTGCGCTCGATCGCCGACATCGCCCGCGCCGAGGGCGAGGACATCGCCAATGCTGATACGGCGCTCGCCTGCCTGCAAGTGTTCGCGCTCGACGGGCGCGGCGCCGAACCGGCGGCGGATTATACGGATTCCACCTATTTCGCCCTGCGCGGGCTGATGGCGCGCAGCATCAGCGAGGCCGCGCGCTATGTCGCCAGCCGCAGCCTGATCGACGAGACGGCGCCGGTGCTGGTGCGCTTCACCACGCAAGTCGCCTCGCGGTTCGGGGTGGTGGTCAGCCAGAAATTTCTAGCCCAGGCGACGCCGGTGCTCGGCGCGCTCGGCGGCGCCGCCGTGAACCTCGCCTTCATCGAGCATTTCCAGTCGCTGGCGAAGGGCCATTTCACCGTGCGGCGGCTGGAGCGCTTTTATGGCGAGGAGCTGGTCAAGGCGGAATATTCCCGTATGGCCGCGGCGCGCGATCCCGACGAGATTTTTACGCCGGCGGCGTGAAGGCCGGCGGTCACAATGGATTGGACGGGCCGCCACACCGGCGACCCGTTCTGACGTTATCTCAATCCGTGGCGAGCATGATGTCGTTCGGCTTGACCACGGCATAAACTTTGTCGCCGATCTTCAGATCCAGTTCTTCCACGGTCTCGTTGGGGACTTCGGCGGTCAGGATGGTGCCGACGATGGAAATGTCCACATGGGACGTGTTGGCGCTGGTCCGGATGGCGACAACCTTCCCGGCGATGGAGTTGCGGGCTGAAATCTTCACGGCTGCCTCCTCAATCCCCGCTGAATCACTGGCGGGCTGGGAGGAATTTCGCGGTCAGGCCCCTAAAATACAACTTAAGATTGCGACGCCTCGACCTCGTTTCGCCATTTGCCGTTAATCAATGGTAATGCGGCAACGGTCAGCCCGTTGACGCATCGCCGTCAAGGCGCAGATCGGCGAAAACCGCTTCGCCGCGCAGCCAGCGCGCCTCCGCGTCCGGGGATGTCAGCGCCCGGTCGAGGCCGGTCAAAAACTCGCTCGCGCCCCAGTCGAGCCCGCCGTCGCGCAGGGCCGCCTGCAACGCCCCCTGCACCAGCGCGCGCACGGTCTTGTGCGCAGCGGAAACGAGCGTTTCGACCTCCTCGCCCCGGGCCGCCGCCTCGCAGGCGGCCCGATCAAACGCCACATGCCCCCGGCAGGCCAGCGTGCGCGCGGCGTAAATCGCGCAGGCGCCGTTGATGATGAAGGGACAGGCGAGCTGCGAGGCGAAGCGCGCCTGCTGGTCCATGCCCCGGGTCCGTTCGACGAAGGCGGCGACGTCCGGCGCGAAATCCACCCCATGCGCGGCGAAAGCCGCCGCGGTCAGCCGGATGAACCGCGCGGCGACAAAAATCTCGGGCGCGGTGGCGGCGACCTGGAGCGCGCAGCAGGTGGCGCAGCCCCGACAGCAGGCGGGCGCCGGCTGCCCCTCGCTCTGGATCTCCGCATTGCGCTCGAACAGCTCGATCGCCTGCGCGGCCAAGGCCTCGATCAGGCGCGGATCGCCCCGCCCCGCCCGGATGGTCTCACCAAAATTTTGCCGCACGGCGTCGAAAAAGGCCTGGGCGCCATTGTCCTCGGTCATGCCCGCGCTCCCGTCTCGAACGGAAACAGCCCCGCCTGGAACGCCGCGCTCATATGCTCGACGCGCGCGATGGCGTCCCGCGCCGCCGCCGGCTTCAGCTCCGCCTCCGCCGTCTCCCGGAACAGGGCGACCCAGCGGACAAAATGCTCCGGACGCAGGTTTAACCCCAAATGCGGCGCGAAGGGCCCGCCGGCATAGCGTTGCGTGCGCAAAAACGCGCGCGACCAGAAATTCTGCACGATCTCGAAATGATGCTCCCAGTCGCTGACATGGCCGCGGAACACCGGGCCGATCACCTCGTCCTCCAGCGCCCGGCCATAGAACACCCGCACCAGGCGATCGAGATCGGCCTCGCTGACCTCGACCGGCTCCGCCAAAACTTCGGGAAAATCCGCCTCGGCGCGGTCGGGGACCAGCGCGACGAGCTCCGGCGCCGCCCGCGCCGTGCGATCCGCGACATTCAGCGGCGGATTATATTTTTTCACGAGGTCGCGCAGGATATGCGCGCGCTGCCGCGCATTGCCGCGCTCCATGACATACACCCCATCCGCGAGCCCGCGCGAAAGGGCCGGATCGGCGCGCAAAGCGTCGAGCGCCACGGCGATGGACTCGCTTTCGCCGAACAGCAAGGGATGCAGGGCGTCGCCGATGCGGCGGGTGAGGACGAAAAGGCCGGGCCCCTCGGGCGCCGGACCGGAGGCGAAGGCGAACCCGCCAAAAGTTTCGATTGCGCCCGTTTGGGGCATGCGTGTCCTCCCAATTTCGATCGCCACGAGGCATCTTCCATGCCACGCGACAGGGGACTGGATCGCATTGCGCGCGTCGTTCCGCGGCGGGGAGCGAAGCCCCGAAGCCCGCGCCCCCCACGCGGCATCGCGCCGCACAAATTTCTGTTGCGACGCACATTTCAATCGATCATAAGGGTTTTTAGCGCGCGTATCGAACGATAATCAGAACACTGCTGACAGTCGCGGGCCGGGAGGGCGCCAGCCCCTGAACGGAGCCTCACCATGCGCCTCACTCAAAGCCTCGCCGCCGGCGTTTTCGCCGCCGCCGCCCTCATCGTCGGCGCCGCCTCGGCCGCCGAACTCAAGGCCTATGCCGGCAAGTCCATCGAACTCAAGGACGTGCACGGCCTGATCTATTACGCCCCCAAGGGCGACGTGTTCGAGGTCGTGACCACGCTCGACACCGAGGGCCATGCGTTCCGCGTCGTCTCCACCTTGAAGGACGGCCAGTCCACCACGCTCTCGGCGCCGGGCGCGCTGGGCGAGGAGGCCGCGACCGTCGAAATCCGCCGCGATGGCGACAGCCTCTCGGTGATCGACCACACACGGCAGCGTCGCGCCGAAGTGACCCTGCCCAACGGCCGCCGCGCCGACTAAAACCAACCGCCTCGCTTGGCGCAAGCCGCGCGCTCCCCCATTTCAGGGCTTTGGAGCGTCGCGGCATGGCCCCACTTCCGCACGAGAGCTGGTTCGCTCTCCACATTCACGCCCAAACCTGGCTGCGCCAGCAGTTTCCCGCCTTCGCCCGCCGCGCCTGGCTCAGAGGACGCGCCCCGGCGGCGCTGCTGGCGGCGGCGCTCGCCGGCGCGACCGCGCTGTGGTTCGCGCAGACGGCGCGGGTCGCCGCGCCGGACGCGCCGCCAAAACCGTCGCTCCCGGCGCTGTCGCCCATTCCCGACCTCACGCCGGCCCGCGAACTGCCGCCGGGAACGGCCGGCGCCCCGCCCCTGCCGGCGAAACTGACGCCCACCGCCCCGCCAGAGGCGCCGCCGGCGGCGCCGCCGCTGAAGGAGCCGGCCGAACCTTTTCGCGCGCGGGATCAGTAATAGCCGCCGCAGGCCTCGCGATAGCGCCGACAGGTCCCCGCGCCTTCCAGGCCAAGCTCGTCCTTGTGCTGGCAGGCGTAACGCAGCCGCGCGCACCGGTCCTCGCCGCCGCCGCGATAGCCGCCGCAACGTTCGCGGTAACGCTGGCAGGTCCCCGCGCCCTCGAGTCCCAGCTCCTCCTTGTGCTCGCACGCATAGCGCAGGCCCTGGCAGTTCTGCGCATAACCGGCACTGGGGATCAGACCCAGCGACAGCCCGAGCGCGGCAAGCGCGGCCAACAAAAGTTTCCTCATCATCAACACCCTCTCATCGCCCGGCCGATTCTTTGGGACGGGCCGACGGAAATAGCGTGTGCGCCGGGCGAAAGTGAGGATTTTTTTCTCCCGAAACGTGCGTCCGGGCGCCGCCGGGCCCAAATTCCCGAAAATATGCGGCCGGGGCGACGCCCCGGCCCTTTGGCTCACGCCTTGTGCTTGCGGGTGATCACGTCGATGGCGGTCACCGCCTCGGACGTGTCGAGCCAGGCTTCCGCGCGCTCCTCGGTCTTGAACTCCTTGCCGAGGTCGAGCGGATCGGCGACTTGGGGCAGATGCAGGAAGCACGCCCATTTGTCATTGGGTTTTTGTTCGATTGTGACTTTCGGTTCCGCCATTTCGCCCTCCGATTGGCGTTTACGCAACACGAAGTGTCGGACAATTGGTCGTACCGACAGCCCGCCCCGCGCGGGCCGCAAGCCGGGCGCCACATTGAAGGCGCGGAGGCGCGATGCTACATCCCGGACATGCCGAGCAACCGCTATTATTCCGGGCCGTCCAGCGACCATTTCGACGGCCGGTTCTTCAACCTGGCCCCGGCGACCCCGGACAAGGCGGTCGCGGAGGTCAGGCGCTGGCGCCGCAACGCGCGCCCGCAGCCCTGGCCGGACTCGGTCGCCGTGGCGCCGGCGGCGCCGCCCCCGCGCAGCGCGGCGACGCGCATCACTTTGGTCGGCCACGCCACCGTCCTGATCCAGACCCGCAATCTCAACCTGCTCACCGACCCGTTCTGGTCGAAGCGGGCGAGCCCCGTCCCGTTTTTCGGCCCAAAAAGAATCTGCCCGCCGGCCGTCGCCTTCGACGCCTTGCCGAAAATCGACGCCGTCCTGCTCAGCCACAACCATTACGACCATTGCGACACGTCCACCCTGCGCCGATTGGCGAAGCGCGACTCCCCCCTGTTCATCGCCCCGCTCGGCAATGACAGGGTTTTGAAACGCTCCGGCGCGACCCGCATGCAAACCCGCGACTGGTGGGAAGACTGCGACCTCGGCGCCGAAGTGAGGGTGGCCGTGGTTCCGGCGCAGCATTGGTCGTCGCGCGGCCTGCACGACCGGCGCATGGCGCTGTGGGGCGGATTTGTCGTCCACGCGGGCGAAGAGAAAATCTATTTCGCCGGCGACACCGGCTATGGCGACGGCTCCCTGTTCAAGACGATCCGCGACCGCGTCGGCGCGCCGGACCTGGCTTTGCTGCCGATCGGCGCCTATGACCCGCGCTGGTTCATGGCCGACCAGCACATCAACCCCGAAGAAGCCGTGATGATTTTTGAGGACATTTCGGCCAAACAAGCCCTGGCGATCCACTGGGGCGTAATCCAACTCACCGACGAGTCCCGCGACGCCCCCCGCGAAGACCTTTTGACTGCCCTGTCGGTGCGCGGCATCCCCCCGGAAAAATTTGTAGCGGAGGAACCGGGTTTCATCTGGGAGGCCTGATCTTGTAGCGAGCCTCGGGAGCGCCTCCCTTCTCCCCTTGCGGGAGAAGGTGGCGCGTCAGCGCCGGATGAGGGGTTCGAGCCCGACCAACCGCTCGATTCAGCGATTTCACACCGTCGCCTCGAGCGGAAATCAACAAAAGTGAAAACCATTTTGCCGGCTTGACAAACGCGATTTTGTTCCCGTTTTGTTTTCACGTGAAACATCGGCGAAAAACACCGCTGATTCCCAACGTTTTTATCTCCCGCCCCCGCCGGCGCCCTACGCGCCCGCTGACACAACCGCGAGGTTGTCAGCGCAAAAACAGACGTTTTTTGATCGTTTTTTCGCGAAAAATCGCAGAATTTCCATTTTTTTCGATCAATTTTCGCGAGTCGATTTCCACCTTGAGTTGAAATTCACCAAAAACGCCGCCGCCGGCCCCGCGCGCGAGGCACCAAAGAAACACCACAGCTTTATAACCGCTCCTCGCGGCTTGGGACTCGGGAGATGGCGGTAGGCCATCGCCCTCCGGGACGCTTTGCTCGATGCCCTACCGCCATTTGGCGGGATTTTTCGGCGCACGAAAGCAACCGCTCTCGACGGACGAGGTCATGCGGTCACCGGCGAAAACGAAAAACGAAACCCGTAACTCACCAGTGTGACGCTTGCCACCACCCGGGCGGCCGACAGGGCGCGTGCATCGAAAGCAGGCGCAATCAGAATGCCCCGGACCGTTCCGTTCGTCTCCGCGAGCATATCGCCCATATACGCCAGCAATTGCGCCACGGCGTCGCGCTGCGCCTTGACGGACTTCAGCTCGATGACAACCCATGCGCCCGATTGGTCTTTGGCAAGAATGTCGATCCTGCCGGAGGGAACGATTTTTTCCACGCCTCCATCGGCTACGACAAGACCATCTTCGAGTTGGGTGATTTCCTTGCGCAGCGCCGATTGCAAATCGCGCTCCATGGAAAACGTGCGGTCGCCCTCGGCAAGCAAATCGACGGCTTCAAGTTGTTCGGGGAAAACTTCGGCGCGCGCGGCCTCAAGTTCGACATCCTGCCGGAAGCGCGCGTATTTCTGAACGGCCGCCTTATACGACGCGAGATTGTTTCGCATGTCGACGTCGCCATTGAACGTCAGTTTCGAGGGGTTCGGTTTGTTCTTTCTCTGGTCCTCCGACGAATAGGAAAGTTCGTCGATCAGACTTTGGAGTTCGTCCTGGTCGTAGAGATTATCGAGATCGCCGTAGGCAGCCTCAACCCGCCTAAGCTCCGACAGTCTGCTCCGCCGCGTCGACTCCGAGGGCACAGCACGGAGGAGCCACTCAGTGTAACTCGGGTGCATGCCACACTCCCTTTCAAGGGGCCGCCGCTATCTCTCTGAATACAACAAGTAGCCCTCACCCTGAGGAGCCTGCGGAGCAGGCGTCTCGAAGGGCGGGGGCGGTCCACGCGTGTCAGCAATCTGGAAACAGGCTTTGCGTGGGAGGCGCGCACGTTCACGCCGTCGCGTCACTCACCTCCGCGGCCCAAGCGCCTCTTCAATCTTCTTATCCGTATTATACTGGCTCAGCGCGTAAACGGCCCAAATGGCCGCCGGCACCCATCCGATCAAGGTCAATTGCAGGATCAGGCAGAGCAGGCCGGCAAAAGGCCGGCCGATGGTGAAGAAGGTGAGCCAGGGCAGAACCAGGGCGATCAGCAAGCGCATGAGTTTGCTCTTTGACACAAAGGGAATCGGACGAGCGGAAGCCCGCGAAACCGCAATTTTGCACTTATCGCCGCCCGACGCCAGCGCGCGAAAATCACTCCCACTCGATGGTGCCCGGCGGCTTCGACGTCACGTCATAGACCACCCGGTTCACCCCCTTGACCTCGTTGATGATCCGGGTCGCGGTGCGGCCCAGGAACGCCATGTCATAGGGGAAGAAATCCGCCGTCATGCCATCCACCGAGGTCACGGCGCGCAGCGCGCAGACATGGTCGTAGGTGCGCCCGTCGCCCATCACGCCCACGGTGCGCACCGGCAGCAGCACGGCGAACGCCTGCCAGATCACATCATACAAACCAGCCTTGCGGATTTCGTCGAGATAGATCGCATCGGCCTTGCGCAAAATATCGAGTTTTTCGCGCGTCACCCCGCCAGGGCAGCGGATGGCGAGGCCGGGACCGGGGAAGGGATGGCGCCCGACAAAAGCCTCGGGCAGACCAAGCTCACGGCCCAGCGCCCGCACTTCGTCTTTAAAGAGTTCGCGCAGCGGCTCGACCAGTTTCATGTTCATGCGCGCGGGCAGACCGCCGACATTATGGTGGCTCTTGATGGTCACGGAGGGCCCGCCGGTAAAGCTGACGCTCTCGATCACGTCGGGATACAAAGTGCCCTGCGCCAAAAACTCCGGCGCGCCCTTCCCGTCCGCCGCGATCTTTTTCGCTTCGGCCTCAAACGTCTCGATGAACAGCCGCCCGATGGTTTTCCGTTTGGTCTCGGGATCGGACTCGCCTTCCAGCGCGCCGATAAACAAATCCTGAGCCTGAACATGGACCAGCGGAATATTGTAATGGTCGCGGAACAGCCGCACCACTTCCTCGGCCTCGCCCATGCGCAACAGTCCGTGGTCGACGAACACGCAGGTGACGCGCTCACCGATGGCCTCATGGATCAACACGGCGGCCACCGCCGAATCCACGCCGCCGGAGAGCCCGCACAACACCCGGCCCTGCCCCACCTGCTCGCGGATCGCCTTGACAGCCTCGCCACGGAACGCGGCCATGGTCCAGTCGGATTTCAGCCCGGCCACCTTGCGCACAAAATTGGCGAGCAGCTTGGCGCCGTCGGGCGTGTGGGCGACCTCCGGATGGAACTGGGTGGTAAAAATCTTTCGCTTTTCATCGGAGGCGATGGCGAAAGGCGCGTTCTCGCTGCGCGCCTTGACGGTAAAGCCGTCGGGCAGCTTGGTGACGCGGTCGCCATGGCTCATCCAAACCTGATGGCGTTCGCCCTTTTGCCAGAGCCCCTCGAACAAGGCGCTATCCTCGATCACCTCGAGCTCGGCGCGGCCGAATTCGGCGTGATGGCCGCCTTCGACCGCCCCGCCCATTTGCGCGGCGATGGTCTGCTGGCCATAGCAAATGGCGAGAATCGGCAGCCCCGACTCCAAAATCTCTTTTGGCGCGCGCGGCGAACCCGCTTCAGTGACCGAAGCCGGCCCGCCCGAGAGGATCACCGCGCCGGGCTTGATGGCGCGAAAAACCTTTTCAGCCGACTGAAACGGCACGATTTCGCAGTAAACCCCGGCCTCGCGGACCCGTCGTGCAATCAACTGCGTCACCTGCGAACCGAAATCGACAATGAGCGCCTTGTCGTGGCGCTGGAGAATGTCCTGGTGCAGGTCTGTCATGATGTTCCCTTGGCGGCGCCGGAACCGCGGCCTTAAGCCGCCGGCGCGAAATTTTCGCTGGTTGCGCACGGATTAAGCGAAAGGGACGCGCCACGCAAGGTTTCGCGGTCCAAAGGACGAAAAGCGCGAGCGTGACGCGAAGCAGCGGGCTGACCAACTCAGCCTTTACAGGCACTGATACAAATCAATTTTTTTGTCAGAAATACCGCAGAGGCAGATAGACAAGCCAATTGTCTTCGACTAACGTGCGCTCACCGTCGAAATGACGGGCCGCAGCCGAAAAATCGGCGTGGTGCTCGAGTCCAAGTCGTGGGAGGACGTCAAGCAACCGGACTATGCGTCAGAATTCATCTCGGGGAGAGACCAGTTTCGGCATAGTTTGGCCTTGGCAGGACAAGGCGAGGCAGAGCGGAAAAGCAGCTAGCTTTTCCGCTCTTTCATTTTCTGCGCCCAATCTGACATCCAAAACTTGCGCGGGACATGCCAACGCTTCGGGGATCAGCCGGGTTCCCCAGCGCGATCCCAATCCGCCCGCACCTGCGCGCGATAATCGTCATAGCGCCCCGCCGCGATCGCCTCGCGGGCGCCGGCCATCAGCTCCTGGTAATAGGCCAGATTGACCCAAGTTAAGAGCATCATCCCCAGAATTTCCTGGCAGCGCACGAGATGATGCAGATAGGCCCGCGAATAATCGCGCGCCGCGGGACAGGAACTGCTGGGATCGAGCGGGCGCGGGTCGTCGGCGTGGCGCGCATTCTTCAGATTGAGCTTGCCCCAGCGCGTATAGGCGAGGCCGTGACGCCCGGCCCGGGTCGGCATCACGCAATCGAACATGTCGATGCCGCGCGCCACGGATTCGAGCAGGTCGTCGGGCGTGCCCACGCCCATCAGATAATGCGGCTTGTGCTCGGGCAGATGCGGCATGACCGTCTCGATCATGGCGAGCATCACATCCTGCGGCTCGCCCACCGCCAGCCCGCCGACCGCCAGCCCCTGAAAATCCATGTCGGCCAGAGCCTTGGCGCTCTCGATGCGCAGATCGCGCTCAGCCCCGCCCTGGACGATGCCGAAACAGCCCCGCCCCGGCTGCGCGCCAAACGCTTTGCGTGAGCGCTCCGCCCAGCGCAGGCTCAGGCGCATGGCGCGCGCGGCCTCATCGTGCGAGCACGGCAATCGCACGCATTCGTCGAACTGCATCTGGATGTCGGAGCCGAGCAGCCGCTGGATCTCCATCGAGCGCTCGGGCGTCAACTGGTGCCGGGAGCCGTCGATATGCGACTGGAAGGTCACGCCATTCTCATCGAGCTTGCGCAGCTTGGACAGCGACATCACCTGAAAGCCGCCGGAATCCGTCAAAATATTGTGCGGCCAGTTCATGAACCTGTGGAGGCCGCCGAGTTCGGCGACGCGCTCCGCGCCGGGGCGCAGCATCAGGTGATAGACATTGCCGAGCACGACATCGGCCCCGAGCTCGCGCACCTGGCCGGGATACATGGCCTTGACGGTCGCGGCGGTGCCCACCGGCATGAAGGCGGGGGTTCTGATGACGCCGCGCGGCGTCGAAATTTCGCCAAGACGGGCGCCGCCGTCACGGGCGCGCAAGGTGAAGCGGAAGTCTTCGGTCAATGGATGCTCAACCCAGGAGTAGGAACTTCCTTCTCCCCTTGCGGGAGAAGGTGGCTCGGCGCGAAGCGCCGAGACGGATGAGGGGGCGCCAGCCAAAGACGAACCCGGCGCTGGCGCGCCACCTTCTCCCGCAAGGGGAGAAGGCGGAGCCGGCAAAAGGCAGAGACGCCGCGCGCTTGTCAAGGCGAAGCGGCGATCCTTGCAAATGATCAAGGCTCTTCAAAAAATTTGGCGCGGACGCCCACACAGCGCGCCCCTGTCGCCGCGGCAGGCTCCGCGGCCGGAAACGCGCCGAAAGCCGGGCGTTTCGCCCGCTTTCGCCTGTTTTTGCTGCCGGACGCCCCGCGGCGCGAGCCGCCATAACCGCCGCGAAACATTCCCACTTCCGCTGTCAACTCCGTAAAAACCACAATGCCCGTTCCGCCCAGTTTAAGCGAAAGTTCGCATATCGGCCCTACGGTCACCGCGGTCCGGGCGGTGCGGTGAAGGTTTGCGTCCGAGCACCAGTCCGGAAGCAAGGAATATTCCTCATGACGACACTGATCACACGAGTTTACGCCTCAGAGAGCAGCGCCCGCGCCGCAGTGACCGCGCTCAAGGCAAAATACAGCGCCGACCAAGTCGCCCTGGACAGCAAGTCCGTAAAGGGCAAGACGGTCGTGACCTTCCGCGCCGAATTCGGCACCGCCCGCAACGCCGCCAAGATTCTCGACGCCCACAAGCCGGTCTCCGGCTCCGAGACCACCGAGTCCAACGGCCCGAAGGGGCGCGGCTCCGTCGGCCTGTCGCGCTTCCTCGACCTTCCCGAGCTGTTCCGGCACAACACCCGGACCGAGCTGATCGACGCCCCGACGGCCTTTTCCGACACCTTCTCGCTGCCGGTGCTGTCGGACAAGAAGCCCAAGGTCAAGCTGCTCGACGATCCGACGCCGCTGTCTCGCATGCTGAACATCCCCGTGCTCAGCAACAAGAAGCCTGACGTCAAGCTGCTGAACTGGAAGCCGGACGACCACCTCCTGATTCGCAAGTAAGCATTCCCGGCCGCCGCGCTGCAAAAGCGCGGCGCCGCTTGGGCTTCGCTGCCGAGGCCAAGCCGCGCCAATCTTGTCCCGCCTGTCCGCCGCCCTCGCTCTCGCCCTTTTGGCGACGCCATCGGCGCATGCGGAAGTCCATTTCGGCCGCAACGTTTACATCGGCGGCCACGACGTCTCCCACCAGACTTTTAACCGTCACCGCCGCGGCGAATACCATCTTTACCGCGCGCAGCCGCGCCACCCGGGCTGCGTCTGGCGGCGCAACGGCGAGGGTTCACGGACAAAAGTCTGCCGCTTCAAAACCTTGCGCTGAATTACCGCCGCTTCTTGGCGTAAGGATTGTCGCCCTGTTTCAGCGTCATGCGGATCGGCGTTCCCGGCAGGACAAAAGTCTGCCGCAGCCCGTTGATGAGGAAGCGCCGATAGGAATCCGGCAATTCGTCGAGCTGGTTGCCGAAAATGACGAAATGCGGCGGCCGCGCCTTGGGCTGGGTGATGTAGCGGATCTTGATCCGCCGCCCCGCCACGGCCGGCGGCGGGTTTTGATCGATGACCCCTTCCAGCCAGCGGTTGAGCCGCGACGTCGACAGGCGCTTGTTCCACACTTCATGCGCCGAGAGAATCGCCCCCATCAAAGCGTCGAGACCGCCGCCATTGGCGCCGGAAACCGGCATGACCGCCGCGCCGCGCACCTGGGGCAGCAGCCGCGCCGCCTCCTCGCGCAGGGTGACGATATGCGCCTTGTCCTCGATCAGGTCCCATTTGTTCAGCCCGATCACCAGCGCCCGGCCCTCGCGCGCGACCAGATCGACAATGGTCAAATCCTGCTTTTCAAAGGGAATGGTGGCGTCGAGCAGCACGACGACCACTTCGGCGAAGCGAATGGCGCGCAAAGTGTCGGCCGCCGCCAGCTTTTCCAGCTTTTCTTCAACTTTGGCGCGCTTGCGCAACCCGGCGGTGTCGAAAATTTTCAGCCGCCGTTCGGCGTTCTTCCCCGTCCACAGATAATCGACGCTGATGGAATCGCGGGTGATCCCGGCCTCGGGCCCGGTGAGCAAACGCTCCTCGCCGAGCAGCCGGTTGATCAGCGTGGACTTGCCGGCATTGGGGCGCCCGACCACGGCGATGCGCAGCGGTTTTGAAGGATCGAGCTCGCTGCCCTCCTCGTCGTCGCCCAGCACCAGCCTTTCGCGCACCTCGTCGTCATCCTCGGACAGCTGCGTGGCCTCGGGCAGCGCCGTCAGCAGGCACGAAAAAAGTTCGGCAAAGCCGTCGCCATGCTCGGCGGAAAGCGCGACGGGATCGCCCAGGCCGAGGTCAAAGCCCTCATAGGCCCCGGCCTCGCCGGCGCGGCCCTCGGCCTTGTTGGCGATCAGGATCACCGGTTTTCCCGCGCGGCGGACCAGCGAGGCGAAATGCCGGTCTTCCGGCGTCACCCCGGCGCGGGCGTCGATGACGAAAAACACCGCATCGGCGTCCTCGATCGCGGCTTCGGTCTGGGCGCGCATGCGGCCGGACAGCGAGGCCTGATCGCCCTCCTCCAGACCCGCCGTGTCGATCACGGTGAAATTGAGGTCGCCCAGTTTCGCATCGCCGGCGCGACGGTCGCGGGTGACGCCCGGCTGGTCGTCGACCAGCGCCAGTTTTTTACCGACAAGCCGGTTGAACAGGGTGGATTTGCCGACATTGGGCCGGCCGATGATGGCGACGGTAAAGGTCATCTACGATACGAGCGATCCGGGGACCGCCCTCTCCTTCGAGACGCCTGCTTCGCAGGCTCCTCAGGATGAGGGCTACTTGGATAGAGAGAAATCCCCATGGGGAGGAGGCGCTGCAAGCGCCGTCTTCAACCATGGCCATCAAAACGAAGCTTTGTCACTTCTTTTCGGGCGAAACCTTGCCGCCGCCGCGCGCCAGCGACGCCAGCGCTTCCGCGCGCTGCCGCAGCGAGGCCGGCGCATTGGGATCGACGATCAACTGGTCCAGCAGCCGCCCGGCCTCTTCGAACTCGCCGCGCTTGAGCGCCGCCAGCGCCAAAATTTCGCGGGCGGAATAGCGGAACGCGCCATTGAGCAGCGGGCCCAGGCGGTTCTCCAGTTCGGCCTTGTCGGCCTCGTCGGCGCGCAGCAGGCCGGCGCGCAGCCGCGCCGTATCCTGCAACAGCGACGGCACAGCGGCGTCCACGGCGATGGAATCGAAAATCTTCACCGCGCCGGCGCGGTCGCTGAGGCTCTGCTCCTGCGCGGCGCGCAGCAGCGCCAGGGCGCGCACGCCCGGTGCAGACTCCTTCGCCATCGCCTCGAAGGCGGCCTCGGCCTCGGCGGGTTTTTGTGCGCGCGCGAGTTCCTGCGCCGCCATGAACTTGGCGCCGGCGGCCTCGGCGGCCACGGTCTTGCGGTGCTTGTCATAGGTGTAGACGGCGGTGCCGATCACGATGGCCGCCGCCGCGCCATAGACGACGATGGAATATTTCGACCACGTCTTGTTCAGCTTCTCGTTGCGAACGTCTTCATCGACTTCGCTGAAAATATCGGCCATCGCCAAAACCCCTGTTTGTGGCGTCAGCGATTAGCACGCCGGTCGGCAAGTTTCCAGCCGAACGGCCGGCGCCGCGCCGCAAGCCGTTTTCGGGAATTTTTCCGCCGCTTTCCGGGAGTCGCGGCCGAAAACTTCGGGACTCTTTGCAATTTCCGCGCATTTTCGCGCGTGCTACAAACTTCCTGCGGCGGGCGCTGGAGTCCCATTCCCCTTGTAACCCAAGGTCCGGCGTCCGCCGCCGCCCTGCAACGGGCAGGCTGACCTGCACGGCCTCCAAGCGCGCTGCTCGGTCTTCGGTTCTGCCCCGAAGACCGAGCCTTTTGTCACTTCAGCAGCTTTTTCAGCGCCTTGCCTTCCTTGGAGTTCAGCTCCTTGGCGTCCAGCGTGCCGTCGCCATCGGTGTTGGCGGCGTTGAAGCGCTGCTCGACCACGGCCAGATATTCGTCACGGGTCAGGGTCTTGTCCTTGTCCGGATCGGCGCCGGCGAAATCCACCTTGCTGAGGCGGCCCTGCAATTCCTTGATGTCGAGCGTGCCCTCATGGTCCTTGTCGAGCTTGTCGAACAGGGCGCCGGCGGCGGCCTTGGCTTCGGCGAGATCGATCGTGCCGTCCTTGTCGGGATCGAGCGCTTCGGGGATTTTCGCGGCATAGGCGGACGTGGCGAACGCCAGCGCCGACGCCAGGACCAGGCTACGGATTTTCATGAAGGCCTCCATCGTGCAATGCGCGGAATCTAGCCCCGCTGCAGCGCAACATCAAGCAGCCTCAATCCACCCGCAAAACATCCATGGCGGCGCGCATCAGATCCATCGAACTGCGCGCCCCGAGCTTGCCCTTCAGCGCCGTGCAATTGTTTGCAATGGTCTTGTAGGAGACGCCGAGCTTGTCGGCGATGCCGCCCATATCCTCGCCCGCCGCCAGCAGCCGCAAGATTTCGATCTCCCGGGTGGAAAGGTTTTGCAGCGGCGACGGCGGGGCGAAAGCCATTTTCCGCGCCAGATCGGCGGGCAGCCAGGTCCCGCCCGCAAAAACCTGTTTTAGCGCCGGCAGGAACAGCATGGGGTCGTCGTTCTTGGCGATATAGCCGCGCGCCCCCGCCTGGATCGCCCGGGCGGCGAAAGCGGGATCGTCGTTCATGCTGAAAATGACGATTTTGGCTTCGGGGTCCTGCTTGAGGATGCGTTGGGTCAGATCGAAGCCGGAAAGGCCGGGCAAATTGATGTCGATCACGCAGACATCGGGTTTTTGCGCGCAAAAGGCGGCGAACCCGGTTTCCGCGTCGGCGGCGTCGAAAACGTCGACCGGCTCGGCGGACAGCAGGGCCTTGCAGCCGGAGACGACAACGGGATGGTCGTCAACGATGAGAACGCGCATAAACAAAACCTCTTTCAACCGCCGAATTTGTCGCGCCAGCTCGGCAGCGCCCCGGGAAATTTCAGCGCCTTCGCCTCGAACACGCCGCGGGCCACCGCACGCGCCAGACAATCCGCCGCCGCCGCGCCGATCCGGGTCAGCTCCACCGGCCCCGCCTCGCGCCCCGAAACACCGGTCGCCCCGGCGAACACCGTGTCGCCGTCCATCGCCGCATGGACCGGGCGCAAAGCGCGCGCCAGCCCGTCTTGCGCCATGATCGCCACGCGCTTGGCCTGCGCCTTGGTGAGTTCGGCGTCGGTGGCGACAATGGCCAGATTGGTGTTGCGCGGCTCCGCGCCCTTCATGCGGATCGCCAGCGCGGACGGGTCGAATTTGGCCGGCCAGCCGCGTCCGGCGAATTCGCCGTCGCGCTCATAGGGCGCCGCCCAAAAGTGCGGCCCATCGCCAATGGTCGCCTGCCCCACCGCATTGACCGCCACCAAAGCGCCGACGACGAACCCATCCTCCGTGACCGCCGAGGCCGAGCCGAGGCCGCCCTTCAAATCGACCACGGTCGCGCCAAAACCGGCGCCATGCGTGCCCAAAGCGAAATCCCCGGACGCCGCCCGCGCGGCGTCCGCGCCAAGCCGCCAATAGACGGGTTCGCGCCAAAAATCCTTGTCGCCGCCATTGGCGAGATCGAACAGGATGGCGCCGGGGGCGATCGGCGCGAGCTGTCCCGCGACCTCCACCCCCCGCCCCCGCTCACGCAGCACCGAGGTGACGCCGCCCATGGCGTCGAGCCCGAACACCGAGCCGCCGGAGAGGACGAGCGCATCGACCCGCTCCACGGTCATGTCGGCTTCAAGCAAATGCGCGTCGCGCAAGCCCGGCGCGCCGCCCGAGACCGAGACGGAGGCGACCGCCGGCGCGTCGAACAGCAAGGCCGTGACGCCGGTGGCGATCCCGGAATCCTCGGAATTGCCGACCATGAGGCCGCGCACGTCGGTGATGAGATTGCGCATGGACACACCCGCTCGAGAGTTGTTTCGCTATCCTGCGCGATGGCTTATGAGTGCGGCAAGACGAAAGAGTTTTCTATGACCGACAATGTGACCATTACGGCGGCGCTGCTGGCGGGACTGCTGTCCTTTCTCTCGCCCTGCGTGCTGCCGCTGGTGCCGCCCTACCTGACCTTCATCGCCGGCTCCGGCCTGGAGGAGCTGGCGGAAGGCGGCGAGCGCCGCGCCGCCCGCGACACGACTTTTGCGGCTTTGCTGTTCGTCGCGGGGTTTTCCACCGTTTTCGTCGCCTTGGGCGCGACAGCCTCGGCGATCGGCCAGACGGTGCGCGAAAACCTGCCGCTGCTCTCGGCGGCGGCCGGCGTGGTGATCATCGGCATGGGCCTGCACTTTCTCGGCGTGTTCAAGCTCACCCTGCTCTATCGCGAAAAGCGCCTGCAGGTCGAAAAGCCGGTGGGCCTGTGGGGCGCCTATGTGATGGGCCTCGCCTTCGCCTTTGGCTGGACGCCTTGCATCGGACCGATTCTCGCCGCGATTCTGGCGGTGGCCTCGTCGGAGCAGACGGTGGGCAAGGGCGCGTTCCTGCTGGCGATTTATTCGCTGGGCCTGGGGATTCCGTTCATCGTGGCGGCGCTGGCGATGGAGCCGTTCATCCGTTTCCTGCGCCGCTTCAAGCAGCATTTCGGCAAGGTCGAGCGTGTGGTAGGGGCGCTGCTGGTGGTGACCGGCGTCGCCTTCCTCACCGGCGGCATCCAAAACATGTCGTTCTGGCTGATCCAGACGTTTCCGGGACTGGCGACGCTGGGCTAGCGCACCCCCTGGTTCGATAGGCCGCTGTGAGCGGATTGCAGGCGTGATAACGCAAGTGGGTCGACCTTGCCCGGCCCTCCGCGCACGGCTGGTAACTTGACGCGCCCCTGCGTCAGCATTAATTTGACAACCTGTCAGTTGCAGCGACTGCATTTATTTCAAGCGGTTTGCCTATGTACGACTATTACCACATCACCTATTCAACAATTGCCCAAACCGTCCCGATCTCTTTTGGAATCGACCCTGAATACTGCGAGAGCTATGAATGGGCTCCAAGCTGGTCCGGTGAGGTGCTTGTCACGATCGATCCAGCCAATGGCTACGGGTGGATTGATTCGGGATCCATCACCTTCACCAATGTTGGCCTAAGCCAGGGGAACATCGTCACGCGCTCAATGTCCGATTATGATCCCGGCAGCCAAATGACCATATTCGGCAGCGTATCGAGGAACAGCGACGGCGACTGGACGGTGTCCGAAAATTTTCATCGTCACTATAATCCCGGGTCGGACCGCTCCGATCAGCTTTCATTTGTCTTTCATCCCGGAGTCGTTTCGACGGCAGCCATTTCGTTTCAAATGGACCAGTTCTGCGGCGGGCCTGCGTTCACCTCCGAGGGCGTCGTTCAGGCGACAATTCAGGCGACCTGTTTCGTGCGAGATGTGCTGATCGCCACGCCGCACGGAAACGTCGTCGTCCAGGACCTCAAGCCCGGCGATCTCGTCCTGACCGCCGATGGCCGCGCGGCGCCCGTCGAATGGCTCGGGCGCCAGACCATATCGACCCGCTTCGCCGATCCGCTGCGCGCGCTGCCGATCCGCATCAAGGCCGGCGCGCTGGGCGAAAACCGCCCCGCCCGCGACCTGCTGCTGTCCCCCGACCACGCCCTGCTGCTGGGCGGCGCGCTGATCCACGCCGGCGCGCTGGTCAACGGAACGAGCATCGTCCGCGAGACCAACGTCCCCAAGGTCTTCACTTACTACCATGTCGAACTGGCCGACCACGCCCTGATCCTCGCCGAGGGCGTTCCGGCCGAAACTTTTGTCGACAATGTCGACCGCATGGCCTTCGACAACTGGGCGGAGCACGAGGCGCTTTATCCCCAGGGCAAAGCAATTGCCGAACTGCCCTATCCCCGCGCGAAAGCGGCGCGGCAGGTTCCGATCGCGGTGCGCAAAATTCTGGCGGAACGAGCGGCCCTTCTGGCGCCGGCGGTCGTGGCGGCGGCCTGAAGGCGCAAGTCGCACAACTGGCGCGAGAATGACAAATTGCCGTGGCACAAGCAGGTTCGATCCTGCGAGGCCCCATGAAAACCGTGCTGTTCCTGTGCACCGGCAATTACTACCGCAGCCGGTTCGCCGAAGAACTTTTTAACGCCTTCCCGCCGGAAAACTGGCGCGCGATCTCGCGCGGCGTCGCCGTCGACCTCGGCGCCGGCAATATCGGGCCGATCGCGCGCTCCACCGCGCAGGCGCTGCGCGAGCGCGGCATCGCCTTCGACCGGGACAAAGCCCGCCACCCCCTGCAAGTCTCTGTCGCCGACCTCGACGCCGCCGACCACATCGTCGCGCTCAAACTCGCGGAGCACATGCCGCTGATCCGCGCGCGCTTCGCCGCCTGGGCGGAGGCCGCCCCGCCCGACCGCATCGAATATTGGCGCATCCACGACATAGACTTCGCCCCGCCCGAAACCGCGCTGCCGCAGATCGAGGCCCACGTGCGCGATCTCATCGGGCGGTTGCGATAGAGAGAGATTTTTTCATATACAACAAGTGAGTAGCCCTCACCCTGAGGAGCCCGCCTTAGCGGGCGTCTCGAAGGGCGGGGGCGGCCCACGGGTCGTTCGGCAGCTATATTATTTCTCCACCGGCTCGCCGGCCGCCAGCCAATCGTTCATCGAACCGGCGTAATGGGTGTTGGCGTCGGAGCGCCCGCCGAGTCGCGCCATTTCCATGGCGCGTTGCGTGCGCTGCCCCGAACGGCACGAAAACACGATTCGTTTCCCCGCCTCGCGCGGCAGGTTTTGCGGCTCGAAGCGCGACAGCGGAAAATTCACCGCGCCCGGGATGTGGCCGGCGGCAAATTCATCGGGCTCGCGAACGTCCAGCAGCAGGATTTTCCCTTCCGCGAGTCCCTGCTTCAATTCGTCGCGCGTCACCGTCTCGACCATGTCGTCGATTCCTTCTCATGCACGGGGCCCAGGGCCCGCAGAAAGAGTCGTTGTACGCCTCGCGGACCAAGGGGCAAAGCCCAGAATGCAGCGGCGCTCTGGTCCATTCTGTCGATGGCGCGGCGGCGCGGGCTGGCCTATATCGTCTCCGACTAAAGTACCGAGTCGCGTCAAAACGCCGCGCCGGCAGACACTGAGGAAACGTCCATGAGCGAGAGCCTGTCGTCCGACCTGCAATCCGGCGCGCTGGTCTATCATTCCCATCCGCGCCCCGGAAAACTGGAGATTCGCGCGACAAAACCGCTCGGCAACCAGCGCGACCTCGCGCTGGCCTATTCCCCCGGCGTCGCCGCGCCCTGTCTCGAAATCGCCGCCGAGCCCGACAAGGCCGGGCTCTACACCGCCCGGCAAAACCTCGTCGCCGTGGTCACCAACGGCACGGCCGTGCTCGGCCTCGGCGACATCGGCCCGCTCGCCGCCAAGCCGGTGATGGAGGGCAAGGCGGTGCTCTTCAAAAAATTCGCCGGCATCGACGTGTTCGACATCGAGCTGAACGAAAAAAACGTCGACCGCTTGGTGGACGCGATCGCCGCGCTGGAGCCGACTTTTGGAGGCATCAATCTCGAGGACATCAAGGCCCCGGAATGTTTTGAGGTCGAACGCCGCCTGCGGGAAAAACTGGCGATCCCCGTCTTCCACGACGACCAGCACGGCACCGCCATCATCGTCGGCGCCGCCGTGACCAACGGCCTGAAACTCGCCCGGAAACGGATCGAAGAGGCCAAAATCGTCGCCTCCGGCGCCGGCGCGGCGGCGCTCGCCTGCCTGGGCCTGCTGGTGTCGCTCGGCGCCAGGCGCGAAAACATCTGGGTCACCGATCTCGACGGCGTGGTGTTCAAGGGCCGCAACACGCTGATGGACCCGCTGAAGGAAACTTTTGCGCAGGACACGCAAGCCCGCACCCTGGCGGAGGTCATCCCCAACGCCGACGTCTTCCTCGGCCTCTCCGCCGGCGGCGTGTTGAAGCCTGACATGGTCCGGCAGATGGCGGCGACGCCGCTGATCCTGGCGCTAGCCAATCCTCATCCGGAAATCCTCCCGGAAGAAGCGCTCGCCGTGCGGCCGGACGCCGTGCTGTGCACCGGGCGCTCGGATTATCCCAATCAGGTCAATAACGTCCTGTGCTTCCCCTATATTTTCCGCGGCGCGCTCGATGTCGGCGCGACCACGATCAACGAGGCGATGAAGCTCGCCGCGGTCGAGGCCATCGCCGCGCTCGCCCAGGAGCCGCCCGCCGATGAGGTCGCCCGCGCCGCCGGCATCGCCCCCGCCTTCGGCAAAACCAGCCTGATCCCCTCGCCCTTCGATCCGCGCCTGATGCTGCGCATCGCCCCCGCCGTGGCGGAAGCGGCGGCGGCCAGCGGCGTCGCCCGCCACCCGATCGACGATTTCGACGCCTATCGCGCCCGGCTGGAAGGCACGGTGTTCCGCTCCGGCTTCATCATGAAGCCGCTGATGCAGACGGCCAAGGCCAATCCGCGCCGCGTCGTCTATTCCGAGGGCGAGGACGAGCGGGTTTTGCGCGCGGTGCAGTCGGTGGTCGAGGAAGAGATCGCCCGCCCCATCCTGATCGGCCGCCGCGCCGTGATCGAAAAAAACCTGAAGAAATTCGGCCTCGCCGTCGCCCTCGACCGCGATTTCGACCTGATCGATCCGGAAAACGACCCCCGCTACAAGGATTACGTCGCCTCCCTGGTCTCGATCTCGGGGCGGCGGGGCGTGAACCCGGGCCTCGCCCGCACTTTGGTGCGCACCAACAATACGGTGATCGGCGCTCTGGCTTTGGCGCGCGGCGAGGCCGACGGCCTGCTGTGCGGCCTGGAGGGGCGCTATACGGAGCGGCTGGGTTTTCTGCGCGACGTGATCGGCGTCGCGCCCGGCGTGTCGGATTTCGCCGCGATGAGCCTGATGATCACCAGCAAGGGCGCGTTCTTCATCGCCGACACCCATGTGCGCCGCGACCCCTCGGCGGCGGAGATCGCCGAGACCGCCATTCTCTGCGCCGCCCACGCCCGCCGCTTCGGCCTGACGCCGAAAATCGCCTTCGTCTCGGATTCGGATTTCGGCTCGGACGATTCGCCCTCCGCCGCCAAAATGCGCGAGGCCGTCGACATTTTGCGCGAATTGGCGCCGGAGCTCGAAGCCGATGGCGAGATGAAGGCGGACAGCGCGCTCTCCGAGGTGAAAAGGCTGCGCGTGTTCCCGGATTCGCGGCTCAAGGGCGTGGCCAACATCCTGATCATGCCGAACCTTCCCGCCGCCAACATCGCCTATCAGATGACCAAGATGATGGCCGACGCCCTGCCGGTCGGTCCCATCCTGCTCGGCGCGGCGCGCCCCGCCCATATCATCACCCCCTCGGTGACGGCGCGCGGCATTGTCAACATGACGGCGGTGGTTGTGGCGGAAGCGCAACACCACGCGGCAGAACCCTGCAGGGATTGATCCACCGCCGGAAAAAAGGCCCAATCGATGCTATATGAGGGAGAAGGTTTCCGGATGGGCTCCGGAGGAAAGTGAATTCTGCTGCGATCCCGCGGTTTACGCGGGATCGGGCCGGAAAGGCGAAAGATGAACCCCGCGTCGACTCGCAAGATCGCCGCCTTGATCCTGCTTCCGCTCGCCGCGCTGCCGGCGCGGGCGGCGGAACGATCCGTCACGCCCGCGTCCACCGACGCCCCCAGCTATGCCCGCACCTGCAACGCCTATGGCGCCTCCTATTTCGCCGTTCCCGGCACCGACATCTGCCTGTCGCTCGGCGGCGTCGCCGCGGCCCAACTCGAGCCGCGCAACCTGAGCAACTGGCTGCCGGCGCCGCCGCCCGGCGCGGCCCTGCCCTTCACCTCGACGACGCGCCCGACCCAGCAGATCGGCGGCGCCTTCGCCGTGGGGTTCAACGCCACGGCGCGGCTGCCCACCGAGGCCGGTCTGATCTCGGGCTATGTCAGCGGCATCGTCGGCTATGCCGCCGCCAACAATCCCAGCACCTGGAACAATCTGAGCCGGCTCGACTTCGCCTATCTCACCTTCGCCGGCTGGACGGCGGGGCGCGCGCAATCGGCCTTCGACTTCTACGCGGACGCCTGGAATTTCATGCCGCTGCGCGGCTCCAACACCCGCACGGAGCTGGTCTCCTACGCTTTCGCGCCGACGCCGGGCGTGACCGCCGTGGTCTCGGTGGAAAATCCCCGGGAGCGCTGGGGCAACATCGGCCAGAGCGTCGCGCCCTACGCCTCCGCCGCCAATACCGGTCCGGTCGCGCCGGATCTGGTCGGCGCCGTGCGCATCGAAAGCCCGTTCGGCCTGGCGCAGATCAGCGGCGCCGCGCATCAGCTGCACACCGCCTATACCGCGCCGCCCTCGGTCAATCCGCCCGGCGCCTCCTCCTCGCAATGGGGCTTTGCGGCCCAGGGCGGCCTGAAGGTCAACCTGCCCGCCCTGTCCGACGCCGACGCCATGATCCTGCAGGCGACCTATGCGCGCGGCGCCTCGGCCTATGTCTCCGGCGACAACCAGAGCACTTTTGGAGATTTCGGCCGGCCCTCGCTGTCCGGCCCGAACCTCAGCGGCGTCGGCCCCGGCCTGTCCGCCTACGACTACGATTGCGTGATCGGCGCGCAACCCTTCGGACGCTGCGACAAGTCCAGCGGCTACGCCATCGTCGCGGCGCTCAAACATTTCTGGTCGCCCACCGTGTCCTCCTCGCTGTTCGCCAGCGTGTTCGGCATGAATTATCCGGAAGCGGTGAACCAGAGTTCGGCGACCGTCGCCGGCGCCCCCGACTATCGCGAAACCATCCTCGGCGGCAATCTCGCCTGGACCCCGCTGAAGAACCTCATGATCGGCGGCGAACTGTCCTATACGCTGAGCAAGACGCAAACGCCGCAGCCGCCAAGCAATGCCGACCATTGGACCGCCTCGCCCGAATGGTCCGGCCGCGTCCGCGTCCAGCAGAAATTTTGAGCGCGGCCGACGAAAGCCAAGAGCAGCCCGATCTGGCGTCGGATCTGGCGCCGGCTCTCGACCTGGGCCTGTTCGCCTTCGCCCGCATCGGCCCCGACCTGACTGTGCGCGCCGTTCAGGGCCGCCTGCTGGACTGGCTGCCGCCGATCGGCGCGCCGCTCGCGGACACGCCGGTGTTCTTCGGCCTCGACGCGCAATTGGCCGCGCTGCGCGACGGCGCGCGCCTGGACCTGCCGGGCCTGAGGCTGCCGCCCAAGCTCGAGACGCCGTTCGACCTCACGCTGGTCCATGAGCCAAGAACCGGCGGCCTGCTGCTCTACGCCGCCGCCGACGCCGGCGTGCTCGAATTCGAGCGCCAGCTCGCCCACGAACGCCGCCAGAGCCAGATTCTCGCCGATCAGGCCGCGAGCGCCGGCCGGGTGCTGCGCGAACAGGCGGCGCTCTATCGCGACATCGTCGAAAACGACAGCGACCTCGTGCTGCGCCTGGGGCCGGATCTGCGCATCTCCTTCGTCAACACGGCGGTCTGCCGGCTGCTCGGCCTCACCGAAGCCCTCATTCTGGGACGCCCGGTGGACGATCTGCTGGACTCCGCGCCCGAGGAGGTTTGGCGCGCCCGATTTTTTACGAAATCGGCGAGCTATTTCGAGCAGGCGGCCTCGTTCGAACAGGCGGCGCGCCGGGCGGACGGCGAACGCATCTGGATCTGGTGGCGCGTCCATTGGGTCAGCGGCGGCGCCGAATATCAGGCGATCGGCCGCGACATCACCGACCTCTTGCGGCTGCGCGCCGACGCCGCCGCGCGCGCCGAGGAGGCGCGCGCCAATGCGGTGATGCGCGAGCGCCTGCGCATCGCCCACGCCCTGCACGACACGCTGGTGCATTCGCTCGTCGCCCTGAGCCCGCAGATCCGGCTGATCCGCAAGACCGCGGGAGCGGACGCGCCGACGCGGCTCAAGGAGGAGCTGGCCTTCGCCGAACAGGCGGTGCGCGACGGTCTTTCCCGGGCGCGCGCCGCCATAGCGGATTTGCGCAGCCAGACGCTGGAGCGGGAAGGGCTCGGCGCGGCGCTCGAAGGGCTGGCGCGCCGCTTCGGCGATCGCACCGGCGTGCATGTGCTGGTGGACCTCGACGCCCGCGCGGCGACGCTGGCGCCGGAGGTGGCCGACACCTTCTACCGGATCGCCGAAGAGGGCCTGCGCAACGCCGAACTGCACGCGCAGCCGACCCGCGTCGGCGTCACCCTGGCCGTGGACGAGACCGGCGCGGCCACGCTGGTGATCGACGACAACGGCCGCGGCTTCGATCCCGACCAGCCGCCATCAGGACATTTCGGCCTGATCGGCATTCGCGAGCGCGCCGAAATGATCGGCGCGCGCTTCAACCTCGCCTCGACGCCGGGCGTGGGAACGCGCATCGTCGTGGTCGCGCAGGGCGGCTGAAGACTCCTCTGCGTCAACCGCCGCCGCCAATCCCGCGCGGGCCCGGAAGCCCCGCCCGACGCGGCGCGTGAAAGGACGGGTTTACTGTAATCTGACAAGTAATTGCATCTTGCCTGGAAAGCGGCTAGAGCATTGCCGATTATTGCTCACTTTCAGCTGTGCGCGGCGCGATCCGCGCGTTCCCAGCGGCTTCCGATGACGGTGGCGGACAGTTGGGGTGTATCAGGCGGCGGCGCCGCCTTCCTGGAAAACCGGAGGGACGGATTGGAGCGGTCTGAACGCATCCGCATTCTGATCGCGGAGGATCAACCGATGATCCGCCGCGCTTTCGCGTCTATGCTGGCGCTGGAGGGCGATCTGGAGATCGTCGGCCAGGCCGCGGATGGCGCGGAGGCGGTGCAGGAGGCGCGGCGCTGGCAGCCCGACATCGTCCTGATGGACATCCAGATGCCCCGGCTCAACGGCATAGCCGCGACGCGCCAGATCGTCCGCGACTGCCCGGACGCCCAGGTGATCATCCTCACCACTTTCGACACCGACGAGCTGATTTTCGACGCGATCTGCGCGGGCGCCCAGGCCTATCTGCTCAAGGACGCCGAGGAGGACGAAATTCTGGAGACGATCCGCGCGGTGTCGCGCGGCCATTCCCGTCTCGCCCCCAATGTCGCCCGCAAACTGCTCGACGAATTCCGCCGCGTGCGCCGCCCGGCGGCGCCGCTCGACGACGGGCAGGACCAGGAAGCCCTCACCGACCGCGAGAACGCGATCCTGCAGCTGATCGTCGCGGGCAAGGGCAACAAGGAGATCGCCGCCCAGCTCAAGCTCGCGGAAGGCACGGTCAAGAATTACGTCAGCCGCATTCTTGAAAAGCACAACGCCCGCAGCCGCACCGAGCTGGCGGTCAAGGCCCTCAACCGCCGCGCGGAATGAAGGGGACTGGATCGCCGCGATCGGTCATTCATGTCCTGACGCAAGCGGGGGCGTACTGCGATCCAGTCCCTGCGCTCTACTCCACCGCCTCGGTGTGGTGGATTTTCCGATAATCGACCTCCGGCAGCGCGCCCTCCTGCTCCGGCAGCGCGCCAATATCGGCATAGACGTGATTGAAGCGCACATCGGACAAATGGTAGCCGCGGCGCACGATCAGCCTCTGGCCCGAGGTCTCGTCATGGCCGTTGAACACCAGCAGGATCCGCGCGTCCATCGCCGCGAGATCGGCATGGGTCAAGCCATGCAGCGGGCTCGCCGCATCGATCGGGTGAAACAACGTCCAGGACAGGACAAAAATGGGGTTGCGCTGGTGCGCGAGCCGCAGAGGGCTAAAGCGCACGTAGCGGCGGCCCTCTTGCGTGGTCTCGGTATGGATCAGCCAAAGCTCGGCTTCGGCCTCGGTGACGACGCTGTGGCGGGCGTTGGCGAGCCGCGCCATCAGCGTCCTCTGGCCCTGGTGCGGCCCGACCACCAGCGCCTCGGCAAAAATGACGCGCGCCCGCGGCCGCGAAAACCGCGCGAAGATCAGGCCGGTGAACACGGCGAGCGTCGACAGGCCGGTAAAGATTTCGACGGTGACGACGCAATGGGCGTAGGCGTTGGCGGGATGCATGTCGCCATAGCCGACGGTGGCGAGGGTCTCGACGGAGAAGAAGAATTTGTCGAGGAACGAACCCGGCCGCGCATTGGCGATACAATCGCCGCCCAGATGGAACAGGCTGGCGAAGATCAGGTTCATCGTCAGGAAATAGACGGCGAATCCGAGGAAGAACAGCGGCCAGGACGCCGCCATGGAATGGTGGAAGAGATCGCCGAACAGGCTGGGCTTCAGCCCGCGCGCCATAAACTCGCGGTCGGCGACGCGAATCCTCTTGGCCTTGTCGGGGTCGACGATCATGGGGCGTCGATAGCAGCCGCAAGCCTAAGCGTCAAAACCGGTCGAGGTTGATCTTCTGGTCTGGAACGGTCCCATGGAACAGCGGGCGCACCAGGCCGGGCGCGAGGCTTCCCCAGGGCCCGTAGAGCGCGAGCGCCCGGTCGCAGGCGCCGCGGAAGCGATGGCTTTCATAGGCCGCGGCGTGCTGGCGCGCATAAGCGAAGCCGAAAACCTTGATGTAATGGCCATCGACCGGGATGCGGTGGACATCGCGGAACAAGGCGAGCGCGGCGGGATCGACGGCGTAATTGACGCACATCTCGCTCCAGGCGGAGGCGTCGGCGATCAGCCGGATCAGCGCGTCCCGCTGCGGGTCGGGCGCCGCGGGACGGGCTTGGGCGCCGGCGCAGACGAGCGAAGCGGCGAGGCCGAGGATCAGAGTTTTCATGCGGCCCTCTCGAGATTCGACCCCATTCTGCCCGAGGGCCGCGCACAATCAAGCCCCGCAAACGCGTTCTTCCTTCTCCCCTTGCGGGAGAAGGTGGATCGGCGCGAAGCGCCGAGACGGATGAGGGGTTGCGCGCTTCGGGGGACAAAGCGACGGTGAGAGCGTCGCAGCGACGCGGCGCCCACCCCCCGATATCGCCCGCGCTACCCCTAAAGCTTGCGCGATCGCCGCTTCGGCGGCGCGAGAGGTTTGAGCGCGCTTCCCCAAAAAGCGGCGGCCATTTTCTCGGCGTCGCGCATCATCGCCTTCTGCCGCTGCAGCGCGGCGGCGGTGATCACGCCGCGCGCCGGCCCCAAAACCTTGCCGGCGGCGGCATGCGCCCCGCTCAGCCAGAAACTCATGATCGGGTTTTTTCTCATCGGCTGTCCTTTCGCAGGGGACAACGCTCAAGCCGCCGAAACGGATGCAGCCCCGGCCTTGCCGCGCAAAACGGCGCGCGCCCGGCCGAACACGGTGCGGCTCCAGTGCCGGCTGGTGTGCTTGTAGGCCGCCGCCGTCCAGATCGCCACGCAGCGCGACGCTTCGCTGTGGGTGAGGATGCGGGTGCGCCCCAGCCGGGCGTCGAGATCGCCGACCAGCCAGGCGGCCACGCAGCGCGTCAGCAATCCGGGCCCGGTGGACAGCCAGAGAATGTCGGAATCGCCCCGGTTCACCGCCAGGATCGCCTGGTCCAGCGCCGCCAGAATGACGGGATGGCCGGGCGCGACGCCGATCAGATTGTTGCCGGTCGAGCCGAGATTCTCCTCCTGGTAGAGGATGAGGTCGCGGCCTTCCGCCTCCAGCCCGGAGAGCGGCGCGAGGCAGCGGTCGTCGGCGTCGACATACCAGCCGCCATGGCGCGCCAGCCAGGCCAGCCGGAACAGGTCCGCCTTCATCGCCGGCTCCCGCGCCCGCTTGAAGGCGGCGGCCGCGCCCGCGCCCTGCCCGGCGAGGAAGCGGGCGGCGTCGAGGCTGGAAAAGCGGCGGTAGACGAAATCGGGATGGGCGGCGCGCCAGCCCTCGCAGAGTTTTTCCACCTCGGCGGGAATGTTCTCGTCCCAGAACTGCATGATCGCGCGCGGGATCGCACTTTTCGCCAAGCCCGGCCCGGCCGGCTCAAGCCTGCCGCCGCGCCGCAGAGCGATCATCAGCGCCATGGCGGCGGCGGTGGATTCCGGCGCCTCCGCGACGGCGCCAGCGAGACCGGCGATATCCTGCGCGGCCAAAGCGTCGCGCAGGATCGCGCCAATCTCGGCGTCGATGCGGAATTCGTCGAGCAATTGGCCGAGCAGCGATTGCGACGGCTTGGCGCCGCCCCGGTGCGACACGCGATGCGCCGCATTGGCGTTGGTGGCCGCCGCGAGATGGCGGCGCGCCGGCTCGAAATCGCAGCGCAGCAGCGCGGTGCGCCCGGCGCATTCATGCAGCCAGCCGTCGGCGGGACGCAAGGCGAGGGCGTCGGCAAAAGCGCGATAGGCGCCGGCGAGGTCGAAGGCAGAAGCGGCGAGGGCGCCGCGCAGCTGCAGAACCTGCGCCCGCTCCCGCGCGCCGGCGGGAGCCGCCGCCTCCAGCGCGGCGCCCGCGGCATCGAAATCGCCGCGGGCGATCGTGGCGGCGAGCCAACGCGCCCAGAGGTCGAAATGATGCGGAAAGGCGGCGACGCCGTCGCGCAGCAAGGCGAAGGCGGCCTCGGCCTCGCCGAGCATGGTCAGGTTTTTCGCGCGCGCGAGACAGATTTCCGGCGCGTCGCCGAACCGCGCCTGGCAGGCGGCGAGCTCCGCCTCCGCCTCCTCGCCCTGGCCGAGCTTGGCCAGGGATTCGGCGAGCTGGGCGCGAATCCACAGGTTTGCGGGATCGGCGGCGACGGCCTTGCGCCGCAGCTCCACCGCGCTGTCCATATCGTCGATCTGATCGGCGAAGTCGCCGAGCGCGGCGAGCCCCCGGGCGTGGTCCGGCCGGGTCGCAAGCAGGTCCTTCAGCGCGCCGATCGCCGCCTCGGCGTCGCCCTGGCGAAAATCCTCGACCGCCAGTTCGATGCGCGCCTCGTCGAATCCCGGGGCGACCGCCAAAGCGCCGGCAAAGGCGGCGCGGGCGCCCGGCCCGTCCGAGGCCTCGCGGGCGAGAAAACCCAGGCGCATATGCAGTTCGGGACGGTCGCGCCGCGCGATCTCGGCTTCAAGCACGCGCCGGGCCTCCTCGACCCGTCCGGCCTCCTTGAGCTCGTCGGCATATTCGATCACGGCCCAGACATGGCCGCCGGGCGCGCGCGCCGCCGCCTCGAAATTTTGCAGCGCCCGCGCGCGGTCGCCGCGGCGGCGCGCCGCCTGCGCCCGACCCATCAGCGCGCGCACATCGTCGGGCGCAAGCGCCAGCCGGGCGTCGAAAATCGCCTCGGCCTCGTCGAGCCGCTGGACGCGCAAGAATTCCTCGGCGAGGCCGAGCTGCGCGCCCGGATTGTCAGGGGCGAGGCCGGCGGCCTTTTCCAGCAGCGCGACAAGCTCGGCGCCGCAAAAACCCCGGCGGCGCAGGAAAGGCGCATAGGCGAGCAAGGCGTCGGCGGATTCGGGGCGCTCCGCCGCCAGCTCCGCCATCAGCGCCTCGGCTTCGTCGTGACGGCCGAGCGCGGCGAGCGTCACCGCCACATCGTTGCGCATCCAGACATTGGCGGGCTCGTTGCGCGCCGCCGCGCGAAACAGAGGCAACGCGGCCTCATGGTCGCCGCGCTCGCGGGCGATCAGGCCGAGCGCGCGATTGACATGGGCGAGCTCCGGATCGAGGGCGGCGGCGGCGCGATAGGCCGCTTCCGCGTCATCGACCCGACCCTGCTCGCGCAATTCCGCGGCGAGATGGAAGTGCGACCAGGGATTTTGCGGCTCCAGCCGCGCCACGGCGGCCAGGCTCTCGCGCAGCGCAACGCGATCGCCCTGCGCGCGGGCCACCGGAATGCGCGCGCGCCAGCCGGGCGCGAAATCCGGGGCGCGCGCGACCAGAGCGCGGCAGGCCGCCGAGGCCTCGTCCAGAAGGCCGAGATCGTTCAGCAGCACGGCCGCGTCATAGGCGCTCCAAAGATCCTTGGCGTCGCACTCGGCCGCGCGGCGAAAGGAGTCGAGCGCCGCCTCGCGGTCGCCGCGCGTCCGCGCGACCAGCGCAAGCCCCCGCCAGGCCGGGGCGAAACCGGCGTCGAGCGCCAAAACCTGGCGGAAGGCGGCGGCGGCTTCGTCGAACCGTCCGAGCTCGCGGAACTCCGTGGCGGCGTCCTGCGCCGTCCAGATGTCGGAGGGGTTGAAGATGGCGGCGACGCGAAAACACTCGAGGGCCTCAGCGCGGTCGCCGCGCAGGCGGGCGATTTGCGCCAGCCCGCGCCAAGCGTGAAACGCTTTGGGATCGCGGCCGAGCATTTTTTTATACGCGTCCGCCGCCTCGTCCAGCCGCCCCAATTCGCGCAAGTCGCTCGCCAGATCGAACCACAGCCAGATGTTTTCCGGGGTGCGCGCCGCCGCCTCGCGGAAACGCTCCACCGCCGCCGCGCGGTCGCCGCGCTGGCGCGCGATCAGCCCGAGCCCGCGTAACCCCTGCGCCAAGGCGGGGTCCTTGCTCACCGCCTCAAGATAGACCGCCTCGGCCTCGTCGAGGCGCTCGAGCCGCCGCAACTGATCGGCGACATCGAGCAGAATCCAGGGCCTGTCGGGCGCGGCGGCGGCGGCCTGCCGAAACAGCGCCAGCGCGCCGGAATGATCGTCGCGGTCGCGCGCGCAAACAGCTTCGCTGCGCAGAAGCGTCCAGTCCGGGGTCGGATGGCCTGGCTGTTCAGACGCGTCCATTCCGCGCGATCACCCCCGTTAAAATGATTTGAAAACGCCATGATTGACAACAGGCTTGACCAACAGCTGAGCAAGACCAGCCGAAGCCAAACCAGAACGCCACTATAGGTGGCCAGGACCGGACCATCAATCGGGGACGCCTTTGAATCTGTCGGCATCCGGAAAAGGATATCGCGCGCAACGCAGGGGAAGCGGCGCTTGAATTTCGCCGCCGACATAGGCACAGTCTTTCCCAGCATTTCGAGCAGCAAGAAGACACAGATGGGAATGATTAAGGTCGACGCCATTCACCCCAATTGGCGGGGGCGACTGCTTGTTTCCTACGAAGATGGAACGGTAGTGCATGAAGCGCATGGCAGCCGAGGCCGATTGAGCCAATCGGGAAACAGGCTGACGGTGCATTGGGACAAATATCCCGAGGAGGTTTTCATCGTCACCGCATCCGGGACGCTCATCCACGAATCCATTCAGCCTCTGCACATCACCACGCTGCAACAACTGACCTCCAAGGGCCTCACCTTCCCGATCCGGCGGATGACGCTCGCCGTGTTCGACGGCGCGCATGAGGTCATCGTGCGTCCCGCATCCATGGATGTTTCGACCTTCGAGCAGATTTTCGTCAATCGGGACTATGACAGCGCCAACCTCCCGGACGAGGCCACAACGATCATCGATCTCGGCGCCAATGTCGGCTACGCCACCGTCGACTTCGCCCACAGGTACAGCCGCGCGAAAATTGTCGCGGTGGAGCCGGACGCCGGCAATTTCGAGCTGTTGCAGGAAAATGTGCGCGCGCTCGACAGCCGCGTCGTCGCCTTGCAAGGCGCCGTGTGGACGCATGACGGCGAAATCAACCTGTGCGCGACGACCGAGAGCGGCGCGGCTCTCGGCTCGGACGCCTTCCGGGTGTCCTCGCAGCAGAATCCGGGCGGCAAGCCGGTTCCCTGCTGGAAACTCTCGACCCTTGTTGAAAAGGCCGGCTTCGATCACATCGACATTTTGAAGATCGACATCGAGGGCGCGGAACTCGAATTGTTTTCCGAAAATCCGGAACCGTGGCTGTCCAAAACCGGATTGCTGATCATCGAAACGCACGAACGCTTCCGCCCGGGATCGGACCAGGCGGTGCGGCAGGCTTTGGCCGCGCATTTCGAGGAATTGCCGGCGAAGGGCGAAAACCTGTTCTTCCGCAACACCGCCCTCGCATGACGAACAAATGCGTTAAAACAGAGAACTAGTCTTCTCCGACCGTTGCGGTCGGACGGGGCCGGTCAAAGCGGGCGCCAGGCGTGGACGCGCTTGAGGAATTCGCCGGCCGGCTCCCAGCGCAGCAACTTGTCGCAGTAGAGCTGCGGCCAGAGCGCGCGGATGTCGGCGTTGACGCCGTTCTCGGCGAGGAGCGCATTGACGTAAGCCTGGAAGCGCGCCGTTTCGGCCTGTTGCTGAGCGATCGTTCGCTCCCGGATCGCCCAGGGGTCCAGGCGTCGCGCGATGAGGTCGCCACAGGCGCGCGCGACATCCGCCGGATCGGGCGGGACCGACAACCAATAATCGGCATGCATGAACTGATCGCGCCCGCCCCGGTTATGGGTCGACACCACCGGGAGCCCTGCGAGCAGATATTCGATGCTGGCGTACATGGCGCCCTCGGCTTCGGACAGGCAGAGCCCGACGCGCGAGCGATTGAGCAGAGCGCGGATGGTCGAGCGCGGAAGATTGCCGCCCGGCGGATTGGCGAGCTCATGATTGGCGAAATAGGTGTGCGGCGCGTCCTGAAGCAGGCCCTGCCGATAGGCTTCCTGCTCGGGGCTGTAGGAATGATAGAGGAGCGCGACGGAGGGAATCTCCCGCGCCAGTCCATGGCGCTTCCACGGCGTCAACTGGGCGTTGTAGACGGCGTCGAATTGCTTTTCCGCCTCAGGGTCCGGGCTGATGATGTTGGGATCGACAAAGATGTTGTGATTGAACCACTCGGCCCGGCAGCCGCAGGCGCGCAAGGCGTCGACCTCGGCCTGCGTGTTGCACATGTGGATGATCTTGTGCCGGGGATGGCGGGCCTCGTAGTCGGAAATCCACCGGATGAACTGGTTGTCCGGTTTGACCCCCTCAAGCGTCCAGGCGACCTGGGTGAGCAGGATGGCGTCCCGATCGTGGCACAAGTCGCAAGCGCTGTTGATGAACGACGCCCGCGCCGTCATCTGGCTGGTATAGAAGATCAGCGGATCCCCCCAGATGATCTGTCCCTGGACGGGCCGGGACAGATCAACCCCCTCTGCGGGAGATGATTCGATGGGCTTCATGCGTTCGTTCCGTGATTTCCGTCTTGCGCGCCTTGTGACGACGTTTCGTCACCCACTCGTCCCGTCGCTTATTCCGCCGCTTTGGGAGTCAGATAGGCCGCGGCCAGCCAATTGGGGCCGTGATGACTCGCCATGAACGGGGCGGCGTCCCAGACGGCGAGGACGCAGTCTTTCCACTGCGCGAAGGTCGGCCGGCTGGCGTGTTCCCGCCAGAAGAATTCGATGACCTTGAGCAGGAAAAGGTTGCGCTCCGGCGTCTCGCGCGGCACGGCGATGAACTCGAAGGCGATGTTCTTGTCTTTCCAGGTATCGCGGTTGAGCGACCGGCCATGCAGGTCATAGACGTCGTAGGACACTTCGTCGAAGAAATTGAAGTAATCCTCCGAGGTATAGCCTCGGCACTGCGCGGTCCAATCGCGGCCGTTCTCGAAAATGATCGGCGGCCGATCTCTCAGGATCAGCTGTTTTCCGCCCCGAATGGCGAGAAAGTCGTTGCCTTCGAGATCGAGCTTGATGAACGAGATCTTCCTCGGCCCGATGACCTGATCCAGCGTCACGCAATCGACGGTGATGAAGCGTTGGCGTTCGCCAACCTTGTCATAGGGATGGGTGATGTGGCTCATGGCGAGATTGTTCTCGTCAACCAGGAATTTCGCCTGTCCCGCGACGTCGCTCAAAGCGAGCCGGCGCAGTTCGACCGAACGCCCCGCGGTGTTTTTCTGCAGACCTTCAAAAACCTCCGGAATCGGCTCGAAGGCGATCAACAGGCCGTCCGGCCCGGCGAGCTTGGCGAGGGGCACGGCGTGCAAGCCGGAATTGGCGCCGCCGTCGACGACGGTGTCGCCGGGCTTCACGATCTGGTTGTAGAGAACTGCGACAAGAAGTTCGAACTGAGGCCCATAATCGGTGCGGGCGGCTTGCATGTCAGCAAATGATGTAGCCGGATTGGACATAATATAACCCTTGCAATGCCTTTCAGGCAGCCGCTGCCCGCGACCTTTGTTCGCTTATCGCGCCTCGGAATAAAAATGTCACCCCCAAAGTTCCGCGGCCGCGCCTAGCGACTCCACGGATTTGGCGGTCAGCAATCGCCACAGCGCCGTCCAGCCGGCGTCGTTGGCGAACCGCACCTTGGATTGGCGCGCACTGGCGCCGCGCAACGCCTGAAGGGCGTCGGGGTCCTGGGCGCATGTGGCGACCGCGGTGAACAGCCGCGCCAGGCTGGTCGGACGCAAGGGCGTCTCGAAACCGCGCCAGGCGTAGGCGAGCGCGCCGCGCTGGAACGACAGAACGGGAACGTCGGACCGCAGCGCCGCCTCGCCGATCACCAGGGCGAGCGCATCCTGTTCCGTCATGTCGACCACCAGGCTCGCCTCGCGCAGGCCCGCCAGCGCGTCGTTGGGGCCGCCCCGCAGCAGCGCCGGGCGAATCGCCGGGTCGGAGACATCGACCAGCCGCGCCGGAAACGAGAGCTTTTCCGCCAGCGCCGCGAGCTCCAGCGCCACGGGGTCGTCGCCGCGCGCGAAAATGACGAGCTTGGCGGCCGTTGCGGGCTTGTCGCGATGCCGAAACGCCTCGAACGCGCCGCTGCGGCGGAACGGCGCCTCGACCACCGCCAGCACGCCCTTTTGTCCCTGCCAGTGCTGGAGCCCCCAGGGCGCGGCGCCGGCGACGATCACATCGGCTTCGCCGCGCAGCAGCTCGACCAGCGCCGCCGGGTCGCCGCCGGACAGTTCGATGGCGTCGCAGCGCACCACCGCCCGGCGCAAGGCGCCGATCGCGCCGGCGGCCTCGTCGAACGCAGGCTGCTCCACGCGAAGCTGGGCGCTGGCGTCGGCGAGGAAATAGGCGCGCCGATAGGCCCGCGTCTCCAGCAGCGCCGGCAGTGGAATCGGCGTCCAGAAATCCGGCGCGTCATCGCCGAGCGCCGCCACCAGGGCGGGGTCGGCAAAAATCTGCCGGCGCAGTTCGAATCGCGCGAGAAAGTCGAATTTCATCCCCTTGACCGGCGCGCCGGAGACATGAAGCGCGATGGGCGCGATGAAGCGCAGATAATCCAGCGCCTCCAGCAGATGGTCATGCAGCAGGCAAGCGGGATTGAGCGCCTCGGCGGGCGCGACGACGCAAATGGTCTCCGCGGTCTTGGCGACCAGACGCGCGCGGGTCGCTTCGACCGAGGCCAGCACGGAGGCCTGAATGGTCGCGCAGACCGTGCGCGAGCGCGCCGCCAGCTTTTTCAGCGGCGCGGGATCGAAGGCGAGTTTCACCAGCTCGATCGCCATTTCCTCGAAATCGTGGAGCTGGTGCAGCGGCTCGCGGGTCGGATAGCCCTCCATGGCGTGGGCATGGGCGAGCAGCGGCGCGCCCGAGGCCAGCGCCTCCGAAACCTTGATCTTCAAGCCGGTGCTGAATTTCATCGGCGCGAGCACGACATCGACGGCGCGATAGAAATCGGCGACGTCGGGGACGCGGCCGACCACTTCGAGATTGGGATGGCGCCAATCCAAAAAGTCCGCCGAACAGCCGCCGGCGATGACGATCTTGACCGGCGCCATGTAGCGCTCGATCGCCGGCAGCGCCAGATTGAGGAATTCCTCGAGATTGCGGCGATTGACATTGTTGCGCGCGCCGATGACGCCGGCGCGCAGCCAGCCGTCGGTCGAGGGGGGAGCGCTCCACCAGCCGCGCTCCGGCTCGGCGTGCAGCATGGTCAGGCAATTGGGCAGGCCGAGGTCCCGCTCGAAATAGTCCTGTTCCCCCTTCTTGATCGCCCAGACCAGATCGGCGCGCGCCAGGCCCCTGGCCTCCTCATCGCGGGTGGTGTGGAAGAATTCGGGGGCGATGCCATGGGCCTGCAGCAGGCGGCGGCGGTCGGCGAACACGTCATGGGTGTCGCAGACCTTGAACACGCTCGCCGGAATGGCGTCCAGGCAGAAGCTCAGCCAGGTGTAATTGACGATCACCATGTCATAGGCGCGCACGCGGCAGGCCCAGGCGAGGTAATGGGCGAGGCCGGGATCGGCCCATTCGTCGATTTCGTGGTCCTCGCCGATCGAGTCGCAATGCAGCTCGCGGCCGGGCGCGACCAGCTGGTAGCTGTCCCAGGCCGCGCGCATGTCCGCCTCATGCCGCAGCGGCCACTGGTCGCGCCAGTCGTGCTCGGCGGGATAATGGACGAAGTGGATGCGCGCGCCCTGGCGCTTCAGTTCCGCGCAGATTTCGTAGATGCGCTTGCGATTGCCGTGATCCTGCGGATGGGTCGGCGTCGGCGACACCACCAGGACATCGAAGCCGAACCAGGCCGGGACGGGATCAGTCAAGCTCCACCCCCTCGAAACCGGCGAGCAGCAGCGTCGTCATCATATAGACGGCGCCGGTCTGCCAATGGAACAGGTCGGGATCGTCGGTCGGGTGGAGGAGGCCGCGAATGGTGCGCTCATGCGGCGGCAGGGCGTTGAAATATTTGATGAGTTCGGGCCAATGGCCGCGCGCTTCCGCCGCCTGCCCGTCCGGGTTCATCATGAAATCGGACAAGGCCTGCCAGGCCGCGCGCTTGCGGAACCAGTCGCGCCGCAGACGCCGCACATCGACCAGATGGTTGACGACCGCCCGGGGCGCGTAGATCAGCTGGCCGCCGCTCTCGCGGATGCGCTCGACCAGCTTGATCTCCTCATTGCTGAGCAGGGCCGAGCCCGAACCGATCCGCCCCAGATTGAGGGGAAAGCCGCCATTGTCGCGGATGGCGGAGGTGCGGAAGCTGATATTGGTGCCGGCGACCCATTCGTCGGGTCCGGCGACCCGGGCCTCGCCGCCCCAATTGACGATCGACAGGCTGCCGAGCATGGATTCGTGCACCCAATCCGGGCGCGGCGACGCCCAGATCGGATCGACGCGGCCGCCGACGATCATCGCGCCCTCCCCGAACGATTCGTAAGCGCGCAACAATTCGGCCGCCCATTCGGGATCGGCGAGGGCGTCGTCGTCCATGAAGGCGATCACCGGGGCCCGCGCCTGGGACGCCGCGACATTGCGGGCGTTGGACAGGCCCGGCGTCTTCTCGTGGATGTAGCGCAGGTTCGGCGCGGTCGCGAATTTTTCGGCGAAGGCCGCCGCCCGGTTCCGGTCGGGCGAATTGTCGATGACGAGGATTTCGTAGCGATCCGCCGGCAGGGATTGTTCGACGGCGCTGCGGATGGCGCCGGGCAGCAGATCGTAGCGGTTGTAGGTGCAGATGCACAGCGCGATGTCGGGCGTGCTCATCGCGCCTGCCCCTTGAACGAGATTTCCTGGAATGCGTTGTCCTGGAATGCGGCGACGGGCTGCGCCGCGGGCGCGGCGCGCTCAGGCGCCGAGCGTTCCGGAGCGACCGGCGCCGCAACCTGCGCCGCAGCCGGACGCGGCGCGACCGCGTCGGAGGGGCCGGCGGCCGGCGCGAGCGCCGGCTGCTCGGGCATGGACTCGACGGTCAGACGCCGGAACAGCAGGCCGAGCATCCGCGCATCATTGTGGCCCTGCGAGGCCGGCGAGGCCATTTGCGGACAGACGAAGCTGAGGACGGAGCCGCCGGCGTCGCGGCGCGGCGGCAGCACGCCGACCGCCTCGAAACAGGTCGTCGCCGCCTGAAGTTTCACCGGCGCCGGTTCGCCGTCGACGAAACACAGCAGGCCGAGGGGCGAGCCCCCGGAGAACAGCGGCCCGAAGCGGAGCACGAACCGCGCCGGCGTCGTGCGGTTGATGAAGAATTCGAAGGAAAATCTGGGGTCCGGCCCCGTCCAGCGAAACGGCTGCCCCTCCGGGTCGTGCTCGAGTTCGTAGAACCCCATCGAACCGTTGAACGATTGCGCGGCGTCGATCACCACGCGCGAGGGATGCGAGGCCCCGCGCGCATCCGATTCCGCGGCGACGATCCGGTCTGCGGCGGCCTGAAGCGAAGCGAACACTTCCATCTTCACGGCGAATTCGGCCTGCGCGCGCCGCAGATTGACGATCTCCCGGGCGATGGACTTGAGCAAAGCCTCCGGCGAGCTGCGGTCGAACCGGCGCAGCACCGCGGATTCATCAAGGTCGAAGTTCAGCTTGTCCATCTGTCGTCCATCCGGCTCGCACGCCTATTCGCCCCCGCCGGCGAATGGGCGCTGTCCCCAAAGATCTCGCGGGATTTTCGCCGAAAACGGCGTCGGCGCTGCGAAACGCCTGGGCTCGGCGCCCCGGGCGCCAGGTTTTTAGAGCGCGCAGAGAAACGGCCGCCAGCCATAAGCGCGCCCCTCCTCGGCGAGATATGCGCCGACGATCTTCGCGCCCCGGGTTTCGATCCGGTCGTAACCCTCGATGGATTCGCCCCTGTGAAGTCCCGAGCACACGCACATCGTCAACGAACTCGTCTTGTCGCAATGCGAAGACGTTAACGACTGTTCATGGAGAGTTCAAGCCACGGACAAGCTTTCGCCCCGCGCCTGGGCGCGGTCGTTACGTTAATATGAACATAGATGGTTAATTCGCGACGGCTTTCCTTACGTCGCTCAATTCGGGTGAGCGGCGCGCCATTGCCGCACGGCGGCGAGGGTTTTCTCCACATGCGGCCCGGCCGACATGTCCTGATAGGCCAGGAGGATCTTGCCGTCCGGCGCGATGACGTAAGAAATGCGCGCCGCCGTCGCCATGTCGCCAAGCGTGATGAGCTGCGCCTTGAAAGCCTTGATCACCTTGCCGTCGGGATCGGCGCCGACCGGAAACTTGTCCCGGCATTCCTTGGAGGAAAATTCTTTTTGCGTGTCGATGGTGTCCGCGGACATGCCGATCACGCTCGCGCCGGCCTTGGCGAAATTGTCGATGTTTTCGGCGAAATCATGCGCCTCCGCCGTACAGCCGGGCGTAAAACTCTTGGGATAGAAATACAGCACCACCGGCCCCTTCTTCAGGGCGTCGGCGAGGCTGAAGTTAAAAACCTTGCCGCCCACGGCGGCTTGCGTGGAAAAATCCGGCGCCGTTTCGCCGGGCTGCATGGCCGCCCGCGCCGCGCCGTTCAAAAAGATCACGCCGGCGATGATCGCGGCGCCGCCGATGCCGGCGATCATGGCTTTCCAAAGTCGCATCGTTCCGCTCCCTGTTTTTCGGGAGTATAACGCACGAGCGCGGCTTTGGGATCGCCTGAACAGGGCGCCGCCTTGCTCCCCTTGCGCACGGCTGTCCGGGGAAACAATCTTGGTTGGTTTCCCAGCGCGATTTCAACCCAAGAACGTCTTGCCCGGGCTTGTCCCGGGCACCCACGCCGGCCCGCCGGGGAAAACCTCCGGCAGTTCGCATTGCGGCGCCGCGTGGATGGCCGGGACGACGCCCGGCCATGACGACATAAAGTTGCATCGTAACGCGGACATTCGCGTATCTGTAGAACCGACAATTTCCCCGGACAGCCGTGCCGCTTGCGGGAGAAGGTCGATCGGCGGCCTCAGGCCGCCGAGACGGATGAGGGGCAGCCCCAATCCAGTTACCCGTTGGCGAAGCGCTGGCCGTGGCCGCGCCGCCGCGCGCCGCCAAAGACCTGGTGACAGGCGGGGCTCAAATGCGACTTCTGTCGCGCCAGGCAGGCGGTGATCTGGCCGGAATCCGGAATGAACTGGCTGCACAGGCGAAAAACGTCCGGCGTGCAGGCCTGCTGCGCCTCGGCGGTTCCACGATAGTCAGCAAAGGCGGGCGTCGTCAGCGCAAGCGCGGCCGACGTCCAAGCCGCAAGGGCCAGGGCTTTCATCTTTCCTCCGACGAATCATTCATTTATGGGATTCCGAGGCCAAGGATGGCGGCATTCCCCCCGCCAGGCAATCGCCCGCAAGCGCGCCTCCTTCGATATCCCCGTCCTGTTGCGCGCGCGCCGCAGTCCCGAAGCGTCACATACAGCGCGGCTATTTTGCCGGCGTTGACGATTTTCCCTTTTTGTCGCGCCCGCCCGCCCCTATGTTGACGGCGTGAAGCAACCTGCGCCTTTTCCCAGCCGAGACGAGATTCTCGCCTTCATCGCCCGCGAACACGCCGCCGCCGAGGGCGGGCCGCGAAAAATCGAAAAGCGCGAGATCGCGCGCGCCTTCGGCATCAAGGGCGGCGAAGCGAAGATCAAGCTGAAAGCGCTGCTGAAGGAGCTGGAAATCGAGGGCGCGGTGACGAAATCCCGCGCCGGCCTTTCGAAAAAGGGCGAACTGCCCGCCGTCGTCCTGTGCGACATCCTTTCGCGAGACCGCGACGGCGAGCTGATCGCCACGCCCGCCGAATGGGACGAAGAACTGGGCGTCGCGCCCAAAATTCTGGTCACCCTGCCCCGCCGCTCGACCAAAAACCCTGCCCCCGCCCCGGGCGTCGGCGACCGGGCGCTGGTGAAAGTGGCCCCGCATCGCGAGACCGGCGGCCCCGCCTATATCGGACGCGTCATAAAACTGCTGTCGCGCGCGCAAAAACGCATTTTGGGCGTCTTCCGCGAGGACCCGCGCTCCCGCGGCGGCCGCATCGTCCCGGTGGACAAGAAGCAGCGCGACCGCGAATTGTTCGTCACCGAAGCCGACCGCGGCGAGGCCCGCGACGGCGACCTGGTCTCCGTCGAGACGCTTTCGCGCGCGCGCCTGGGTCTGCCGCAGGCGCGGGTGCGCGAGCGCCTGGGCTCGATGAACAGCGAAAAGGCGATCAGCCTGATCGCCATCAACACCCACGGCATCCCAGATCTGTTTCGCCCGGAGACGCTGGAAGCCGCAGAACAAGCAAAACCCGCCCGCATGCAGGCCGAAGGTTTTGCCCGAGAAGACTGGCGCTCGCTGCCGCTCCTCACCATCGATCCGCCCGACGCCAAGGACCACGACGACGCGGTGTTCGCGCAACCCGACGACGCCCCCGACAACCCAGAAGGTTTTGTCGTCACGGTCGCCATCGCGGATGTGAGTTATTACGTGCGCCCCGGCGCTCCGCTCGACCGCGAGGCGCTCGATCGCGGCAACAGCGTCTATTTCCCCGACCGCGTCGTGCCGATGCTGCCGGAGCGAATCTCCAACGACCTGTGCAGCCTGCGCCAGGGCGAGGACCGGCCGGCGCTCGCCTGCCGCATGCGCCTCGGCAAGGACGGCCACAAGCTCGACCACACCTTTCATCGCGTGATGATGCGTTCGGCGGCCAAACTGTCGTACCAACAGGCGCAAGACGCCATAGACGGGCGCCCCGACGACGCCACCCGCCCGCTGCTCGAAAGCGCACTGAAACCGCTCTGGCGCGCCTATGCCGCGGCAAAATTGTCGCGGGAAAAACGCTCGCCGCTCGATCTCGACCTGCCCGAGCGCAAAATCCTGCTCAACCCCGACGGAACGGTGGACCGCGTCTTCGTGCCGCCCCGCCTCGACGCGCACAAGCTGATCGAGGAATTCATGATCCTCGCCAATGTCGCCGCCGCCGAGACGCTGGAAGCGCAAAAATCCCACCTGATCTACCGCGCCCATGACGAGCCCTCGGTCGAAAAACTGAGCGCTTTGTCAGAATTCCTGGCGACGATCGGCATCAAGCTCGCCAAGGGTCAGGTGCTCAAACCCAAACAGTTCAACGACATTCTTTCGCGGGTGCGCGGCACAGAGCACGAGAACGTCGTCAACGAAATCGTGCTGCGCACCCAGGCGCAAGCCGAATATGTCGCGGAAAACTACGGGCATTTCGGCCTGCACCTGCGCCGCTACGCCCATTTCACCTCGCCGATCCGCCGCTACGCCGACCTGATCGTCCATCGCGCCCTGGTGCGCGCCCTCGACCTCGGACCGGGCGGCCTGCCGGAAATGGGCCGCGAACATCTGGCGGAAATCGCCGCCAAAATCTCGGCGAGCGAACGCCGCGCCATGGCGGCGGAACGCGAAACCACCGACCGCCTGATCGCCACCTATCTGGCCGAGCAGATCGGCGCGAGTTTTGCCGGCCGAATCGCCGGCGTCACGCGCGCCGGCCTTTTTGTGAAGCTGGACGACACCGGCGCCGACGGTTTTGTGCCCGCCGCCACGCTCGGCAATGACTATTTCCATTTCGAGGAGGCGGCCCACGCGCTGGTGGGCTCGCGCACCGGCGAAACGTTTCAATTGGGCGATGCGGTCGAAGTCAAACTGGTCGAAGCCGCGCCCTTCGCCGGCGCCTTGCGCTTCGAAATGCTCAGCCACGGCAAGGGCCAGAAAGGCCGCGCCCTCTCGGTGAAAAAGGGCAAGCGGCCACCAGCGCCCAAAAGCCGGCGACGCAAATAGTTAGGTTTTGTCGCAACCCGCAGGCGTGCTGTCCTTCTCCCCTTGCGGGAGAAGGTGGCGCGCGCAAGCGCGCCGGATGAGGGGTTCGTTCCGCCTTACGTGACCGAAAACACAAGCTCGACCTGGGCGACCGACAGCACGGACCATTCGCCGGGGGCCAAATCCGCCGGCAAGCTCAACCCGCCGATTCGCAGGCGACACAAACCCTCGACGTGATTGCCGACCGCCGCGAACATGCGGCGCACCTGATGGTAGCGCCCTTCGACAATGGTGACCAAAACCTCGCGCGGCCCCAAAACCTCGAGCTTCGCCGGCAGCAGCGGCTTGTCCTCGCTCTCCAGCATCAAGGCGCCCGATTCGAAAATCGTCGCCTCGTCGCCGCGCAGGTCGCGGGCGAGCGTGACGCGATAGGTTTTGGCGATCTCCGCCTTCGGCGAGATGATTTTGTGCAGCAGCGCGCCATTATCGGTCAGTAGCAGCAGCCCCGACGTTTCCTTGTCGAGCCGGCCGACGGTCGAAACCGCGGGGTCGCGGCGCCGCCAGCGCTCCGGCAGCAGCGAGAACACCAGCGGCCCCGCCTCCTTGTGCGAACAGGTGACGCCGACCGGCTTGTGCATCATCACGACAAAACCGGGCAGCGGGTCGATGGGTTCGCGGTCGACCAACAGCGCGGTGGCCTCCTCCAGGCCGATCTTGGCGTCCGCTTCGCGCAAAATTTTGTCGCCAAGCCGGATTCGGCCCTGGCGCGCGAGAATCGCGATCTCGCGCCGCGAGCCATAGCCGAGATTGCCCAGGAAGCGGTCGAGCCGGACCGGCTTCACTTCACCGCCTCGATCACCTTGAACCCGGAGGCTTCGGCGACCGGCGCGATCGAGCGGAATTTTTCCTCCAGCGCCGCCTCATAGGGCAGATGCCGGTTGGCGACCAGCCAGCACACGCCGCCCGGCCGCAAGAATTCGGCGGCGCGCTGGATGAAGGCGATGCCGAGCCCCTTGTTTTCGCGGCCCGCGTCATGGAACGGCGGATTCATGACGACAAAATCGAGCGGCTCCGGTTTGGGCGCCCGCCGCACATCCTCCCACACCAGTTTCACCCGCGAATCCGAAACATTGCGGGCGCACAGATCGACGGCGCGCCGGTCGACATCGACCATCAGCAGCGATTTCACCCGCGCCGAGCCCAGGATTCGATGCGCCAGCATGCCGAGCCCGCAGCCCAAATCCGCGCCGCGCCCGGAAAAATCCGGCAGATGTTCGGCCAGCAGCGCCGTTCCGGGATCGATTCGGTCCCAGGAAAAAACGCCGGGTTGGGTCCACAACCCCAAAGATTCGGACAGGCGCGGCGCCCCCGCTTGAATCGCGGCCTCGATCGCCTGCGGATCGCCGCCCCCCTGCGTGAGACAGATTCGGTGATGGCGCTTGGCGGATTCGGAACAGGCGCAGCCGAGATCGGACAAATCCTTGGCCAGCCGTCCGCCGCCCTTGTCCTTGGGCGCGAGCGCCAGCAGCGGCGCGCCGGGTTTCAGCGCTCGCAAGGCGAGCGCAAGCGCGGCGCGGCGCTCGATGGCGCCGGGCGGCGCGAGCATGGCGAGATTGTCGAGGCCCGACGCCTCTTCCAACCGCCCAGCGCCGGGCGAGAGCGGCGAGAACTGTCGAGCATTGTCGGAGAGGGGCGCGAGTTCCGGCGGCGGCGCGCCGAAAACATTTTCGAAGGTCATGGAATTCCCTGAACGGACGCCCAGAAATTAGCAAGATGCGCGCCATCGCGGGGCGGCGTCGGATCGATCTATTGTGTGAAGGTGGCTCCCTGAGCAGGACTCGAACCTGCGACCCAGCGATTAACAGTCGCTTGCTCTACCGGCTGAGCTATCAGGGATCACGTTGCGCGGTGAGGGGCGTATAGCAGCGCGATATCGGATTGAAAACCCCCAAAACAAATTTTTGACGACCGGGAGGAGAAAGTTTTGCGAATGCGCGACGCCTCTTGCGGCCGGGGTGGGAGTGCTGTTATAGGCGTTGCAACGTCCGGCGCGAACGCGCCCGGCGGCCTCGTGGCGGAGTGGCTACGCAGAGGACTGCAAATCCTTGTACGGGGGTTCGATTCCCTCCGAGGCCTCCATCTTTCAACGGCTTAGCCTCGTTGAAACGACGAAAAATCCTTTCCAGCGATGTCGTGACGACATTAGCGCCTTAAACCAGCGCACATCAACGCAACCGCTTGGTCATCGCAGTTCAAGAGCGCAGCGCAGGGTTGGCGGATCGCCGCATGTTGAACGCAAGGCCCCGCCAGCCGACGCATTGGCCCGTGTCAGGGTTGCGGTAGCCTGGGCCGCCTTTGCAGCCGCATCCCCGGCATTCCGGCGAGCTCGCGTTCGGTGAACTCCCGTTCACCGAACACGATCTAACGCTTCGGTTTGACGCATTTTCTTCACACGAACCGGCATCCACTTCGCTCGAAAATGCTCTGGACCTTCGGCGCGGCTTCCCTGACACACCTTGTCTCGGGAGGATCGCCGCACACACGCGCCATATTGGCGAAGCCGACGCACCGCCCGTCCGGCCCGCGATATCCGGGACCGCCTCGGCAGCCGCAACCGGAACAGGCGAGCGCCGCCGTGGCGAAAAGGCACAAAAAGACGGACACGAATCGAAGGGGCGATGAAACCGGCGCCATGGCCTTCCCCCATGACCAAAGGACAGCCCATTGTGCCGAAGCTTTGCCTGTCCTGCAATTCAACGGTTGTGACGGCGCCGGCGTCACGGCCGGCCTCCGCACGGGTTAACGCCCGTACACTTTTCAAGGGCCCAAAAGACTGGCGCGTCTAAAAAATTCCAGTTGACGACTCCAAAAAACGTGGCAGTATTCATGTATTGCAGCATCGATTGAAAGACGTGCGAAGCCGCTTTCAAGACGAAGCCACCGCCCAGGGCTACGAACCCGCGAGGCGCGCAATAAACTGATCTTTTCCCTGCAAGTATAGGTTCCAGGCTCACACCGCCACAAAACCTTACAGAATACACGCCTTCTGACCCAAAACTCTGGGCCGCAGCGAGCGCCCGGAAAATACGGACGAGGAGCATGACTCCACCGCAGCAGTGACGACTTCCGCCGACGTGCGCAAATCTTCCGCGCGTCTTGGATGTGCCGCTAACCGAAGGAGAAGCAGATCAGTTATCCCATCTCCGTCAAATCGCGGGTGCATACCGCATGACATTCTGATTTTTATCGGAAAGCGCCAAAGTGCGACTTTTGAGGCCCCGATCGCCCCAGGCGACGGGGCCATAACATTTGTGGACCCCTGCCATCCCGGCCCCTCCGGGCGCCGCGTGAAAAATTCCGCGCGTTGACAGGGGCTGCTCTCCCCCTTAGCCTTGGCGCATGATCACGATCCGCGAAACGCTGCGACTTATCTGACCGGTCTCTACGGAGGCCGGTGCGCAGCCATTTCTTTTCGCGATCGGAAACCCCATGACTTCTGAAGTTGCAGACGCGCACGACCGCGCGATCCAGGACCAATTCACCCGCCAGGCCACCGGATTCGCTCGGGCCCAGGAACTCCACGCCGACGACGTGGTCGCCCTCGTGGTCGAGGCCGCCCGCCCCCAACCCGGCGACCGCGCCATCGACCTCGCCTGCGGCCCCGGCTCCGTGGCCTGCGCCCTGGCCAAGCGCGCGCGTCACGTCACCGGGCTCGACGCCACCGCGGCCATGCTGGAGAAGGCGCGCGACCTCGCCGCCCGCGAAGGCCTCGCCAATGTGGACTGGCGCGCCGGCGACATCTATCGGACCCCGTTCGCCGACAATTGCTTCGATGTGGTGACCTGCCGGTTCGCCTTCCACCATCTGGAGACGCCGGCCGCCGCCTTCGCCGAAATGGTCCGGATCGCCGCGCCCGGCGCCCGCATCGTCCTGTGCGACGCCTTCGCCTCCGACGATCCGCAAAAGGCCGCGGCGCTGAACGCCATGGATCGCATCCGCGATCCCTCGACCGTCGGCTACTGGACTCTGCCCTATCTGCGCGGCCTGTTCGAAGCCTCCGGCCTCGGCGCGCCCCTGGTGCAGCGTTTCGACGTCTCCTATCTGGCGACGGATTTCGTCGCCAAATCCTTCCCGCTCAATGACGATCGCGCGGGGCTGCTGGCGATCATCGAAGCCAGCGTCGACGGCGACACGATGGACAGCGGCGCCCATTGGACGCCCGAAGGCGTCCGGTTCTCGTTCCGCTCGGCGGCGCTCAGCGCCGTAAAGCCCGGATAACCGGACGCGCGGCCGGCGCTTTAACGCTCTTCAGAGGTCAAAAGCTTGTGGAGGGCGCCGAGCGCCCGGCCGAGGCAGAACGAGCCGAACACCGCCCCGAGGATCTGTTGGGGCGGCAACGAGGTGGCCTGATCGACGATCAGGCTCAGAGATTGAAAATCGGGCATGGGCTCTCGCAGGCGCTGACGCAGCGCGGTTCGGATCGGTGAACCCGGCTTCACGTAATCGTGAACCCGGGCAAAACCAAGGCGTTAGCCATCGCCGCCGCCGACGCCAAACCGCCGCCCGACCCCGGCGCGCCGGCAAAAACTTGCGCCTGCGAAAACTTTGTCCTAACCCCTGCGCCAGACTCCGCCGGAACCATCATGAACATTTTCGCCGATTTTCACGCCCGCATCTCCGATCTGCTCAAGAGCATGGGCGAGCAGGGCCGCCTGCCGCAGAACCTGGACTTCAGCCGTTTTGTCGTCGAACCGCCCCGCGACGCCAGCATGGGCGACCTCGCCTGCAATGTCGCCATGGTGTTCGCCAAGGACGTCAAGGCGTTCTTCCCCAATCCGCGCCAATTCGCGGTCGAACTCGCCGCCGCTTTGGTCGATGATTTCGACGATGTCGAACAGGCGGAAACCGCCGGCCCCGGATTTTTGAACATCCGCCTCGCCCCCGGCGTCTACGCTGACGTGCTCGCCGCCATCCTCACGCAGGGTCAGGATTTTGGTCGCGGCGCCGCCGGGCGGGCGCAGGCGCGCAACGTCAATGTCGAATATGTCTCCGCCAATCCCACGGGACCCATGCATGTCGGCCACGGACGCGGCGCCGTGTTCGGCGACGCCCTGGCGAGCCTGATCGATTTCGCGGGATCCCGGGTGACGCGCGAATATTACATCAACGACGCCGGCGCCCAGGTCGACGTGCTCGCCCGCTCCGCCTTCCTGCGCTACCGCGAGGCGCTCGGCGAAACCGTGACGATTCCCGAAGGCCTTTACCCCGGCGATTACCTCAAGCCGGTCGGCGCGGCGCTGGCCGCGCAGCACGGCGGCGCGCTCAAAAACAAGCCGGAGGCCGAATGGCTGCCGCTGGTGCGCAACGCCGCCATCGACGCGATGATGGACATGATCCGCGACGACCTCGCCGCGCTCAACATCACCCACGAAATCTTCTTCTCCGAGCGCAGCCTGCACGAGAAGCGCAACGGCGTGTCCGATGTTGAAGCCTCACTTGAGGAACTGCGCGCCAAGGGCTTGATCTACGAGGGAAGACTTCCTCCGCCAAAGGGGCAGCTTCCCGAGGATTGGGAGGATCGCGAACAGACCCTGTTCCGCTCCACCCAGTTCGGCGACGACGTCGATCGCGCGCTGAAAAAGTCCGACGGAACCTTTACCTATTTCGCCTCGGACATCGCCTATCATCGCAAAAAGATCGAGGCGGGCTATGACGTGCTCGTCGACGTCTGGGGCGCCGACCATGGCGGCTATGTCAAGCGCATGAGCGCGGCGGTCAATGCTTTGTCCGACGGCAAATGCGCGCTCGACGTCAAGCTCTGCCAGATGGTCAAGCTGATGCGCGACGGCGAGCCCGTCAAAATGTCGAAGCGCTCGGGCGATTTCGTCACGCTGCGTGAGGTCGTCGACGAAGTCGGCGTCGACGCCGTGCGCTTCATCATGCTGATGCGCAAGAATGACGCCCCGCTCGACTTCGACCTCGCCAAGGTGATCGAGCAGAGCAAGGACAATCCGGTCTTCTATGTGCAATATGCGCATGCCCGCGCCCATTCGGTACAGCGTCAGGCGCTGGTCGCCTTCCCCGATCTCGACCTGTCGCCCGGCGCTCTCGCAAAGGCCGACCTCGCCTTGCTGGAGGACGAGGGCGAGCGCGCGCTGATCAAACTATTGGCGCAATATCCTCGCGTTATCGAAGCCGCCGCCAACGCCCACGAGCCCCATCGACTCGCGTTTTACCTTCACGACGTCGCGTCATTGTTCCATTCCCATTGGAATCGCGGCAAAGATCAGCCACAATTACGCTTTGTTAATCAAGATCGCCGAGAGTTGAGCTGCGCCAGGCTTGCTCTTGTGACAGGGTTAATGAAGGTTCTGGCGTCTGGATTGTCTATTCTCGGTGTGAACGCGCCGGACGAGATGCGCTGAGCGCAACGTCCCGTGCGCCTGCCGCGAGTTTCGCGAGGGTTGGTCATGGGTGAGTCCGCCGCCAAATATCGTCCTGAACTCAATCTCGACGAGTTCGAACGCCGCCTGCGCGCCGCCGCGCCGGCCCAGCCGCGTCAGGCCGCAAGCGCGCCGGACCCGCTGGCCGAACTGGCGCGTCTGGTCGGCGGCGCCGACGGCCGTCCGGACCCGTTCGAGGCCTTGTTCCGCGCGCAAAAAGCCGTCGCCCAGGGACAGGCGCAACGCGAGGAGCCCGGCCAATTCCCGCCGCCGCCGCCCTTCCCCACGCAGCGCCAGCAGGTTCCGCCGCTGCCCTCGCCGCGCGATCCTTTCTTCGAAAGCCAGCCGCCGCATCACGGCAATCCGCATTATGCCGCCGAAACCGACCCGCATTGGGTGGAGGAGCCGGCGCGCGTCGACGCCCCCTGGGCCGGACAAGCCCCTGAATTCGCGCCGGAGCCCCAGGCTTTCGCGCCGCAGGCCGAGCGCAGCGGCGGCCGCCGCAAGGTGGTCTACGCCATGGCGGCGGTGCTGTTCGGCGGCATCGGCCTGTTCGTCGGCGGCCTCGCCCTGAAGAAGGGCGGCGGCGGCGACGCCCCGCTGATCCTGGCCGACAAGGAGCCGGCGAAAATCAAGCCGACCACCCAGGATGGCGCCGCGACCGGCGTCGGCCAGGCTTTGTTCGACCGCAAGGACGACAATGCCCCGGCCAAGGCGGTGAGCAAGGCCGAGCAGCCCGCCGATCTCGTGGTCGCCGCCAAGCAGGCGGCCGCCTCGGTGGCGACGCCGACCCCGCCCGAACCGACCTCCGACGCCGCCGCCAAGCCGGCCGCGCAGAACGGCGACGGCCTGATGGCGCCGCGCAAGGTCAAGACGGTCTCGATCCGCGCCGACGGCAGCCTGCTCAACGCGCCCGACGCCGCCAAGCCGAAGAGCGCTCTGCCGACCATGGCCGCCGGCATGCCCGGCGTGACGCCGCTTGCGCCCACCGCCCGCCCGGCCCCGCCGCGCGCGCCTTCCACGACCGAAGCGGCGCTGCAAGCGCCGAAGCCCAAGGCCAAGCCGGAAGCGACGCCCGCCGCCGCCGAGCCGGCCCCGACCGGAGACTGGGCGGTCCAGCTCGCCGGCGAGCCGACCGAAGCCGAGGCCCGCGCCGCCGTGACCAAATTCGCCGACAAATACGGCGCCGCGCTGCAGGGCCATCGTCCGAGCTTCGTCTCGGCCGAGAAGGACGGCAAGGCGATCTACCGCGTCCGCGTCGGACGCCTCAGCAAGGACGCCGCCAACAGCATGTGCACCGCGATCAAGGGCAAGGGCGGAAACTGCTTCGTCGTCAAGAACTGAGTCTTTCAGCCCTCACCCTGAGCCAAAGGCCGGGGTGAGGGCGGATCACGGGATCGCCATGCATAAAGCCTTCATCGCCGGCTGCGCCGGTCTGGCCCTTTCCGATGAGGAAAGGGCTTTTTTCGCGGATCAGCGGCCCTGGGGCCTCATCCTGTTCCGCCGCAATGTCGACAGCCCCGCACAAGTGGCGGCGCTGACCGAATCCTTTCGTGCGATTGTCGGCGCCGACGCGGCGGTGCTGGTCGACCAGGAAGGCGGCCGGGTCCAGCGCCTGCGCGAACCGCATTGGCCCGCCTATCCCGCCGCCGCCCGTTTTCTTTCGGCGCCGGACGGCGAACATTTGGCGGCGCTCACCGCCCGTCTCATCGCCGAAGACCTTTTGGCTCTGGGCATTGACGTCGATTGCCTGCCGGTGCTCGACACGCCGGTCGAGGGCGCCCATGACGTCATCGGCGACCGCGCCTATGCCCGCGACCCCGAAAATGTCGCGCGCCTCGGCGCGGCGGCGGCGCTGGGCCTGATGCGCGGCGGGGTGATGCCGGTGATGAAGCACATTCCCGGCCACGGCCGCGCTTTCGCCGATTCGCATCTGGAGCTGCCGGTGGTTTCGGCCGACAGGGCCGAGCTGGAGCGCGATTTCGCGCCGTTCAAGGCCAATGTCGATCTGCCCGCGGCGATGACGGCGCATGTGGTCTATGAAGCGCTCGATCCCTCGGCGCCGGCGACGCAGTCGGCAAAGGTGATCGCGGAAATCGTGCGCGGAAAAATCGGGTTTGACGGCCTGCTGATGAGCGACGATTTGTCGATGAAGGCCCTCGCCGGTTCGTTCTCGGAGCGCGCGCAAAAATGTTTCGACGCCGGGCTGGATCTGGCGCTGCATTGCAACGGCGACCTGTCGGAAGCCCGCGCCGTGGCCGAGGCCGCGCCGGAACTGGCGGGTAAGGCTCTCGAGCGGGTGCGCCGCGCGCGCGAAAAAATCGCGCTGGAGCGGGCGCGCGGTCTCCAGCATTTTGACCAAGCGGAGGCCCGCCGCCGCCTCGCCGCGCTGGCGTGACGAAAAACCTATTTCGTCGCGCGGCGCATCAGCTCCTGCAGCCAGTCGGCGTTGAGCGTCACCGGCTGCATCCAGAGCTTCAGCAGCGAATCCGGCGTGAACGTGTCGAGCGACTCGATCATGCGCCGCTCCATTTCCGCCAGCGCCCGCTGCTGCATCGGCTCAAAGTCCGGCAGGCCCATGAACGCCCTCGCCTCGGCCGGCGTGCATTCGATCTCGATATTGATCTTCATCACGCCCACTCCCGAAACGCACACAGTATTTTACGCATAACACGCAAACCCGGCGCCATCCAAAAGCTAAAATGCGCCGGGATCGAAGGCGTTGATCGCCTCGTGTCCCTGCGTAATGGCGCGCGCCAGCCCCTCGACCTGCGGCAGGACATGAGCGGTGAAATAGCCTGAGATCGCGATCTTGCCGTTGAGGAAGACCGCGTCGCCGCCCGCGAGCTGCGCCTTGGCCGCCCGCGCCTGCTTTTCCAGCAGGCAGCCGCCGATGACGATGCCCGCCAGGTTGAGCGCGGCCACGGCGCCCGCCGCCGTCCGCTCCGGATTTTTCGCATGCGTGTCGGCGATCCAGCCGACCACATCGCCGAAGGTTTTGAGCGCCGCGCTGAGCGCGGCATCGTCGCCGACATCGGCCTGGAGATCGGCGATCAGGGTTTTGGCCGCCGCGCCGCCGTCGCGCGCGATTTTCCGGCCAACGAAATCATTGGCCTGGATGCCGGTCGTGCCCTCATAGATCGGAGTGATGCGGGCGTCGCGGAAATATTGCGCCGCGCCGGTTTCCTCGACATAGCCCATGCCGCCATGGACCTGTACGCCGGTCGAGGCGATCCAGACCGAACTTTCCGTCGAGACCCCTTTGACCACGGGCACCAGCAGATCGACCAGGGCCTGCGCCTTCTTCGCCGCCGCGGCGTCGGGGGATTTTTGCGCGACATCCATGCGTCCCGCGGTGAAATAGGCGGTGGCGCGCAAGGCTTCGACTCGGGCCTTCATGTCCAGCAGCATGCGCTTGACGTCGGGATGATAGGCGATCGGCTTGCCGGCCTCGCAGCCGATCGGGCGCCCCTGCACGCGCTCCAGGGCGTAGGAAAAAGCCTGCTGCATCGCGCGTTCGGCGACGCCGACGCCCTGCATGCCGACGCCGAACCGGGCGTGGTTCATCATGGTGAACATATATTCGAGGCCGCGATTGGCCTCGCCGACCAGAAAGCCGATCGCCCCGCCCTTGTCGCCGAACGACATCACGGCGGTGGCGCTGGCGTGAATGCCGAGCTTGTGCTCCAGCGAGGCGCAGACGACATCGTTGCGCGCGCCCAGCGTTCCGTCGGGATTGACCAGGAATTTCGGCACGACGAACAGCGAAATGCCTTTGACGCCGGCGGGCGCGTCGGGCAGGCGCGCCAGCACCAGATGAATGATGTTTTCGGCGCAGTCGTGCTCGCCCCAGGTGATGAAAATCTTGGAGCCGCTGATGCGGTAATGGTCGCCGTCCGGAACCGCCTTAGTGCGCACCGCAGCGAGATCGGAGCCGGCTTGCGGCTCCGTCAGATTCATCGTGCCGGTCCACTGGCCCGAGGTCATTTTCGCCAGATAGAGCTCCTTTTGCGCATCGGAGCCATGATGTTCGATGGCCGAGATCGCGCCCGTGGTCAGCATCTGACACAGGGAAAAGGCGAGATTCGACGCGGTCCACATCTCGGTGACCGGCGCGCTGACCAGTTGCGGCAGCCCCTGCCCGCCCCAGGCGCTGGACGCCGGCATGGCGTGCCAGCCGTTTTCGCAAAAGGCCTCGAAGGCCGCCTTGAAGCCGGGGGGCGTGGTGACGACGCCATCCTTGACGACGCAGCCGGCCTTGTCGCCGGACTGGTTGAGCGGCGCGAGCACGTCGCCGGCGAATTTGGCGGCTTCCTCGAAAATCGCCTCGATCAGGTCGTCGGAAACCTCCTCATTGCCCGGCAGGGCGGCGACTTCAGCCAGGCCGCCGACGGCGCGCATGGAGAAAATCATGTCGCGGACGGGCGCGCGATAAGCGGTCATTTCAACCTCTGGTGTTGCCGCCCTCGCCCTTCGAGACGCCCGCTGACGCCGGCGCCTCAGGGTGAGGGCTATTGATCGTGGAAACGAAAATTACTTGATGGCTTCGGCGGATTTGGCCTTTTCGCGCAGCACGAATTTCTGGATCTTGCCGGTCGAGGTTTTCGGCAGCGCCCCGAACACGAACAATTTGGGCACCTTGAACCGGGCGAGATGGGTGCGGCAATGCTCCAGCAAGTCCTCCTGGGTCGGCTCCGCGCCCTCGCGCAATTCGATGAAGGCGCAGGGCACTTCGCCCCATTTGTCGTCGGGCGTCGCCACCACGGCGGCGGCCAGAACGTCCCGGTGGCGATAGAGCACGTCTTCCACCTCCAGCGACGAAATGTTTTCGCCGCCTGAAATGATGATGTCCTTGGAGCGGTCCTTGATCTTCACGTAACCGTCGGGCTCGATCACCGCGAGATCGCCGGTGCGGAACCAGCCGCCGGCAAAGCACTCCTGAGTCGCCCGCAGGTTTTTCAGATAGCCCTTCATGGTGATGTTGCCGCGGAAAACGATCTCGCCCATGGTCTTGCCGTCATGCGGCACCGGCTTGAACTCGACGAGATCGACCACGTCGATGTCCTCTTGCAGCAGCGTGGTCACGCCCTGGCGGCCGTTCAGTTCGGCGCGGCGAGCCAAATCCTCGGAGTCCCACTCCGCCTGCTTCGCGCAAACCGAGGCCGGGCCATAGGTTTCGGTCAAGCCATAGACATGGGTGATGCCGATGCCGATTTTTTCGGCCCCCTCGATGATCGCCGCCGGCGGGGCCGCACCCGCAATCAAACCTTCGACCTTGTGGTCGATGCCGACATGGTTCTTGGGGTCGTCGTTGATCAGCATGCCGTAAACGATCGGCGCGCCGCACATATGGGTGACTTTTTCGTTGCGGATCAGGTCGAACACTACTTTCGGGTCGACGCGGCGCAGACACACGTTGACGCCCGCGTTGGCCGCCATGGTCCAGGGGAAACACCAGCCGTTGCAATGGAACATCGGCAGGGTCCAGAGATAGACCGCGTGCGGCGGCATGCCCCAGGAGACAATATTGTTGACGCCGTTCAGATAGGCGCCGCGATGGTGATAGACCACGCCCTTGGGATTGCCCGTCGTGCCCGACGTATAGTTGAGCGAAATGGCGTCCCACTCGTCGGTGAGTTTTTCGGGTTTGAAATTGGGGTCGCCCTCGGCAAGAAAATCTTCGTATTCGAGGGAGCCGAGGTTTTCGCCGCCGGAAAAGGTGGAATCGTCGACGTCGATCACCAGCGGTTTTGGGCCGGTCATCAGCCCGAGCGCCTTGCCGATGACTTTTGAGAATTCGCGGTCGGTCAACAAAACCTTGGCTTCCGCATGGTCGAGCATGAAGGCGATGGCTTCGGCGTCCAGGCGGGTGTTGAGCGTGTTGACCACGGCGCCGGCCATGGCGGGGCCGAAATGCGATTCGAACAAAGCGGGCACGTTGGGCAGCATCACCGACACGGTGTCGTTCTTGCCGATTCCGCGCTTGCGCAGGGCCGAGGCGAAGCGGCGGCAGCGCTCCGCCGTCTCCTTCCAGGTGAAGCGGCGGTCGCCATAAACGACGGAGGGTTTTTGCGGGAAGACGAAAGCGGCGCGGTTGAGGAAACTGATCGGCGTCAGCGCGGCAAAGTTGGCGTCGTTGCGGTCAAGTCCGGTGGAAAACGCGTCGCTCATGAAAACAGTCCCCCCTTCGCCGCAAAAAATTTCGGCGTTCGATGATTGGAGAGGACTTTAATGCGGCCACTTCCGCGCGCAAGCGAAACAGGCGTTCGTCTTTTGGCGATGGGGTGAGCGCACCGCTCGCGAAAGCCTGACAAATCCGCGCTTGCGGCAAATGTTCGGAATGGCTGTGCAGGATTTCAGGGATGATGAAGGCAAGTTAGGGCCAGCCCATCCAGGCTCCGAGCAACCTGATGTCGTCACAGCCGGGCGTCCGGCCACCCACGCCGCGGCGCGAAATGATCGACCTTGTTCCTTGCGGGTCGGCGTGGATGCCCGGCACAAGGCCGGGCATGACGTCCGTGAAACAGGGACGGCGCCGGAGCGCCGCCGCCAGGGAGAACGCCCTATTCCGCCAGTTTCTCGGCTTCGGGCGCGCCCTTGCCCTTCTTCTGGGCCTTCTTCGCCTCGATCTCCTTGTCGGGGCGCGGCAGAACCGGGCCGTCGGGATAGACGAAGGCCAGTTCCGCATCGACTCCCTCGCCGGAGACCACGACCCGCACGGTGCCGCCGTGCTTCAGCCGGCCGAACAACACCTCGTCGGCGAGCGGCGTCTTGATGTGGGTCTGGATGACGCGCGCCATCGGGCGGGCGCCCATGGCTTCGTCATAGCCGCGCTCCACCAGCCACGACCGCGCATCGTCGGAGAGTTCGATCTGCACATGGCGGTCGGCGAGTTGCGCCTCCAGTTGCATCACGAACTTGTCGACGACCTTGGCGATGACCTCGTTCGGCAGGCGGCCGAACGGAACCACCGCGTCGAGACGGTTGCGGAATTCCGGCGCGAACATGCGGTTGATCGCATCCACGTCTTCGCCCTCGCGCTTGGAGCGGGTGAAGCCGAAGGCGGCTTTCGCCATTTCCGCCGCGCCGGCGTTCGTCGTCATGATCAGGATCACGTTTCTAAAACTGATCGACTTGCCGTTGTGGTCGGTGAGCTTGCCGTGGTCCATCACCTGCAACAGGATGTTGTAGAGATCCGGATGGGCCTTTTCGATTTCGTCGAGCAGCAGCACGCTGTGAGGATGCTGGTCGATGGCGTCGGTGAGCAAGCCGCCCTGTTCGAAGCCGACATAGCCGGGAGGCGCTCCGAGCAGGCGCGAAACCGTGTGCCGCTCCATATATTCCGACATGTCGAAGCGGACCATTTCGACGCCCAAAGCCTTGGCGAGTTGATTCGCCACTTCCGTCTTGCCGACGCCGGTCGGGCCGGAGAACAGATAGGAGCCGATCGGCTTTTCGCCGTCGCGCAGGCCGGCGCGGGCCAGTTTGATCGCCGAAGTGAGCGCCTTGATCGCGGCGTCCTGGCCATAGACGACGCGGGAAAGGGTCTGCTCCAAATTCTGCAGAACCTCGGCGTCGTCCTTCGACACGGTTTTCGGCGGAATCCTCGCCATGGTGGCGACGGTGGCCTCGATCTCCTTGACGCCGATGATGCGCTTGCGCTTGGGCTCGGCGATCAGCATTTGCGAGGCCCCGGTCTCATCGATCACGTCGATCGCCTTGTCCGGCAGTTTTCTGTCATGGATGTAGCGGGCCGACAGCTCCACCGCCGCCTTGATGGCGTCATTGGTGTAGCGCAGCTTGTGGAATTCCTCGAAGTAAGGCTTGAGCCCCTTCAGAATCTCGATCGTGTCGGGCACGGTCGGCTCGTTCACGTCGATCTTCTGGAAGCGGCGGACCAAAGCCCGGTCCTTCTCGAAATATTGGCGGAATTCCTTGTAGGTGGTCGAGCCGATGCAGCGCAGGCCGCCCTGAGCCAGCGCAGGCTTCAGCAGGTTGGACGCGTCCATCGAGCCGCCGGAGGTGGCGCCGGCGCCGATCACCGTATGGATTTCGTCGATGAACAGAATCGCCTTCTTGTGCTGCTCGATTTCCTTCATCACCTGCTTCAGGCGTTCCTCGAAATCGCCGCGATAGCGGGTGCCGGCGAGCAGCGCGCCCATGTCGAGCGCATAGACGGTCGCGCCATGCAGCACTTCAGGCGTCTCGCCCTTGACGATTTTGCGCGCCAAACCCTCGGCGATGGCGGTCTTGCCGACGCCGGGATCGCCCACGAGCAGCGGGTTGTTCTTGTGCCGGCGGCACAGAACCTGGATGGCGCGCAAAACCTCGGATTCACGGCCGATCAGCGGATCAATGCGGCCGTCGCGCGCCTTGGCGTTGAGGTTGATGCAATAGGCCTCGAGCGCGGTTTCCTTCTTCTTGTCGTGGTCCTTGGAGGAGGACTCGCTGGCGCGCTCGGCCTTTTCCTCTTCCTCGACGCCGCGCGGCGTCTTCGACGTGTCGTTCATGCCCGGCCGCTTGGCGATGCCGTGGCTGATGTAATTGACGGCGTCGTAGCGGGTCATGTCCTGCTCTTGCAGGAAATAGGCGGCGTGGCTCTCGCGCTCGGCGAAGATCGCGACCAGCACATTGGCGCCCGTGACTTCCTCCCGCCCGGAGGATTGCACATGGATGACGGCGCGCTGGATCACCCGCTGGAAGCCGGAGGTCGGCTTGGGGTCTTCATGCAGTTCGGTGGCGAGATTCGCCAGTTCGTGCTCGATATAGGCCACCAGGCTCTTGCGCAGCACGTCGAGATCGACCGAGCAGGCGCGCATCACCGCCGCCGCGTCGGAATCGTCGAGCAGGCTCAGCAGCAAATGTTCGAGGGTCGCATATTCGTGCCGGCGCTCGGAAGCGGCCGCCAGGGCGCGATGAAGAGTCTGTTCGAGATTGCGCGAGAAGGACGGCATTAGATGGACCTCACTTCTTTTCCATGACGCATTGCAGCGGATGCTGGTGTTTGCGCGCGTGATCCATCACCTGCGTCACCTTGGTGTCGGCGACCTCATAGGTATAGATTCCGCATTCCCCAACGCCATTTGTATGGACTTGCCACATGATCCTCTCGGCGTCTTCGAGGGTCTTGTGGAAGAAAGTGCAGAGCACGCCGACAACGAATTCCATCGGCGTGTAGTCGTCGTTCAGAAGCAGAACCCGATACATCGAGGGTCGTTGCGTCTGGGTCTTGGTTCGGGTGATGACCGCCGTCCCGGAGCCGGGGCCGTCGCCCGCATTCTTCTTGCCGCCCTTGCCTGCGGTTGGACCAAACCGGCCTGCGGTTGGCCCAAACCGGCCGCCTGCGCCCATGAGCGCGTCAGGCCTTGAACGGGTCGTCAGAACAGTCACGGGATCCTCTCTCCAACACTCGGCGCCGGCATTTCGTTTCCTGACCAGCGCCGTCAGACCCTTGCGAGGATAACGGCGCGAGCGGCGCTGCCGTTTCACCCCTCAAGTTCAATTTATGCGCCGCTTCCCGTCCCCGCCAGAGGGCCGAGACAATTTTGGCGAAACCCGCTTCCCCCTTTCAAATCACCCGTCCAACCATCCTGTAGCCTATGTCTTGCTCGAAGCAGGTGGCAACGCCGATCATTGGGCGGGCGTGAAGCAAAACGCGGGCGTTTGCTCAAAATCTGGGCGCCATCAGGCTAGAGCGCGTTCGGTGAACCCCGTTCACCGAGCGCGCTCTCGTTCTTTGGTTTGACGCATTTTCTTCACGCGAACCGGCATCCACTTCGCTCGAAAATGCTGTAAGCGGCGAAAGGGGCGAAACACGGACCGGCCCCGGCAAACAGCGCCAAGCAAAAACGCAAAACGCCTAGGGCAAACCGCCAAAGGCAAAACGCAAACGCCCGGCTCGGCGTCGGGCCGAACCGGGCGTTCACAGATCAGACCGCCCGGACGGGCGGATGAAACTTACGCGGCGACGGAGGACTGAACCTTGGACCAGGCGGCTTCGACCGGCTTCCAGGCTTCCTTGGCGACGTTGGAATAGAGCTCGCCGAGCTTGGTGGTCTGGGCGACGAAGCCTTCATAGGAGGCCTTGGCGTATTCCTGCTGCAGGGCGACGGCGTCTTCGAACTTGGTCACGCCGAGCAGCTTCTCGACAAAGGCGGAGCCGTGCTCGAGGGACTTCTTGGCGTAGTCGGTGCTTTCCGCGGCGATGGCCTGGAGCTGCTTGGAAACTTCCACAGCGGAAGCCTGGATCGCGTCGATCTGTTCCTTGCTGACCTTCTGGTAGTCTTCGAAGTTGATAGCCATTGTAGCACCTATGATTTTGCCGCTGGGCGGCTTGAGGAATTCCGTGAGAACGTTTTCTCCGGTTCTCAGGCATTACCTTTATATGCAGCGCACAAAATTGTCAATGATTCGTTGTGCGGTGCACCATAAACTTTCGTTAACCCTCTGTTCAGCAACCCGCTTAACGGGGGAGTAACCGCATTGGGTCTAATTTGAACAAAGTTTCGTCGGCGCCACAGCAGACGAATGTGTCAGTTCACCCTTCGGGATTGGTGTATGTTCCAGAGCTTCCTCGGCGGTCCGCGTCGACTCCGCGCGACCCTCTCCGGCTTCGTCATCGCCCTCGTCGCCGCCGCCTCCCTCACCTCCCCCGCTGAAGCCCGCCGCCATCATCATCACGGCGCTCATCGCGTCCACGCCAATCTGCATGGCCATCACGCCCGCCACGCGCGGCCCGCCATGGCCGGGACCGCGACCGCCGCGATCGCGGTCGACGGCGCCACCGGCCATGTGATCTGGGGCATGAACGAACATGCGCCGCGCCATCCCGCCTCCGTCACCAAGGTGATGACGCTTTACCTGCTGTTCGAGCAATTGCAGGCCGGCAAGATGTCGCTCGACGACGAGATTCCGATTTCCGCCCATGCGGCGGCGCAGGCGCCGTCGAAGCTCGGCCTGCCCCCCGGCAAGACCATCCGGGTCGAAGACGCCATCAAGGTGATCGTCACCAAATCGGCCAATGACATCGCCGTCGCCGTCGCCGAGGCGGTCGGCGGCACCGAGTCGGATTTCGCCGAGATGATGACGCGCAAGGCGCATTCACTGGGCATGACCCGCACGCTCTACCGCAACGCCTCGGGCCTGCCCAACAACGAGCAGATCACCACCGCCTATGATCTCGCCATTCTCGGCCGCGACATCCAGGCGCGCTTTCCCCGCTACTACCGCTATTTCTCGCTGCACGAAGTCTCCTGGCGTGGCCAGCGCATCCACAACCACAACCATCTGATGGATCGCGTCGAGGGCATGGACGGCATCAAGACCGGCTATACCGCCGCCTCCGGCTTCAACCTGCTCAGCTCGGTCAAGCGCGACGGCCATTATCTGATTTCCGTGGTGATGGGCGGCAAGAGCGCCCCCTCCCGCGACGCCTATATGGAGCGCCTGATCGAGGCGCATATCGACGACGCCGGCGGACGCGGCGCCGTCCAGACCGCCAGCGCCGATTCGGATGACGATTCCGCGCAGGCGCAACCCGCGCCCGAGCCCCGCCGCGTCGCCGAGCCCAAGCCGGAGCCGAAACCCGAACCCAAAGCGGAGCCCAAGCCGGAGCCCAAGCCTATCGCCGCCGAGCCGCCGCGGCTGCAACTCGCCGCCGTGATCCCGGACCCGCGTCCCCGCCCCGCCTATGTCGCGGCGACGCCGCAGCCGCCGCAGCGCCCCGAGGAGCGCCCCGCCGCCCGTCCCGCGCAGGACGGCTCGACGCGAAAAGCCCAGGACGGCGCCGGCGCCGCCACCCCCGGCGGCATGCGCTGGATCACCGGCGCGGCCCCCAAGCCCAAGCTGGAGACCCGCGTCGAGATCAAGCCGACCCCCAAGCCGCCGGAAAAGGACGAGGGCGTCAGCGACAAGGGCAAGGACAAGATCGCCTCCGCCAAACCCGCCGTCTCCGGCTGGATCCTGCAGATCGGCGCGACCGACGACGCCGACAAGGCGGAAGCCCTGATCAAGAGCGCCCGGGAAAAGCGCGCCGCGCTGCTCGGCGGCGCCAAGGGCTATACCGAGGCGGTCCACAAGGGTCGCGAGACCCTCTACCGCGCCCGCTTCGCCGGGCTGGAGGAATCGCGCGCCGAGGCAGCGTGCAAGGCGTTGAAAAGTTCGGGTTTTTCCTGCTTCGCGACGCGCAACTGAGGCGCGCCGGAGCAGTTAAAGGTTGGTTCGAGTTGTCGCGTAGATGAGTGGGAGGGTCGTCACCCGTGACGCCGCAAGAGTCTGTCCTTGGCCTGATTGAGCCTGGCCGCGTCATCCGTCGTCCCCCCGTGGTCGGGATGACGTTCCTTCATGAGCGTCCGGTGCGCGCGCACGATCTCGTCCGCGCTCGCCCCCCATCGAAGTCCGAGCGTCTCATACGCTTCCTGCTCGCTCATTTCGCCGGCGCGGCGGAGGCCGCCTCCCCGCCCCGCGTCCGCGTCGTCCTGCGCTGTCACGCGCCATCCGGGAAAGCGGCGGTCGAAATAAGCCTCTAGCGCCATCAGCGCCGCGGGACTTTCGCCGCGACACTGGGCGTAGAGCGCGAGGCATTGCGCCTTCGACAGTTCCGACAGTTTCGAGCCGGCGAAGGGCCCGGAGCGCACCGCGCCGTCGCGCACGCCGAAATCGTCGAACTCCATGTCGACGGCGGGGCCGCGCTTGCCGGCGAAGATCGAGGAAAAGTTCCGGCCCAGGGCGGCCAGCGCCACGCCGGCCAGCGCCAGCGCCGCGGCGAGCTGGCCGCGCGCCAGCATCAGCGCCGCGGCGAACAAAGCGATGCCCGCCACGCCCTGGCGCATCATCGCGGCGACGCGCGCCGGCGGCGCCCGGCCGAGTTCACGCAAACCGAGCACGATCAGAATCAGGACGAGCAGTCCAAGCAGAAAGAAAATCGTCGCCTCCCCACATTCCAGGCGCAACCGCAGGTATTGGAGCGAAACATAGGCGGTCTTCCCCAGAGGCGCCAGGGTTGGCATTTCGGGATAGGCGCGAGGCGCGCGAGAGCATTTTCGAGCGAAGTGGATGCCGGTTCGCGTGAAGAAAATGCGTCAAAACTAAGAACTGGAGTGAGTTCGGTGAACAGGAGTTCACCGAACGCGCTCCAAAGGCTAGAACGCGCTCATGCCCCTGCACCTGCTCAAACTCTGCGTCGGAATCGAGTCGGTCGACGAACTGCGCCGCTGGACGCTGTTGCGCGCCCAAAAAAGTCCGGGCGCCGTCCACGCCCATGTCACGCGCATGCGCCCGAGCCGGGACAAGGAGGTTTTGGATGGCGGCTCGCTCTATTGGGTGATCAAGGGCCAGATCTCCGTCCGGCAAAAGCTGATCGGCCTTGAGGATTTCGTCGATTCCGCCGGCGTGCGCCGCTGCGCCCTGCAATTGGACGATGAGATCGTCGCGGTCGCTCCCCGGCCCTGCCGCGCTTTTCAGGGCTGGCGCTATCTGAAAGCCGAGGACGCCCCGCCCGATTTGACGAGTGCGGGCGCGGACATGCCGGAGGCATTGCGGCGCGAATTGAGCGCCCTGGGGCTGCTGTAGGTCCGGGCGCGGGCGCGTCTTTATACTTTCCTTATGCCCGGCGACCGCCTTCCGCATCGACGTCTTACGCCGGCCGGCGCCAAGGTCCGCGCGAACGAGAGCCCAAGGCCTCGCCAGGATTTTCCATGTCGCAAGACGCCGCGCAGCCTTCCGCCCCCCTTCCCCAGACCGAGGCCCACCCCGCCCCAGAGCAGCAAAAATTCTGGACGATGATGCTGGGCTCGATGGGCGTGGTCTATGGCGACATCGGCACCAGCCCTCTTTATGCGCTCAAAACCGCGCTCGACCATATGAAGGCCGATGGCGTCGTCGAATCCGAGGTGATCGGCGTCGTCTCGCTGCTGATCTGGGCTTTGTTCATCACCGTCACGCTCAAATATGTGTTCTTCCTGATGTGGGCGGACAACAAGGGCGAGGGCGGCACGCTGTCGCTGATGGCGCTGGCGCGCAAATCCTTCGGCGGACATTCAAAAATCATTTTTCTGCTCGGCGTCGCCGGCGCCGCCTTGTTCGCCGGCGATGCGGTGATCACCCCGGCCATATCGGTTTTGTCGGCGGTCGAGGGGTTGAATACGGCCTCTCCCGCCTTCCAGCCCTATGTGCTGCCGATTTCCGTCGTCATCCTGGTCTCGCTGTTTGTGGTGCAGAGCGGCGGCACGGCGCGGGTCGCCGCCTTTTTCGGCCCGGTCATGGTGGTGTTCTTTTCCCTGCTCGCCGCCATGGGCGTCGCGCATATCGCCGACGCGCCGCGCATCCTGACCGCCTTCGATCCGCGCCTGGGCTTAAGCTTCCTATTCGGCCACGGCGCCGCCGGCTTCGTCACGCTGGGCCTGGTGTTTCTGGCCGTCACCGGCGCGGAGGCGCTATACGCCGATATGGGCCATTTCGGCAGAAAACCGATCCAGATCGCCTGGCTGGTGTTCGTGCTGCCGGCGCTGATCTGCAATTATCTGGGCCAGGGCGCGCTGGTGCTCAGGGACCCCGAGGCGGTGAAGGACCCGTTCTACCTGATGGCGCCGGAATGGTCGTTGATCCCCTTCGTCGTGCTGGCCACCGTCGCCACCATCATCGCCTCCCAGGCGGTGATCACCGGCGCTTTCTCTCTGTCGCGGCAGGCGATCCAGCTCGGGCTGCTGCCGCGTCTGGAGATCCAGCACACATCCGCCAGCACCGAGGGGCAGATCTATGTGCCGCGCGTGAACAAGACGCTGCTGATTGGCGTGCTGATGCTGGTCTTTATGTTCCGCACCTCCGACAATCTCGCCAACGCCTATGGCATCGCCGTGACCGGCACGATGATGGTCACCACCAGCCTCGCCTTTTTCGTGGTGTGGAAATTGTGGCGCTGGCCGCTCTGGCTCGCCCTTCCGGTGATCGGCTTCTTTCTCACCGTCGACCTCGCCTTTATGGCGGCCAATCTGATCAAGGTTTTGGAGGGCGGCTGGGTGCCGCTGAGCATGGGCGCGCTGGCCATGGTGGTGATGTGGACCTGGGTGCGCGGCACGGACCTGCTGGCGAAAAAGATGCAGCGCGACTCCATTCCGACCGCCGACCTGATCCGCATGCTGGAAAAATCCAGGCCGCAGCGGGTGGCGGGAACGGCGGTGTTCCTGACCGGCGATCCCAATGTCGCCCCCTCCGCGCTGATGCACAATCTCAAGCACAATAAGGTGGTGCATGAGCGGGTGGTGGTGATGAACATCGTCACCGAGCCCATGCCGCGCGTGCCCGAAGCCAATCGCTTCGAGATCGAACGGCTATCGGACGACTTTTTGCGGGTGACGCTGCATTTCGGCTTCATGGAGAGCCCGCGCGTCCCCGCCGCCATGGCGCTGATGCGCAAGGCCGGCTTCAAGTTCGACATCATGACGACGTCGTTCTTCCTGGGGAAACGCACGCTCAAGACCTCGCCGGTCTCGGGCATGCCGCAGTGGCAGGACAGGCTTTTTGTGACCCTGTCGAAACAATCGGCCAATGCGACCGACTTTTTCTCGATTCCCTCGGATCGGGTGGTGGAGCTGGGCGCCCAGGTGACGATTTGAAGCGGCGGCGGCGCAGGCGCCGCTCCCTCGCACCGCTTGCGGCACGGCTGTCCGGGGAAACAATCTTGGTTGGTTTCCCAGCGCGATTTCAACCCAAGAACGTCATGCCCGGGCTTGTCCCGGGCATCCACGCCGGCCCGCGGGGGAAAACCTCCGGCAGTTCGCATTGCGGCGCCGCGTGGATGGCCGGGACGACGCCCGGCCATGACGACATAGAGTTGCATCTCAATGCGGACATTCGCGTATCTGTGGAACCGACAATTTCCCCGGACTGCCGTGCGCTTATGGCTTTAGGCGGCAGCCACGGAAAATTCCTCACCGCCGCCGATAAATCGTCTCGGCGATGCCTCCAAAGGCCTCGTTGACGTTTTCGCCCGATTTGGCGCTGGTGACCATGATCTGCTCCTCCGGCAATCCGAGACGGTCGACGCCACAGAGGTTCGGCCGAACGATGTCCGCCTTGTTCACCAATCCCAGAACCGGCCGCCCCGGTATGGCCTCGCTGAACCCGGCCGCCAAAGTGAACATTTTTTCGATCGTGGCCGGGCGCGAGGCGTCGGCGACCACCAGCGCGCCCGAGGCGCCGGCGAGATAGACCGACTTGAAAATGTGCTGGCCGAAATCGCCGTCGGTGTCCCACAACAGCAGCTTGGCCCAGATGTCCTCGGGCCGGCCCACGAGTTTCAGTTCGTGGGTGAGAATGTCGACCCCGATCGTCGTCTTGTAATCGCCGTCGAATTTTCCGAACACCAGCCGCCGCGCCAGCGAGGTTTTACCCACCCCGATGTCGCCGAGCAGCATGACTTTTGCCGAAAAATTCATCGCGGCGCGCCTTCAAGCAGCTCGAAGGCGACGCGGCGGTTGCCGACGCGCTCGGCGCCGCCGTCATCCAGGAGCGGATGCTGGTCGCCGCGCCCCACCGCCACAAGCTTGGCCGGCGACACGCCGGCCTCGACCAGCAGTTTGACCACCGCCGTCGCGCGCGCCAGCGACAAGGCGTGGTTCTTGGCGGCGATTCCGGTCGAATCGGTGTAGCCGACCACGCGCAGCCCGAGCCCCGAGGTTTTCAACGCTTCGGCCAGCGCCGCCAAAGTCTGCCGCGCCTTGTCCGGCTCCTTCAACGTGACCTCGTCGGTGAAGTTAATTGCACTCGACGCCGCCAGACGCGCCAACACCGCCGCCGGCGCGGCGTCGCGGGCCTCGCGCTCGGCCCGCCAGCTCTTCAGCTCGGCGAGCCCGGCCTCAAGCGCGGCGATTTGCGCATCCAGCCTGGCGAACCGCGGTTCTGAAGAGACCACGGGCGGGGGCGGCGCGGGCGCGTCGAGCCGGACCACGCCCATCTCGACGGCGTAAGGCGCGGCCGCCGGCGCCAAAACCCGCGCCAGCGCGTCAAGATCGGTGTCCGCCGGCGCCAGCCCGCGCAAAACAACCCTTTTGGCGCCGTGGTCGACAGTGAGCGTCACCGGCCATGACGCGAGTTTTTGCGCGGCTTGCGCCTGGACAAAAGCGGCGTCGATGCGGCGCTCGCGGATCGCGTCGCGCGCTGGGACATAAAGCGCGCCAAAAAACGCCGCCGCGAAAAACCCCGCCAGGACCCAGCGCGAGGCGCGCGAGCGCTTCGCTTGCGGCTTTTGCGAAAAAGATTGCGCCACGCGCGCGAGCGCGCTTTCGTCGAGCGGCGCGCCGCCGTCGATCAGGTCGAACAGCGCGGCATCCATGCGCCGCTTGTCGGCGCCGTCGGGCGCGCCGGAAAATTCAGCCGCGACCACCATGCGGGCGGAGGCCCGCAGCAGCACATGGCTCGCCCCCATGTCGAGTTCGCGCAGCTCGCCATGCTCCCGAGCAAAGGCCTGGGCGGAAAACTGGCTGATGGCGGCGATCAGCCCGCTGACCAGCGCCACCGATTCATCCGCCTGCCCGTCGGCGCGCCAGCTCCCCAGGAACTGGCCGGTGTCGCGCTCCAGCGCCAGCAGCCGGATCAGGCGCGGCCGACCCGCGGCCTCCAGCACCACCTCGCTGAGCGGGCGGCGCGTGAGCAAGGCGCGAATCCGCAGCCGCCACAGCTCGGTGGACAGCAGCGCGTCGATGCGCTGCTCCAGGCTTTCCGCCAGATCGCGAAACGCATTGGCGACGGCGGCTGTGACCAGCCGGCCGGTGATCGGATAGAGCGCGTCGACCATCATGTCGCGCGAATTGATGATCTCGCTGCGAATGGCCGCCACCACCAGCGGCGCGATCGCCGCCGACAGCTCGCGATGGCCTGAGACCTCGGCCTTGCGCAAGGCGCCGGCGATCACCTGCGCGGTCGAGGCCTCGAAACGCGCGTCGTCGCCGATCTTCTGCGCGAAGGCGTCGCACTGGCTTTGCAGCGCCTCGATCTTCACCTGTTCCGGCTTGAACAGCAGCTGTTTCAGCCGGCCGAGATCGGCGCCCGACCCAAGAGGGGCGTTCAAGTCAGCGCGACCTCGACACGGTCGAGAAATTGCGCAGCGAATAGCCGATCGCCGCGCCAATGCCCTGCCCGCGCTTCAGCTTTTCCACCTCGGCGCTCAGACGGTCCATCCGTTCGAACTCCTTGGCCAAAGCCTCGACCCGGCCCTCGGCGGCGCGCGCCTCCGCACCCACGGCCGCAAACCGCGCTTCGGCATATCCCTTGTCGGCGACGATTTCCGCGCGGGCGTCGTCGAGCAGGTCTTCGAGTTTCTTGAACCTGACATCCGTGGCGCGCTTTTCCTGAAGCACGGCGCTCAAGCCCTGCCCCACCCGCGTGTCCAGCTGGTCCATCCATTTCTCGAACTGGGCGAACTGATTGTCGACCTGGGCGAATCGGCCGTCCACCTGGGCGACCCGGCTGAAGCGCGCATCGAGCTCCGCCTGCCGGGCGTTGAGCTCGGCCTGGCGCGCATCGAGCTCGGCCTGGCGCGCGTCGAGCTGCGCGTGGCGCTGGTCGAGCTGCGCATGTTTGGCGTCGAGTTTGGCCAGGCTGGCGTCGAGCTTGGCGAGTTTTTCGTCGAGACGATCCAGTCTGGCGTCCATATGCTGGATTTTCTCGTCGGAAGCGCGTTTGTCCGCGCCGAACAGCATTTCCCGCACGTCGTCAATCGTTTCGGGTGTAACGGCCGGCGCCGCGTTCGTATTCACGTCCGTCATGGTTCAATTCCCGGGCAATGCGCGAACAAGATCGCGCGCGAGGCCCCATTTAGGCCGGCTTCGCCTTGCGTCGCAAGTTTTGGGCGCGGCCGTTTCGAAGTCGCGCCCATTTATTTTCCGCAAGCCAACATTCAGCGCGGGAAGAAATGATCCTTGTGCGTGGCCGTGGTCGCGCCGGTCTCATCCTTCACCGTGAACAGCACATCGACGGACTTATCCGGGACCGACCCCGCCGGCGCCATGACGGAGACGCGCAATTCCAGCGTCTGGTCCGGCCCGACCGTCGCGGTCCGGCCGGCCTTGTCGTCGATGATCTGCAGCTGCAGGTTCGGGCTGCCCTCCACCGACAGCTCGACCTTGCGGTCGTTGGGCTGCTTGTTGAGCACGCGCACCGTATAGCCGTTGCGCACCGCGCCGTCGGACATGGTGACCGCGAGCGGGTTGCGATCATGGAGCACGTTGACGAACAGGTCGGAGCGGGTGCCGAGCTTGAGCGCCATCACGCCGGCCACCAGCAGGATGATCACCGGATAAACCAGCGTGCGCGCGCGGATCAATTTGTAGACGGGCGGCAGCCCCTCGTCGCGGCGGGCGATGTTGATGTCGGTGTCATAGGCGACGAGATTGCCGGGCCGGCCGATTTCCTTCATCACGATGTTGCAGGCGTCGATGCACAGGCCGCACTGGATGCAGCCGAGCTGCGAGCCGTTGCGGATGTCGACGCCGGTCGGACAGACCGCGACGCATTGGTGGCAATCGATGCAATCGCCGGCCTTTTCGCCGCGCTCATGCGCGGCCTGCGCCTTTTTCACCGACATGCGCGGCTCGCCGCGGGTGCGCTCATAGGAGACGTTGAGCGCCCATTCGTCGGTCATCGCCGCCTGGATGCGCGGCCACGGGCACATGAACACGCAGACCTGCTCGCGCATATGGCCGGCGAAGACATAAGTGGTGAAGGTGAGAATGCCGATCCAGATATAGGCGACGCCCGGCGCCGCGCCGGTGACCAGCTCTTTCAGCAGGGTCGGCGCGTCGGCGAAATAGAGGACGAAGGCGCCGCCGGTGAACAAAGCGATCAGCAGCCACAGCACGTGTTTGGTGACAAGCTCGCGCACGCGCGAAAACGTCAGCCCCTTCTTGTCCTTCATGATGCGTTCGCGGCGGTCGCCCTCCACAAAACGCTCCACGGCGAAGAACAGGTCGGTCCACACCGTCTGCCAGCACAGATAGCCGCACCAGACGCGCCCCGCGAGCGCGTTCAGCAGGAACAGGGTCATGGCCGCGATGACGAGCAGGCCGGTGAAATAATAGACCTCTTGGGGCCAGATCTCGATGAAGAAGAAGTAGAAGCGCCGCGCCGGCATGTCGATGAGCACGGCCTGATCAGGCAGGTTCGGCCCGCGGTCCCAGCGCAGGAACGGCATCAGGTAATAGACCGCCAGGGTGAAGGCCATCAGCCTCCATTTGATGCGGCGAAACGTCCCGTGGGTCGCCTGCGGATAGACCTTTTTGTGGACCTCGTAGAGCGGGCCCGTGATGATGGTGTCGTCGTCCATCGCAATGTCCTGACGTTTCGACGCGCGAAGTCAGCGCGGGATAGCGCGGAAGTCCGCATCCGTTCATTGATCCCGCGCAGGGTTTACGCCCTTTCGGATCATTCATCAAGGAATTCGAATATAATACCATTGACGCGCCGCCCGAGGCGAAGCTGCAAAACAAAAGGGCGGCCCACTGGGCCGCCCTGAAGACATCGGGTCGAAAAACGCCTTATTCGGCGGCTTCGGCGACCTGACCGGAGTCCTTGCCCTTGGCGGTGACGTCGCGATCGACGAATTCGATGATGGCCATGGCGGCGTTATCGCCGTAGCGGAAGCCCGCCTTCAGCACGCGGGTATAACCGCCGTTGCGGTCCTTATAGCGCGGGCCGAGCACGGAGAACAACTTGCCGACGAGCTCCACGTCCTTGATCTGGGCGATGGCCTGACGGCGGGCGTGCAGATCGCCGCGCTTGGCGAGGGTGACGAGCTTTTCCACGACCGGACGCAGGTCCTTGGCCTTGGGCAGGGTGGTGGTGATCTGCTCGTGCTTGATCAGCGCCTGCGACAGGTTGGCGAACATCGCCTTGCGATGCTCGGCGGTGCGGTTGAAACGACGCTTGGAACGACCATGATACATATCGGCTCTCCATGTTGATTAGGGCCGCCGTGCCAAGGAACGGCCCTTCCGTGCTTTGCCCCTGCGGGCGGGTTATCCTTCTCCCCTTGCGGGAGAAGGTGGATCGGCGCGGAGCGCCGAGACGGATGAGGGGGAAAAGAACCCCTCATCCGGCGCTTCGCGCCACCTTCTCCCGCAAGGGGAGAAGGGGAAAAACTCAATAGTGTTCTTCGAACCGCTTGGCGAGTTCGTCGATGTTCTCCGGCGGCCAGCCGGAGACTTCCATGCCGAGGTGCAGGCCCATCTGCGCCAGCACTTCCTTGATTTCGTTGAGCGACTTGCGGCCGAAATTCGGCGTGCGCAGCATCTCGGCTTCGGTCTTCTGGATGAGGTCGCCGATATAGACGATGTTGTCGTTCTTGAGGCAGTTGGCCGAACGCACCGACAGTTCGAGCTCGTCGACCTTCTTGAGCAGCGCCGGGTTGAAGGCGAGCTCCGGAATGGCCGGGGACGCCTCTTCGCGCTTGGGCTCTTCGAAATTGACGAACACGTTGAGCTGGTCCTGGAGGATGCGCGCGGCAAAGGCCAGGGCGTCCTCGGGGGTCAGCGAGCCGTTGGTCTCGATCTGCAGGGTGAGCTTGTCGTAGTCGAGAACCTGGCCCTCGCGGGTCGGCTCGACCTTGTAGGACACTTTCTTCACCGGCGAATAGATCGAATCGACCGGGATCAGGCCGATCGGGGCGTCCTCGGCGCGGTTGCGGTCCGCGGGAACATAGCCCTTGCCCGTGTTGACGGTGAATTCCATGCGGATTTCAGCGCCCTCGTCGAGGGTGCAGAGCGCGAGCTGCGGGTTGAGCACGGCGATATCGCCGGTCACGCCGATGTCGCCGGCATAGACCACGCCCGGACCCTGCTTTTTCAGGGTCATGCGCTTCGGGCCTTCGCCCTGCATCTTGATGGCGACGTCCTTGATGTTGAGGACGATGTCGGTCACGTCCTCGCGAACGCCGGGAATGGAGGAGAATTCGTGCAGCACGCCGTCGATATGGACGGAGGTGATGGCGGCGCCTTGCAGCGAGGACAGCAGGATGCGGCGCAGCGCATTGCCGAGAGTCAGGCCAAAACCGCGCTCAAGCGGCTCGGCGACGACAGTCGCGACGCGCTTGGGGTCTTCGCCGGGGGACACATTGAGCTTGTTCGGCTTGATCAGCTCTTGCCAATTCTTCTGGATCATTTCAGCCTCTTCCTCGGACCGCGGCATATCGGTTCGTCAACCATGGCCTTTGGTCCGCTACCGGAATTGTCCGCCGAGCCCCGTCGGTCCCAGGCGGATACAAATCGATCGCGGCGAAGCCGCGATCGCAAGACCGCGCGAGGCGGCCAAACCCATATATAATCAGACGCGACGGCGCTTGCGAGGGCGGCAGCCGTTGTGCGGGATCGGGGTCACGTCACGGATCGAGGTGACGGTGAAGCCGGCGGCCTGCAAAGCGCGCAGCGCCGACTCACGACCCGAACCGGGACCGGAGACTTCGACTTCCACGGTGCGCATGCCGTGCTCGGCGGCCTTGCGGGCGGCGTCTTCAGCGGCCATCTGCGCGGCATAGGGGGTCGACTTGCGCGAACCCTTGAAACCCATGGTGCCGGCGGACGACCAGGAAATGGTGTTGCCCTGAGCGTCGGCGATGGTGATCATCGTGTTGTTGAACGAGGAATGCACATGGGCCACGCCGGAGGCGATGTTCTTGCGTTCCCTGCGGCGAACGCGGGTGTTGTCCTTAGCCATTTTTCTCTTTTCCCTTCAGGCGCGCCCGTAGTTCCAGGCGCTGGGGTTAGCGGGCGCCTCGAACGAAGCGCCCTATGATCTCGCGGCGAAAACCGCGACGGTGAAACACAAAAATTCGAGACCAAATGGGTTGGGCCGCGGCGAAAACGGTGATTCGCGAGCACCGAAGCGGAGCGCACATCAGTGCGTGAGCATCGGAGCGCAGAGAAGCGCCTTTTGCAGCCCGGCCCAGACCGTTTGGGCCGGATTTTACTTCTTCTTGCCGGCGATCGGCTTCGCCTTGCCCTTGCGGGTGCGGGCGTTGGTGTGGGTGCGCTGGCCGCGAACCGGCAGCTGGCGACGATGACGAAGGCCGCGATAGCAGCCGAGGTCCATCAGGCGCTTGATATTCATCGCCACTTCGCGGCGCAGATCGCCTTCCACCATATAGTCGCGGTCGATGGTTTCGCGGATCTGCAGCACTTCGGCGTCCGAAAGCTGGTTGACGCGGCGTTCGGCGGTGATGCCGACCTTGTCGCAGATTTCCTGGGCGTTCTTCGGGCCGATGCCGTGGATGTACTGCAGCGCGATGACGACGCGCTTGTTGGTCGGGATGTTAACGCCAGCTATACGAGCCATTTCTCACTCCATGTGAAGGGGCTTTCGCCCGGTGTTCCCGCGTCCGGTGGAGGCCGGCCCCTGCGGGGATTGAAACCTGGGATATAAAAACAACGCTCCTGCTTTCCAGCAGGAGCGCCGTAGAGGGTTCGCTTAGAACGATTCCGCCGCGCCGTCAATGCGCGTATGAAAAATTCCCGCCGCTTGACGGGCCCACCTTCTCCCCTTGCGGGAGAAGGTGGCTCGACGCCGACAGGCGTCGAGACGGATGAGGGGTTTTGCGCCCACGACGAGGGGACGAACCCCTCATCCGGCCGCTTCGCGGCCACCTTCTCCCGCAAGGGGAGAAGGATGCGCGCCGAATGTCGCTGCCTTACTTGGCCAGCACCGCGTCGAGCTGCTTGGTCACTTCGTCAATCGGCGCCATGCCGTCGACCGTGCGCAGCTCGCCGATGGACTTGTAATAGCCCGACACCGGCGCGGTCTGCTCGTGATACTGGGCCAGGCGCTTCTTAAAGGCTTCCGGATTGTCGTCGGCGCGAACCGTTCCGCCCGCCGCCACCGTCTCACGGGCGCGATTCTCGATGCGCGACAGCAAAATGCCGTCGTCGACCAAAAGCTCGATCACCGCATCGAGGTCCCTGCCCTTCTGCTTGAGCAGCTTGGTCAGAGCCTCGGCCTGGGCGACCGTGCGCGGAAAACCGTCGAGAATGAAACCCTTGGCGCAATCGGCTTCGTCGATCCGGTCGGCGATGATGCCGATGACGATCTCGTCGGAAACGAGGCCGCCCGATTCCATCACCGCCTTGGCCTTCTGGCCGATGGGGGTGCCCGCCTTCACCGCCGCGCGCAGCATGTCGCCGGTGGAGAGCTGCGGAATGCCGTACTTCTGTTCCAGGCGCGCCGATTGGGTGCCTTTGCCGGCCCCGGGCGGTCCGAGCAGAATGAGCCTCATTTCTTTTTCCCCCTGAGCTTGGCCTTTTTCACCAGTCCCTCATATTGCTGCGCCTGGAGATGGCCATGAATCTGCGCAACCGTGTCCATGGTCACGGAGACCACGATCAACAGGGACGTCCCGCCGAAATAGAACGGCAGCGCAAATTGGGAAATCAGCATTTCGGGTAGCAGGCAGATGATGGCGAGATAGCCGGCGCCGAGCACGGTCACGCGGGTGAGCACGTGGTCGATATATTGCGCGGTGCGCTCGCCCGGGCGGATGCCCGGAATGAAGCCGCCATGCTTTTTCAGATTTTCCGCCGTGTCCTGCGGATTGAACACGATCGCCGTATAGAAGAAGGCGAAGAACACGATCATGCCGACATAGAACAGGATGTAGAGCGGCCGGCCGTGACCGAAATAGGTCGCCAGGAAGCCGAGCACGCCGCCCGCCCCGCCGTCGCCGGCGAGATTGGAGAAGGTGATCGGCAGCAGCAGCAGCGACGAGGCGAAGATCGGGGGAATCACGCCCGCGGTGTTGAGCTTCAGCGGCAGGAACGAGGTCTGCCCCTCATAGACGCGATTGCCCTGCTGGCGCTTGGGATAAGTGATCAGCAGCCGGCGCTGGGCGCGCTCCATATAGACGATGAAGGCGATCACCGCGAAGGACATCACGGACACGCCGACGATGACCGACGCCGGGATCGCGCCCTGGCGCGACAGCTCCAGGGTCGAGGCCACCGCCGAGGGGAATGCCGCAACGATACCCGCAAAGATGATCAGCGAAGAGCCGTTGCCGATGCCCCGCGAGGTGATCTGCTCGCCGAGCCACATCAGGAACAGCACGCCGCCGGTGAGGGTGATCACGGTGGAGGCGCGGAAAAACCAGCCGGGCTCCGTCACCACGCCGGTCTGCCCCTCGAGACCGATGGCGATGCCATAGGCCTGGAACACCGCGAGCGCGACGGTGAGATAGCGGGTGTACTGGTTGATGACCTTGCGGCCCTGCTCGCCTTCCTTCTTCAGCGTTTCCAGCGCGGGAATCACCGAGGTCATCAGCTGCACGATGATCGAGGCGGAGATGTAGGGCATGATGTTCAGGGCGAAGATCGCCATGCGCTGCACGGCGCCGCCGGCGAACATGTTGAACAGCTCGAGCACGCCCTGCTGCTTGCCATGAAAGCTCTGCTCGAACACCACGGGGTCGATGCCGGGGAGCGGGATGTAGGTGCCGAGGCGATAAATGACCAGGGCGCCAAGGGTGAACCAGATACGCTTCTTGAGCTCTTCGGCCTTGCCGAGCGAAGCGAAGTTGAGATTAGCCGCAAGCTGTTCAGCTGCCGAAGCCATGAAAACTGCTCCAAATGCGCGACGCGCGCATGAGTGATGCGAAAACGGGGCGCAACTCGTTCGAGTTCCGCCCCGTCAATAACCGTTCATCCCGGCAAAATCACGCGCAATCGCGACTCTGCCTGAGAAAAATCACGCTTCGGCAGCCGTGAGCAGCTTCACCGAACCGCCAACTTTTTCGATGGCGGCGACAGCGGACTTGGAGGCGGCGGCGACTTCGAAGGCGAGCTTCGAAGTGAGTTCGCCATTGCCGAGGATCTTGACGCCGTCGCGGACCTTGGTGATCACGCCGGCGGCGACCAGCGCCTCCAGGGTCACGGGCGCGGAAGCGTCGAGCTTGCCGGCTTCCACCGCCTGCTGGATACGGCCGAGGTTGACCTCGTTGTAATCCACCGAGAAGGGATTCCAGAAGCCGCGCTTGGGCAGACGGCGGTGCAGAGGCATCTGGCCGCCTTCAAAACCCTTGATGGCGACGCCGGTGCGGGCCTTTTGACCCTTGACGCCGCGTCCAGCGGTCTTGCCCTTGCCGGAGCCGATACCGCGACCGACGCGCATGCGGTTCTTGGAGGAACCGGGATTGTCGGAGATGTCGTTGAGTTTCACCATGGTCGCGACCCTCAATCTTCGACGCGCACGAGGTGCGCGACCTTGGCGATCTGACCACGAATCGAGGGGGTGTCCTTCAACACCGCCTTGCGGCCGATCTTGTTAAGTTTCAGGCCGACGAGAGTCGCGCGCTGGTCGGCGGGACGGCCGATCGGGCTCTTGGTCTGAACGACCGTGACAGTCTTGTCCGTCATGATCTTCCTCCTCAGCCTTCCGCCGTGCCGTCTTCACCGCCGGGGCGGCGCGACTGCAGGACCGACACCTTCAGGCCGCGACGGGCCGCCACCGAACGGGGCGAGTCCTCGGCCTTCAGCGCGTCGAACGTGGCGCGAATCATGTTGTAGGGGTTGGACGAGCCCTGCGACTTCGCGACGACGTCATGGACGCCGAGCGATTCGAACACGGCGCGCATCGGGCCGCCGGCGATGATGCCGGTACCGGCCGGCGCAGCGCGCAGCACGACGCGGCCCGCGCCGTGGCGGCCGTTCACGTCATGATGCAGGGTGCGGCCTTCGCGCAGCGGCACGCGGATCAGCGCGCGCTTGGCGGATTCCGTGGCCTTGCGGATGGCTTCCGGCACTTCGCGCGCCTTGCCATGGCCAAAGCCAACGCGACCCTTCTGGTCGCCGACGACGACGAGAGCGGCGAAACCGAAGCGGCGGCCACCCTTCACAACCTTGGCGACGCGGTTGATGTGGACCAGACGATCCACGAATTCGCTGTCGCGCTCTTCTTCCTTGCGATCGCGACCGCGACCGCCCTGTTCTTCACGAGCCATTTGTTTTTCCGTCACTTGCGCGGACAGCCCGGTTCGGCCGCCGCTCGCTGAGGGTTTCGACGGCTGTTTAGGGCCGTCATGGCCGGGCTTGTCCCGGCCATCCACGCCGTCATGGAGATCGTTGTGCTTCCAGAAGAAGCCGCAACTTTTGTCCCATCCCGCGCCATGGAACAAATGTCCCGGCGTGGATGCCCGGGACAAGCCCGGGCATGACGGTGTTTAACGAACCAGCGCTTATGCGCCGATCAGAACTTCAGGCCGCCTTCGCGGGCGCCGTCGGCCAGCGCCTTGACGCGGCCGTGGTACATGTACGAGCCGCGATCGAACACGACTTCGGTAACGCCAGCCGCAAGGGCGCGCTCGGCGACCAGCTTGCCGATGGCCTTGGCGGCCTCGACGTCAGCGCCGGTCTTGAGCGCTTCGCGCTGGGTCTTCTCGATCGACGAAGCCGCGGCGAGAGTCGCGCCCTGCTCGTCATCGATGATCTGCGCGTAGATCTGCTTGGAAGAGCGGAACACGGACAGACGGGGCTTGCCGTAAGCGCGGGCGCGAAGCGTGCGGCGGACGCGCGCCTTACGGCGATCAGTGGTATCCTTGGCCATGATACGCGGTCCTTACTTCTTCTTGCCTTCCTTGCGGAAGATGAATTCGCCTTCGTACTTGACGCCCTTGCCCTTGTAGGGTTCGGGGCCGCGATACTCGCGGATCTCCGCAGCGATCTGGCCGATCTGCTGCTTGTTGATCCCGGCGATGGTGATTTCCGTCGGCTTCGGGCAGGCGATGGTGACGCCGGCCGGAATCGGATAGTTGATGTCGTGGCTGTAGCCGAGCGACAGCTGGAGATTCTTGCCAGCGACAGCGGCCTTGTAGCCGACGCCGGTGATCTCAAGCTTCTTCTCGAAACCCTTGGTCACGCCGACAACCAGATTGTTGATCTGGGCGCGGGCGGTGCCCCACAAAGCGCGGGCGCGCTTGGTTTCGTGACGCGGATCGACCTTGATGCCTTCCGGCTTCATTTCGACATGCACGTCGTCGTGGACCACGAAGGACAGTTCGCCCTTGGCGCCCTTGACGGACACGGTCTGGCCCTCGACCTTGGCGGTGACGCCGGCCGGAACGACAACCGGCTTCTTACCGATACGAGACATTTGATTCTCCTCTCGGCTCAGAACACGGTGGCGAGCACTTCGCCGCCGACATTGGCTTCACGCGCGGCATGATCCGCGAGGACGCCCTTCGGGGTCGAAATGATGGCGATGCCCAGGCCGTTGGCGACGCGGGGCAGCTTGTCGACGGCGGCATAGACGCGGCGGCCCGGCTTGGAGACGCGGGTGATGTCGCGAATGACCGGCTGACCGTCGAAATACTTCAGTTCGATTTCGAAATCGGTGCGGCCGTTGCCATATTCGGTCACGGAATAACCGCGGATATAGCCTTCGTCCTTGAGCACGTCGAGGACGTGGGCGCGCAGGCGCGAGCCCGGCGTCGAGACGGAGGTTTTGCGGCGCATCTGCGCATTGCGGATGCGGGTGAGCAGATCGCCCACAGGATCGTTGATCGCCATGACGGTCTCCTTACCAGCTCGACTTGACCAGGCCCGGGATCAGACCCTTGGAGCCCAATTCGCGCAGAGCGATACGCGACATTTTCAGCTTGCGGTTATAGGCGCGCGGACGCCCCGTCACTTCGCAGCGGTTACGCACACGATTGACGCAGGAGTTGCGCGGAACTTCCGCGAGCTTGAGCGTCGCTTCGAAACGCTCTTCGACGGTCAAGGAACGATCCCTGGCGATCGCCCGGAGACGCGCGCGCTTGCCGGCCTTATCGGCGGCGAGCTTGGCGCGCTTCTTGTTGTTGTTGATAGCGCTTTTCTTAGCCATGAGTTACCTCTGGTCTCCGCGTCTGAGCCTTGCGGCTCACTGCCGGAACGGGAAGTTGAAGGCGCGCAGGAGAGCGCGGGCTTCGTCGTCGGTCTTGGCCGTGGTGCAAACGATCACGTCCATGCCCAGAACCGTATCGACCTTGTCGTAGTCGATTTCAGGGAACACGATGTGCTCCTTGATGCCGAGCGCATAATTGCCGCGGCCGTCGAACGACTTGGGGTTCAGACCGCGGAAATCTCGAACGCGCGGCAGCGCGACCGTGATGAAGCGATCCAGAAATTCGTACATGCGGGTCTTGCGCAGGGTGACCTTGGCGCCGATCGGCATGTTCTCGCGAACCTTGAAGGTCGAGATCGCTTTTCGGGCCCGAGTAATCACAGGCTTTTGGCCCGCAATGAGCGCCAGGTCGGCGGCGGCCAACGTCACCTTCTTGGTGTCGTTGACGGCGTCGCCCACGCCCATGTTCAGCACGATCTTCTCGATGACCGGCACTTCGTTCGGGTTCTTGTAACCGAACTCTTCGATCATCTTGGCGCGCACCACTTCGTCATAGTGCTTGCGCAGACGCGCGACATAGCCCTCGGGGATCGCGGCGACCGCGCCGGCGGCGGCGACGTTCTCAGAGCCCTTGGACTTCTTCTCGGCGGCCTTGTCGGCGCCCTTTTTGGGGGATTTGGCCTCAGCCATCGATCAGTTCTCCCGAACGCTTGGCGAAACGAACCTTGCGGCCGTCCTCAAGAATTTTAAAACCGACGCGGGTCGGGGCGCCGTCCTTGGGATCGGCGATCGCGATGTTCGACAGCTGGATCGGGGCTTCCTTGGTGATGATGCCGCCTTCCTGGGCCTGCGTCTGCTTCTGGTGACGCTTCACCGTGTTGACGCCCGACACCACAGCGCGGCCTTCCTTCGGAAGCACCAGCGTGACCTCGCCCTTGCGGCCCTTGTCGCGGCCGGCGATCACGACGACCTTGTCGCCTTTCTTGATCTTGGCGGCCATTACAGCACCTCAGGAGCGAGAGAGATGATCTTCATGTGGTTCTTGGCGCGCAGCTCGCGCGGCACCGGTCCGAAGATACGGGTGCCCACCGGCTCCTTCTGATTGTTGATCAGAACGGCCGCATTGGTGTCGAAGCGAATCACGGAGCCGTCGGGACGCTTGATGTCCTTGGCCGTGCGCACCACGACCGCCTTCATCACGTCGCCCTTTTTCACGCGGCCGCGCGGAATAGCCTCTTTAACCGAAACAACGATAATATCGCCAACGCCTGCATACTTGCGCTTGGAGCCCCCAAGCACCTTGATGCACATCACACGACGCGCGCCCGAATTGTCGGCCACGTCGAGGGCGGTCTGCATCTGAATCATGGCTACGAGCCTTTCTGTCAGATCGGTTTCCGACGCGGATCATTCCGGCCGGACTTCGCCTGGATACCGCTTTCGCGGCGGGTCTTCCCCAGAACTGGGGTGTTCGACGAAATCAATGCGCCGGTGCGTCACAGCCGTTTTCCCATTAAGGGGCGACCGTGACCCGGCGCAGACTTCGATTGAGGAAGCAGGAGCGCTTCCTCGTTCATTTTTCCGAAGAAATCAAGCCTTGTTTTCGTTCGGCAGAACGATCCAGCGCTTGAGCTTCGAAATCGGCCGGGTCTCCTCGATGGAGACGGCGTCGCCGACCTTGAAAGCGCCCGCTTCATCATGCGCGTGATAGTGCTTGGTGCGGCGGACGGTCTTTTTCAGCAGCGGATGGGTGAAGCGGCGCTCCACCTTCACCACCACGGTCTTTTCCTGCTTGTCGGAGACGACAACGCCTTGGAGAATGCGCTTCGGCATATTGATTTCGCCCTTATGACTTGGCCTCACCGCGCTTCTGCGCGGCGAGGGTTTTCACGCGGGCGACGTCGCGGCGGACGACGCGGACGCGCGACGTGTTCTCGAGCTGATTCGTCGCCTTCTGGAAGCGCAGGTTGAACTGCTCCTTCTTCAGCTTCAGCAATTCGTCAGCCAGTTGATCCTCGGTCATCGCCTTGAGGTCGGACAGGCGCTGTTTGTCGGACATCCTGCCCTCCTTATTCGGCGATGCGTTCGATGAAGCGGGTCTTGATCGGCAGCTTGGCCGCGGCCAGCGCGAAAGCTTCGCGGGCCAGCGGCGCGGGAACGCCGTCGATCTCGAACATGATGCGTCCGGGCGCCACGCGGGCGCACCAGAATTCAGGAGCGCCCTTACCTTTACCCATACGGACTTCGGTGGGCTTGCTGGACACGGGCAGATCCGGGAACACGCGGATCCAGACGCGGCCGGCGCGCTTCATGTGGCGGGTCATGGCGCGACGGGCCGCTTCGATCTGGCGGGCCGTGACGCGTTCGGGTTCGAGCGCCTTGAGGCCGAACTGGCCGAAAGCCAGCTCAAAACCGCCCTTGGAGACGCCCTTGATGCGGCCTTTGAAGGCCTTGCGGAATTTTGTGCGCTTGGGTTGCAGCATGGGTCCAACTCACAAGGTTTAGGCGCGAGGTTCGCGCGGGGCGCGCGGCTCGCGGGGGCCGCGACGCTCGCCGTCGCGATCGCGACGTTCGCGGCGCTCGCCGTGATGATCGTGGCTGGCGGCTTCGGCGCTGCGCTCGGTGGCCATCGGATCGTGCTCGAGGATTTCGCCCTTGAAGATCCAGACCTTGATGCCGCAGGTGCCGTAAGCCGTATGCGCCGTCGCCGTGCCGTAATCGACATTGGCGCGCAGCGTGTGCAGCGGCACGCGACCTTCGCGGTACCATTCCAGGCGGGCGATTTCCGCGCCGCCGAGACGGCCCGAGCAGTTGATGCGGATGCCTTCGGCGCCCAGACGCATGGCCGACTGCACGGCGCGCTTCATGGCGCGACGGAAGGCGACGCGGCGCTCGAGCTGCTGCGCGATCGAATCGGCCACCAGGGTGGCGTCAACTTCCGGCTTGCGGACTTCGACGATGTTGATCGCGACTTCCGACGAGGTCAGCTTGGCGACGAGCTTGCGGATCTTGTCGATATCCGCGCCCTTCTTGCCGATCACCACGCCCGGGCGGGCGGAATGAACGGTGACGCGGCACTTCTTGTGCGGACGCTCGATGACGATCTTCGAGACCGCCGCCTGCTTCAGCGCCTTCATCAGGGCTTCGCGGATCGCAAAATCTTCGTGGAGCAGCTTGCCGTATTCACCCTTGTTGGCGAACCAGCGGCTGTCCCAGGTGCGGTTGATGCCGAGGCGAAGGCCGATCGGATTGACTTTCTGTCCCATCGTTCTCTCCTCAGGCCGACGCTTGGACTTCGCGAACGACGATCGTCAGGTTCGCGAACGGCTTTTCGATACGGCCGGCGCGGCCACGGGCGCGAGCGTGAAAACGCTTCATCACGATCGCCTTGCCGACATAGGCTTCGGCGACGACGAGATCATCCACGTCGAGGTCGTGGTTGTTCTCGGCATTGGCGATGGCGCTTTCCAGCGTCTTCTTCACGTCGGCGGCGATGCGCTTCTCGGAGAAGGTCAGGTCGGCGAGAGCGCGATCGACCTTCTTGCCGCGAATGAGCTGGGCCACAAGGTTGAGCTTCTGGGGCGACACGCGAATCATGCGCGTCACCGCCTTGGCCTCATTCTCCTTGAGGGCGCGCGGATTTTTTTCCTGCGACATCTCAGCCCCTCTTCGACTTCTTGTCCGCGGCGTGGCCGTGGAAGGTGCGGGTCGGCGAGAACTCGCCGAACTTGTGACCGATCATGTCCTCGGTGACGTTCACGGGCACATGCTTGTGGCCGTTGTAGACGCCGAAGGTGAGGCCGACGAACTGCGGCAGGATGGTCGAGCGGCGGCTCCAGGTCTTGATGACCTCGGAGCGCTTGGCTTGAGAGGCCACTTCGGCCTTTTTCAGGAGGTATCCGTCGACGAACGGACCTTTCCAGATCGAGCGAGACATCAGGGTCAGCCCTTCTTCTTCTTCGCCTTGTGACGCGAGGTCACAATGAACTTGGTGGTGAACTTGTTGGAGCGGGTCTTCTTGCCCTTGGTCGGCTTGCCCCACGGAGTAACCGGGTGACGGCCGCCCGAAGTGCGGCCTTCACCGCCGCCGTGCGGGTGATCGACGGGGTTCATGACGACGCCGCGGTTGTGCGGGCGACGGCCGAGCCAACGTTGACGACCGGCCTTGCCGATCGAGGTGTTCATATGGTCGGGGTTCGACACCGCGCCCACGGTCGCATAGCACTGGCCATGGACCAGACGCTGCTCGCCGGAGTTCAGGCGAACGATGACATAGCCCTGGTCGCGGCCCACGATCTGAGCGTAGGAGCCGGCGGAGCGGGCGATGGCGCCGCCCTTGCCGATCTTCAGCTCGACATTGTGGACGATCGTGCCGACCGGGATCGCCGCCAACGGCATGGCGTTGCCCGGCTTCACGTCGACCTGCGCGCCCGCCACCACCGTGTCGCCGGCGGAGAGACGCTGCGGCGCGATGATATAGGCCTGCTCGCCGTCCTCGTAGGAGATGAGGGCGATGAACGAGGTGCGGTTCGGATCATATTCGATCCGCTCGACCTTGGCCGCGCCTTCCTTGCGACGCTTGAAATCGACGATGCGATAGGCCTGCTTGTGGCCGCCGCCGCGGAAGCGGACGGTGATGCGGCCATTGTTGTTGCGGCCGCCAGCGGACGATTGTCCTTCGGTCAGCTTCTTAACGGGCTTGCCCTTGTAGAGCTCGCTCCGGTCGACGATCACGAGCTGGCGCAGACCAGGCGTGATCGGCTTGAATGTCTTGAGAGCCATCTGCCTTTACCTCAATCCAGCTCAGAGCCCGGTGGTCACGTCGATCTTCTGGCCCTTGGCCAGCGTGACGACCGCGTTCTTGACGTCGGAACGCACACCGCGCGTTCCCTTGAAGATTTTCTTCTTGCCCTTGCGGAGCAAAGTGTTCACCGCCTCGACCTTGACGTCGAACAGGCGTTCGACGGCGGCCTTGATCTGGTGCTTGGTCGCGTCGATGCGCACCTTGAACACCACCTTGTCCTGTTCGGACGCGATGGTCGCCTTTTCGGTGATCACCGGGGCGACGATGACGTCATAATGACGGGGATCGATAGCGCCTTGGCTCATTTGAATCGCGCCTCCAGCGCATCGATCGCCGCCTTGGTCAGCACCAGCTTCTCGCGGCGGAGAATGTCGTAAACATTGATGCCCTGGATCGGCAGCACGTCGATCTGGGGAATGTTGCGCGCGGCCAGAGCGAAATTGGCGTTCAGCTCGGCGCCGTCGATGATCAGCGCGTTGGTGAGGCCGATCTTGGCGAAATTGGCCTTGAGCGCGGCGGTCTTCGGCGCGTCGGCGTTGGCCGCCTCGAGCACGATGATCGAACCGTCCTTGGCCTTGGCCGAGAGCGCATGCTTCAGCGCCAGCGCCCGGACCTTCTTCGGCAGGTCATGGGCGTGCGAACGCACGACCGGACCGAAAGCGCGACCGCCGCCACGGAACTGCGGCACGCGGGCGGAGCCGTGACGGGCCGAACCCGTGCCCTTCTGCTTGTACATCTTCTTGCCGGTGCGGGCGATGTCCGCGCGGTTCTTCACCGCATGGGTGCCGGCGCGGCGCTTGGCGAGCTGATAGCGCACCATGCGGGCGATCAGGTCTTCGCGCGGCTCCAGGCCGAAGATGGCGTCGTTGAGGTCGAGCGCGCCGTTCGCGGCGCCTTCGAGAGTGGTGATGTCAATCTTCACGGCTTAGCCCTCCGAAGCCGGGGTTTCGGGAGCGGCGTTGCTTTCCGGGATACGGAACTTGCCGGGCTTCGGAGCCTCGGCGGGCAGCGCTTTCTTCACGGCGTCGCGGATAAAAATCCAGTTGCCGGCGTGGCCGGGAACCGAACCTTCGACCAGCACCAGGCCGCGCTCGACGTCGAGCGACACGACGCGAAGATTCTGCGTCGTCACCCGGTCCGTGCCCATATGGCCGGCCATTTTCTTGTTTTTAAAAGTCTTGCCGGGGTCCTGACGGCCGCCGGTCGAACCATGCGAGCGGTGCGACACCGACACGCCGTGGGTGGCGCGCAGACCGCCGAAGTTCCAGCGCTTCATCGGGCCGGCGAAACCTTTACCCGTGGTGGTGCCGGTGACGTCGACGAACTGGCCGACGACGAAATGGTCGGCGGTGATTTCGGCGCCGACGGGCAGCAGGGCGTCCTCGGCCACGCGGAACTCGGCGAGCTTCAGCTTCGGCTCAACATTGGCCTGGGCGAAGCGGCCGCGTTCGGCCTTGGAGACGTTTTTGACCTTGGCGCGGCCGATGCCGAGCTGGAGAGCGGTATAGCCGTTCTTCTCCAAGGTGCGCTGGGCGACGACCTGAACGCCGTCGAGTTTCAAGACCGTGACCGGAACATGTTCCCCGCTGTCCGTGAAGACGCGGGTCATGCCGACCTTCTGTGCGATGACGCCTGACCGCATGTTTCTCTTTCCTTTAGGGCGCGTACGAGGGTCCCTATCCAGGGAGCCTGCAGAGGCGCCGAGAGACGTCACAAAGACGTCTCAGACTTAAGTTACGGCTCTGATTGAGAGCTTTTATCAAAGTTCACGCTTGAGGCGTGAACTCAGAGCTTGATCTCGACGTCCACGCCGGCGGCGAGGTCGAGTTTCATCAGCGCATCGACCGTTTGGGGGGTCGGATCGACAATGTCAAGCACCCGCTTGTGCGTGCGGATCTCGAATTGCTCGCGCGACTTCTTGTCGACGTGGGGCGAGCGGTTCACGGTGAACTTCTCGATCCGGGTCGGAAGGGGGATCGGGCCACGCACCTGAGCGCCGGTGCGCTTGGCGGTGGAGACGATTTCCTTCGTCGAAGTGTCCAGAATCCGATGATCGAACGCCTTGAGGCGGATCCGGATGTTTTGTCCGTTCATTTTCTGATCCTCTGAGCGAATCAGTGCGGGCTGACGGGCAGCCCGCACCAACGCTAATCCGCCGAAAAATTACTCGATGATCGAAGCGACGACGCCCGCGCCAACGGTGCGGCCGCCTTCGCGGATGGCGAAGCGCAGCTTCTCTTCCATCGCGATCGGAACGATCAGCGACACGTCCATCGAAATGTTGTCGCCCGG
>NZ_JAOQNX010000003.1 GCF_025961575.1 Rhodoblastus acidophilus | reverse complement strand
CGGCGGTCAGCGAGGTCTTGCCGTGGTCGACGTGACCGATGGTGCCGATGTTGCAGTGCGGCTTCGTACGCGTAAATTTTTCCTTGGCCATGGCCAATCTCCTTGATGGTTGTCAGATGCCTCAGGCGTATTTCGCTTGAACCTTGGCGGCCTCGTTGGCCGGCACCTGCTCGTAGTGGTCGAACTGCATGGTGAAGTTGGCGCGCCCCTGGGTGAAGGACCGCAGCTGATTGACGTAGCCGAACATGTTGGCGAGCGGCACCATGGCGTTGATGACATTGGCGTTGCCGCGCATGTCCTGGCCCTGGATCTGCCCGCGACGGGAGTTCAGGTCGCCGATGACGGAGCCGGTGTAGTCTTCCGGGGTCACCACTTCGACCTTCATGATCGGCTCGAGCAGCACGGAGCCGCCCTTCTGCAGCGCGTCGCGCATGGCGGCGCGCGAGGCGATTTCGAAGGCGAGGACCGAGGAGTCGACGTCATGGAAGGCGCCGTCGATCAGGGTGGCCTTGACGTCCACGACGGGGAAGCCCGCGAGGATGCCGGCGCCCATCACCGACTGGATGCCCTTGTCGACGCCGGGGATATATTCCTTCGGCACCGCGCCGCCGACGATCTGGCTCTCGAACGAATTGCCGGCGCCCGGCTCATTCGGCTCGAAGATGATCTTGACGCGGGCGAACTGGCCCGTGCCGCCGGTCTGCTTCTTGTGGGTGTAGTCGATCTCGACGCGCTTGGTGAGCTTTTCACGATACGCCACCTGGGGCGCGCCGATGTTGGCGTCGACCATGTAGGTGCGCTTGAGAATGTCCACCTTGATGTCGAGATGGAGTTCGCCCATGCCCTTCAGAATGGTCTGGCCGGATTCCGTGTCGGTCGACACGCGGAAGGACGGATCCTCAGCGGCGAGTTTTTGGAGAGCGATGCCGAGCTTTTCCTGGTCCGCCTTGGACTTCGGCTCGATCGCGATCTCGATGACCGGATCGGGGAATTCCATGCGCTCCAGAATGACTGGCTTCAGCGGATCGCAGAGCGTGTCGCCGGTGCGGGTGTCCTTGAGGCCGGCCAGAGCGACGATGTCGCCGGCATAGGCTTCCTTGATGTCTTCGCGGTCGTTGGCGTGCATGAGCAGCATGCGGCCGACGCGCTCTTTCTTGTCCTTGGTCGAGTTCAGGACGGTGGTGCCGGATTCGACCTTGCCGGAATAGACGCGGCAGAAGGTGATGGTGCCGACGAACTTGTCGTCCATGATCTTGAACGCGAGCATGGAGAAAGGTTCGCTATCCGAGGGATTGCGGACCATTTCCTCGCCGGTGTCCATGTTGACGCCCTTGATCGCCTCGCGGTCGACCGGGGACGGCAGATAGTACACGACCGCGTCGAGCAGGGGCTGCACGCCCTTGTTCTTGAAGGCCGAGCCGCAGAACACGGGATGGAAGGCGATCTTCCGCACGGCGATGCGGATCAGACGGTGCAGCGTCTCCTCGTCCGGCTCCTGGCCGTCGAGATAGGCGCTCATCACGTCGTCGTCCATTTCGACGGCGGCTTCGATCAGGAGCTGGCGATATTCTTCCGCCTTGTCCTTGAGGTCTTCCGGGATCTCTTCGTCATGATATTTGGCGCCGAGACCTTCATTGTCCCAGACCACCGCCTTCATGCGGACGAGATCGATGATGCCCTTGAAGTTCGACTCCGAGCCGATCGGCAGCTGCACGCAGACCGGACGGCCGCCGACGCGGGTCTTGATGTCGTCAACGCATTTGTAGAAATCCGCGCCGATCTTGTCCATCTTGTTGACGAAGCAGATGCGGGGGACATTGTACTTGTCGGCCTGGCGCCAAACCGTCTCGGTTTGGGGTTCCACGCCCTGGTTGCCGTCGAGCACGCACACCGCGCCGTCGAGCACACGCAGCGAACGCTCGACTTCGATGGTGAAGTCGACGTGCCCGGGGGTGTCGATGATGTTCAGGCGCTTGCCATTCCAGAAGGTGGTGGTGGCAGCCGAGGTGATCGTGATCCCGCGTTCCTGCTCCTGCTCCATCCAGTCCATGGTGGCGGCGCCCTCATGGACCTCGCCGATCTTGTGCGACTTTCCGGAGTAATACAGGATACGTTCGGTCGTCGTGGTCTTGCCCGCATCAATGTGGGCCATGATGCCGAAGTTACGGTAGTCTTCGATCGGATGACTGCGCGGCATGTCGTGATCCCTTACCAGCGGTAGTGCGAGAAGGCGCGGTTGGCTTCCGCCATGCGGTGCGTGTCTTCGCGCTTCTTCACGGCGGCGCCGCGGTTGTTGGAGGCGTCGAGCAGTTCGGCCGAGAGGCGCTCGATCATGGTCTTGTCGTTGCGGCCGCGGGCGGCCGTGATCAGCCAGCGGATGGCGAGAGCCTGGCGGCGCTCGGTGCGGACTTCGACGGGCACCTGATAGGTGGCGCCGCCGACGCGACGGGAGCGCACTTCAATGGCCGGCGCGACATTCTCGAGCGCCTGCTTGAAGACGCCGAGCGGATCGGCCTTGGCCTTGGATTCGATGATGTCGAACGCGCCGTAGACGATCTGTTCGGCGGCCGACTTCTTGCCGTCGTACATGATCGAGTTCATGAACTTGGCGACGATGACGTCGCCGAACTTGGCGTCCGGAATGACTTCGCGCTTTTCCGCGCTGTGACGACGAGACATGTTCGCTCCTAATTACTTCGGACGCTTCGCGCCGTACTTCGAACGACGCTGCTTACGATCCTTGACGCCCTGGGTGTCGAGCACGCCGCGCAGGATGTGGTAGCGCACGCCCGGCAAATCCTTGACGCGGCCGCCGCGGATCATGACGACGGAGTGTTCCTGAAGGTTGTGGCCTTCGCCCGGAATGTAGCCGATGACTTCAAAGCCGTTGGTCAAACGGACCTTGGCCACCTTGCGGAGCGCCGAGTTCGGCTTCTTCGGCGTGGTGGTGTAGACGCGGGTGCACACGCCACGCTTCTGCGGCGAAGCCTGCAGGTGGCGGGCCTTTTCGCGATAGGTTTTCGGTTGCCGCGGCTTGCGGATCAACTGGGAAATAGTGGGCATCCTTCGCCTTTCCGGACGAAATAGTTGAAGTGTTGAACAAGGCGAAACTTGCGCTCCGCCCCACCCCGCGACCGGCTTTCGGCTCCTCGAAGGGGCTTCAGCCAATAGCGAAACGCATAAGCGCCTTCGGCCATAACCCGGCCTCCGGCGCTTCCGAAGACAGAGGACCAAGGCGGATCACCCCAGTCGTGTCGATGGACGACCACTTACAAAACACGAAGCTTTGCGGGGCCGATTGACTCTTCAGTCGAAAAGCTGGTCGACAGCGTTTAGTCCGCCTGGGTCTCCAGCGCGGCGCCGGAGACATGCTGGGCTACAGCCTGTCTGAGTGGCCGTCGTATAGGCGGGACCTCCGCAAAGGTCAAATGAAATTTGCGTTTTTTGCTGAAGAACTCGGGCTCTCCCCTGGCTTGGCCGCGACTTTTCGCCTTGAACTCGACCTGCGCCGGACCTAACTTTACTTTATTGGGAGGAATGACATGCGCAATTCGGCGTCTGACGCCAGGGCGCAAGGCATGGATTCGGCGCCCGGCGCAGAATCGGGCGCGCCCCGCCAACGCGATCCGGCGGCGCGATTCGACGCCGCGCCAGACTGGGCGGAGTCCGAGCGCATGGCGATTCTCAATCGACTTTCCGCGCGCCTCGACCCTGCCCGGATGATCCGCCCGCACTGCGGATCAGGAGAAATCGCATGAAATCGTTTCGCAAGGAACTGTGGTTCGAAGTCCGGGGCCGCCGCGGCTTTGTCAACATCACCCCGCAGGTCGAGGCGGCGCTGCGCGAATCCGGCGTGCGGGAGGGGCTGTGCCTGGTCAACGCCATGCACATTACCGCAAGCGTGTTCATCAACGACGACGAGAGCGGCCTGCACCACGACTATGAGGTTTGGCTGGAGAAGCTGGCGCCGCATGAGCCGGTCTCGGGCTACCACCACAACCGCACCGGCGAGGACAATGCCGACGCCCATATGAAGCGTCAGGTGATGGGCCGTGAGGTCGTGGTCGCCATCACCGGCGGAAAACTCGACTTCGGCCCGTGGGAACAGATTTTCTATGGCGAGTTCGACGGCGGCCGGAAAAAGCGCGCGCTGATCAAGATCATTGGCGAGTGAAAGGGGACTGGATCGCATTGCGCGATCGGTTTCCGTCTTTTACCGCGCGCCAATGGGCGCAATGCGTTCCTGTCCCCGACCCAGGCACCATCCAACCCAAAACCTCCGGCCTAGCCGGGGCAGCCCTAACCTTTATGATCTTGGCAAGAGAATACCCAAGGGAAATAACGCAGAGTGAGTAGGCGTTGATATTAAACTCATAAATTGCAGCAATGAGCAAACTAATGAGAAAATACATTGGTCTTGAGGTAATCCGTGCGCTGGCAGCATTGCTTGTCGTCTACAATCACGTCTTCACTTTTGGCTTAGTGCCGAAGACTGGCCTTATAGAGCTGCCTACACAGTTCGCGACCGAAGCAGTCATTATCTTCTTCGTATTATCCGGGACGGTGATAACGCTTTCGGCGGAGCGAAAGTCAGCCACCGCGCCAAGCAGATTTGCCGCAACGATCAGTTACCTACAGGCTCGGTTACTGCGTATCTACCCAATTTATTTCTTCGGGCTCGTGCTTGCGACTATCGATCAAGCTTGGTTTGAGAACACTTGGACAACAGCCAGAGATTTTATAGGAAATGCCTTGTTTTTGCAGACGCTAGCTGGATACATAGTTCCGACGCCGCGTTATAATCCACCGCTTTGGTCGCTTGCGAACGAGGTTTTTTACTACTTGATATTCGCAGTTTCTTTCTACTGTACGCGTGTAATCGTCGTGTGGGCTATTGTAGCGTTTCTCTGCGCCGTATTCCTCTACCCGCCACACTTCGGAGGCGTCCCCGCTCATCTCGTATTCGTATTAGGTCTATCGCTTCCTTGGATCATGGGGCACTGGATCGCAGCGTGGCGTGATCACCTGCCGCGGGTCTCCGTCCCGCTCGGCTTCGCCTTCTTTGTGATCGGCCTGTGCTACGCGCGCGTCCAGCTCACAAGCGAATACTATGATGCGTTTCGGCTTACAGCCTTCGGGGCATGCTGCTGCCCGCTGATCCTTTCTCTCATCCAGAACCCTGTGGTGGTCGAAAAGGAACCGCAGCATCGCGCCTGGCGATTCTTGGTGTCGCTGATTGGTATCTCGGCCCTGTGGGCCTTCTCACCGTCGCTCTTTGTCGTCAAGGTTGGACTCACGGTGCTGAGTCTCTTGTTCTCGGCGCTGAATGTTGAGCACATTCAGACTGGCCTCACCTGCTTTCGCGCCCTTGTTCCGGCGCTATCCTATGTGGGATCGATCTCCTACGCGCTTTACGTTCTGCACGCTCCGCTGATCTTCATCGTCAATCACATGCTCGCGAAATCCTCCGTGACTGTACGACTCGCGGTATTCGGTGCCGTGGCCCTTGCGCTCTCTCACCTAATGGAGCGGGTCATTCAAAAACGGTTGACCACACGCGGATGGACACCTCGCCTAGAGTCCACCTAATCCGCTGCATTGATACAACAACCAGCGCGCGGTCGTCGTTATCACAAGGGCTTGCCCTAGTGATATGACCGAAGCACGGCTGGAGAAGCTACCACGGGGCCGGGGACAGGAACGAATTGCGCTGCAACATGTCGCCTCATGAGCTGACGATCCGCGCGCAATTCGATCCAGTCCCCTGGGTTGTTAGCCAAACTTGTTGTTCCTGGGGAAGTTTTTGGGCGGCAGACGGCCGGCGTCGGCGCGCGTCCCCAACCATTCCGTGAGCGCGTCCCTGGCCACATTGTAGGTGCGGCCCGACGTATCCACCCAGGACAGCCCGGCGTCCAAGGTGAACGTCTTGATGTCGGAGAGACCGCCGTCCTTGTAGCGTTGCAGCCGCACGCCTTTACCGCGGGTCATTTCCGGGATTTCAGACACGGGGAAGCAGAGCAATTTGCGATTCTCGCCGATCGCCGCCACCGTGTCGCCCTCGACCGGAACGATGAAGCGCGCCTTGCCCGGCGCCTCGACGTTGAGCAGCATCTTGCCCTTGCGGGTGTTGGCGATCATGTCGTTTTCGGCGGCGACAAAGCCGCGCCCGTCGCTCGACGCCACCAGCATTTTGCCATTGGGCCGATGCACGAACACCGCCGCGACATCCTCGCCGTCGTCGATTTCCGCCAGCAGGCGGATCGGCTCGCCGGCGCCGCGTCCGCCCGGCAGTTTTGACGCATCGAGGGTGAAAATCTTGCCGTCGGTCGCCAGCACCATGATTTTCGAAGTGGTCTCGGCGAAGAACGAGACGTGCAGGGCGTCGTCGCCCTTGTATTGCAGGTTGGCGAGGTCGGACACCTGCCCTTTGAGCGCGCGAATCCAGCCCTTTTGCGTCACAACAACCGTAATGGGCTCGCGCTCGACCAGCACGTCGGTGAGATCGAAATTTTCCGCCACCGCCGGCGGCGCTTCAAAGGTGGTGCGGCGCTTGCCGATCGCCGTCAGCGGCCCCCATTTCTTCTTGATCTCGCGAATCTGCGCGGTGATCGCCTTCCACTGGCGCGGCTCCTCGCCGACCAGCAATTCCAGCTCGCCCTTTTCGCGGGTGAGTTCGGCGTGCTCGTCGCGCAGCTTCATCTCTTCCAGGCGGCGCAGGGCGCGCAGCCTTGTGTCGAGGATGTAATTGGCCTGGTTGTCGGTGAGGTCGAAGGTGGCCTTCAACACGTCCTTGGGCTCGTCCTCCTCGCGGATGATGCGGATCACCTCGTCGAGATTGAGGAAGGCGATGATCATGCCCGCCAAGACTTCGAGGCGGCGCTCGATCTCGGCGAGACGGTAGCGCGAGCGGCGCAGCAGCACGTCGCGGCGATGATCGAGCCATTGCCGCAGCGCCTCCGGCAGCGACAAGACTTTTGGAATCACGCCGTCGGCGAGCACGTTCATGTTCATGGCGAAGCGGGCTTCCAGCTCGCTCATCCGGAACAGGCTCTCCATCATCACGTTGGGATCGACGCTGCGCGTGCGCGGCTCCAGCACGATGCGCACGTCATCGGTCGATTCGTCGCGCACATCGGCGAGCAGCGGCAGCTTTTTCTCATTGACGAGTTCGGCGAGCTTTTCGATCAGCCGCGACTTTTGCACGCCATAGGGGATTTCGGTGACGACGGCGTTCCAGGCGCCGCGCGCGCCCTCCTCCTTGGTCCAGCGCGAGCGGATGCGGAACGAGCCGCGGCCCGTCGCATAGGTCTCGATGATCGAGTCGCGGGAATCCACGACAATGCCGCCGGTCGGGAAATCGGGGCCCTGGACGAAGGTGCACAGGTCCCGCGCGGAGGCGTTGGGGTTAGAAATCAGATAGAGCGAGGCGTCCAGAAGTTCGGCGACATTGTGCGGCGGAATCGAGGTCGCCATGCCCACGGCGATGCCCTGCGCGCCATTGGCGAGCAGGTTCGGGAAGGCGGCGGGCAGCACCACCGGCTCCTTGGTGTCGCCGGAATAATTGTCGCGAAAATCAATGGCGTCTTCGTCAATGCCTTCGAGCAGCGCGCGGGCGACTTCGGTCATGCGCGCTTCGGTGTAGCGATAGGCGGCGGCGCCGTCGCCGTCGATATTGCCAAAATTGCCCTGCCCGTCGACCAGCGGATAGCGCGAGGAAAAATCCTGGGCGAGACGCACCAAAGCGTCATAAATCGCCTGGTCGCCATGGGGATGGAACGAACCCATGACGTCGCCGACAATTTTCGCGCATTTTTTGAAGGGCGCGCCCGGGTCGAGCCGCAGGATGTGCATGCCATAGAGGATGCGGCGATGCACGGGTTTTAGGCCGTCACGAGCGTCCGGCAGGGCGCGGCCCATGATGGTCGACAGCGCATAGGCGAGGTAACGCTCCTCGAGCGCGTCGCGCAGATTGACGGGCTGGTTGATCTCAGCCGGAGGCGGAAGATGAGCGCGGGCCATAGGCTCCAGATTTACAGTAAGGTTTGGGTTCGCGCCGCGCTTGCGGACGCTTTTTGCGTTCTTGACCTGTAGAGCAGGCGCCGACTCAGTTCAAGTTCGCGCTTCGTTCCTTTGCTCGATTTTTCCGGCTTGTGGCGATTTCGCACTAGCCTCGCCGGCGCGTGGGGACTAGAACTTGGATGCTTCGCATGTGCGAAGCGATTTAAGCGTCGCTTCAAGGCGATAAAGCCAGAGCTTTTCGGCAGAGGCCCAGATGAAAATTTCGCAAGCGCTTGCGCCGGCAGTTGTCCTGCTGGCGTTTGGCGTCGGAGTCGGTACGGCGTTCCTCGTGCAACGCACGGCGACCGCTGAACCCAATGCGCAGCAAACCGTCCAGATCGATTCTTCCAGCGTGTCCGCGATCTGCGAGGACCGCGAGGTGGAAATGGACGAAGGCTACGCGATCACCCGTAAGGAAAAGCGCCGCGTTTGCCATTGAGGCGCGCGACGACGCTCAAGAGCGGCCCTCCGGGGCCGCTTTTGATTCGTGGGTCATAGCGTGGCGATATAGGTCGCGCGCGAATCCGGCTGTTTCAGACCGCGCGGGGCGAAAATGTCGCGGTCGAGGAAATAGCCGGTGAGCCGCAGGGCGGCGCGCAGATCGTCCGGCGACGCCGGAGTTTTGAGATCGCCGCGCAGAAAAGCGGGCAGCGGCAACAGCTTTTCCGCCCAGGGCGCGCCGGCTTCGCGACTCACGGCCCGGCCGCTTTTCGGCGAGACATAGATCAGGTCGTCGGTCGCGCCCGTCGCCGCGCATTTTTGCAGATCGAGGCCGAATCCCAATTCCGAGAGCACGGCGAGTTCGAAGCGCACGAACAGATTTGGCGCCAGGGGATCGCCGAGATGCGCGAGCAGGGCCGCCGCCATTTCGAACAGGTTTTGGTGGGGCTCGCGCTCGGGCAGCAGCCGCAGCAGGGCGGCGAGCCAGTTCACCCCATGCAGGGCGCGCACATCCGCCATCAGCAGATGGGTGCGCAGCGTGAACGGCTCCACCGTAAAAGCGCCGATATGCTCCTCCAGCCGGGCGCGCCAGGTGACGGCGACCTCGTTGCCGGGCTGAAGCACGGGCTGCATGCTCTTGGAGCGCCCGGAGCGCACGACGCCGACATGACGGCCGTGCTCGCGCGTCATCACCTCAAGGATGACGCTGGTCTCGCCATGCTTTTTCACGCCCAGGACAAGGGCGCGCTCGGACCATTCCATACTGCCGCCGCCGCCCCGCCCCTCTTGTGAGGCCGAAATATTGAAGCCGCCATGGCCGTCCCCGGACTTGATCCGGGGATCAGTCCCGGCCATCCATGCGGCGCCGCAACGCGAACTGCCGCAGAATGATCTCTCGCGGGTCGGCGTGGATGCCCGGGACAAGCCCGGGCATGACGTGCGTGTATGCCGGCTATTTCTTCGGGAACTCGAGCCCCATTTCGCGGTAACGCTCGGGATCGTCGCCCCAATTTTCGCGCACCTTCACGAACAGGAACAGATGGACCTTCTGTTCCGCCGCTTCCATGATCTCTTTCCGCGCGGCGGAGCCGATGCTTTTGATGGTCTTGCCGCCCTCGCCGATGACGATCTTCTTCTGGCCCTCGCGGGTCACATAAATCGTCTGCTCGACCCGCGCGGAGCCGTCCGGCTGATCCTTCCACAATTCGGTCTCGACCGTGGACTGATACGGCAGTTCGTCGTGCAGCCGCTCGAACAGTTTTTCGCGGGTGATTTCCGCCGCCAGCGAGCGCAGCGGCGCATCCGAGACCTGATCCTCGGGGTAGAGCCATGGGCCCTCGGGCATGAAACCGGCGAGCTTCTTCAGGAACGTCTCGGTGCCATGGCCCCGCAGCGCCGAAATCATGAAAGTCTCGACGAACTGGGCCTTGGCGTTCAGATCAGCGGCGAGGCCCAGCAGCTTTTCGTGCGCAATCGTGTCGATCTTGTTGAGCACGAGGATTTTCGGCGCCTTGATCTCCGACAGCTTGGAAAAAATCGCCTCGTTTTCCTCATCAAAACCTTTGCGGACGTCGACCAGCAGGCAGACGACATCCGCATCCCCTGCCCCGCCCCAGGCGGAGGTCACCATGGCGCGGTCGAGCCGGCGCTTCGGCGCGAAAATGCCGGGCGTGTCGACAAAGATGATTTGCGTCTGCTCCTGCAGGGCGATGCCGCGCACCAGCGCCCGCGTCGTCTGCACTTTTCGCGAGACAATCGACACTTTGGCGCCGACCAACTGGTTGAGCAGGGTCGATTTTCCGGCGTTGGGAGCGCCGATCAGCGCGGCGAAGCCGCAACGAGTTTCCGTCATGTCGGGTCTGTCACCCCTTCGCGGGCGAGAAAGGATTGGGCCGCCGCCTGTTCGGCGGCGCGCTTCGAGCCGCCCCGCGCCTCGACCGAGTCGAAACCGGGGATGACCACTTCAATGATGAATTGCGGCGCGTGGTCCGGCCCCGAGCGCCCCGCCATTTTGTAGAGCGGCGGCGTCAGGCCGCGCGCCTGCGCCCACTCCTGCAACATGGTTTTGGGGTCGCGCAGCGGGCGCGTGGGATTGCGCATCTTTTCGGAAAACGCCCGCTCCACCAAAGCCTGCGCCGCGGCGAAACCGCCGTCGAGATAGACCGCGCCGATGATGGATTCGCAGATGTCGCCGAGCAGCGCCGATTTCTTCTTGCCGCCGCTCTGCGCCTCGCCGTCTCCCAGCCGCAAAAAATCGCCGGCGCCCCATTCGCGAGCGATGTCGGCGCAAGTTTCTTTCCGCACCAGAACCGCGAGGCGGCGCGAAAGCTCCCCCTCCTCCGCATCCGGAAAATTTTCGCACAGCATCCCGGCGACGGCGAGGCCGAGCACGCGGTCGCCCAGGAATTCCAGCCGCTGATAGGAATCCGTGCGGCGCACCGAGGGTGACGGCGCCAAAGCGCTGATATGGGTGAGCGCGCGGGTGAGATGGGACGCATCGGCGAAGACATGGCCGATGCGCGCCTCAAGCTCCGACAGATCCTTGCCTTTGCTCATCTGACCGCGTGGAACATCCGATTCAGCCGCAGGGTCCAGGGCCAGCGCCAGAATTCATAGGCCGCCGCGCCATCGCCCACGGAGAAGAAAGTGACTTCCGCGCGGCCCTCGAGGTTTTCGAACGGCACATAGCCGACGCCGCCCTGATCCGGCGGAACGCGCGAATCCGTGGAATTGTCGCGGTTATCGCCCATCATGAAATAATGGTTCGGCGGCACCACGAACGGCCCGGCATTGTCATTAAAACCGTCGTCGCCCTGGATTTCGATGATCGTGTGCGAGACGCCGCCGGGCAGCGTCTCCTTATAGGTCGGCACCGGCCCGTAATGGCCATAAAGGTCCTCGGTCTGCACCTTTTCGATCGGCTCGCGCGGCACGATCTCGTCGTTGATGTAGAGGCGGCCCTTCTTGATCTCGATCTTTTCGCCGGGCAGGCCGATCACGCGCTTGATATAATCGGTCTCGTTGTCGCGCGGCAGCTTGAACACCACGACATCGCCGCGCTTGGGCGGGGAGGCGAGCACGCGGCCGTTGAACAGCGGCGGCCCGAAGGGAACGGAATAGCGCGAATAGCCATAGGCGTATTTCGACACGAACAGATAATCGCCGATTTCCAGCGTCGGGATCATCGAGCCCGAGGGAATGTTGAAGGGCTGGAACAGGAAGGTGCGCACCACCAGCGCGATGGCCAGCGCCTCCAGGATCACGACGATGGTTTCGCCGAGTCCCTCTTTTTTCTTCGCGTCAGTCATGGCTCCGCCCGTATTGATGCTTTCGTCGCAGGTATTGCGGGTTTTCGTGGGGAAAGGCAAGGTCCCATGGCGCCGCGCGACGCGGCTCAGCGCGCCTCGATCAGGACCTGCGCCTGCGCATAGGGGTATTCGTCGGTCAGAGTCAGATGGATGTGGGGCGTCGCGCCGGGCGCGAGGCGCGCGCACATGTCGGCGAGCAGCGTCGCCGCCGCGCCGGTCAGCACCACGCCGGGTTTTCCGGCCGCGTCATTGACGACGCCGATGTCGCGAAACCAGACGCCGCGCGCCAGACCTGTGCCCAAAGCCTTGGCGCAGGCTTCCTTCGCGGCGAATCGCTTGGCGTAGGTTTCCGCGCGCCGCGCCCGCCCCTCGGCTTTTTCGCGCTCGATGTCCGTAAAACAGCGGCGGACGAAGCGGTCGCCGTATTTTTCCAGCGCGCGCTCGATCCGCCTGATGTCGCAGAGATCGACGCCGAGGCCGAGGATCATGCGCCCCGCCCTTCCGCGATGGCGGCGATCATCTGCCGGATCGAGGCTTCGAGGCCGATGAACACCGCTTCGCCCACGAGATAATGGCCGATGTTGAGTTCGGCGATTTGCGGCAAGGCGGCGATGGTGCGGGCGCTGTCGAAATCGAGCCCATGCCCGGCGTGGCATTCCAGCCCCAGCCTTTCGCAGGCCGCCGCCGCGGTGCGCAGCCGCTCGAACTCGGCTTGCGCCTTGTCGGTTTCGCCCAGCATCAGCGCGTGACACCAGGCGCCGGTGTGGAGTTCGACCACGGGCGCGCGGATTTCGACGGCGGCTTCGAGCGCCGCGATCGAGGGCTCGACGAACAGCGAGACCCGCACGCCTTCGCGATTCAGCTCGTCGACGAAGGGAATCAGGTGTTTCTTGCCGCCGATGACGTCGAGGCCGCCTTCGGTGGTGCGCTCCGTGCGCTTTTCCGGCACCAGGCAGCAGGCGTGCGGTTTGACGCGCAAGGCGATGTCGAGCATCTGCTCGGTCGCGGCCATTTCGAAATTGAGCGGCGCCGGCAGGTCGCGCAGGCGGCGCATGTCCTCGTCGACGATATGGCGGCGATCCTCGCGCAGATGCGCGGTGATGCCATCGGCGCCGGCCGCCAGCGCCAATTGGGCCGCGCGCACCGGATCGGGAACAAAGCCGCCCCTCGCATTGCGCAAGGTGGCGACGTGATCGACATTCACCCCGAGCCGAATTTTCCGCGCCGTCATCGTCCCGTCCTTTCCTCTATGCGCCCCGTCATAGGCCGGCCCGGCCGGATCGACAACGCGCCTTTTCGCGGCGACGCCACAAGAGGCGCCCGCAAGTTGGCGCCGAGATTCGCGCCCATAATCCTACGCTACGTAACGACCGTAAGTTGACGTTAAACGGAAACGGCCTCAAGTTCAGAACCCGTTCAGGTTTAAACGTGCGTTATTGTGGCCGCCCATTGAGTTGAACCCAGCCATGAGCGAGATCGATATTGTTGTCGGCGCGCGATTGAGAGAAAAGCGGTTTCAAGCGCGGCTGAGTCTCGCCGAGCTCGCCGCGCGCATTGGCGCGACCTCGGCCCGCGTTCTGCGTTTCGAGGACGGCCAGGAGCGGCTTCCGGCGCACATGCTGGCGGAATTCTGTCGTGCGCTGGAGGTGAACCCGGCCGAGATCTTTGCGCTGAAGACCGGCAAGCCGGAGCCCGCCCCGGCTCACGAGGGCGACCGACGCGAGGCCGGCGGCTTGAGCGCTCTCTCGGCCTTGAAAATGGCGGCCGACGCGCGCCGCGCCTCGGAGTCCTGATCTTTACCCGATCACCCGCTCGACCCTGTGCACCATCGGAAGAGCGCGGATGCGGGTGATGATGTTGGTCAGGTGTTTCAGGTCGAACACCTCGACTTCAAACGTCATCTCGCGGAAATCCGGGGAAATCTTGTTGAAGGCGACCTCGTCGATGTTCGCGCCGGTCTCGCCGATCAGATTGGCCACCGCGCCCAGGCTGCCCGGCTCGTTGATGGCGGCGACCACGATCCGCGCCGGGAACAGCTCCGGCGCGCCCTCCATATCCCAGCGCACGTCCAGCCAGCGCTCCGGCTGGTCGTCGAATTGCTCGAGCGCCGAGGACTGAATCGGATAGATGGTGACGCCCTCGCCGGGGGTCAAAATGCCGACGATGCGGTCGCCCGGCACCGCGCCGCCATCGGGCGCGAAACTGACGGGCAAGTCGCCGCGCAGGCCGCGGATCGGCAGCGCCGAGACGCCCGAGCCCGGCGACTTGAACTGCATGCCCGAGGCCTTCTGCATCTTGAACCAGCCGGGATCGGGCCGATGGGCGCCCGCCGTCTTGCGCTCCTCCTTGAAATCCGGATGGACGGCCTTGACCACATCGCCGGAAAACATCTCGCCGCGTCCGACCGCCGCCAGCACGTCCTCGATGTTTTGCCGGGCGAGTCGCGGCAGCGCCAGCTTGAGCTTGTCGTCGGCGAACGGTTTTCCGGCGCGCTCGAAGGCGCGCAAGACGATCTGGCGGCCAAGCCCCGCATATTGCGCGCGCACCGCCTCGCGCGAGGCGCGGCGAATGGCGGCGCGGGCCTTGCCGGTGACGGCGATGCTTTCCCACGCGGCCGGCGGGGTCTGGCTTTCGGCGCGGATGATCTCGACCTCGTCGCCATTGGACAAGGGCGCGAGCAGCGGCGCGAGCCGGCCGTTGATCTTCACCCCGACCGCCGAATTGCCGACGCTGGTGTGGACCGCATAAGCGAAATCGATCGGCGTCGCCCCGCGCGGCAAAGCGATCAGGCGCCCGTTGGGGGTGAAGCAGAACACCTGGTCATGGAACAGCTCGAGCCTTGTGTGCTCCAGGAATTCCTCGGGGCTGTCGCCTTCCGCGAGCATGTCGATGGTGCGCTTGAGCCATTGATAGGCGCTGCTCTCATGCGACAGCGCCGGGGCCACCCCGTCCTTGTAGAGCGCATGCGCCGCAATGCCGTTGCGGGCGATATTGTGCATTTCGTGGGTGCGCACCTGCAATTCGACGCGCTGGCGGCCCGGGCCGACCACCGTGGTGTGGATCGAGCGGTAATCATTCTGTTTCGGCGTCGAAATATAGTCCTTGAAGCGCCCGGGGACCATCGGCCATTTGGTGTGGACGACGCCGATCACCCGGTAACAATCCTCGACCTCGTCGACCACGACGCGAAAGCCGAAAATATCGGACAATTGCTCGAAGGCGACGGATTTGCGCTCCATCTTGGCCCAGACGGAATAAGGCTGTTTCTGCCGCCCGCGCACCTCCGCCTTGATGCCGCGCTTGCGCAGCTCCTCCGACAGCTCGGCCTCGATGGCGCCGATCAGTTCGCTGTGCTCGCTGCGCAGATCGGCGAGCCGGGTCGAGACCAGGGCGAAGGCTTCGGGATTCAGATGTTTGAACGAGAGATTCTCCAGCTCGTCGCGCATCACCTGCATGCCCATGCGTCCGGCGAGCGGCGCATAAATGTCGAGCGTCTCCTGGGCGATGCGCGCCCGCTTCTCCGGCTTGACGAAATGCAGGGTGCGCATGTTGTGCAGCCGGTCGGCGAGCTTGACCAGCAGCACCCGGACGTCCTCGGCGATCGCCAGCAGCAGTTTGCGGAAGTTTTCCGCCTGCTCCGCCTTTTTCGAAACGAGATCGAGTTTCTTCAGCTTGGTCAGCCCATCGACCAGCGCGCCGATTTCGGGGCCGAAAATATCGTCGATCTCGCCGCGCGTCGCGGCGGTGTCCTCGATCGTGTCGTGCAGCACGGCGGCGACGATGGTGGCGTCGTCGAGCTTCATCTCCGTGAGGATGGCCGCGACTTCAAGGGGATGGGTGAAATAGGGGTCGCCGGAGGCGCGGGTCTGCGCGCCATGGGCGCGCATGGCGTAGACATAGGCGCGATTCAGCAGATCCTCGTTGGCGCCGGGGTTGTATTTGCGCACGCGGTCGACGAGTTCGTACTGACGCATCATTTCGAGGAAATTCTCCGGGAATTCCCAAATGGTAGCGACCGCGGCGCGGTTGACGCAACAAAAAAGCGGAGATCGCATGCGATCTCCGCCAAAACTGTCCGTGCTTGCGCGCGAGAAAAGGTGCGCTTGCGCCCGAGAACCTATTCGGAATCGTCGTCGGTTTCGGCCGGCGGCACCAGACCTTCGAGACCGCGCAGCAGATCCTCTTCGGTCATGCGATCGAACTGCACGTCGCCGGCGAGATCGCTCGACGGGGTGACGAGCGCGGGCACAACCTCCGCCTCGGGCTCGTCGACTTCGACGTGCTTTTGCAAGGAGTGGATGAAGTCTTCCTTCAAATCTTCGGGAGCGATGGTGGAATCCGCAATTTCGCGAAGCGCGACGACCGGATTTTTGTCATTATCCCGGGGCACGCTGATCTGAGCGCCGGACGAGATCATCCGGGCGCGATGGCTGGCGAGCAAAACGAGATCAAATCGGTTGTCGACCTTGTCGATGCAGTCCTCGACAGTGACGCGAGCCATGCTGGCGCTCCTAAGGCAAAGGTGAATGGGGACTCATCGTCCCTGTTAGTGTGGGATGGGCGGGAAAGCAAGTTTTATCGAATCCGCATGCGACGCCCCGCCGCAACCCTTACGGCCGCTGTTTGACCTACGACAATCATGTCGGATTTGTAACAAATTCTTTTGCCAGGAACCACAATTCGGTCTTTTTTGTTCTTTATCGCACCCCATGTATTTGACGCAGATCAAAGGCTGCGCCATATCACAACCACAGCGGGAATTTGTCGCCGTATTGCTAAAATCGATTATGTCGTACGACGCCCGAAGTCCCACGCATCATAGGCCTTGAGGACGCTTTTGCCAGTTTGCTTTTCTCGCGATTTGAAGTAGTCACCGCCTAGCAGGTGACACTCTCCCGCCGGAAACGGCACATTCGAATAGATCGGAAACGGAAACCTATAATGGCAGACCCAGAACGCATCGCCCTATTTATTGACGGCGCGAACCTGTACGCGACGGCGAAATCATTAGGGTTCGACATCGACTACAAACGCCTGCTGAAAGAATTCCAGGGCAAAGGCCGCCTGCTGCGCGCCTTCTACTACACGGCTTTGGTCGAGGATCAGGAATACTCGTCCATTCGCCCGCTGATCGACTGGCTGGACTATAACGGCTACGCCGTCGTGACCAAGCCGGCCAAGGAATTCGTGGACGCGCTCGGCCGCCGCAAGGTCAAGGGCAACATGGACATCGAGCTCGCCGTCGACGCCATGGAAATGGCCGATCACATCGACCATATGGTGCTGTTCTCCGGCGACGGCGACTTCCGCTCGCTGGTCGAGGCCGTGCAGCGCAAGGGCGTGCGCGTCTCCGTGCTCTCCACCATCACCACGCAGCCGCCGATGGTGGCCGACGAACTGCGCCGCCAGGCCGACGAATTCGTCGATCTCGTCCATCTCGCCAACAAGATCGGCCGCGATCCCGCCGAACGCACCGACCGCATGCAGCGCTTCCAGGAGCGTCGTCCGGCCGCGCCGATTCCGACCCATGCGCATCAGGAAGAAACGACCGAAGACTGATCGGTTGTTTCCCAACGCCATCATGCGAAGGCGGGCCTCATGTCGCTGACAGCGCCCGCCTCGCCGAATTTCAATTGCGCTCTGTGCCCGCGACTCGCGGGCTTTCGCGTTGAAAACCGCCGCCTGCTGCCGGACGGTTTCAACGGGCCCGTGCCGAGCTTCGGGCCGCTGACCGCGCCCCTGCTTATCGTCGGCCTCGCCCCTGGATTGCGCGGCGCCAATTTCACCGGACGCCCGTTCACCGGCGACTACGCCGGCGATCTGCTCTATGCTGCGCTGCTGAATTTCGGCTTCGCCTCAGGCGTTTATGCCGCGACTCCGCGGGATGGCGTGCAACTGTTCCATTGCAGAATTACAAATGCGGTGCGATGCGTTCCGCCTCAGAACAAGCCGACGCCTCAGGAGATCACAACCTGTCGTTGTTTTCTGGCGCAAGAAATGGCCGCCATGCCGGGCTTGCGCGCCCTGCTCTGCCTGGGGCGCATATCGCATGACAGCGCGGTGAAAGCTTTGGGGTTGCGCGCCAAGGACGCCCCGTTCGGCCATGGCGCGGTCCACAGGCTCGCCAGCGGGCTCACGCTTTACGACAGCTATCATTGCTCCCGCTACAATACCAATACGGGCGTGCTGACGTCACAGATGTTCGATGCGGTGTTCGAGAAGATCGTCGCTGATTTGAAGATTGGCAGCCGTGAGTCCGAACCGGCCTAGGGTTGATCGCCATCCTCAAACCGTCATTGCCAGCGAAGCGAAGCAATCCAAGAAGCCGTTGCATGCGTCACAGAAGCCGTTGCACGCATCACAAAAGCGACAGGCGCGCGTCGCTTCGCGAGTGGATTGCTTCGCTTCGCTCGCAATGACGGCATCAAGATTGAAGCCGAACAGCAAGGACTTGGGCGGCGCCGCGCCTATTGGTTCGACGCCACTTTCTGGCGCAGGTCCGCGCTGTAGAGATTGGCGCGCTCGCCGAGCAGGGCGCGGTACATGTGCAGGTTTTCGACCACGCGCTGCACGTAATTGCGCGTCTCCGTGAACGGGATGCGCTCGACCCAGTCCACCGGATCGACCTTGCCGTCGCGCGGGTCGCCATAGGCCTGAATCCATTGCGCGACATTGCCGCCGCCGGCGTTATAGGCGGCGAAGGCGAGGACATGAGAGCCCTTGTATTCCGCCAAGAGCTCGCCAAGGTGGAAGGCGCCGAGCTGGGCGTTGAACGTGGCGTCGCTGCGCAGCTTGGCCTCGTCATAGGCGACGCCGGCGCGCTTGGCGGCGCCGCGCGCGGTCGGCTCCATCATCTGCATCAGCCCCATGGCGCCGACGCCCGAGCGCGCGGTGGCCTTGAAGGCGCTCTCCTGCCGCGCAATGGCGAGCACGGTGGCGCGCGGCGCGGATTTTTCCGCCAGCGGCCGGAAGTCGGGCGCGCCATTGGTCGGCCAGGCGAGCATCGGCAGTTTGACGCCCCGGCTCAACGCCGATTTGCCGGCGAGCAGCGCCAGATTCGGGTCGACCTGCGCATCCAGAATCTTGGCCAGAGCCGCCATTTGCTCGGCGGGCAGGCTGGCGCTGGCCTCGAGCGCCAATTGCCGCGCCGCATCCTTTTCGCCGAGGGCGAACAAAAGTTCGGCGGCGCGCACCGGCTCGGCGCGGGCCTCGCCGATCGGCGGTTCGGGCGGGGTCGCCAGCGCCAGCGGCTCCTCGCCGAAGCGCGCGCGGGCGAGCTGGCCGTAATAAGTCTCGCTCTCGCCGGCGGCGCGGGCGAACAGCGGCTTGGCGTCGCCGCCGCGCGCCTCTTCGACGCGGCCGCGCCAATAGGCGGTCCGGGCGATGCTGGCGGGGGTGCGGGCGATTTTCGCCATGGCGTCGAAATGCGGGGCGGCCAGAGCGGGATCGTCGAGGAAGCGCAAGGCGATCCAGCCGGCGTGGAATTCGGCCTCGAGCCGCGCCTCCTCGCCGCAGGCGGCATGGGCGGCGGCGATCTCGTAGGCGCCCTTGAAATCCTTGGCGTCCAGGAGTTTTCTGGACAACAGCCGGCGCTCGACCCACCATTCGTCGCCGCTGCGCGCCTCGGCCTCGCGCGGAACCGTGCGCAGCAGTTTTGCCGCCTCTTCGATCTTCTCCGCCTTGCGCAAGGCGTGGACGCGGGCGAAGCGCAGGATGGGGTCGTTGCGGTCGCTTTCCGCGATTTTCGCCGCGGCCTTCGACGAGGCCGCGCCTCCGGCGATGTCGGCGGCCGTGCGCAAAACCGCCTCGCCCGATTTGCCGGAGAGAACCGCCGCGCGGCTCGCCGCCGCCTTCTGCTCGCGCAGCCACAGGCGGCCGGCGCGGTAGAGGTGGTCTTCGTGGGTCAGCGCCCCGCCAAACCGTTTCAGCAGACGCTTTTCCATGGCCGGCGTCAGGTCGGCCGTGCGCCAGATCTTTCGCGCCAGCTCCGCGCCGCCCTCGTCCTGCAGCAGCGCCATGGCGAGGTCGCCCGCCGGGCTGGTCGCGGGAAAGGCGGCGAGATAGGTCTTGGCCTTTTCCGGATTGATGTCTTCCGCGCCGGCCAGTTCTTCGGCGTGGCGGCGCAAAGCGGCGGAGGGCCAGTCGGAATGGGCGGTGAGAAAGTCGCGGAGGCGGGTCAGCCCGGCTTCCGCAGGTTTTGTGCGCAGAAAAACCCATTCGACGGCGGTGCGGACCAGCGGATCGCGGGTGGCGAGCGCGGCGTCGCCGCCGACGCGGTCGCCGTCGTGATAGGCGCGCAAAGCCTGGGCGACGCCGGCGAGATCATGGCTCGGCTCGCCGGCGGCGGCGGGAATTTCGCTGGGCGCGACGGGCGCGTCCGGCGCCTGCGCCACGGTCGGCGCGTTCTGTTCGGGCGCGGCGGCGGGCGTCGGCGTCGTCGGAAGCTGCGGCGCGTGCGCGTGCTGCGCCGGCTTGCGCAGCACGGAGGTCAGCAGCGACGGAACCGCCGCGCCGACCAAAAAAGCCGCCGTCGACAGAGCCGTCAATTTCCAGACTTGCGCGTTTCGCATCTTTGGCGCCGCTCCCTGTGCGCAGCCTGCGCGCGTGAGGTTAACGAAGTCTTAAGAGGGCGCGCCCCCTTTTCGCCGGGACGCTCACGGTCTATGACAGCCCTTTAACGGCGAAAAGCGGCGCGGTTGAGGCGCCATTCACAGGGACGTGATCATGGCCAAGGCGAGTGTTCTGCGGGGATGGATGACGGCGCTGGTGACGCCGTTCAAGGACGGCGCCTTCGACGAAGCCGCCTTCCGCGCCCTGATCGACTGGCAGATCGACAGCGGGATTCACGGCCTCGTCCCGGTCGGCACCACCGGCGAATCGCCCACCCTGTCCCATGAAGAGCACCGGCGCGTGGTGGAGACCGCCGTCGCCCAGGCGGCCGGCCGGGTGCCGGTGATCGCCGGCGCCGGCTCCAACAATACCGCGGAGGCCGTCGATCTCGCGCGCCACGCCGAAAAGGCCGGCGCCGACGCGATCCTGGTCGTCACCCCCTATTACAACAAGCCCAACCAGGAGGGTTTGTTTCAGCATTTCAAGGCCATCGACGATGCGGTGGGCCTGCCGATCGTGATCTACAACATCCCGCCGCGCTCGGTGATCGACATGTCCGTCGACACGATGAAGCGCTGCCGCGACGCGTTGAAGAACATTGTCGGCGTCAAGGACGCCACCGGCAATATTTCGCGCGTCTCCCTTCAGCGCGCCGCGATGGGGCCGGACTTTGTGCAATTTTCCGGCGACGACATGACGGCTTTGGCCTGTTTCGCCGCCGGCGCCCACGGCTGCATCTCCGTGGTCTCCAACGTTGCGCCCGGCCTGTGCGCGCAATTGATGAACGCCGCCGCCGCGGGCGATTTCGCCAAGGCGCTGGAAATCCAGGACAAGTTGGTTCCGTTGCACGGCGCCACTTTCCTCGAAGCCGGCGTCACCGGGGCCAAGACCGGTCTGGCCTTCCTGGGCAAGGCCCGCGAAGAGGTGCGTCTGCCTCTGGTTTCCTCAACGAACAAGACGCGCGAGTCGATCAAGGCGGCGATGCATTTCGCCGGCCTTGTTTGAGAATTCCGTGGACCGCCCCGCCCTTCGAGACGCCAGCTTCGCTGGCTCCTCAGGGTGAGGGCTATTTTATAGATCGACAGAGTGGCAGAGAAACCCCATAGCAATTTCAAGGTGGTCGCCGACAACCGCAAGGCGCGCTACCACTATGAAATCGGCGAAATTTTTGAGGCGGGCCTGGTGCTGACCGGCACGGAGGTGAAGAGCCTGCGCACCGGACGCAGCACCATCGCCGAATCCTATGCGAGCGTCGACGCCCACGGCGAGATCTGGCTGATCAACGCCAATATTCCCGAATATCATTCGGGCAACCGTTTCAATCACGAGCCCAAGCGCCATCGCAAACTGCTGTTGAAGCAGCGGGAAATCGCCAAACTGTCGCAGGGCGTGGCCCGCGAGGGCATGACCATCGTGCCGCTCAAACTGTTTTTCAACGACAAGGGGCGCGCCAAGCTCGAAATCGCTTTGGCGAAGGGCAAGCAGGTCCATGACAAGCGCGAGACCGAGAAGCAGCGCGACTGGAATCGCGAAAAAAGCCGGCTGATGAAACAACGCGACTGATTTTGGCGTTTTTCGGCGCATACTCGCGGCGTGTCCGGCGCGTTCCGCTCGCCGGACGCGCCCGTTTTTTTTCGACGCGTTTTCTTCACGCGAACCGGCATCCACTTCGCTTGAAAACGCTATTTGAACCGGACACGGGAGGTTTGAGTGGACGGTGAATTGCGCAGCCATTTTTTTCCGTCCGCCGACGGCTTGCAGCTTCACGCGCTGACGCTCGGCAAGTCCAATTCCCTGACGCCCGTTGTCTGCCTGCCCGGCCTGTCCCGGCCGGCGCGCGATTTTGTGGTGCTCGCCCTGCATCTCAATCGCGCCGGCGGAAGGCGCGTCATTTCGCTGGATTATCGCGGCCGCGGCGGCTCGGACTGGGACCCCGACTGGACTCACTATTCCATGCCGGTCGAACACGGCGATCTCCTGAGCGTGCTGGACGCGCTCAAAATTTCGAAGGCGATTTTTGTCGGCCTGTCGCGCGGCGGTCTGCATGCGCTGATGCTGAGCGCCGCCCAGCCGCAGCGCGTCGCCGGGCTGGTGCTCAATGATGTGGGGCCGCAGATCGAGCCGCAGGGCCTCGTCAATATCAAGGATTACATCGGCAAGCTGCCGCTGCTGCGCAATGTCGAGGAGGCCATCGCCCATTACAAGCGGGTGATGGGCCCGCGTTTTCCCGCCGTCTCAGACGAGGACTGGCGCTTTTACGCCAGCAATTCGCTCAACATCACGCCGGAGCGGATGCGGCTGTCCTACGATCCGCAACTGGCGCGCACGCTCGACGCCTTCGATCCCAGCGCCCCCCTGCCCGACATGTGGCCGGCGTTCGAGGCGATCCGGGCGCCGATCCTGGCGCTGCGCGGCGAGAATTCCGATCTGCTGTCGCCGGAGGCGCATGCGCAGATGGCCAAGCGCAATCCGTTGTGCGAGCTGCATGTCGTGCCCGGCCAGGGTCACGCGCCGCTGCTGCTGGACACGCCGACGCTCAGCCGCATCGGCGCGTTTGTCGCAAAACTGGCCGTTTAGGCCTGGCGCACGCCGGTCAGCGGCGTCGAGCCGAGCGGAGTCTTGAACTTTCCGGACAGCGCGTCGCCGCTGGCCTTGACGTCGAAGCCGATGTTGAAGCTGCCCATGGGGGTGGGAACCTTGGCGTGGAATTCAGCGGAATCGCCGCTGATCTGGAGGTCGGTGAGCGGCACTTCGCCGGCATGCGAACCCAGGCCGCCGGCGCCGTCCGCGCCAATGCGCAAGGTCGGGGTCTGCACGCCGAACGGCGTTTCCAGCGTGAGTTTCCAGCTTCCGACAATGCTCATGGAGGATCCTTCCCAGAAATTTTTACACGCGGTTTTCGCGGCGCTTCGAACATAATGCCTGTGTCAGCCGACCGCCAGAGCTCATTAGTTTAAATATGAACGATTTTGCAGCGGCGTCTCAAACTTTCCGGATCGGGCCGGGATAGGCTGCCACCAGACCGTCGCTGGTCAACAGCGTCAGCCCCTCCGCCATCGCCTGCGCCACCAGGATCCGGTCGAACGGGTCCTTGTGCAGCGGCGGCAGGCTGTCGAGCATTATGGCGTGGTCGCCGGTGATCGCCAGTTCCTCATAGCCGTTTTCCAGCAGACCTTTGCGGAGCAGACGCGGATCGACCCGGAAATCCGGTCGCCCCAGCCCCCGCTTGATCGCGATCTCCCACAGACTGGCGGCGCTGAACCAAAGCGCGTTGGCCGGGTCTTCGATCGCCTCCCGCGCTTCACCCGACAAAAACTCCGGCGCCCCCGCCGCCCAGAGCAGCAGGTGCGTGTCGAGCAGCAGCTTCACGGCTCGCCGTCGAACAGGCGTTCGATGGCCGCGCCGCCCATCCGATCAAAATCGTCGGGGACCGTGATCTGCCCGGACAGAAAGCCGGTCCGCCGCATCGCCGCCGGCTCGGGGGCGCCGAGCGGCACGACCTTCACCAGAGGTTTTCCGGCCTTGGCGATAATAAAGGACTCGCCCGCCGCGGCCTGCTCGACGAGGCGCGACAAATGGGTCTTGGCTTCGTGGATGTTGATCTTTCGCATGCGATGACCCAACCGGACTAACCGATGTTAGTTCAGTTCGACCGGCAAACCAAGCGCGACGCGCAAACGTGCCCCGCCCTTGTCGCATGGCCCGGCGATTGCTAGCGTCGAAAGCGCTGCGAATCCGGCGGGATCAATGGAAATCTTTCTGCAACAGCTGATCAATGGCGTCACCCTCGGCTCGATCTACGGGCTGATCGCCATCGGCTATACAATGGTGTTCGGCATTATCGGCATGGTCAACTTCGCCCATGGCGACGTGTTCATGCTTTCCGCCTTCATCGCTTTGCTGCTTTTGCTTCTGCTGACGCAAATGCTCGGGCTCGCCGCCGCGCCCGCCTTCGTCGTCGCGCTGGTCGCCGCGATGGCCCTCACCGCCTTGTGGAATTTCGCCATCGAACGTGTCGCCTATCGCCGCCTGCGCGGGTCGTTCCGGCTGGCGCCGCTGATTTCCGCCATCGGCATGTCGACCTTTCTCGCCAATTTCGTCACGGTGACCCAGGGGCCGAACAACAAGAGCATTCCGCCCATGTGGGACGAGGTGATCAAGATCACCTCGGGCGGCGCCTATGACGTCACCCTGTCCTACAAGCAGATTCTCATCGTCGTGGTGACCGGCGCGCTGCTCGCCGCCTTCTGGTTCGTGGTGCAGAAAACCTCGCTCGGGCGGGCGCAACGCGCCTGCGAGCAGGACGCGAAAATGGCGGCTTTGCTCGGCGTCGACGTCAATCGCACCGTCGCCCTCACTTTTGTTATCGGCGCGGCGCTGGCCGCCGTGGCGGGGTCGCTGTACCTGCTCCAATATGGCGTGGTGAAATCGTCGGACGGTTTTGTGCCGGGCGTCAAGGCGTTCACCGCCGCCGTGCTGGGCGGGATCGGCTCGCTGCCAGGCGCCGTGCTCGGCGGGCTGCTGATCGGGTTGATCGAGACGCTGTGGGGGCAGTATTTTTCCAGTGACTACAAGGATGTCGCCGCCTTTTCCGTGCTGGCGATCACCCTCATCTTCATGCCCTCCGGTCTGATGGGCCGCCCTGACGTGGAAAAGGTCTGATGCCCGCCGAAAAAATGTTGCGCGCGTTGCGCGAGGCGGGCTGGGCGACCCTCGTGGTCGCGGGCCTCAGCTTTCCCATCATCGCCTATCGCGCCGAGCCCGATTTCAACAATCTCTTGGCGCTGCAGCCGCGCTGGCCGCTGTTTTTGCAGTTTTGCGCCGCCGCCTTCCTCCTGCGGTTCTTTCTCTCCCTGTGGAGCGGCGGCGAGGCGAAGGTCAAACCCGCTCGCGTCTGGCCAAAACTGCCCTGGCTCGGGCCGCTTCTGCTCGCCGGCCTGACCGTCTATCCCCTGGCCGTGGTCGCCCTGCTCGGGCCGCAGGCGGCGCTGAAATGGATCGACACCTATGGGGTGCAAATCCTCATTTATGTGCTGCTGGGCTGGGGCCTGAACATTACGGTCGGCCTCGCCGGCCTGCTCGACCTCGGTTACGCCGCTTTCTACGCGGTCGGCGCCTATGCCTATGCCCTGCTCGCCCCCTTGACCGGCCTCGGCTTTTGGGCGCTGCTGCCGGTCTGTGGCCTGCTCGCCGCCTTTTGGGGGTTCTGCATCGGCTTTCCCATCCTGCGCCTGCGCGGCGATTATTTGGCGATCGTCACCCTCGCCTTCGCCGAAATCGTGCGCATCGTCCTGATCAACTGGGATGTGGTCACCCATGGCGAGGCCGGGCTGTTCGGCTTCCCCGGCCTGAATTTTTTCGGCCTGCCCTTCATTCCGGGGCCGCGCGGTTTTGCGGCGCATTTCGGCCTGCCGTTCCAGGGCGTGCAGAAACAGATTTTTTTGTATTATCTGGTGCTGGTGTTGGCGCTGCTCGCCAATCTGGTGTCGCTGCGGCTGCGCCGCCTGCCGCTCGGCCGGGCCTGGGAGGCGCTTCGCGAGGATGAGATCGCCTGCCGGGCGCTTGGCCTCGACACCCGCAACATCAAACTCACCGCCTTTGCGCTCGGCGCCTTTTTCGCCGGAATCGCCGGCTGCCTGTTCGCGCTGCGGCAGGGGTTTGTCTCGCCCTCCGCCTTCACCTTCTCCGAGAGCGCGCTGATCCTCGCCATTGTCGTGCTCGGCGGCGGCGGCTCGCAATTGGGGGTGGCCGTGGCCGCCGTGTTCCTGGTGGGCGCCTCCGAGCTGTTGCGCGAGCTGACCTTTCTCAAGAGCGTGTTCGGGCCGGATTTTGACCCTGCCCAATACCGCATGCTGCTGGTTGGCCTCGCCATGGTGGCGATGATGAATTTCAGGCCGCGCGGGCTGGTGTCGACGCGGGCGCCGACCGTCAGGCTCTCGAACCCCTCATCCGGTCCTTCGGACCACCTTCTCCCGCAAGGGGAGAAGGGAGTCGCCTCATGACGCGCTGGCTCCAGGACCCCATTCTGCGCGTGGACCATCTCACCATGCGTTTCGGCGGGCTGCTCGCCGTCAATAATGTGTCGTTTGCCGCCGGGCGCGGCGACATTACCGCGCTGATCGGACCCAATGGCGCGGGCAAAACCACTTTGTTCAACTGCCTGACCGGGTTCTACAAACCGACCAGCGGCCGCATCGCCTTTTCGGCCGGACGGCTTGACGACGCAAAGATCGGGACGCTGACCCGCTCGGCGCGCAAGCATGACGGCGAGACCTTTCTGCTCGAACGCATGGCCGACCACGAGATTGTGCGCAAGGCGCGGCTGGCGCGGACGTTTCAAAACATTCGGCTGTTCCAGGGCATGAGCGCCCTGGAGAATCTGATGATCGCCCAGAACGAGGCTTTGTCGCGCGCCGCCGGTTTTTCGTTTATTGGCCTGCTCGGCCTGCCCTCGTGGCGGCGCGCCGAACAGGCGGCGGTGGAGCGCGCGGTGGGCTGGCTCGACCGCATCGGCTTGAGAAAGCGCGCCGACGATCCCGCGGGCAGCCTGCCCTATGGCGACCAGCGCCGGCTCGAAATCGCCCGCGCCATGTGCACGAATCCCGCCCTGCTCTGTCTCGATGAGCCGGCCGCCGGCCTGAACGCCGCGGAATCGCATGGGCTGGCGGAGCTGCTGCGCGGCATACGCGACGAGGGCGAGACCTCCATTCTGTTGATCGAACACGACATGTCCGTGGTGATGCGCATTTCCGACCATGTGGTGGTGCTGGATTACGGCCAGAAAATCGCCGACGGCTCGCCGGCTGAGGTGCGCGAGGACCCCGCCGTGATCGCCGCCTATCTCGGCGTCGAGGAGCATGACGAGCCGGCGGTGGAAGCCGCGCTGCAAGGGCAAGCGCTTGGGAGCGGCGCATGACCGCGCTGCTCTCCATTTCCGGCGTCACCGCCTTTTACGGCGCGGTGCAGGCTCTGCGCGGCGTCGATCTCGAAGTCGGCAAGGGCGAGATTGTCGCCCTGATCGGGTCGAACGGCGCCGGCAAATCCACGCTGATGATGTCGATCTTTGGCAATCCGCGTGTGCGCGACGGCAAAATCCTGTTCGACGGGCAGGACATCACCCATATGCCGACCCATGAGATCGCGCGGCTGTCCATCGCGCAATCGCCGGAGGGCCGGCGCATTTTTGCGCGCATGACGGTTTTCGAGAATTTGCAGATGGGCGCGGCGGTCGCTCAAAACGTCGGTTTTGACGACAATCTCGAAAAGGTTTTTGCTATCTTCCCGCGGCTGAAGGAGCGGCAAAAACAACGCGGCGGCACCTTGTCCGGCGGCGAGCAGCAGATGCTCGCCATCGCCCGCGCTTTGATGAGCAATCCCAAACTGCTGCTGCTCGACGAGCCCTCGCTGGGCCTGGCGCCGCTGGTGTGCAAGCAGATTTTCGAGACGGTGAAGCGGCTCAACGAACAGGAAGGCTTGTCCGTGTTCCTGGTCGAGCAGGACGCCCATCATGCGCTGAAACTGGCGCATCGCGCCTATGTGCTGGTCAATGGCGCCGTAACCATGTCGGGCCGCGGCGCCGACCTGCTGCGCGACCCCAAAGTGCGCGCCGCCTATCTTGAGGGGGGCGCGCATTGACGGATTTTGTCATCGGCGACTGGCGCGTATTTGTCGGCGTCACCCTGGTTCTGGGCGGGCTCGCCTGTGTCGCTTCGGGCCGCGCCGTGGCCCGCGCCTGGCGGCCTCCCGCCCTGCTGCTGCTCTACGGCCTGCTGCTGGCGGCGGCGATGCGGTTTTTGCATTGGTCGCTGTTCCAGGAGCCGCTGTTCGCCCCCTCCGCCGCGCTCATCGCCTACGCCTGGAGCCTGTTCGCCCAAGGGGGAGCGTGGCTGGTCGCGCATCGCGCCCGCATGCGGCGGCAATATCCCTGGATCGCTTGATCTTCTTGTGTTTTTAAGACCGCGGCGGAACCTTGCCGCGTTCCCGAACTTGTCTGAACACGACATGTTTCGGGAGAAAGCCATGCGCGTTTTCACCACCCTGTTGGCGGCGGCGCTGCCGTTCGCCTTGCTGCAACCGGCGGAGGCTGCGCCGATCGCGCCCGCCGCCATCGAGCGCCCGGCCGCGCCGATCGAAGCCACCCACTATCGCCACGGCTGGGGGCATCATCACCATTATTATCGGCATCGCCACTGGCGTCCTCATCATCATTGGCGCCACCACCATTGGCGGCATCACCGCCACTGGCGCCATGGCTACAATCCGGGCGCGGCTTTGTTCGGCGCGGTGGTCGGCGCGGCGCTCAGCAACCCCTGCCTCTACGGCGGCTGCTACAATTACGGCTATTATAGCCCCGCCTATTATGGCGGCGGGCCTTATTACGGCGGCTGGGGCGGCCGGCGGTATGGCGGCTGGCATGGCGGCGGATTTCACCATGGCGGTTTTCATGGCGGCGGATTTGGCCACGGCGGCTTTCACCACGGCGGCTTTGGCGGATTCCATGGCGGTTTCCACGGCGGCGGATTTCATGGCGGTCATCGCTGACGCCACGCTATCGACAATCGTCCGGGCAGACGGCAAGATCGGGGAGAAATTTCCGCCCGGAGTTCCCGCATGAAAAAGAATGTTTTGACCGGCGTCGCCGCTGGCCTGTTGGCCGCCCTGCTCGCCGGCCCGGCTTACGCCCAGATCAAGGTCGGCGTCGGCAGCCCGATCACCGGTTCGGACGCGGCCTTCGGCGCGCAGATCCGCAATGGCGCGGAGCAGGCCGCCGCCGACATCAATGCCGCGGGCGGCGTGCTGGGGCAGAAATTGGAGCTGTCCATCGGCGACGACGCCGGCGATTCCAAACAGGGCCGGTCCGTCGCCAACAAATTCGTCGGCGAGGGCGTCACCTTTGTCGTCGGCCATTTCAATTCGGCCGTGACCATGCCCGCCTCCGATGTCTACAACGAGGCCGGCGTGCTGGAGATCTCGCCCGGCTCGACCAATCCCCAGGTGACCGAGCGCGGCTATCCCCTGCTGTTCCGCACCTGCGGCCGCGACGACCAGCAAGGCGCGGTGGCGGCGAAATATTTGGTCGAACACGCCAAGGGCAAGAAGATCGCCATCATCCACGACAAGTCGACCTATGGAAAGGGCCTCGCCGACGAAGCGCGCAAGGGCTTGGCCGCGGCGGGCGTCAAAGAGGTGATGTACGAGGGCCTGAACAAGGGCGAAAAAGATTTTTCCGCCATGGTTTCAAAAATCAAGTCGGTCGACGCCGACATCATCTTCTTCGGCGGTTATTTCACCGAAGGCGGGTTGCTGGTGCGGCAGATGCGCGACCAGGGGGTGAAGGCGATCATCATGGGCGGCGATGGCATCGCGTCGCAAGAATTCGCCTCCATCGCCGGGCCGGGGGTCGAGGGCTCGCTCATGACCTTCCCGCCGGACCCGCGCAAGCGCCCGGAAGCCGCCGCAGTCGTGAAGGCGTTCGAGGCCAAGGGGTACAATCCCGAGACTTACACGCTCTATTCCTACGCCACCATGCAGGTGTTGAAACAGGCGATCGAGAAGGCGAAATCCACCGATCCCACCGCCGTCGCCAAGACTTTGCACGAGGCCGGACCGTTTCCGAGCGTGATCGGCGACATCGCCTTCGACGCCAAGGGCGACGTCACCCGCGCCGATTACACGGTTTACGAGTGGCGCAAGGGGCCGGACGGCAAGGTGACTTACGTGCAGATCGGGGACTGAGGGGACTGGATCGCGTCGCGCACCCGCGCGTCCCGGTTGACACGAAATTTTGGGCGCGAGGCGTTCCTGTCCCCGACCCGGGGGCCTCCTGTGAGGGGGACAGGAACGAATTGCGCCGTCAATAGCCTTGCCTGCGCCATGGGGACGTGGGGCGCAATTCGATCCAGTCCCCGGCTGCGGCTAGGCCGCCCGTTTCGCCGCGCGCAGCGTGTTCGACATCAGCAGCGCGATGGTCATCGGTCCCACGCCGCCGGGGACCGGGGTGATCGCGCCGGCGACCTCGAGCGCTTCCTGAAGGGCGACGTCGCCGACCAGGCGCGTCTTCGGTTGACCCTGGGCGTTGAGCCCCTCGGCCGGAATGCGGTTGATGCCGACGTCGATCACCAGCGCGCCCGGCTTGATCCAATCGCCCCGGATCATTTCGGGACGGCCGACCGCCGCCACCAGAATGTCGGCGCGCCGCGCCACCGCCGGAAGGTCTTTTGTCCGGGAATGCGCCACCGTCACCGTGGCGTTTTGCGCCAGCAGAAGTTGCGCCATCGGCTTGCCGACGATGTTGGAGCGGCCGACGATCACCGCCTCCGCGCCGGACAGGTCGCGCCCCAGGGCTTTCGCGGCTTCCTCAATCAGCAGCATGGCGCCGGCCGGCGTGCAGGGGACGAGCGCGCGATCCGTCAGGCCGGTCGCGAGCAGGCCGACGTTGACGGGGTGGAAGCCGTCGACATCCTTCTCAGGCGCGATGGTCTCCAACACCTTGCTGGAATCGATGCCCTTGGGCAGCGGCAATTGCACGAGAATGCCGTGGATCGCCGGATCGGCGTTGAGCGCCTTCACCAGCGCGATCAGTTCGGCTTCGCTGGTGGTCGCCGGCAGGTCGTGCTGGACGCTGTGAAAGCCGCACTCCTTGGCCGCCTTGCCCTTGGATTTGACATAGACCTGGCTCGCCGGGTCCTCGCCGACCAGCACCACGGCGAGGCCGGGTTTTTGGGTGAGCGACGCCGCTTCCGCCGCGACCCGCGCCAAAACGGCGGCGGAGGCGGCCTTGCCGTCGATGAGCAAAGCTTTTTTTCCCGAGGGTTTGATGATTTCGCTCATGTTTTCTCCTCGATGGGTTGGAAACGGTCGGCGCGCCGCAGCTCCGGAAACAGGACCGCCCAGACGCCGACGACGACCACGGCGGCGACGCCGCCAAACAAAGCCGCGCCGACCGCGCCGAGCAGGGCCGCCGCCACGCCGGATTCGAATTCGCCCAATTGGTTGGACGCGCCGATGAACAGGAAATTGACCGCCGAGACGCGGCCGCGCATGGCGTCGGGCGTGGCGATCTGCGACAGGGTTTGCCGCACCACCATGCTCACGACGTCAAAGGCGCCCAGCGACGCCAGGGCGGCGGCGGACAGCCAGAAATTTTGGGACAGCGCGAAGACCAGGGTGGCGACGCCGTAAGCCGCGACGGCGGCGAACATTTTGGCCCCGACGTGGCGACGCAACGGAAAGACGGAGAGCAGCAGGCTGACGGCGATTGCGCCCACGGCGGGCGCGGCGCGCAAAAAGCCCAGGCCTTCGGGGCCGACTTGCAAGATGTCGCGGCAATAGATCGGCAGCAGCGCCGTCACGCCGCCAAACAGCACGGCGAACAGATCGAGCGAGATCGACCCGAGCAGCACCTTGTTCGACCAGATGTAGCGCAAGCCGTCGAGCGCGTTTTTTTCGCCGGTCGGGGCGGTGGCGGCGGGGGCGTTCGGCAGCACGATTTTGAAGGCGATCGGCGCGGCGGCGGCGGCGAGCAGCGCGCAAGCGGCAAAAATTTTTTCGGAGCCGAGCGCGTAGAAAATTCCACCCATGGCCGGGCCGGCGATGGTCGCCGCCTGGAACATGGTGGTCGACAGCGCCACCGCGCGGGGAAAATGCGCGGCGTCGACGATCTGCGGCAGCAGCGACGAATTGGCCGGCCCGGAAAAGGCGCGCGCCGAGCCGAGCGCGAACAAGGCTGGGTAAATCCAGGGGATCGGCGCGTCGAAGATCGCGATCAGGAAGATGGCGAGCGAGGCTCCGCCCTGCCCGAGCGCGGCGAAGGCGGATATTTTGCGCCGGTCGTAGCGGTCGGCGGCCGGGCCGCTCCAGCGCAGCAGCAGCACCAGCGGCAGGAATTGCGCGAGGCCGACCAGACCGAGGCTCAGGGCGCTTCCGGTGCGCGCGTAAACGTGCCAGCCGATGGCGACATCGAGCATTTGCGCGGAGAAGGCGCCGAGCCCCCGCATCAGCAGGAACAGGACGATGTTGCGCCCGGCGGAGAATGAGACCATGCCGGTGTCCTACAGAGTTTTAGCAGGCGCGCCAAGAAAATGTGGCGGCGTGACGGGCCTTTTCTCCGGGTTCGAGCAGGCGCATCGACGGCTTGGCGCTGAGCTCGCCGTCAAAGCCGACGGGGTCGCCATGGCCCGTCCAGGCCTCCAGGCACAGGAAATTCGCGCCCGGCAGGGTCCAGAGCGCGATGTGACAGAAATTGTCGAGCGTCATGCGCAGGACGTTTTCGCCGCTGGAAAACTCCAGGGCTCGGCTGTTGGCGTGCAAAAAACACAGGGCTTCGCTGAACAGGTTTGGGGTCAGATCGAGCCGGCGGCCGTGCAGCGGGACGGCGCGCTTTTCGTCCGAAAACAGGCCGCCGGGGGAGATCACCGGAATTTTTGGCGACTCCTCCGCGTCAAAGGTGACGGTGTGCGCGCCGGTTGCGCCGGGCAGCGGCCAGCGAAAGCCGGGATGAAGACCCACGGCATAGGGCATGGGCCGCACGTCCTCGTTCACCACATGCAAGACCTGCCGCAACTCATTGGTTGTAATTTGATATACGATGTTCATGTTGAACTTGAACGGGAACAGGGTTTTCGTGTGCTCATCGGCGCTTGCGGCGAGCGTCACGCGATCCGGCGCGGCGGCCACAATTCGAAAATCTTGGTGGCGGATAAAACCGTGGAGGCCCAAGGGGTAGCGCCGCCCGTCGACGCGAATCCCGTCGCGGGTCCAGCCCACCACCGGGAACAGCAGCGGCGCCGAGTCGGGCCAGCTCGCGGGATCGCCGGGCCAGAGCAGATCGTCGCCGGCCACAACCCAGGACTTGAGCTCGGCGCCGCGCAGCGCGATGCGGGCGTGGGCGGCGCCGCAGGCGATTTCGATGGAGTTGGTCATGGCGTGAGCGCGTTGCCAAGGGAACCGTCATGCCTGGGCTCGTCCTGGGCATCCACGCCGAGCCCGCTGCCCGTCCTCTCAGGATTGGACCGAAGCTGCGCCTCATTTTGCCCCGCCCCGCCCTCCATGCCGGCGTGGAGGACCGGGACAAGCCCGGCCATGCCGGTGGAAACGAGGCGGAACAGGCGCCGCCGCAGGGCGCGGGCGTGGGCGGCGCCGCAGGCGATTTCGATGGAGTCGGTCATGGCGTGAGCGCTCCAGCAAGGGCGCCGTCATGCCCGGGCTTGTCCCGGGCATCCACGCCGAGCCCCCTGCCCGTCCTCGTAGAATTGGACCGAAGCGGCGCCTCCTCTCGCCCCGCCCCGCCCTCCATGCCGGCGTGGATGGCCGGGACAAGCTCGGCCATGACGCGCTGAAGCCAAGAGGAAGTTCTCCGCACATTGGAGCGAAGCGCAAATTGCCCTAGGCTGGCTAGAAACGTGGAGTTCGGCATGGCGCAACCTGAAATCGCGATTCGCATGGTGGGCGTGAACAAATGGTACGGCGCCACCCACGTGTTGCGCGACATCGATCTCGAGGTCGCGCCCGGCGAAAAACTGGTGCTGTGCGGCCCCTCGGGCTCCGGCAAATCCACGCTGATCCGCTGTCTCAACCGGCTCGAAACCCATCAGGCGGGACAAATCGTCGTCGATGGCGTGGAGCTGACCGACGATGTCAAATCCATCGAGGAGGTGCGGCGCGAAATCGGCATGGTCTTTCAACAATTCAACCTGTTTCCGCACCTCTCCGTGCTCGACAATTGCACGCTGGCGCCCGTGCAGGTGCGCAAAACGCCGGTCGCCGAGGCGCGCGATCTCGCGCTGACCTATCTGGAGCGGGTGCGCATCGCCGAACACGCCCACAAATTTCCGAGCCAATTGTCCGGCGGGCAGCAGCAGCGCGTCGCCATCGCGCGGGCGCTGTGCATGAAGCCGAAAATCATGCTGTTCGACGAGCCGACCTCGGCGCTTGACCCGGAGATGGTGCAGGAGGTGCTGGACTGTATGGTGGAGCTGGCGCGGGAAGGCATGACCATGCTGGCGGTGACGCACGAAATGGGCTTTGCCCGGCAGGTCGCGGATCGCGTGGTGTTTCTGGATCAGGGGCAGATTGTCGAGATCGCCGCGCCCGACGCATTTTTTGGCGCGCCCCGGCATGAGCGGACGCGGGCGTTCTTGCAGAGGATATTGCATTAGCAGGCGTTCGCAGGGCTGCTGAAAAGCCCGTGGACCGCCCCCCTTCGAGACGCCCGCCAAGGCGGGCTCCTCAGGGTGAGGCTACTGTAGTGGAGTCCATAACGAAATTTCTCATGGTGCGGAGGGCTGCAAGGCGAAACCAGCAGCGGGTGAGGCTGCTTTTGCGTCCCGCTTCGCGGGACACTTTCTCCCGCAAGGGCAGTTCGAGCCGGGGACAGGAACGCGCCGCGCGCCTTGCGCGCAACGCGATCCAGTCCCCTGTGCGGCTTGGCCGAAGGGCGCTAACGCCCGTCGAGCGCTGGTTTTTTTGGTATGTCCTGGATGGGGTCGGAAGCCCTGAATTCGGCGGATTTCTATCCCAGGTTGAAACGGACTCGCAAAAAGTGATCGAAATTTCGCGAATTTTTGCGTTTTTTCGCGAAAAATCGATCAAAACGCGTCGGTTTTCGTATCGGCAACCGCGCGGTTGTGGCGGTCGCCGCACGGACGCGGACGAGCGGCAGGAGACGACTTTCCCTTTTTAAATCAATATTTTGACCCGAAAAGGTTTCACGTGGAACATAACAAGAACAAGAATTTCGCGTCTGTCAAGCCCGGGGATTCGGTTTTCACTTTTCTCGTTTTTCCGGTTCTGGCGCTAAGCCTCTTCCGCCAGCAGCCCCGCAACAAAATCGCCCATCGCGGTGGCGAGGCGCGGACGTTTCAAACGCTCGGCGCGCACGATCGCCGTGAGATCGTCAAACGTGCGCTGGATGTCCTCGTTGATCAGGACGTAGTCATAATCCGTCCAGCGGTTGATCTCGTTGCGGGCGGCGGCGAGGCGCTTTTCGATGGTCTCGGCGCTGTCCTCGGCGCGGCGCTCCAGACGCGCCCGCAGCTCGCGCATCGACGGCGGCAGGATAAAAATGGTCACGACATCGCGCGGCGCCTTTTCGCGCACCTGGCGGGCGCCCTGGTAATCGATGTCGAACAGCACGTCGCGGCCCTGCGACAGCCGCTCCTCCACCCATTTGCGCGGCGTGCCGTAAAAATTGCCGTGGACCTCCGCCTGCTCCAGCAGGTCACCGGTATCCCGCAGGCGAAAAAACGCGTCCTGGTCGATGAAATGGTAGTGGATGCCGTCGGCCTCGCTGCTGCGGCGTTTGCGCGTCGTCACCGAAATCGACAGTTTTAAGTCGAGTTCCGGGCGTTGCAGCAGCATGCGGGTCAAGGTGGTCTTGCCCGCGCCGGAAGGCGAGGACAGGATCAGCATCAGGCCGCGGCGTTGGTCCATGGTCATCACTCGATATTCTGCGCTTGTTCGCGCAATTGCTCCACCTCGACCTTGAGGTCGAGGCCGATGGCGGTCAGCGCGGAATCGTTCGACTTGGCGCAGAGCGTGTTGGTCTCCCGGCCGAATTCCTGCGCCAAAAAGTCCAGACGGCGGCCGATGGCCCCGCCATCCGCCAAAAGTTTTCTCGCGGCGGCGACGTGGGAATAGAGCCGGTCCAGCTCCTCGCGAATGTCGGCCTTGGCGGCGAGCAGGATGGCCTCCTGGTGCAGCCGCGCCTCGTCGAATCGGCCGAGCTCGCTCAATTGCGCCAGCGCCGCCCGCAGTTTTTCGCGAACCGCCTCGGGCTTGCGCGCCGGACAGGCGTCGGCGGCGGCGGTGAGCCGCTCGATGGCGTCGAGCCGGGCGCAAAAAATCTTGTGCAGCGCCGCGCCTTCGGCGGCGCGCATGGCGGTGAGATCCGCCAGCGTCTTGTCCAGGCTCTTCAGGATCGCCGGTTGCGCGGCGGCGACCGCCGATTCGTCCTCGTCCTCGCCGGTTTCGATCACGCCGCGCACGGCCAACAGGCCGTCGAGCGTCGCCGGACCGACGGTTTCGCCGCGCGGAAGCGTCGCCGCCAGCTCCAGCAATTGGGCCAGGAGGTCGCGGTTGATGCGCGGCGCGGCGCCGACGCTTTCGCGGACCACCGAGAGATTGATCTGGCAGGCGCCGCGCGTCAAAGCTTTGGAAATGGCGGCGCGCGCCGGAAGGTCGAGGGCGTCGAATCCGGGCGGCAGGCGCAGGCGCAGGTCGAGCCCCTTGGAATTGACGGTCTTGATTTCCCAGGTCCAGCGCAAAGGCGGGGCCGCGCCCGATTGGCGGGCGAAACCGGTCATGCTGGCGAGGGTCATTGCGCGTCCGGGGTTTTGTTGGGGTCCGCCCCTGCCATAATGCAGGACGACAGCGAAATAAACCCGTCTTTCGCGGCCCGCCGACCGGTTACTTGGTCTTGCCCGAGGGCGGAGCGAGGTCCACGGTTTTGGCGCTGTTGAGGTCCCAGGACTTGTCGAGCAGCGGATCGAGCGCCGTGCCGGCGGAGGCGTCGTAAATGCGCGGCTTGCCGTTGGGCGCCATTTTGTCGGCGGCCGCCTGGGGCTCGGCCGAATAGGCGAGCGCCGCGGGATCGACGGCGTCGGCGGGGCCGTCGAGCATATTGGCGGTGGCGCGCGCCGGAGGCGGGGCGAGATCGTCCGCAGGCCCGTCCAGAAGATTTTCGGCTCTGGTGACGGGGCCCATCGGCGTGTCCGCCAGCACATCGCCGGCGAGTTGCGGCGCCGCGCCGCGCGCGGGTTCGTAATCGCTGATGCGCGTCGGCGCGGGCGGCGAATCCGGCAGGCCCGGCGCCAGATGGGCGACCGCGCCGGGATCGCGCTTCAGGCTCGGCGTCCAGCGCGCCCCCTCGACCGGGCCGATGGGCGGCGCGCCAAAGGGCGAGCGCCGCCATTCGCTGCGATTGTCGCGTTTTTTCGCCGGGTCGAGCTGACGCCAGCGCTGCACATTCTTGTTATGCGCGTCCAGCGTCTCGGAGAACACATGGCCGCCGGTCCCGTCGGCGACGAAATAGAGGTCCGCCGTGCGTGAGGGATTGGCGACCGCCTCCAAAGCCGCGCGGCCTGGATTGGCGATCGGCCCCGGCGGCAGACCGTCGATGACATAGGTGTTGTAGGGCGTGCGCGACTCCAGGTCTTCGCGGGTCAGGGAATGGCCCAAATACGGCTGCCCCGGCGCGAGGCCATAGACCACGGTCGGATCGGATTGCAGCCGCATGCGCTTCTTCAGCCGGTTGAGGAAAACCGAGGCGACATGCGGGCGCTCGTCGGCCTTGCCCGTCTCCTTCTCGACGATCGAGGCCAGCGTCACCATTTCGGTCGGCGAGGACAGGGTGAGGTCGGGGCTGCGCCGCCGCCAGATCTCGTCCACCAGCGCCTTCTGGTCGCGGGCCATTTTTTGCAGCAGCTTGTCGCGGCTGTCGCCGCGCTGGAACTTGTAGGTTTCCGGCAGCAGCGCGCCCTCGCGCGGGATTTCCCTGATGTCGCCGGCCAGCGCCTGGTCCTCGCGCAGCTTGTCGACGATCTGCCGGCTGGTGAGGCCCTCGGGAATGGTCAGGGCATGCAGGATGGCGCGGCCCTGCACGATTTCGTCGATCACCTCCTGCAGGGAGGCGTTCTGCTTGAACAGATATTCGCCGGCCTTGAGTTTGCCGCGCAGGCCCTCGACGAACATGGCGACGGCGAAGGACAGGCGGTTGTCGATCACGCCCTGGTCGACCAGAATCTGGGAAATGTCGTCCGCGTCCGAGCCCGGCGGAATCACCACGGTCTTGTCGGCGGTGAGCGGCCCCGGCAGGCGGGCGCTGCGGCTGGCCATGACGATGCCGAGACCGGCGACCACGGCGGCGACCAGCAGGAAAGTCAATACGCCGGAAATCGCCGCGAGCAGGCCCGGACGCCTTCTGCGCTTGGGCAGCGGCGGGGTCGCCTCGGGCGTCAGGCTCTGCGCGGCGGCGCGTCGCGCCTCGTCGGAGCCGCGACGGGAAAGGCGGCTTGGCGCGGCGCCGGTTTGCCTGTCGTCGCTCATGGAGTCATTCTCGGGGTCATTCTCGCTCATCGACCAACGCTTGCTACATGCCCCAACGCGAACCGGAAATCCGGTTCGCCGGGAGACGCTGAGGCGGAAAAACCACCTTTGCCATCATAGCACAGTCGTCGGTTAATGTGGCGAAAACGAGAAAGCCGCTCAGGCCTCGTAACGCCGCAGAACCAGCGTGGCGTTGGTCCCGCCGAAGCCGAAGGAATTCGACAGGGCGACATCGATCTTGCGCTTGCGCGGGTTGTGCGGAACGAGGTCGATTGCGGTCTCGAAGGCGGGATTGTCGAGGTTGAGCGTCGCCGGAGCGATCTGGTCGCGAATCGCCAGCACGGAGAAGATCGCCTCGACCGCGCCGGCGGCGCCGAGAAGGTGGCCGACCGAGCTTTTGGTCGAAGACATGGACACGCCCGACGCGGCCTCGCCGAGCACGCGCTCGACGGCGCGCAATTCGATGCCGTCCGCCATGGTCGAGGTGCCGTGGGCGTTGACGTAATCGATCTCGGAGGGTTTGAGGCCGGCGCGCTTCAGCGCGGCCTGCATGCAGCGGAAGGCGCCGTCGCCGTCATCGGAGGGCGCGGTGATGTGATAGGCGTCGCCGGACATGCCGTAGCCGATGACTTCGGCATAGATTTTGGCGCCGCGGCGCTTGGCGTGCTCGAGCTCCTCGAGCACGACGCAGCCGGCGCCCTCGCCCATGACGAACCCGTCGCGGTCGCGGTCATAGGGGCGCGAGGCGGCCTTGGGATTGTCGTTGAAGGCGGTTGCGAGGGCCTTGCAGGCGCAGAAGCCGGCGATGCCGATACGGTTGAGCGCCGATTCGGCGCCGCCCGCCACCATCACTTCCGCGTCGCCGAGCATGATCAACCGGGCCGCGTCGCCGATGGCGTGGGTGCCGGTGGAACAGGCGGTCACGACCGCATGGTTCGGGCCCTTGAGCCCATGTTCGATGGAGACGTGGCCGCCGATCAGATTGATCAGGCGCCCTGGCACGAAGAACGGCGAGACGCGGCGCGGTCCCTTCTCCTGCAGCAGCAGCGAGGTCTCGTTGATGCCGCCGAGGCCACCGATGCCGGAGCCGATCAGCACGCCGGTTTCGATCTGGTCCTGATAGGTCTTGGGCGCCCAATCCGCGTCTTTCAGCGCCTGCCGGGCGGCGGCGACGCCAAAGATGATGAAATCGTCGACCTTGCGCTGTTCCTTGGGCTCCATCCACGCGTCGGCGTCGAAGGAATCCTCATTGGCCTTGGCGCGGCCGGGACGCGGCACTTGCATGGCGACCTGGCAGGCGAGGTCGGAGGCCTCGAACCCTTCGATCTTCGCCGCGCCGCTTTCGCCGGCGAGCAGGCGTTTCCAGCTTTGTTCCACGCCGCAGGCCAGCGGCGACACCATGCCCAATCCGGTTACGACGACCCTGCGCATTGCTCCCTCGGAATTCTTTCATCCGCCGCGATCAAACTGACGGCAGCCGAACCGTTGACCGCTGAACTGTTTACAGCTAAACTCCGTCAGGACGGGCCCCAGAGCCTGTTGCCTGCGGTGAAACGAAACGCGGCCAGCAAATTGCCGCAAAACGCCAATCGCGCGCGAGCGGGGTTGATCCGTCGCGCGCGCAAATGCTGCGAGGCGTCCCCCGATCAGGCCTTGGCGGTGGCCTTTTCCAAAAACTTCACGGCATCGCCGACGGTCACGATGCCCTCGGCGGATTCGTCGGGGATTTCCACGCCGAATTCTTCTTCGAAAGCCATGACGAGTTCGACGGTGTCGAGCGAATCCGCGCCCAGATCGTCGATGAAATTCGCGCTGTCGACCACCTTGTCGGCGTCGACGCCGAGGTGCTCGATGACAATCTTTTTCACGCGCTCGGCGACATCGCTCATTTTTTGATTCCCTGTTGTACTCTGATAGGGGCGCCCGGGATCGCCCAGGCGCTGGTTTGACGGGTCCTTGGACGCGAATTCCGTGGACGCGATCTTTGCGGCCGAGCATTTCCGGCTGGACGCGGTTTCACGCTGGAACGCACAAACCGAGGCTTGCTAACATACTTCCGTTGCGATTGCGAGGCCCATTCACCCTTTTGAAGCCGCAGGCCTGACCGCACCGTAAGTTCTTTAAATCATTGCCATTCCACCGTTCACATGCAGGGTCTGTCCCGTCACGTAACCGGCCTCGTCGCTGGCCAGATAGACGGTTGCCGCAGCGATGTCGTCGCCCTTGCCCATTTCACCCCTGGGAATCGCCCCCAGGATCGACTCTTTCTGCTTGTCGTTGAGCACATCGGTCATGGGGCTGGCGATGAAGCCGGGGGCCACGCAATTCACGGTGATTCCGCGCGCGGCGATCTCGGCGGCGAGCGCCTTGCTCATGCCGATCAGGCCGGCTTTCGAGGCGCAATAATTGGCCTGTCCGGGATTGCCGGTGACGCCCACCACGGAGGTGATGTTGATGATGCGGCCGTGGCGACGCTTCATCATGCCCTTCACCGCGGCGCGGGCGAGACGGAAGGCCGATTCGAGGTTGACGGTGAGGACGGTCGACCAGTCCTCGTCCTTCATGCGCATGAACAGGCCGTCGCGGGTGACGCCGGCGTTGTTGACGAGAATGTCGAGCGGTCCGGCGAGGGCTTCCGCCTCCGGAACCAGCTTTTCCACCGCCGCCGCGTCGGACAGGTTGCAGGGGGCGACGAAGGCGCGCTCGCCGAGCTCGGCCGCCAGCGCGTCCAGCGCCTCGCGACGGGTGCCGGACAGCACGACCTTGGCGCCCTGCTTGTGCAGCGCGCGGGCGATGGACGCGCCGAGACCGCCGGAGGCTCCGGTGACCAGCGCCACGCGATTGTTCAGGTCGAACATGAAAAACTCCCCAAAACCTTACGTCAGGCTAAAAGCTTCGACTTCGGCGGGAACGCCGACATTCAGCGACCGCGCGCCCTCGGCCGTGCGCTTGACCAGGCCCGCCAGCACCTTGCCGGCGCCCACTTCGACAAACAGGTCCACGCCCGCCTTGTGCATGAACCCCATGCATTCGCGCCAGCGCACCGCGCCGCAGACCTGGGCGACCAGCAGTTTTCTGATTTCGTCGGGGTCGGAAACCGGCGCCGCCGTGACATTGGCGACCACGTCGACCACGGGTTTTTGAATCTTCGTCCCGGCCAGCGCCGCCTGCATGGCCTCGGCGGCCGGCTGCATCAGGGCGCAATGGAAGGGCGCGGAGACCGGCAGCAGCATGGCGCGCTTGATTCCATGCGCCTTGGCGATCTCGATGGCCGCCTCCACCGCCTTTTTCGCGCCGGAAACGACGATCTGGCCGCCGCCATTGTCATTGGCGACCTGGCACAATGCGCCCGTCGCCGCTTTGGCCTCGTTGGAAATGGTTTCGGCCTGGTCGGGCTCGGCGCCGAGCAGCGCCGCCATGGCGCCCTCGCCCACCGGAACCGCCTTTTGCATGGCGGAGCCGCGCAGACGCAACAGGCGCGCGGCGTCGGCGATCTCGAGCGCGCCAGCGGCGGCCAACGCCGAATATTCGCCGAGCGAATGACCCGCGACAAATTGCGCGTCCCGGGCGAGGCTCACCCCCTTCTCGCTTTCGAGCGCGCGGAGCGCCGCGAGGCTCACCGCCATCAGCGCCGGCTGGGCGTTTGCAGTCAATTGCAACTGCGCCGCATCGCCCTCGAACATCAGGGCCGACAGCTTTTCGCCGAGCGCCTCGTCCACCGCCTCGAACACCGCGCGGGAGGCGGCGAAGGTTTCGAACAGGGCCTTGCCCATGCCGATGGCCTGGGACCCCTGGCCGGGAAAGACGAATGCGACGGACATGAACACTCCCGCGGAATCTGGAAACGCGGGCATTTGGCGCCCGCCGCCGCGCCTGTCAAGGCGCGCAACCCGGGCCGGATTGCCGCAAGGGGCGGCCCGGCGACGCCCGCGCGCGAGCGCGATGCGCGCGCCATGCGCCTGCGCGCGGCGCTGTACACGCAATCTTCACCTGTTGAGCACAGTGTCGCCTGAAAGCGCCGCGCAATCATGAGGATCGCCGCGGCGCCGGGCAAAGTCCCGCCTGTCGCGCTTCATGTCGGAAGCCCCGCAGCGCCCGCCGGGGCGACGAGCATTCGGATTCGCATGAGCGCCTTTTTCAGATTCTCCAGCAATTTAGGGCGGGATCGGGATTTGCCGCCGCCCGTCTATCGGGCGCTGATCGTCTCCCTGTTCGAAGGCGCCGCGCGCAATGCGGCCAATGTCTCCGCCTATGCGCTGCTCGGCGCCTTCATCATGCTCCGCGCCGAGGACTCCGCGATCCGCGTGAGCAGCGGGCTGCTGATGGCGGCGAGCGTGTTCCGGGCGACCGTCGAACTCTCCTGCTGGCGGACGATCAGCGACAGGCGCGCCGACGCGCTGGCGACGACCGGACAGGTCGAGGCCGAGGAGATGCGCTATATCTGGGGCGCCGGCCTGTTCAGCGCGGCGCTGGCGCTGGTGCAAGGGCTGGTTCTGGTTCTCCCAGGCGGCGAACCGTTTCGGCTTCTGGTCGTCGCCGCCGTGCTGATCTTCCTGGTCAGCTCGCCGGCGCGCTCCTGTGGGTCGCCGCGCGCCGTCCTCCTCCAGACCAGCGTCATAAGCCTCGGCTTCTGCGCGGCCATGCTGCTCACCGGCGGCGCCAACGCCTATCTGTCCATCGCGCTGAGCCTGGTCCTCTTCCGCCATTTGCGCGACACCACGCGCTCGCTGCACGGCACGATGGTGTCGATGCTGCTCGCCCGCAGCCGCGCCGAGGACGCCGCGCAAAAACTCGACACGGCCCTGAACAATATGGCGCAGGGCCTGCTGATGATCGACCGAGGCCAGCGGGTTCAGGTATCGAACCAGATCTTCGCCGAAATGTTCGACCTTCCGGGCACGCCGATCGGCCTGGGCGTCCGCCGGCTGGTCGGCGCGCTGATCGCGCCGCGCCTGACCGGCGACCACGCGCGGGCGGCGCTGATCGAGTTCTTCGACGGCGACGGAGGCTCGGAGGGGCAATGGCGGCTGACGGACGGCCGCATCCTCGCCTTCTCCCGCCAGATCGCGGCGCAGGGCGCGGTGATCACCGTCGCCGACGTCACCGCCGAACACGAGGCCGAGCAGAACATCCAGCGCATGGCGCGGTTCGATCCGGTCACCGGCCTCGCCAATCGCGCCTTCCTCGCGGAAATGCTCGACAAGACCATCGCCACGGCGGCGGGCGGCGACGGCTTCGCGCTGATGTCCATCGATCTCGACCGCTTCAAGGAGGTCAACGACGCCCACGGCCATCACGTCGGCGACCTCCTGCTCACCGAGGCGGCGTCGCGGATGCGCGAGGTGATCGGCGCCCGGGGCTTCGTCGCCCGGTTCGGCGGCGACGAATTCGTCGTGCTGCTCGAAGCCGCGCGGCGCGAGACCGTGACCAAGATCGGCGCGGCGCTGGTGCGCGCGCTCGGCGCCCCCTGCCAGATCGAAGGCAAGACCGTCCGCATCGGCGCCAGCATCGGCGCGGCGATCTTTCCCGACGACGCTCCGGACGCCAAGGCCTCGACCCTGCTCAAGGCCGCCGATATGGCGCTCTACGACGCCAAGGCCTCCGGACGCGGCGCGGTCAAATTCTTTGTCGAGGACATGGCGGTCGCCGTGCGCCGCCGGCGCCGGCTGGGCGCGGCGCTTCGCGACGCGCTCGGCCAGAATCAGCTCACCCTGGCCTACCAGCCGATCGTCGACCTCAATGGCGGGCGGGTGATGGCGGTCGAGGCGCTGCTGCGCTGGACCCATCCGGAATTCGGCGCGGTGTCGCCGGCCGAATTCATTCCCATCGCCGAGGAGATCGGCGCGATCATCGAAATCGGCGCCTATGTGCTGGAAAGCGCCTGCCGCGACGCTCTCGCCTGGCCCGCCGATGTGCGCATCGCCGTGAACCTGTCGGCCCTGCAGTTCGACGGCGGCGACCTCGAGGCGACCGTGCGCGGCGCGCTGGAGCGGACCGGCCTCGCCCCCGAGCGCCTGGAGCTGGAGATCACCGAATCCATCCTGATCGGCAATCACGTCGAAGTCCTGCACAAACTCAACCGCCTGCACGCGCTCGGCGTGCACATCGCGCTGGACGATTTCGGCACCGGCTATTCCTCGCTGAGCTATCTCAACGATTTCACCTTCGACAAGGTGAAGGTGGACCAGAGTTTTATTCGCGACATGACGTCGGCGCGCAATTCCAAGGCGGTGAGCATCATCCGCGCCGTCAACGCCATCGGCGCCGACCTGAACATGACGGTGGTGGCCGAGGGCGTCGAAACCGCGCAACAGCTCTCCACGCTTCGCGCGCTCGGCGTGTCAGGCGCGCAGGGGTTCTATTTCAGCCGGCCGGCGCCGGCGCAGGAGATCGGCGTGATGCTGCTCAAGGAAATCGCCGAGCGGGCGGGCACCCAGCGCCCGGACGAGCAGAAAACAGCTTAGAAAAAACCCGGCCGCTGGCGACCGGGTGAAGTCGAACGTTCCGCAAGAAAATCGGCGCCCCGCTCGCCCGGACCGGAGCGCCAGGGCCGCTCAATATTTGGCGACGACCGGCTCGGCGGCGGGGCCGCCGAACTTGTAGATGACGGCGCCCAGAACCTGGTTCGAGGTTACGCGGATGCCGTCGTTGACGAAGGTCCCGTAATTGTAATAGCCGCCCGTGCCGAGATCGACGTAACGATATTCGATGCGGGTGATCCAGTTCGGGGTGAAGGCGTAATCGACGCCCGCGCCGATGGTCCAGCCGGTGCGGGAGGTGGTGTAGGACGTCGGCAGCAGGACGCCATTGTCATAGCCGACCTTGACATCGCCGAAGGCGACGCCGCCCGCCACATAGAGTAGCGCGCGCTCCCAGGCGGCGAAGCCGAGGCGGCCGCGGATGGCGGCGGCGTAATTGGAATTGAGCGTGTTGTTATAGACGGTGACCACGCCGCCGAAATTGTCGTTATAGGCATAGGCGCGATTGCCGCCGAGCACGGCCGCCGCGTCGCCTTCGAGGCCGAAGACGAACTGGTTGACCTGCCAGTTGTAGCCGAGCACGCCGCCGACCAGGCCGGCGTCCTTGTAGATGCCGTTGCCGGTCCAGTTGTCATGGTAGTTGCGGAAATCGCCGCCGCCTTCCACGCCGATATAAAAACCCGTCCAGGTGAAGACCGGCGGCGGCGGCGCATAGACCGGCGGCGGAGCCTTGGTCGAAGGCAGATCGGCTGCGAAAGCCGAGCCGGCCATCGCCAGGACGGCGACGGTCGAGAGAAGAACCTTTTGCATCGGAAACCCTTCCTGAAGTTCGCCAAGAATGCGGTGTGTGTGCATTCTATACTTTGAAATAACCTCACGAATCGTGTTCACACAAGCGGCATAAACCACTATTCATGATTATGTTGTTTTTCCGTCTCAGCGGTTCTACGTAATCACTGCGCAAATACTTAAGCGTCGCTGTTAGGGCGGCGCGGGGGCGAGGCGCCGCGCCGCCCGCATCGACCGCAAAAAACCGGTTCCGCTTGCAATCCCCGAAATTTCCCCTATAAGCGCCCCTTCATGTTTCGGCCGGGGGCTGAACGGAGGGCCGATTTCGGCTGGCCTTAGGGCCGTCCTTCCCGTGTTCCCGCCTTCGATTGCTAAGTCTGTCGGGCCTTTCTCCGGGCTCGAAGGGCTCCGCGCCGGACCATGAAGCAACAGAGAAAGGTATCCCAATGGCTCTTTACGAGCACATCTACCTTGCTCGCCAGGACCTCACCGCCCAACAGGTCGAGGCCCTCAACGAGCAGTTCAAGGCCACCATCGCCAGCCTCGGCGGAACCGTCGGCAAGGTCGAATATTGGGGCGTCAAGTCCCTGGCCTACCGCATCAAGAAGAACCGCAAGGCGCATTTCACCCTGATCAACGTCGACGCGCCCCCGGCCGCCCTGGCCGAAGCCGAGCGTCAGTGGTCGATCAACGAAGACGTGCTGCGCAACCTCACCATCAAGGTCGAGGCGCTGGAAGACGGCCCGTCCGCCATGCTGCGCAAGCGTGACGACGACGAGAACCGCGAGCGCGGCGACCGCCCGGATCGCGGCCCCCGCCTGCCCAGCGGCCGCGCGCCGCGCCCGCGCCGTGAAGACGCCGCCGAAGGAGGAGCTTTCTAATGTCCACCGCCGCCGCCGGCGCTCGCCGCCCCTTCTTCCGCCGCCGCAAGACCTGCCCGTTCTCGGGCCCGAACGCGCCCAAGATCGACTACAAGGACACCCGTCTGCTGTCGCGCTACATTTCCGAGCGCGGCAAGATCGTGCCCTCGCGCATCACCGCGGTTTCCGCCAAGAAGCAGCGCGAACTGGCCCAGGCCATCAAGCGCGCCCGATTCTTGGGCCTGCTGCCCTACGTGATCGTGTAATCAACGACGCAACAGTAGCCCTCACCCTGAGGAGGCGCTGAAAGCGCCGTCTCGAAGGGCGGGGGCGGTCCACGACATCATTCAGACGCCGGACCATCCGGCGCCTGATAGCTGGGGCGGGCTCGACCCGCCTCTAACCGGGCAAACCGGGACAGCGCAGGCATGAACGACAACAACCCTCCGACAGACTGGTCCGACCGCCTGGTCGGCTTCGGCGCCGGCCTCGCCAGCGCCCTGCTGTTCGCCGCTTCGACGCGGGGGACCGGGCTCGCCATGGCGCTGGCCTATGTCTGCATCCTGCCTCTTCTCATCGGCGCCATCGGCTTCTCCGCCCTCGCCGCGCTCACCGGCGCCGGCGCCGGCGCGCTGTTCCTGGCCTATGCCGGCGAACCCCTGCTCGGACTCGCCTTCTTCCTCGGCTTCGGCGTCCCCGGCTTTTTGCTGGGCCTGCTGGCGGGCTGGACCTATCGGCTTCAATCGCCCGACGACGCCCCCGATTCGTCGCCAAGAGTTCTCAATTTTCACTTGTCGCCCGGCGCCCTGCTCGGCGGCGCCGTGCTGGTCTCCGCCTGCGCGGCCTGGACCCTGACGGGCGCGCTGATCTGGAGCGAAGGCGGTTTTCACGCGGCGCTTGACGCGGCGCTCGCCGAATATGGCCCGGCGCTTGACCCGACCCTGAAGAAACTCGCCAAGGTCGCGCCCGATCTCGACCTGACCCAGGCGAAGAAGATCGTCGTGCTCAGCTTCCCGGGCGCGGTCGCGGCCTCGCAGACGCTGCTGCTCGCCTTCAATCTCTGGCTCGCCGCCCGCGCCATCGACATTTCCGGCCGGCTCGGCCGCCCCTGGCCGCCGCTGCCGGAAACGACCGTGCTGCCGCGCGGCCTCGGCCTGGCCTTCCTCGTCGCCCTCGGCCTCTGCTTTGCCGGCGAGTCCGTCGCCGTCTTCGCCGGCGCCTTCGCCGCAAGCGCCGGCGTGGCCCTCGCCCTGCAAGGGTTGGCCACGGCGCACGCGCTCACCCGCGGCCACAGCCAGCGCGGCGCCATTCTGGCCTCGGTCTATTCCGTGACTCTGGTCGGCGTGGCCGTCGCGCCGCCGCTGCTGGTCGCCCTTGTCGTGTTCGGACTCGCCGAGTCCGCTCTGTCCCTGCGCGCGCGCAAAGCCGCGCGCGCAAAAATCGCAAATACCGAAAAAACAGGAGAGTAAAATGGAAGTCATTCTGCTTGAACGGGTCGCCAAGCTCGGCCAGATGGGCGAAGTCGTGCGCGTGCGCGACGGCTACGCCCGCAATTTCCTGCTGCCGCGCGGCAAGGCTCTGCGCGCCACCGAAAACAACAAGAAGCATTTTGATGGCCAGCGCGCCCAGCTCGAAGCCCGCAACCTCGAGCGCAAGTCGGAAGCGGCCGCCGTGGGCGAGAAGCTCAACGGCCAGGTGTTCGTGATCCTGCGCCAGGCGGGCGAAGCCGGCCATCTCTATGGCTCAGTCGCCCCGCGCGACATCGCCGACGCCGCCACCGCCGGCGGCTTCACCATCGAGCGCCAGCAGATCGTGCTCAACGCGCCGATCAAGACCCTCGGCCTGCACAAGGTGCCGGTGCACCTGCATCCGGAAGTGGACATCACCATCGAGGTGAACGTCGCCCGCTCCGCCGAAGAGGCCGAGCGTCAGGCCAAGGGCGAATCGGCGGTGGTGCGCGAAGAGACCACTCTGGCCGACCTCGGCCTGGAAGTTGGCGCGGCGCTGGCGGAAGCCGGCCCCGACGTGGAACTCTGATTTTCCCGATCTCTCAGGATCGAACGAACGGGGCGCGTCGCGCCCCGTTTTTTGTCCTCACGCGATCGCCTGCTTTTCCGCGCAACAGTTCGGCATAGACATGCTTGCCGCTTCTGGCGCCGCCGCGAAGGTGATCCATCGCCGTCTAGCGGCTGCGCCTCTTTCGCTTAACGCAGGGGCGCAGGTTCACGCCTCCGCCGCGTCCAGCGGATACAGCCGGATCGGAATCGGACCGGCTTCACGCAGGATCGGATCGACGAACGGATGGGCGGAGAACATCTGGTGGACCAGCACGAACGGTTTTGTGCGCGGCCAGCGCCGCGCCCGGGCGACGCCAAGCCCCCGCAGCAGCGCCCACATGGCGGCATGGCCGACGACGCCATCTGGATCGCAGGCCAGACGTCCCGGACAGGAGTCCGGGGCGATTCCGATCAGTTGCCGTCCCATGGCGGTTCGGTCCAGCAGATAGGCGAGCCCGCTCAGGCGGTGGCGGATGAAAATTTCGGCGCCGGAGGCGTCGACATGCCATTCGGAAAAGATCAGGCAGCTCTCGACCCAGTCGAAATCGGCGGCGCCGAGATCGCCCAGCCGGTATTTTTCGGCGCGAAGCAGCAGCATGCCGCCCGCCGTCGCCGCGACGTCAGGGACGATGGCGGCCGCAGCGCCCAGACCCAAACTTTTCAGAACCATGCGCCGCGTGACATCCATGGCTCGATCCCGAATCGTCTGGCCCCGACCCCACTATGGCGCGCCCGGACTCGCGGGTGAATCGGCGGTCGCGCAATGGCGGGGTCCGGCGGCTTTCCCAAGCGCCAACGGGCGCTTGCGCGCGCAAAGCTTGCGCGGGACGGCGCCGGCGCCATTCTGCGCGAAAGGAGACTCGCATGAAACTGCTGCGTTACGGGCCCACCGGCGAGGAAAAGCCGGGCCTTCTGGATGCTCACGGCCGAATCCGTGATCTCTCCGGCGTCATCCCGGACCTCGGCCCGGCGCAAATCTCGCCGGAGGGGCTGGCGAGGCTCGCGGGCGTGCGTGTCGACTCGCTGCCGCAGGTCGAAGGCCAACCCCGGCTGGGCCCGCCCGTCGCGGGCATTGGCCAGATTCACGCCATCGGCCTGAACTATCGCCAGCACGCGCACGAATCCGGCATGGCGATCCCCGAAGAACCCATCCTGTTCACCAAGGCGACCTCCAGCCTGTCGGGGCCGAACGACGACATCATCATCCCGCGCGGCTCCGAATCGGTGGACTGGGAGGCCGAGCTTGGCGTGGTGATCGGCCGCGCGGCTTACCAGATCGGGGAAGCCGAGGCCTTGAAACATGTCGCCGGCTATCTCACTGTCAATGACGTGTCGGAGCGCGACTTTCAGACGCGGCGCGGCGGACAATGGGTGAAGGGCAAGAGTTCGCCCAGCTTCGGCCCGCTCGGCCCCTGGCTGGTGACGAAAGACGAAATCCCCGACCCGCAGGCGCTGTTCGTCAAACTGTCGGTGAACGGGGAGAGCCGCCAGGACGGCCACACCTCCGACATGATTTTCCCGGTGGCGCGGCTGATCTCCTATGTCAGCGGTTTTCTGCGCCTCATGCCCGGCGACGTGCTGATCACCGGCACGCCCGCCGGCGTCGGCATGGGCATGAAGCCGCCGGTCTATCTGAAACCCGGCGACGTGGTGACGGTCGAGGTCCAAGGCCTGGGAACGCAAACCCAGCGCGTGCGGGCGCAGTAGTTCAGGCTGCGGGCGGGTTTTAGGCGCCGCGCAGCACGCGGAACGCGACCAGCGTCTCCGCCTCCGCCGCATCGACCGGCTCCGTGCGCAGGTCGATCACGGCGGAGAGCGGCGGTCCCGCGCGCATCTCCAGCAGCACAGCCGCCACGTTTTCGGCGTCGCCGCTGATCAGCGCTTCCACGGCGCCGTCAGCGCGGTTGCGCACCCAGCCGGTGATCTGGTTGCGCGCCGCCGCCCGGCGCACGAACTCGCGATAGCCGACGCCCTGGACGCGGCCCTCGACAATCACGCGCAAGGTCTCCGACACGACAAACCCCTTTCAGGCGCAGCGCGGCGCTAGAGCATTTTCGAGCGAAGTGGGTGCCGGTTCGCGTGAAGAAAATGCGTCAAACCAAAAAGCCAGTGCGCTCAGGCGAAGGCTTCGCCCGTCATTCCGCAGCTCTCCAGAAACTTGCGCACCTGGACCACGTCTTCCTTGCTCAAGGTGTGGTGGCGATGCAGCGTGATCTTCTTGCCTTGGAGCGTCAGCTCGACCTTGTTGCCGCTCTTGGCCTCGAATTCGCCCCCCAGCGCCGTCAGGGCGTGTTCGGCGTCCTTGAAGTCGATGTTGTGAGCGATCGGATGCGCGAAGAAGGCGTGCAGGATTTTCTTGGCGTGTTGGTGCACTTCGGACCTCCTCGTGGCATGACCGCGCCATGCTAGCGCGGTGCGCAAGAAAGTCCATGACGCAAGTCAATTAAGGCGGAACGGCGGCCTATCTCGCGCGGATGCGCTGGCCCTTGCGCCGAATGGCGACCATTTCGGCCAGGATCGCAAGGGCGATTTCCTCGGGCGTGACCGCGCCGATGTCCAGCCCGGCGGGCGAGCGGATCGTGTCCAGCACAGCCGGGACGACCCCGTCGCGCGCCAGAGACCTCTTCAACGCCGCAAGGCGACGGCGCGGCCCCACCACCGCCAGATAACGAGCGGGAAGCCGCGCCAGCGCCGGCAGCGCCGCCTCTGCGCCCTGGGTGGCGACGATATAGAGATCGCCTAACAAATCCCCGGGCGGGGCAAAACCGTCCACGAGGCGGTCGGCTTCGGCAAAGCTGGCGTGGTCTTTTTCGGGCGCGCAGATCGTGACGAAAAATCCCAGGCGGCGCGCCAGATCGGCGAGGGCCACGGCGACCAGCGCGGCGCCGGCGATCACCAAATTCGGGCGCGGCAGCAGCGGCTCGACCAGCAGGTCCAGCGCGCCTGCTTTCGTTCGCGTCCGCAGCAGCAGCGGTCGTCCGTCCTCCAGGGTCTTCTTGGCGGCGCGAAACACATCGCGGCCGGCGGGGCCGGACAGCCAGCCGGTAAATCCGTCCGCCGCGATGACGGCGCGCGCCCCGGCGAAAGGCGCTCTGCCCCGCACCGAGCGGACCACGGTCGCGACCGCGATCGCTTCGGCGTCGGATGTGACCGCGCCAACGAGATCGACAATGTCCTTTGGCGCCCCCATCGCGTTGAAATGGGAGCGAAGCCGCCGCAGCGCGAGCTTGATGCGCCCATCAAAACTTCGTGATTGCTTGAACGGCACAAACTTACTTGAGCTTTGTCTTTCAAACATTGTGAACGGCCGAGCCGCATACATATGTCTTCAAAACGCGCGACCTCAGGGAGAAAGACATGAATGTTGCAACGGACAACCCGGGTCAGTGCCCCATGCATGGACGCGCCGGCAGGGGCAACAAGGACTGGTGGCCCAACCGCCTCAGCCTGCAGATGCTTTACCAGCACTCGCCCCGCTCCAATCCCATGGGCGAAAGTTTCGATTACAAAAAAGAGTTCGAACAACTCGATCTCGACGCGGTGATCGCCGACCTGCGCGCGCTGATGACGCAGTCGCAGGACTGGTGGCCGGCCGATTTCGGCCATTACGGCGGCCTGTTCATCCGCATGGCCTGGCATAGCGCCGGCACCTATCGCATCGCCGACGGACGCGGCGGCGCCGGCGGCGGCCAGCAGCGTTTCGCGCCGCTCAACTCCTGGCCGGACAACGCCAATCTCGACAAGGCGCGGCGACTGCTGTGGCCGATCAAGCAGAAATACGGCAAGCGTCTGTCCTGGGCCGACCTTTTCGTCCTCGTCGGCAATGTCGCTTTGGAGTCGATGGGCTTCAAGACCTTCGGTTTCGCCGGCGGGCGCGTCGACACATGGGAACCCGAGGAACTCTACTGGGGCCCGGAAGGCTCGTGGCTCGGCGACGAGCGCTACAGCGGCGAACGCCAACTGTCCAACCCTCTCGCCGCCGTGCAAATGGGCCTGATCTATGTCAATCCCGAGGGCCCCAATGGCAAGCCCGATCCTGTCGCGGCGGCCCACGACATCCGCGAAACCTTTGCCCGCATGGCGATGAACGACGAGGAGACCGTCGCGCTGATCGCCGGCGGCCACACTTTTGGCAAGACCCACGGGGCCGGCGACCCCTCGCTGATCGGCGCGGAGCCGGAAGGCGGCGAGATCGAGGACCAGGGCCTGGGCTGGCGCAGCAAGTTCGGCACGGGCCTTGGCGCCGACGCGATCACCGGCGGCCCCGAAGTGATCTGGACCCAGACTCCCACCCGCTGGAGCAATTATTTCTTCGACAATCTGTTCAACTTCGAATGGGAGCTGACCAAGAGCCCGGCGGGCGCGTGGCAATGGGAGGCGAAGGACGCCCCGGCCGATGTGCCGGACGCGCACGATCCCACAAAAAAACATCGCCCGCGCATGCTCACCACCGATTTGTCGCTGCGCTTCGACCCGGCCTATGAAAAGATTTCGCGCGACTTCCACCAAAACCCGGAAAAATTCGCTGATTCCTTCGCACGCGCCTGGTTCAAGCTGACCCATCGCGACATGGGGCCGCGGGCGCGCTATCTGGGCAAACTGGTCCCGTCGGAAATCCTGATCTGGCAGGACCCGATCCCGCCGGTCGATCACCCGCTGATCGACGCGCGCGACATCGAGGCGCTCAAGCAAAGCGTTCTGGCCGCCGGTCTGAGCGTCAAGCAATTGGTCTCCACCGCCTGGGCCTCCGCCTCCACGTTTCGCGGCTCCGACAAGCGCGGCGGCGCCAATGGCGCGCGCATCCGCCTGGCGCCGCAAAAGGACTGGGAGGTCAACAACCCGCCCGAACTCGCCCAGGTGCTGCAAAAGCTTGCAGCAATCCAGCAGGACTTCAACGCTTCCGCCGAGGACGGGAAAAAAGTGTCGCTGGCCGATCTGATCGTGCTCGCCGGCTGTGCAGGCGTCGAAAAAGCCGCTGGCGACGCCGGGGTGGCGACAAAAGTCCCGTTCACGCCGGGACGCATGGACGCCACCGAAGCGCAGACCGACGCTGAATCCTTCAAGGCGCTCGAGCCTTGGGCGGACGGGTTCCGCAATTATTATGTGCGCGGCAATCTGATGGCGCCGGAAGAAGCCCTCATCGACCGCGCGCAACTGCTGACCCTCACCGGTCCCGAAATGACCGTGCTGGTCGGGGGCTTGCGCGTGCTGGAAGCCGGCGTGTCGAAACACGGCGTCTTCACCGACCGCCCCGGCCAACTGACCAATGATTTCTTCGTCAATCTTCTGGACATGGCGACGGAATGGGAGGCGACCGGCGAAAACAGCTATGCCGGCCGCGACCGCAAGACCAAGCAGCCCAAATGGACGGCGACCCGCGTCGACCTGATCTTTGGCTCGCATTCGGAACTGCGCGCTTTGGCCGAGGTCTATGGCTGCGCCGACGCCCACGAAAAATTCGTGCGGGACTTCGTCGCCGCCTGGACCAAGGTGATGATGGCCGACCGCTACGAGCTCGGCCGGCATATCTGAGCGGCGCCGCTTCGCCGCCTCAGACGAAAAATCCTGTAGCCCTCACCCTGAGGAGGCCCCGCCAGGGGCCGTCTCGAAGGGCGGGGGCAGTCCACGGGCGCGTTCCCCCGAAAACACGGTCAAGCGGATTCCCGACTCGATTTTGCGCGCCTGTGGATGACGGGGATGCGGGCGCGCGCATAACGATTCATTTTCCATTTTCGCCGCGCTCATGCGAAAACACCCTCCCGCCGGACAGAGCCGGCGCTCACAGCATTATAATTGCGCGATTCGCGCCGGGCGGCCTCACCGCTCGGCCAGAGGAGGTTTTTGCCGATGGCGGCGCTGGAAAAAGTCTATGATCGCGCTCTCGTACCGGCTTCCGAGCAAAATTTCCGCACGCCGCCCGCCAATATCGAGGCCGAACAGGCGCTGCTCGGCGCCATCCTGGTCAACAATGACGCCTTCGACCGCGTTTCCGATTTTCTGAAGCCCGAGCATTTTTCCGAAGACCTGCACCGCCGCATCTACGAGATCGCGGGCCAGCTGATCCGCGCCGGAAAGCTCGCCACCCCGGTCACGCTCAAAACCTTTTTGGGCGAGATCGACCTCGGCGGGGCCATGACCGCCCCGCAATATCTGGCCCGTCTCGCGGCGGAAGCCACCACCATCATCAATGCGGTCGATTACGGCCACGCCATCCACGACCTCGCCGTGCGCCGACAGCTGATCAACATCGGCGAGGATGTGGTCAACACGGCTTACGAGGCCGATGTGGACTCCTCGCCCCGCGCGCAAATCGAGGAGGCGGAACGCAAACTCTACGCCATCGCCGAGACCGGCCGCTACGAAGGCGGATTCCACAAATTCTCCGAGGCGCTCACCGCCGCCGTGGACATGGCGGCCAAAGCCTGGGAGCGCGAGGGCGGTCTGTCCGGCGTGTCCACCGGCATGCGCGACCTCGACCGCATGATGGGCGGCTTGCAGCCCTCGGACTTGATCATTGTCGCCGGCCGTCCCGGCATGGGCAAGACCGCGCTCGCCACCAACATCGCCTTCAACGTCGCCAAGGCTTATCGCGGCGAAACCCAGGACAATGGGCAGGTCGCGACGGTCAACGGCGGCATCTGCGGCTTCTTCTCTCTCGAAATGTCGAGCGAACAGCTCGCCACCCGTATCATCGCCGAGCAGGCGCAGGTGCCCGGCTACAAGATCCGGCGCGGCGATATCACCGAGGGCGAGTTCCACCGCATTTCCGGCGCCGCCCGCGACATGCAGTCGATCCCGTTCTACATCGACCACACCGGCGGCATTTCCATCGCCCAGCTCACCGCGCGCGCAAGGCGCTTAAAACGCCAGCGCGGCCTGGACCTGCTGGTCGTCGACTATCTGCAACTGCTGTCCGGCTCGAAATCGCGCAGCGACAACCGCGTGCAGGAGCTGACCGAAATCACCACCGGAATGAAGGCCCTGGCGAAGGAGCTGAACGTTCCCATCATCGCCCTGTCGCAATTGTCGCGTCAGGTGGAGGCGCGCGACGACAAGCGCCCGCAATTGTCCGACCTGCGCGAATCCGGCTCGATCGAACAAGACGCCGACGTGGTCATCTTCGTCTATCGCGAGGAATATTATCTGAAGAACAAGCAGCCGCGCGAGGGCACGCCGGAATTCCAGCAATGGATGAGCGAAATGGAGCGCGCCCACGGCAAGGCGGAGGTGATCATCGGCAAGCAGCGCCACGGCCCCACCGGAACGGTGGAACTCGCCTTCGAAGGCGAATATACACGCTTCAGCGATCTGGCGACGGACGACCACCTGCCGGCGCATATGTGAGGTTAGCAAATGCCTGAACCCGCCCTTCCCGCCGATCCCTGCAAGGACCGGGAAAAGAGTCAGGCGTGTCTCACCATCGACCTCGACGCGCTCGCCGACAATTGGCGGCTGCTGAAAGCGCGCGCGCGCGGCGCCGAATGCGCCGCCGTGGTCAAGGCCGACGCCTATGGGATCGGGATCGGGCCAGCGGCCAGAAAGCTGGCGGCGGCCGGCTGCAAGACGTTTTTCGTCGCCCATCTCGCCGAGGCCGAAATTTTGCGCAAGGTCGCGCCGGAGGCGCGGATTTTCGCGCTCAACGGCCTGCCGCCCGGCGCCTCAAGCCTTTTTGCGCGGAACAACCTGCTGCCCGTGCTCGGCTCGCTGCCGGAGCTGGAGGAATGGGTGGCGTTTTGCCGCGCCGACGGCCAGAAACACCCGGCCGCCCTGCACATCGACACCGGCATGAACCGCCTGGGCCTCACGCCCCCGGATTTTCCGCGCGCGCTTGATTTGATCGAGCAGTTCACGCCGGCTTTGATCATGACCCATTTCGTCTCGGCCGAGGACCATTCCGCGCCGCGCAATCGCGCGCAGATCGAACGCTTCGAGCGCGCCTGCGCGGTTTTTCCGCCGATGCGCGCCAGCCTGTGCAATTCCTCGGGCCTGTTCCTGGAGGAGGCCCCGGTGTTCGACCTCACCCGTCCCGGCTACGCGCTCTATGGCGGCAATCCGACGCCGGGCAGCGACAATCCCATGAAAAAAGTGGTGTCGCTCGATGCGTTGATCCTGCAAGTGCGCGACATCCGCGCCGGCGAAACGGCGGGATATAATGCGCGCTGGACGGCGCATGCGCGCCGGCGTCTCGCGACCATTGGGCTCGGCTATGCCGACGGTTTTCCCCGCTCGGCCTCGTGCGGCGCCGTCGGCGCGGAAGTGTTCGCCGGCGGGGTCTATTGCCCGGTGGTCGGTCGCATTTCGATGGACCTCAGCATTGTCGACATCACCGACGCCGCCCCCCTGAAGCGCGGCGACCGGGTCGAAGTTCTGGGCGACAACATTTCGGTGGACGACCTCGGCGCCTGGGCCGGCACCATCGGCTACGAGGTGTTGACGAATCTGGGGCGGCGGTATCGCAGGGTCTATGTGGGCGAGGCGTGAGGCCGCGAATATGGCCGGCGCGGTTTTTGCTCAAAAGTGAAAATGCGGAACACACAAGATTTTGTTCACCTTATGTTCCACGTGAAACGTTTTTGACTCCCCTCCACCCGCAAACCCCGGAAAACCAGGGGATTGAGAGCAAGGCCTCCAATTCCGCGCCAAAACTGCGCCCCAACATCCTGTATGCAACTTTTGAGTTGCACGCACGAAAATCGACGTTTTTGAGCAGAAATTCGCGCGAATTTCGCGGAATTTTCACAAGAAACGGAGGATTTGACGCAAAGCGTCACAACCCCAGATAGAAATTTCCACAGTCGCAACGCCCCGCCCAAGCCTTGCGCCACCGCGCAAAACCGTCATGATGCCGCCACGTCATTGGACGCCGCCATGTCGATCAAAATCTTTCTGTCAACCGTTTCAAACGAATTTCGCGCCTACCGCGATTTCTTGCGCCACGAACTCACCCGTCAAAACGTCGAGGTCAAAGTTCAAGAGGATTTTGTCGACCTCGGCGGCGATACGCTCGACAAGCTCGACGTCTACATCGCCGAATGCGACGCGGTGGTGCATCTCATCGGCGACATGACCGGCGCCACGCCCGGCGCGCGCGAACAGGCAGCGCTCCTGCGCAAACTTCCCGACATCATCAGCGACCTGCCGCCCCTCGCCGACGCGCTGTCGGCGGGCGCGCCGATCACCTACACGCAATGGGAGGCCTGGCTCGCCCTCCACCGAAAAAAGCTCTTGCTGATCGCGACGCCCGGCAAAAAGGCGCGCCGCGAAAAGAAGACTTTTGCGCCAACCGACGCCAGCCGCGCCGCGCAGAGAACGCATCTCGACCGGCTGAACGCCGTGCGCCGCTTTTCCGGCTGCGCCTTCGCCAACGCGGACCAACTCGCGACCTATGTCTTCCGCTCAGGCATCCTCGACCTGCTGGTCGAGGATTACGCCGCCAGCGAGGCGCACAAGCGCAAGATCGCTCAGGGGTTTATCCGCGAAATCGCGCCAAAGATCGCGGCAAACAAGAACCATGATTTCGACGGCATGAAGCAGGAGGTGCGCACCGCCATCGAGATTTACGAGAAGGAAATCGCAGGGGGCGTTGTGGAGACGAACATTGACTCCACCGTCGATGCGGCGCTGCAAAAAGCCAAGACGCAACTGGACAAAGGCCAATCCGGCCTCGCCCGCGCCACCCTGCGCCGCGCGGCGGAGGAAATGCGCTGTGAGGAACAGGAGCGCCGCGACCAATACGAACAGGGCGTTCGCCTGCTCTACACCCGCGAAAAAGACATTGCCTTGGCCGCCTACGACGGCGAGGCGGCGGCCCAGGCGGTGATCGAAATGACCGAGGCGCTGCATGGAGACAACCATGAGCGACTTTGGGAGGAACTGAAACAGGCGGAAAACGCGCTCCTCGTCTTCGGCCGCGACCAGGGCAGCAATGTCCATCTCGTCGCCGATATCGCGGTTGCGCGTCATCTGGAGCAATGCGCCCGCACGCCGGACGAAAAAGGATACGCGCGCAATGCGCACGGAATCGCGTTGGGGGCGCTTGGCGAACGGGAGAGCGGAACCGCGCGTTTGGAAGAGGCTGTGGCCGCCTTTCGCGCCGCACTGGAAGAATGGACGCGCGAGCGGGTTCCGCTGGACTGGGCGGCGACGCAGACCAATCTCGGCACTGCGTTATCGAGTCTTGGCGGGCGGGAGAGCGGAACCGCGCGTTTGGAAAAGGCGGTGGCGGCCTATCGCGCCGCGCTGGAGGCGATTTCGCGCGAGCGTGTGCCGCTTCAATGGGCGATGACGCAGAACAATCTCGGCACTGCGTTATCGAGGCTTGGCGAGCGGGAGAGCGGAAACGCGCGTTTGCAAGAGGCGGTGGCCGCATATCGCGCCGCGCTGGAGGAGTTTTCGCGCCAGGGGGGTCCGCTGGCCTGGGCGACGACGCAGACCAATCTCGGCACCGCGCTGCAAATGCTTGGCGAGCGGGAGAGCGGAACCGCGCGTTTGGAAGAGGCGGTGGCCGCCTTTCGCGCCGCGCTGGAGGAATGCACCCGCGAGCGGGTTCCGCTGGACTGGGCGATGACGCGGAACAATCTCGGCAATGCGTTATTGAGGCTTGGCGAGCGGGAGAGCGGAACCGCGCGTTTGGAAGAGGCGGTGGCTGCATATCGCGCCGCGCTGGAGGAGCGCACCCGCGAGCGGGTTCCGCTGAACTGGGCGATGACGCGGAACAATCTCGGCAATGCGTTATTGAGGCTTGGCGAGCGGGAGAGCGGAACCGCGCGTTTGGAAGAGGCGGTGGCCGCATATCGCGCCGCGCTGGAGGAGTTTCCACTCGAGCGCGTTCCGCTCAATTGGGCGAATACAACAGGCAACCAAGGCTACGCGATGTTGGTGCTTGCGGAGCGGACCAGTGATGGCGCGCTGGCGTCGCACGCAATGGAACAGCTTGAAACCGCCGAAAGCGTCCTGCGCGAAGGCGGCCACGAGGCCTGGTCCATAACCTTCCGCAACCAAATCCCCGCCGCCAAAGCCTTGGTGGAGCGCCTCGCCGCGCCGACCAAATGACGGAGCCCGCCAACGCCTGATGCAGGCCAACCATCTGGACAAGCGCGCAAAACCTTTACGCCGTCATTGCGAGCGCAGCGAAGCAATCCACCCTGCGACCGGCACGGCGCCCCTTTCAAGGAGGCGCTGCCGCAATCAACTCCCCCCAACAAACCCGCTGGAGCGCCTCACCGCCATCCCCAAAACCAGCCGCCCAACGCCGCTGGACTTTTGCGCGCCCTCATGTTCTAGAAACGTTCCGCCCAAACCCCGAGACCTCCCTTGGCCAAAGCCCGCACCTCCTTCATCTGCCAGGCCTGCGGCGCGGTGTTTCCGCGCTGGCAGGGCAAGTGCGAGGCGTGCGGCGAGTGGAACACCCTTCACGAGGAAGCCCCCACCGCCGGAATCGGCGCCCTCGCCGCGCGCGGCGCGAAAAAAGGCCGCATCTTCGCCCTCGAAGGTTTGTCGGGCGAATCCAAACCCGCCCCCCGCATCCTCTCCGGCCTCGCCGAACTCGACCGCGTCACCGGCGGCGGCTTTGTCCCCGGCTCCGTGCTCCTGATCGGCGGCGAGCCCGGCATCGGCAAATCCACCCTCCTGATTCAAGCCTGCGCGGCTCTGGCGCGGAAAGGCGAGCGGGTCGTCTACATTTCGGGCGAAGAGGCCGCCGCCCAGGTGCGCCTGCGCGCCGAACGCCTCGGCCTCTCCGACGCCGCTGTGGAACTGGCGGCCGAAACCTCGGTCGAGGACATCATCGCCACGCTCTCGGCAGGCCGCCGCCCGTCCCTGGTCGTGATCGACTCGATTCAAACCATGTGGACCGAGACGGCCGACGCCACCGCCGGCACGGTCACGCAAGTGCGCGGCGCGGCGCAAGCCCTGATTCGCTTCGCCAAACTGTCGGGCGCCTGCGTCATCCTCGTCGGCCACGTCACCAAGGACGGCCAGATCGCCGGCCCGCGCGTGGTCGAGCATATGGTGGACGCGGTCGCCTCCTTCGAGGGCGACGGCTCCCACCATTTTCGCATCCTTCGCAATGTCAAAAACCGTTTCGGCCCCACCGACGAAATCGGCGTGTTCGAAATGACCGGCGGCGGCCTCACCGAAGTCGCCAACCCCTCCGCCCTGTTCCTGGCGGGACGCGACGGCTCGGCGGCGGGCGCGGCGGTGTTCGCCGGCATGGAGGGGACGCGCCCCGTCCTGGTCGAAATCCAGGCGCTGGTCGCCCCGAGCGCGCTCGGAACCCCGCGCCGCGCCGTGGTGGGCTGGGACCCGAGCCGCCTGTCCATGCTGGTGGCGGTGCTCGAAACCCATGGCCGCGTCAAACTCGGACAGCACGACATCTATCTCAATGTCGCCGGCGGCATGAAGATCGCCGAACCCGCGGCCGATCTCGCCGCCGCCGCCGCGCTCGTCTCGTCGCTGGTCGGCGCCGTGCTGCCGCAGGACATGGTGTTTTTCGGCGAGGTCGGCCTGTCCGGCGCCGTGCGCCCGGTTCCGCACGCCGGACTTCGGCTGAAGGAAGCGTCAAAGCTCGGCTTTTCCCGCGCCGTCGCGCCGCAGGGGGCGAGCGACAAGACCGAAAAGCCGGCCGGCATGGGCCTCAACGCGATTCGCCACATTGGCGAGGCCATCGCCGACATTGCCGCGCTCGGGCGCCGATCCCCTGCCGAACGTAAGTCGGGCTGAAAAAATTCAGCGGCCAATTCCGCTGTTGTTAACCCTTGCGGGCGCCGAGGGTTCGAGAAACCAGCACATTATCTCCTCAGCGGGGCGCAACACCATTAGCGCGACCGCCTAAACGTGCTGCCGTTGCGTAAGCCTCGGTGGATATTTTTGGCCTATTTCAAGGAGAAACGACGAGGGGATAGTCCAAATGTCCGTTTCTACCTCCCACAACTGGGTCTTCCGTTTCGGCAGAGACCGCCAGGCCTCGGTGGCGATCACCTTCACCTTCGCGGTAATCCCCGTCATCGCGCTGATGGGGCTCGCCGTCGACTACGGGCGCGCGCTCAAAGCCAAGAGCGCGCTTCAATCGGCCCTCGACAGCGCCGCGATGATGGCCGTCCAGACCTATTATTCCACCAATGACCTGACCAAGGCCACCACGACCGCCACCGCCAATTTCGGCGCCAACGCCAACAGCATCGGCCTCGCCTTTTCCGGTTCCCCGTCCGTGACCGCCAATTCCGACGGCAGCGTCACCGTGACGGCGCAAGGCTCCTTGGCCACCACCCTGTCATCGCTGTTCGGGGTTCAGTCCAGCCCGCTGAACCTGTCGTCGACGGCGAAGATGACGCATCCGCTGACGCCCCACACCATCACCTATCAGTTCCAATACGCGAAGGGCTGGTATTACAAGGTGGTCACGCTCTACGTTCAGCAGACCAGCGGCGGCGCGACGCTTCCCTTGGCCACCTGGACCTACAAGGCCTATAATGACGGGAGCGACGGCACCTCGGCGACCGGCAACAGCCACGCCGCCATCCCCAAAGTGACCGCCAATGTCCCCTATTTCTGGACATCGACGTCCACCCAGCCGACCGACACCGGCATCGGCATCACCACCACGACCTGGAACACGACCAATCTGAACACGATCGGCGCCACGCTCGACAGCGCCAACAGCAAGATCACCTTCAACCAGACCTATTACAATCTCTACCTGACCATGCAGATCGTCAATTCGCGCTGCGCGCCGGGCCAGAACTATAGCGCGACGAATGTGACGGCCTCCGACGCCGACGAGCAGAAATTCGAAGCCGTCTACCAGAAGACCTGGACCAGCACGAAGCTGAACGAGAACATCGCCTGTTCCGGCGCGGCCAACAGCAGCTGGTCCAACACGGTGTCCACCAACAGCAAGACCAATTCGAACTGGCTTTACATCAACGGCCAGCAGCAGGCCGCCAACACCGTGCTTGGCCTGGCCAACGCCTTCCCCTGCCCCAGCGGCGTCTCGGACAACACGCCCGTGACCAACAATTATGAGTGGGAAGATTCCAGCACCAGCACAACCGGCACCCGCGACTTCTTCTTCAGCCTGACCACCACCTGCACCACCAACCAGTGGAGCGGCGCCCCCAACATCCCCAAGCTGGTCCGCTGAACGGCGCGCGGGCGCGCCCGCGCATCCCTTGAGTCGACGCCGCCTTGCGGTTTGGTTATAAGCGGCCCGCGCGCCCTGGCGCGCGGATTCGTGACTTTCCCAGCCTGAGGCGACAATGCCGTCCTATCTCGACCTGATCGTTCTGGCCGTCATCGTGGTTTCGGCTTTGCTCGCCATGCTGCGCGGCTTTACACGAGAGGTGATGGCGATCCTGTCCTGGGGCGCGGCGGCCGCGGCGGCGATCTATTTCTATCCGCTGCTGGTGCCGAAACTCGTGGACGCGGCCTCGCCGGTCTTCGTCGCCAAGGAGGCTTTGCGGCCCTATATCGCCGGCGCCGCCATCTTCTTCGTCACGCTGATCCTGGTGTCGATCGTCACCATCCGCATTTCCGACGCCATTCTCGATTCTAAGATCGGCGCGCTCGACCGGTCGCTGGGCTTCCTGTTCGGCCTGGCGCGCGGGCTGCTGCTGTGCGCCATCGCTTTCGTCTTCCTCAACTGGCTGGCCCCCGACGCCGTGAACGGAACGGACAAGAGCGGGAAAAAGGACTGGCTCGCCAATTCGAAAAGCCTGCCGCTGCTCAGAACCGCCAGCGCCCAGTTGCTCGCCCTGCTGCCCGACGACCCCGACGGCCTGATCAGCAAGCTGAAGAAGGCCAAGCCCGGCGCGGACGAGGCGCCGCCGCAGGACGCCGACAGCGAGCCGAAGGACGCCCCTGTCACCCCCTCGCCGGTCAAGCCCGACGCCAAGCCGGACCCCAAATCCAATTCCGGCGACAAGGCCAAGCTCGACCAGCTCATGCGCGGCCGGTGATTTTCGCCGCCAGCGCCGCACCTTGGCCAAAGCCGCCCGGGATGAATTTTTTGTGACCCCTTCCTATTTCGTCCCCGGCGGTTTATTGACCTCTCGAACTTAAACCCGGGCTCGTTTGAGGCGCGTCGCCGCGCTTCTGAACCCAATTCGCGCGCTGACACGACCGGCGCGCGTCGGGAGCGCCGTCATGAACTGTTCCGAGCTTGACGCAGACTTGGACCTCGCCTTGACCGACACGCATCTGGACGATTTCGATCTGAACGCCGACCGTCTGCGCGAGGAATGCGGCGTGTTCGGCATTTACGGCCATCCCGAGGCCGCCGCCGTCACCGCGCTGGGCCTGCACGCCCTGCAGCACCGCGGCCAGGAAGCCGCCGGCATCGTCGCCTATGACGGCCACCGCTTCAATTCCGAACGCCGCATGGGCATGGTCGGCGACACCTTTTCCAAGGCGTCCACCATTCAGCGCCTGCCCGGCGATCGCGCCATCGGCCATGTCCGCTATTCGACGACGGGCGAGACCATTCTGCGCAACGTCCAGCCGCTGTTCGCGGAGCTGGATTCCGGCGGTTTTGCTGTCGCGCACAACGGCAATCTCACCAATGCGCTGACCATCCGCCGCGACCTGATCCGCGCCGGCGCCATCTATCAATCGACCTCCGACACCGAGGTGATCCTGCATCTGGTGGCGCGCAGCCGCAAACACCAGATCGTCGAGCGTTTCATCGAGGCGCTGCGCCAGATCGAGGGCGCCTATGCCTTTGTCGCGCTGTCGAACAAGAAACTGATCGGCGCCCGCGACCCCCTCGGCATCCGCCCGCTGGTGCTCGGCCAGCTCGACGGCCATTACATTCTCGCCTCCGAAACCTGCGCGCTCGACATTATCGGCGCGACTTTTGTCCGCGACATCGCCAATGGCGAGATCGTGGTGATCTCGGACGAGGGCGTGCAGAGCATAAAACCGTTCCCGCACCAGCCGGAACGCCCGTGCATCTTCGAATATATCTACTTCGCCCGGCCGGATTCCGTGGTTCAGGGCCGCTCGGTCTACAATATTCGCAAGCAGATGGGCGCGCAGCTCGCCCACGAGAATCCGATCGAGGCCGATGTGGTGGTGCCGGTGCCGGATTCCGGCGTGCCCGCGGCCATCGGCTATGCGCGAGCCTCCGGCATTTCCTTCGAGCTCGGCATCATCCGCAACCATTATGTCGGGCGCACTTTCATTCAGCCGACCCAGTCCATCCGCGAATTGGGCGTGCGGATGAAACATTCGGCCAATCGCGCCGTGGTCGAGGGCAAGCGCATCATCCTCCTGGATGATTCCATTGTGCGCGGCACGACCTCGGTTAAAATCGTGCAGATGATGCGCGACGCCGGCGCCCGCGAGGTGCATTTCCGCATTTCCTCGCCGCCGATCACCCATCCCGATTATTACGGCATCGACACCCCGGTCCGCGAAAAGCTGCTCGCCGCCACCCATACGCTGGAAGAGATGCGCGAGCTGATCGGCGCGGATTCGCTGGCCTTCCTGTCGGTCGACGGCATTTACAAGGCCATGGGCGTCGGCGCGCGCAATCCGCTGCGCCCGCAATTCACCGACCATTGCTTTACCGGCGACTATCCCACCAGTCTCACCGACCTCAAGGGCGCCGACATCAAGACGCAACTTTCGCTTCTCGCCGAAACCGGCTGATATTTCCCATGGAGTTTGTTATGTCCGAAGCAACCCCGCTCGACGGGCGGATCGCACTTGTCACCGGCGCTTCGCGGGGCATTGGCCGGGCGGTGGCGCTGGAGCTGGGCCGCCGGGGCGCCCATGTGGTGGCGCTCGCCCGCACCCAGGGCGCGCTGGAGGATCTCGACGACGAAATCCGCAAGCTCGGCGGCGAGGCGACGCTGGTTCCCTGCGATCTCAAGGATTTAGACGCCATCGACCGGCTCGGCGCGGCGCTGCACGAGCGCTGGGGGCGGCTCGACATTTTCGTCGCCAACGCCGGCATTCTGGGATCGCTGACGCCGATCGCCCATTGCGATCCCGAGAAGTGGGAGCAGGTTTTTGCAATTAATGTCACAGCCAACCAGCGCCTGCTGCGTTCGCTGGACATGCTGCTGCGCGCTTCGGACGCCGGCCGCGTCGTGGCGCTGACCTCGGGCGTGGCGCAAAAGGTGCGCGCCTTCTGGGGCCCCTATGCCGCCTCCAAGGCGGCGCTGGAGGCCATGGTGCGCGCCTATGCCGCCGAAACCGAAAACGTCTCGTCCGTGCGGGCCATGCTGGCCAACCCCGGCCCGCTGCGCACCAAAATGCGCGCCGCCGCCATGCCGGGCGAGGACCCGGGGACGCTGAAGACGCCGGAGGATTTCGCGCCCAAACTCGCCGACCTCTGCGCGCCCGACTGGACGCAAACCGGAAAGTTTTACGATTTTCCCACTGACAAGATCCTGAGCTTCCAGCCGCCGGCGTAACCGCGGTTCGCCCCCCGCCGCGCGCCCTTCGCGCGGCGGACCTGTCCGCGATGGGCGATACCTCCGGAAGCTCTGCTTAACCCTGCTCGGGCTTTCGCCCCGGGCGGGGCTTCTCTCTGAAATTCATTCCAAGACTGCATTAAGCGGCGCGACGCGATCTGAGCGCGCCGGCATGAAGCCGGCCCGGCGTCCGCGCGCTCGAACGGCCGATGCGCATGCCGATGTGCAAGGGCCGTCGCCGTCATCAGGACGGCGTCCGCGAGCAGGCCCCTCGCCGCCGAAGCGCGACGCCTGCCCCTTCTCCCCGCCTGAGCGGAGCGGCGTCACTCCCGCTCGATGCGGATCACCTGCGGTTTTTCGGCGATATGGCCGTCGGCGACAATGGCGGCAAGCGCCTCGCGGATGCTCGCCTCCGTGGTGGCGTAAGTGACGAGCACCACGGGGACGACGCTGTCGTCGTCGCCCGGCCGGCGCTGCACGATGCTTTCCAACGAAATCCCGCGATCCGCCATGCGCCGGGCGATGGCCGCCGCCGCGCCAATATGGTTGCGCGCGGCGAGCCGGACGTAATAGCCGCCCTCGTGGCGCTGCATCGGCGATTTCTCCGCGCTCGCCAGATGGCCGACCGGCAGGCCGAAGGGCGCGCTGCGAATCCCGCGCGCGATGTCGGCGATATCGGCGACCACAGCCGAAGCCGTCGCCATGCCGCCGGCGCCCGGGCCGACCAGGGTGAGTTCGTTGACGGCGTCGGCGTCGACCGTCACCGCATTGGTGACCCCCATCACCTGGGCGATCGGCGAGGACAGCGGCACCATGGTCGGATGCACGCGCTGCTCGACGCCATGCGCGGTGCGCTGCGCCACGCCCAGCAACTTGACGCGGAAGCCGAGTTCCTCCGCCGCCTTGAGATCGGCGAGCGAAATGTCCTGGATGCCCTCGATGGAAATGTTTTCGGCGTCGAGCTTCACGCCGAAGGCGAGCGAAGACAGGATGGCGAGCTTGTGGGCGGTGTCGAACCCGCCGATGTCAAACGTGGGGTCGGCCTCGGCATAGCCGAGTTTCTGCGCGTCGGCGAGGCACTCCGCAAAGGAAAGCCCCTCCAGCTCCATGCGCGAAAGGATGTAATTGCAGGTGCCGTTCAAAATGCCGTAGACGCGGGCGATGCTGTTGCCGGCGAGCCCTTCGCGCAGGGTTTTCACGATCGGAATGCCGCCGGCGACCGAGGCCTCGAAGGCGAGCGCCGCGCGGCTGTTCTCCGCCAGCGCCGCCAGCTCCAGCCCGTGCTTGGCGAGCAAGGCCTTGTTGGCGGTGACCACCGATTTTCCCGCGGTCAGCGCCGCCATGACGCTTTTGCGCGCGACGCCCTCGTCGCCGCCGATCAGTTCGACGAACAGGTCGATGGAGTCGGACTGCGCCAGCGCCGTGGCGTCGGAGAAAAAGGCGACGCCGGCGAGATCGACGCCGCGATCACGGTTGGGATCGCGCGCGGAGACGCCGGCGACTTTTATGGCGCGTCCGGTGCGAGCGGCGAGGTCCTGCGCCTGGGCGTGCAGCAGGCGCGCCACCGAGGCTCCCACCGTGCCCAGCCCGGCGATGCCGACGCGTAAAACCTTGTCCATGTCACAACCCCCAAAAGTGCTTCCGGCTTGTGCCTCATTTTCCGGGGGGGATCAATCGGGGCCTGCGCCGACCTTCAACAGCCGGCGCGCCTGTCCCACCGCATAGACGTCGGTCATGCCGGCGATGTAATCCGCGACGACCCTCGCCCTCCCCGCCTCCTCGCGCGCGCGCGCAAAACCCGCCCAGGGCTCGGACATGTCCGAGGGACTGGCGAGGAAATGCGCGAACAGGCCGCCGACCACTTTTTGCGCATGCCGCCACACCGGAAGCACCGCGCTGTGGCGGTACATGCGCGTGAACAGAAACTCGCGCAACAGCTTGAGATCGGCCCATTTTTCCGCCGAAAAGGCGATCACGGGCGCGCCCGCCCGCGCGATATCGCCGGGCGTTTCCGGCCTGAGCGCCTCCAGCCGCGCCGCGCTTTCGGCGAAAACATCCTCGACGAGCCGCGTGATCACCCGCCGCGTCAATTCGTGGATCAGGCGCTGCGGCTCCAGGCCGGGATGGCGCGCCTCGATCTCCTCCAGCAGCGCGCGGGTGAACGGGACCTCGCGCAGATCGTCCGGCGCGAACAGATTTGCGCGCAGGCCGTCGTCAATGTCATGGGCGTTATAGGCGATGTCGTCGGCAAGCGCCGCGCATTGGGCTTCCGCGCTGGCGTGCTCGGCCATCCGCAAGTCGAAGGTTTCGTCGAACTCGAGCAGATAGGGGCTGATCCCGGCCATTTCGTAGCGCGGCGTCGGCCCGCCCTCGGGGCGCAGCAGCGGCCCGTTGTGCTTGACCAGCCCCTCCAGCGTCTCGGCGCAGAGATTCAAGCCGTCCCATTCGGCATAGCGCCGCTCCAGTTTTGTCACGATGCGCAGGGTTTGCGCATTATGGTCGAAGCCGCCATAGGGCTTCATGCATGCGTCCAAAACCTCCTCGCCGGCGTGGCCAAAACAGGCGTGGCCGAGGTCGTGGCCGAGCGCGGTCGCTTCGGCCAAATCTTCGTCGAGCCGCAAGCCCCGGGCCAGCGCCCGGGCGATCTGCGCCACCTCCATCGTATGGGTGAGGCGGGTGCGGAAATGGTCGCCCTCCAGCGCAATAAAAACCTGCGTCTTGTGGGCGAGGCGGCGGAAGCCGGTGGAATGGATGATGCGGTCGCGGTCGCGCTGAAAATTTCCGCGCGTCGGTGAGGGAGGTTCCGGAAACAACCGGCCGCGGCTGGCGCGCCAATCCTGGGCGAAGGGGGCGAGCGCGAATGTGGGTATGGACAAGGCGGAGTCCCGGTGGAATCGGAGGCCTCGCCAATCTAGCAGCGCCCGGCGCGAAGCGCATCGGCGCAGGATTTGCAAATCACCTCTGCACGACCTTTGCAAATAGCCAAAGCGACGCCGTCCCACGCGCGCATTGATCCGCGCCGCCCGGAAGCCTATTTTTATCGAGACACAGGAGAGCCTTCATGACCGATGCGCAAACCGGCGAGATCGTCGCCACCGACGCGGCGAAACAGCGCGTCGCCGAAATTCTCAGCGCAGAGCCCGCGGGCGCCTGGCTGCGCATCAGCGTCACCGGCGGCGGCTGTTCCGGCTTCCAGTATAATTTCGACATTGCGCAAGCCGCCGAGCCCGACGACCTCATCCTCGCCGAGGGCGAAGCCCGCATCGCCGTGGACCGCATCGCGCTCGACTTCATGCAGGGCGCGAAGATCGACTTTGTCGACGACCTCATGGGGTCGTCCTTCCGGGTGGAGAATCCCAACGCGACCGCGTCCTGCGGCTGCGGAACAAGCTTTGCGGTCTGACGCCAAAACCTCTACAGCGATCATTCCGATCCGAATCGCGGCGCCCCGTCCAGCAAACCGGGCGCCGAACAACGGCAGGCAGGCATGCGGGCGCCAAATTCCATAGATTTTTGGCGCGGCTACGCCCTTCTCACCATCTTCATTACGCACGTCCCCGGCATTATTTTCGAGCGCTACACGCTGCGGGAATATTCGCTGTCGGATTCCGCCGAGCTTTTCGTGTTCCTGGCGGGCTTTTCCCTGCGCTTCGTCGTTGATTCGCTAGCCAAACAGCCGCTGGCGGCCGCCGTCTATCGGCTCGCCGGGCGCGCGATCACCATCTATTGTGCCCAGCTGATCATCTCCTTCCTCGCGCTCGCCATATTGGCGGGCGCGGCGGTCACGCTGGAGCAGCCCTATATCCTGCAATGGCACAATGCCGCCGCCGCCTTCGACAATCCGGTGGAGGCCCATATCGGCCTGGTGCTGCTGCGCTACCAGCTCGGCTATTTCAACATCCTGCCGCTCTATGTGGTGCTGATGGCCTGCGGGCCGACCATTGTCGTGATCCATCGGCTCACGCCCTGGGCCCTGTTGCCGATTTCGCTCGGCCTCTATCTCTACACGGTGGCCACCGGCTTCAATCTGCCGACCTGGCCGGTGGAGGGCAATTGGTTCTTCTCGCCCTCGGCCTGGCAGTTCATCTTCATCCTCGGCTTCCTGCTCGCCGGCGCCAACGGCTTTTATGCGAAACTGTCGGCCCGGACGAAGAAAGTGCTGTTCGTGCTGTCGGGAATCGAAACGCTGATCGGCGCCTCCATCGCCCTTGGCGATTTCACGCCCGATCCGACGCTGGTTCCCGACCCCAAACTGTTCTTCGTCTTCGACAAGACCTATCTGTCGCCGGCGCGCGCCATCCATTGCCTGGCCCTGGCCTGTTTCTTCGGCGGCGCCTTCGCCTATATCGAACGTTACGCGGCGCCGCTCGCCTCCTATTTCTCGATGCTCGGCCGCAATTCGCTGAACGTGTTCTGCGTCGGCTCGCTGCTCAGCCTGTGCGGGCAGGTGGCGCGCTACGCCTTCAACGGGCGTTGGGAAATCGACTGGCTCGTGCTAGGTGTGGGAACCGCTGGATTGGGCTTTACGGCATGGGTGACGGAATGGCGGCAAAGGCACGGCGGACGCGCCAAGGCGCAGGCGCCATCGCCGGCCGAGCACTGACGCTGCTGGCCTGTCTCGCCTGCGCGCCGGCTGTCGCGCAGGACGCGGGCCGCTGCGAACCGGTGAGCGAGTCTCTGGCGGCGCCGGCGCCCCTGCCCCGGGTGACGGCGGCGCTGGCGCGCGCCGACAAGAAATTGCGGCTGCTGATCATCGGCGGGCCCGGGAGCGGCGGCTCGCGCAGCGCGCGCCGCTCCTATCCCGCAACGCTTGAAAGCCTGCTGGAAAAAGCGCTGTCGGGCATAGACGTGGTCGTCGTCAACCGGCCAATGTCGGGCGAGACCGCCGCCAATGCGCTGGAGCGCATCCGCACCGAAATGGCGCTGCAACACCCGGACCTCTTGATCTGGCAGGTCGGCGGCGGCGACATTCTGGCGCATGTCGCGCCCTGGGAGTTTGAACAGCACCTCGCGGAGGGCGTGCGCTGGGTGAAGGAGGCGGGCGCCGACGTGCTGCTGGTCGGTTTTGAAACCAACCCCTACCTGCACGACGACACCGAAGAGGCGGCGATCCAGGAAGCGACGCGAAAAGTGGCGGCTAGGGAAGGTGTGTTCTTCATCCGCCGGGCGGACGCCTTGCAGGTCGCCGCGCGGGCAAAGAACCGCGCGGACCAGGGCGACAATCCCCTTCCGGTGGAGACGGGCGGCGAATGCCTGGCCGCACAGGTGGCGCAGGCTCTCGCCGCCAATCTGGTGCTGCGCCGCACCCGCCCGACCGCGCCGGTGATCGAACCGTGAAGGACCATCATGCAGGAAGAGACGATCGCGTTCCTGAAGCGGCAAATCGCCGGGGAAGCCGGGGTTGACCCATCGCTGATCGAAGTGAAGGAGACCCATGTCTCCATCGTCCTGCTGGCCGGCGGCCTGGTGTTCAAGCTCAAACGGGCCGTGCTGTTTCCCTATCTGGATTTTTCCACCCCGGACAAACGCGAGGCCGCCTGCCGCGCGGAAGTCGATCTCAACGCGCGCGCTGCGCCCGACCTTTATCTCGGCGTGCGCGTCATCACCCGCGATGGCGACGCGCTCGCCTTTGACGGGCCGGGCGAGCGCGTCGATTGCATCGTCGCCATGCGCCGCTTCGACGAATCCGACCTGTTCGACGTGATGGCGCGCGAAAACCGCCTCGAACGCATCCATATCGACGCGCTGGCCGAGACCATTTCGCGCTTCCACGCCAGGGCCGAGCGTTTTTCCAGCCCCAACGGCGCCGCCGCCATGGCGCATCTGCTCGACCTCAACGACCAGAGTTTCGAGGGCTGCCATTTGTTCGCGCCGGCCGATGTCGCGCGCCTGGAGAAAAAATTCCGCGACGAGCTGGCGCGGATCGCCGACCTGCTCGACGAGCGCGCGCGAAACGGTTTTGTCCGCCTGTGCCACGGCGATCTCTATCTGCGCAACATCTGCCTGTTCCAGGGCAAGCCCACCCTGTTCGACTGCATCGAGTTCGACGAGGCGCTGGCGCGGATCGACGTGCTCTACGATGTCGCCTTCACGCTGATGGACCTGTGGCTGTGCGGCCGGCGCGACCTCGCCAATCTCCTCTACAACCGCTACGCCAGCGCCTTTTTCCGCACCCTGCCCGACCTCCCGGCGAAAGTGCGCGACGGCTATGCGACGCTGCCGTTCTTCATGGCGCTGCGCGCCGCCATCCGCGCCCATATCGCCAGCGGCCAGGCGCGCACCGGCCATGGCGGCTGCGTGAAGGAGCACGAGGACGAGGCGCGCGGCTATTTTCGGCTGGCCGAGGAGCTGCTCGAGCCGCACCCCAAAATGCTGATCGTGATCGGGGGCTTGAGCGGCACAGGCAAATCGACGCTGGCGGGAAAAATCGCCGCCGAAATCGGCCCTCCGCCGGGCGCGCGCAGCCTGAACTCGGACCGCACGCGAAAAGCGATGCACAAGCTGCTGCCGACCGACCGTCTGCCGCCCGAGGCATACGCCATGAACATCACGGCGGCCGTCTATCTGCGGCTGCTGTCGCGGGCGCTGGACGCGCTGAACCAGGGCCGCGCGGTGGTGATCGACGCCGTCTATAGCGCGCCCGACGAGCGCCAGGCGGTGGAAAAACTCGCCCGCGACGCCGGCGTACCGTTTTTGGGATTATGGCTGGAAGGCCCGGCCGACGTCCTGCGGCAGCGGGTGCGCGACCGGCGCAAAGGATCGTCTGACGCCGATGTGGCGGTTCTGGAGGCGCAATTGCAGCGCCCGGTCGGCGACATCACCTGGATGCGGCTGGATTGCACCCAGCCCGACCTTGATCAGCACATTTTGGCGCTGGCGCGCAAGGCGATGGGCGAGGCTTAGAGGATTTTCGGGCGAAGGGGACGCCGGTTTTATTCCTTTATGTCGATAAATTAGCCCTCCCTGAGGAGCCCGCCTTGGCGGGCGTCTCGGGCGCGCGCGCCAGGGCGGGGGCGGTCCACGGGTATTTCGGCAGCCGGCTAAACGAGATATTTGCGGTCCTGCCTCGACAGCCGGACGGATCTGACCTCCCGGTCGAAATCGAAGCGCGGCGCGACTTGCGAAAGGTTTTCGATGGCCGACACCAGCTTTTCCCGGACATCGGACAGCTGGCGCGTCTGCAATCCGTGACATTCCAGATCTTCGAGCGCGAACAACAACTTTGTCAGCGCCTGCTCCGCCACCGCCTCGATGGTCTCACCCATAACAACCCCGCACATGACTCGTGTGCGTCGCAGATTTGCAACAGTCCAGCAGGATTGCGGAGAATTCTGTCTGAATTGAGGCGTTTAGCGAGCCAGGGGACTGGATCGAATTGCGCGAAGGTCGATGCGCGCGCGCTCAAGAGCCCAGGGGGCGCAATTCGTTCCGTCCCGCCCCTCGCCCCTATTCCATCGCCGCCGCGCGCAAGATGCAGATCATATGGGCGCGCGCCAAGATTTTTCCGGAATTGCGGATCACATGCGGCCGATCGGCGCGGTAACGCAGCGTGTCCCCGGCGACGGCGGTTTCGGTTTCGCCGCCGGATTCCACCTGCAATTCGCCTTCGAGCACGGTGAGCGACTCCATGGCGCCGCGCTGATGCGCGTCGGACTCCAGCACCCCGCCCGGCTCGGCGGAAAAATCATACCATTGCAGCCAGTCGATGGTCTTGCTCCAGCCGGTGATGCCCAGCCGGCACTTGCCGTCGTCGGAAATCAGCATCGGCGTGTCGTTGCGGGAGATTTTCTCGAGGAAGGCCGAATCCTCGTCCTCGCGCAACACCTGCTCGATGGAGACGTCGAGCGCCTGGGCCAGCCGCCACAGCGTCACCAGCGTCGGATTGGTCTCGTTGCGCTCGATCTGGCTGATGATGGATTTGGCCACCCCGGACTGCTCGGACAATTCCGACAGCGACAGGTTGGAGGCTTTGCGCAAGCGATTGACGGTCTTGCCAAGTTGCCCGGCGAGCGCGTGGGCGCCCGCCTCCAAGACCTTCTGTTTGTCCCTGCCTTCGACGCCCATGGACGGGTCCGTTCGGAATTCTAGACGTTTTTGTTTGATATAACGAATTCTTGCGGCTTTTGGAAGCGTCTTTCGCTCAACGCCAGCAATCCCGCGATCGAAATGGCGGCGACGCCGAACAGCACCGTCGCCGAGGGAAACACGCCATCGACGGCGAAACTGGCGAGCAGCGCCCAGACCAGGGAGAGATAATCGAAGGCGGCGAGCAAGGAGGCGTCGGCATGGCGATAGGACGAGGTGGCCAAAATTTGCGCCACGCCGCCCGTCGCCCCCGCCGCGATCATCCCCATCCAGGCGTTGGCGCCCGGCGTGACCCAGACCTGCGCGCCCAGCGCCGCCACGAAGGGCGCGAGCGCCAGCACCAGCCCGCCGAACACAGTACACAGACAGGTGAAATAGAACACGATGGCGCCCGTGGTTTCGACTTGCGCGAGGCGGCGGGTCTGCACGATCGACAAAGCCGCGCAGAGCGCGCCGAACAGAGCGATTCCCGCCCCGAACCGCGCGTCGGCGCCGCCCGCGTCGCCCAGATGTTCCGACAGCATCGCCAGCACGCCGCCAAAACCGATCAGAACCGCCAGCCAGCGCGACGCATGCACGCGCTCACGCAGGAAAATCCCGGCGATCAGCGTGACGAAGATCGGCGAGGCGTAAAAGTAAGCGGTGGCGTCGGCGAGCGGCAGCAGGGCGAGCGCGGTGAAATTCGCGAACATGCCGGCGACGCCCGACAGGCCGCGGCCCAGATGGCCGAGCGGCCGCTTGGTCGCCAGCGCGCCGGACAAAGCGCGGCTCGCCGCGAGCCAGGCGAACAGGATGAGCAGCGCGATCAGCGAGCGAAAGAACACGATTTCCGCGACCGGCACATTGTTCTGCGCGGCGTCGCGCACCCCCAGCGCCATGGCGGTGAAGGCCAGGGTCGAGAGCGTCTTCAGCAGGATTCCGGTGAACATGCGGGGGGAGTGCCAGCTTTGTCATCGGGACGCAACAATAGACTGGCAGCAAAAAGGGCGTTGCACGAACGGAAGACCAGATCATGAGCGCCATTGTGAACCGCAACGACGACGAGGTCGCGTCACGACGCTACCGCACGCTGTTCCTTTCGGACATTCACCTGGGCACGCGCGGCTGCCAGGCTGAACTTCTGCTCGACTTCTTCAGGCACAACGAATCCGAAGAATTGTTTCTCGTCGGCGACATCGTCGACGGCTGGCGGCTGAAGACCGGCTGGTACTGGCCGCAGGCCCATAATGACGTGGTGCAGAAATTCTTGCGCAAAGTGCGCAAGGGCACGCGCGTGGTGTTCGTGCCCGGCAACCACGACGAATTCGCCCGCGATTTTGTCGGCCTGGAATTCGGCGGCGTCGAGGTCGAAGACCACGTGCTGCACAAGACCGCCGACGGCAAGACGTTTCTGGTGATGCACGGCGACCAGTTCGACGTGGTGGTGCGCCACGCCCGCTGGCTCGCCCATCTCGGCGACTGGGCCTATGATTTCGCCATCTGGGTCAATTGCTGGTTCAACCGGGCGCGCCGCCAATTCGGCCTGCCCTATTGGTCGTTCTCGCAATGGGCCAAGCTCAAGGTGAAGAACGCCGTCAATTTCATCGGCGATTTCGAAAAAACGCTCGCGGCGGAAGCGCGCCGGCGCGGCGTCGACGGCATTGTCTGCGGCCACATCCATCATGCGGCGATCCGCGAAATCGACGGCGTCACCTATGTGAATACAGGCGATTTCGTCGAAAGCTGCACCGCCATCGCCGAACATTTTGATGGCACGCTGGAGCTGATCCACTGGAAGCTGCTGGAGAGCGAGCGGGCGCAGGCCGAGACCGGCGCCGAGCCGCGACTCCTGCCGGCCGCGCGCGTGGCGGCGGAATAGCAGCGCGGCCCCGGCAGCGCGGCTGTTGGGGCGTGATGGCGAAAGACTTGGCGCAGGCTGCCGCCGGCTTGGAGCAGGCTTCCGCCGGCTTGGAGCAGGCTGCCGCCGGCTTGGCGCAGGCTAGGCGCGGCGCGATTGCGCGCCTCCAGCGCGAGGCAAGGCCGGCGATCTACAGTTGGCTGCGCTCCGCCCATGCGCCTTTCGCCGGAAAATTCCATGAAGCTGACGATCAAAACGCAACTGCGCTTGATGACCCTGGTCTTTTGTGCGGCGATGACCCTGGCCTCCGTTGGACTGTGGTTCAGCGTCAATCTGTTCCGCAACGTCCAGGACGCGGGCGTGGATACGGCCGCGAGCGCCTACAAGGCGCAGGCGGCGGCCGGAATCGGCGCCCGGCTTTACCGCGTGATCGCCGACGCCGAGATCAACCATGACCTTCCGGCCACACATAAGACCTGGGGCGACGCGCTCACAGCCGAGCGCCAGTTGCTCACCGAATTGGGCGCCAAACGCCTGACTCCGAGCGAGCGCGAAGACCTGAACGCCGGCGCCGCGGAGATCGAAAAACTGGTCGCGACCTTCACGCAAGTCATGCTGCCGCAACTCGAGGCCAAGACGGAGCTGGATGAGGACATCCGGGCGCTTGACGGCAAAATCGACGAAATCGTCACCGCCATCAACACGCCGTTCGAAAAGTTGCGCGACAGCCTGTTGCAGACCTCTCGAGAGGCCGACGTGACCTTCGATCGTCTGACCGATCTGTTCCGTTACATCGCCTTCGGCGGCATGGGGCTGCTGCTGCTCGGGACAGCCGGGTTCAGCCTGCTGATCATCCGCAACATCACCTCGGGGGCCGCCGCCCTCAACGGCTCGATGCAAAGGATTGCGACGGGCGATCTCGCGGCGGAAACCGCGGGCGTGGGCCGCGTGGACGAATTCGGCGAGATGGCGCGGGCGCTTGAGACGATGCGGGGCGCGCTGGCGCAGAGCGAGCGGTCGAAGGCCGAACACGCCGAGCGCGACCGCGCCGACCGTGACGCGCTCGCCCGGCGCGACGCATTGGCGAAGGATTTTGTCGGTCGCATGCAGCAGGTGGCCGCCGGCTTCGTCACGGCCTCGCAAACGCTTGCCGAATCCGCAAAGACGCTTTCGACCACGGCGCGCAACGCTTCCCGCGAAATGGGCGACGTCGTCGACGCCGCCGAGCAGGCCGCCGGCAATGTCAAAGCCGCGGCGCAATCCTCCGAACTGATGGCTCAGTCGGCGCGCGAGATCAGCACCCACGTCTCGCATTCGGCGCAGGTCGCCGAGGGCGCCTATAATGACGCGCAGGCCTCCAATGAAAAAATCGCCGGCCTCGCCGGCGCCGCGGAAGCCATTGCCGAAGTCGTGTCGCTGATCCGCGGGATCGCCGAGCAAACCAACATGCTCGCGCTGAACGCGACCATTGAGGCGGCGCGCGCGGGAGAGTCCGGCAAAGGGTTCGCCATTGTCGCCAATGAGGTCAAGGAGCTGGCGAGCCAGACCAGCCGCGCGACCGAGTCGATCGCCGCCAAGGTCGCCTCGATCCAGTCCGCCGCGGACAGCGCGGTGGCGTCGATTGGCGCGATCGCCCATGTGATGGGCGATGTGAAATCCGTCGCCGCCACCATCGCCGGCGCGGTTGAAGAACAGCGCGCCGCGACGCAGGAAATCGCCACCAATTGCCGGTCCGCCGCCGATGGCGCGGCCCGCGTGACACGGTCGATGACCGGCGTCAGCACCGCCACGGAGCAGACAGACGCTTCTTCCGTCGACTTGCGCGAACTGTCGCAAAAATTGTCCGATCAAGCCGCGGATTTGCGCCGTTCCGTGGAAACCTTCGTTCGGGATTTCGCCGCCTGAAGGACGGCGAGCCGGTCAGCGCAGGGCGAGCGCCACAACCGCCTCCGCCGCCGCGCCGCTCGGGGTTTCGCCTGAGGGCAGCAGCATCTTTTCCGAAATTTTCGTCAGCGCCTCGACCTGCCGGCGCCGGGCCGGGCCATCGTCGAGCAGCGCCGCGACCGCTTGCGCCAGAGTCTCGCCATTGGCCTCATCCTGCAAGAATTCGGGAAAGGCGTTTTCGCCGAGAATCAGATTGGGCAGGACAATGGTCGGAACCTGGATCAGACGCCGTCCGATGAATTCCTCAAGCTTGGGCACCTTGTAGGCGACGACGGTGGGCGTGCCGGACAAAGCCAGTTCGAGCGTCACCGTGCCCGAGGCCGCCAGCGCCGCGCGCGCCGTGCGGAAGGCGCCGTATTTTTCGGACTCGCCGGAAATGATTCGCGGCTTGACCGGCCAAGTCTCCACCGTCTCGCGCACCAAACCCTCGATGGGGCCGGCGACCGGCAGAACGAAATCCAGCCCCGGCCGCAGCGCATGCAGCCGCGCCAGCGCATCGGAAAACACCGGCCCCATGCGCGCCAGCACGGAGCGGCGCGAGCCCGGCAGCACCAGCACCGGTCCATTGACGCGTCCCGCCTCGTCGCCATGCAACTCGGACAGGCGCTCGATCAGGGGATGGCCGACATAAAGGCATTCGGGGCCACCCAGCCTCTTGTGCGCCTCCGGCTCGAACGGCAGCAGCGCCAGCACGAGGTCGATGCATTCCCGCATCTTTTTGGCCCGGCCGGGCCGCCACGCCCAGACGGTGGGGCTGACATAATCCACCACCTTCAGGTCCGGCAGCGTTTTCCGCGCTTTCTTGGCGACGCGATGGGTGAAGTCGGGGCTGTCGATCAGCACGAGCACGTCAGGCCGCGCGGCCGCAACGGCCTGCGCGGTTTCGTTGATCCGGCGCAGCAGAGTGGGCAGGCGCGCCAGAACCGGGAGAATGCCCATCACCGAAATGTCGGACAGCGGGAACAGGCTGTCAAAACCATTGCGCGCCATGGCCTCGCCGCCGACGCCCAAAAATTCGGCTTGGGGGTCGCGGGCGCGCAGGGCGGCCAACAGTTTTCCGCCCAGCGCGTCGCCGGAGGGCTCGCCGGTGACAATGAAAAATTTCATGGGGCCTCGCCAACAAAACCGTGCAAAAACAGCCCGGCACGCTCCGCTTGCGCCGCCAGCGCGGCGCGGTCGAGCATCAACACGCCGCCTGCCGCCACGGCAATGCCGCACAACCCGGCTTTTTCGGCGCCGCGCAGGGTGTCCGGACCGATGGCCGGCAGGTCGACGCGCAAATCCTGGCCGCGCTTGGGGGCCTTCACCAGCAGGCCGGCGCGCCCCTTGGGGCGCCAGCGGCCTTTTTCGCGCAGCTCGGCGACGCGCGCCAGCATGGCGTCGGTGCCCTCCACCGCCTCCACGGCGATCACGCGGCGGTTGGCGACGACGGCGGCCTGGCCACAATCGTACGCGGAAAGATCGGCCAGAAACGCACGGGCGAAAGCGAGGTCATCCGCAAGGTCTTGGGGGAGCTTCCCCGCCATGTCGCCCTGGGCTGCGAGCAGTTCGGGGGCCAGCGCATCAACGCCGATCACCTGCAACCCCTCGCTTTCAAAGAGTTTTATCACCCCTTTGAGCGCGTGGTCGTCGCCGCCCTTGAGGAATTTGACGATTTCGGGAATGCGCTTGACGCCGCCCCAATCGAGACGCAGGTCGGTAAACTCGGGCCGCTTCAGCCCGCCGATAAAACAGACTTTCTTGATGTCCCGCGCAGAGATTTCTTCAAAGGCGCGTCCCAACTGGCCAATGCCCAGCCAGACATGGGGGAATTGCTCGATCTCGGCGCCAGCGATGCCGCGCAAACCCAGCAGAAAAACCGACTCGCCGCGCGTCTGTGCGGCCTTGGCGGCAACCAGGGGAAACGCGCCGCCGCCGCAGATCAGCGCGACCTTAGACGGCATGCGAAAAACCCGGCGACGCCCAGCACGGCCCCTTCTCCCCTTGCGGGAGAAGGTGGCCCCGAAGGGGCCGGATGAGGGGTTCCTCCCTTGCGACCGACCTCAGGTCGATCATTCCTTGTCCGCCTGGGTCTGCGGCACGCAGATCTGCTTGTCGCCGCCCTCGCGGATGAACGCCAGGATCTCCTCGACCTCGCGATTGCCGGCGAATTCTTCGGCGACGTCCTCGACCCGCTCCTTCAGCGTGCCCTCAGGCGCGAACAGAGCGCGATAGGCGCGGCGCAGCTCGTGAATCTGCTCGCGCGAAAAATTGCGGCGCTTCAGCCCGATCAGGTTCAGGCCGGTGAGCGCGCCGCGATTGCCGAACGCGTGACCGTAGGGAATGAGATCGGCGGGAATGCCGGTCATGCCGCTGACAAAAGCGTGGGAGCCAATCCGGGCGAACTGGACGATGGCCGAACCGCCGCCGCAGATGACGAAATCGCCGATGGTGACATGGCCGGCGATCATGGCGTTGTTGGAGAAAATGCAATCGCTGCCGACGATGCAATCGTGGCCGATGTGCGAGTTCGCCAGGAAGGCGCAGCGGTCGCCCACCACCGTCTCCATGCGCCCGCCCGCCGTGCCGGGATTCATCGTCACCCCCTCGCGGATCAGGCAATCGTCGCCGATGCGAAGGGTGGATTCCTCGCCGCGATATTTCAAATCCTGAGGCTCGTGGCCAATCGAGGCGAATGGGAAAATGCGGGTCCGCGCCCCGATTTTGGTGCGCCCGGCGAGCACGACATGCGATTTCAGCCGCGCGCCATCGCCCAGTTCGACCTGGGGGCCGATGTGGCAAAACGGGCCGATTTCAACATCGGCGCCGAGCTTGGCCCCGTCCTCGACGACGGCGGTCGGATGAATCGCCATGTTACGCCTTGGCGGGTTCGGTGATGATCATGGCGGAAATCTCCGCTTCGGCGACCAGGGCGCCGTCGACCTTGGCCTCGCCCTTGTACCACCAGATGTTACGCCGCTGGTTGATCTTCGTCATGTGGAATTCCACGCGATCCCCGGGGGTCACCGGCTTGCGGAACTTGGCCTTGTCGATGGTCATGAAATAGACCAGCGGCGGCTTTTCCCCGCCCAGCCTGCCATGCACGCACAGCGCGCCCGCCGTCTGCGCCATGGCCTCGATCAGCAGCACGCCGGGAAACACCGGTTTTTCCGGGAAATGGCCGGTGAATTGCGGCTCGTTGATGGTGACGTTCTTGATGCCAATGCCAAAATCGTCGCCGCGCGCCTCGATGATGCGATCCACCAGCAGGAACGGATAGCGGTGCGGCAGCAATTGCATGAGACGTTGAATATCGATGATTTCGAGCGTGGCGGTCATGTCCAGTTCCAGTTCGGCGAAAAGGCTTGGGCAGCTTTAGCGACAGTTTGATGACGTGACTAGAGCGTTATGGACGCGGTTCGCGTGAAGACCCGAAGGGCCGCGTCAGCGAATACGCGTCAAAAGAAAAGAGCTGCTACTTCTTCATCATCCGGTCGACCCAGGCGACGGATTTCAGCCAGTCGCGGGCGTTGCGGGCGGGCGAGCCGCCCATTTTGGCGCCGGGGGGCACATCGGCCATCACGCCGGCCTGCGCGCCGATCTGCGCGCCCATGCCGATCTTCAGATGGCCGGTGATCCCCGCCTGCCCCGCAATGACGACGAAATCAGCCACTTCCGTCGAGCCGGAAATGCCGACCTGGCTGACGATGACGCAATGGCGGCCGATCGACACGTTATGGGCGATCTGCACGAGATTGTCGATTTTCGTGCCCTCGCCAATCAGCGTGTCGCGGTTGGCGCCGCGATCAATGGTCGTGTTGGCGCCAATCTCGACCTTGTCCTGGATGATGACGCGGCCGATCTGCGGCACTTTCAAATGCCCGCGCGGGCCCATGGCGAAGCCGAACCCGTCCTGGCCGATGCGCACGCCGGGATGAAGGATGACCTCGTCGCCCACCAAAGCATTGAGCACGGTGGCGTTGGCCCCGACCACGCAATTGCGGCCGATGCGCACGTCCGGGCCGATCACCGCATTGGGATGGATCACCGTGCCCGCGCCGATTTCCGCGCGGGGACCGATGACCGCGCCGGGATCGACGGTGACGCCAGCCTCGAGCCGCGCGGTCTGATGGACATTCGCGCCGGGCTCCACGCCCGCGCCATCGAACAGCGAAATCGGCCGCGCCGCCTCGGGATAGATTTTGGCGCTGACCAGGGCGCAGGCGTGATAGGGTTCGGCCACCACCAGCGGCACGCAGCCCTCGGGGGTCTTGTGCGCATGTTTCTCGCCGATCAGCACGGCGGTGGCGCGGGTCGTCTCCAGCTGCGCCGCATATTTGGGATTGTCGAGGAAGACGAGGTCGCCGGGCCGGGCCTTGTCGAGCGGCGCCACGTCAAAAATTTTCGCCGTGAGATCGGCGCCCTCCGGCGCCTTGGCGCCGGTCCAGGCGACGATCTCGGCGAGCGACGGCTCCACCGCGCGGCGGAAGAATTTCAGCGCATCCATTTTACCGTTCCTGAACAAAAAAGGCGCGGACCAGCCGCGCCTTTTCGGGAATTCGACCGCGGATCAGAAGGTGGTTCCGCCCGAGAAGCTGAACTGCTGCAGCACGTCCCACTGGTTCTTCGACGTGGCGAAAGCGTAGTTGAAGCGGATCGGCCCCATGGGCGAGGCCCAGATCAGACCGACGCCGACCGACGAACGCAAGGCCGTGGTGTCGCCGCCGACCTGAATGCAGCCCGCCTGGGTGACCGGTTGCACGACGCCATTGACCGAGCCGATCTTCGAGCCCGCCGCCGCGCAGGACGTGCCCGCGGGATAGCCGGCATAAGTGACGAAGTTCGTGCCGCCCTTGTAGCCGAACAAAGTGCCGGCATCCGCGAACACCGCGAGCTTCAGGCCGATATCCTTGGGAATGCCCCAGATCGGCGACTGAACTTCCAACGAACCGCCGTAGTAGCTCGTGCCGCCCAGCGCGTTGCCGGCCGTCGAGAACCATTGGGCGTTGGTGATGTCGCGCGGGCCGATGCCGCCCGGCGCGAAGCCGCGCACCAGCGAACTGCCGAGATTGAAGTTGTCGACGATGCGCAGCGGCTGATTGCCCCAGCCGGTGATGTTGCCGCCCTGGACGCGCGCCATGCCGACCACATTGTCGAAATAGAGCTCGTGGTAATAGCGCAGGTCGCCGGTGGTGCGGATGAACTGCGAATCGCCGCCGAGACCGGCGAAATCCTGCTTGAGGTTGGCGGTGATGCCGTTATGCGGATCACGCAGGTTGTCGAGGTCGGTGTAGGACAGCGTATAGCCCACCATCGAGGTGACCCAGTTGCCCGCCGCCTGCTTCAGCGCCAGCGAGGCTTCGCCGTTGCTCAAGCACGAATACTGGTCAGGATACGCCCCGGCGACGTAATTGTTGCCCGCGTTATACAGCCCCAAATCGCCGCAGTCGTTGTACGGCCGGCTCGACGTGTTCGGGATGGTCATGCGCGAGAAATAGCCGGTGTAGCGCGGCGCGAAGGTGATCTCGTCGGTCACCGGAACGCCCAGGCGCAAGGTGCCGCCGGTCACCCAGTTGTTGTAATACTGCCAGTTGGAGGCCTGCGACATCTTGGAATAGACGTCGAAGCCCGCGGCGAGGCGCTGATCGAGGAAGAAGGGCTCGGTATAGTTCAGCTCGATGCCCTTGGCGTACTGGCCGACCGAAATGGCCGTGCGCACATATTCGCCGCGACCCATGAAGTTCGATTGCGAGATCGAGACTTCCGCCAGAAAACCTTCGGTGGTCGAATAGCCGCCCGAAACCGAGAAGGAGCCGGTGCTCTGCTCCTCGACATCGACGTCGATGATGACGCGGTCCGACGACGAGCCCTGCTCGTTGGCGATCTTGACCTTCTTGAAGAAGCCGAGCGCGTTGAGGCGCTTTTCGGCCTTGTCGATCAGCACCTTGTTGTAGGCGTCGCCCTCGCCGATGTCGAATTCGCGGCGGATGACGTAATCGCGCGTGGCGGTGTTGCCGTGGATGTTGATGCGCTCGATATAGACGCGCGGGCCGTCCTCGGCGACGAAGGCCAGGTCGATCGTGTGCGTCGCCGGGTTCTTGTCGCCGCGCGGACGGATGGTGGTGAAGGCGTAGCCCTGCTTCCCGACGTCGCGGGTCATGGCCTCGACGGTCTTGTCGACGAGATCGCCATTATAGACATCGCCGGCGTGAATGCGCAGGTCGCCCTCGAGCAAGGCGGCGTTGACGCCGCGCAGGCGCGATTCCACCACCGCCGAACTGACCGTGTAGGGCAGACCTTCTTCCACCGAAATGGTGATGACGTAGCCGCCCTGCGACGGGTCGTAGGTCGCATCGACGCCGGTGACGTGGAAGTCGGCATAGCCGTTCTTCAGGTAATAGCGGCGGATGATTTCCGCGTCCTTGGCGATGCGGTCGGGATCGTAAACGTCCGACGACTTGAACCAGGAGAGATAGTTCATCTCCGTGGTTTCCATCATGCCGACCAGTTTGGAGGTCGAAAACGCCTGGTTGCCGATGAAACGGATTTCCTTGACGCCGGTCTTGTCGCCTTCCTGGATGTCATAGACCACGTCGACCGTGCCGTTCGGCACGGGGACGGTGTGGAAGCTGACCTGGGCGCCGCTGCGGCCGGCGCGGCGATAGACGTCGCTGATGCGCTGCACGTCGGCCTGCGCGGCGGATTCGCTGAAGGCGCCGCCGGATTGCAGACGCACCTCCTTGGTGAGGTCCTCGGCCTTGACCTTGCTGTTGCCGACGAACACCACATGGTTGATCTGCTGGCTGTTCTCGACGACGTGGACGACCAGCTTGCCGCCGGCGCGGGTCAGCTTCACGTCGGAGAAATAGCCGGTCTCGTAGAGCTTCTTCACGGCTTCGTTGGGGTCGTTGCCAACGAAATAGGAGCTGATGGTCTCAGAGTCGACGCGGTGGTTGCCCTGAACCACGACCGATTCAGCCAGCGCGGCCGAAGAGGACGCGAGGCCAGCGACCAGAATGGCCGCGGCGGCGGACCGACCGAGGAGAGCTTGGCGAAACTTCATGAAAACCCGGCCCTTGAAAGTCACCGTCGCCTCGGGGTCGCCCCTTCAGCTTCGGCCGCCGGCCAATCCGGCGAGAAATTCTGTTCGATGGAACAACATAGCCCCATCGAAACCACGCGACTCTGCTTCTACAAGGTTTAAGGTTTCCTGCAAATCCGAAACGGGTCGCGTCCTGTTTTTTTACCCCGGGCGTGGCCGAAGGGCCACGTTTTTCGGGCATTTCAACGGCAAAGCCACAAAAACGCCCCACAGCGGAAAGCCGTGGAGCGTTAAACATGGTTAATAGAACGTAAAGTTATTCAGGCCTGTCCGCGCGCTACAAACGCCGCCCGTCACCCCAGATTCAACCATTGCCGGGTCAGCCGCGCCAGGTCGTTATAAGTGGCGACGATCATCAGGCCGGCGACGAAAGCCATACCAAACCTGAACCCCAGCTCCTGCGCGCGCTCAGGCAAAGCGCGGCCGCGCAGCGCCTCGGCGGCGAAATAGAGCAGATGGCCGCCGTCGAGCAGAGGCACCGGCAGGAGGTTGAGCAGGCCGACCGAGATCGACAGGATCGCCGCGAGATTGAACAGAGCCCAGAAGCCCGATTTGGCCACTTCGCCCGAGACTTCGGCGATGCGCAGAGGCCCGGAGAGTTGCTGCGGGGACTCGCGGCCGACCACGAGGCCGCCGAGATAGGCGCCGGTGCGCGAGATCACGTACCAGGTTTCCTTGCCCGCCTCCTGCATGGCGCCGGGCAGGCTGAAATATTTCTTGGTCCAGGAGTCCGGCGCGCCCGAGGAGGAAATGCCGAGCAGGCCGATGCGCTCGGGACCGAAGGCGGTCTTGATCTCGCGGCGCTCCGGCGTGGCGGTCAGCTCCATCTCGCGTCCGTCGCGCAGGATGGTGAATTTGAGGGTCACGTCGCCGCTGGCGGTGACGATGCGCTGCATCTCGCCGAAAGAGCCGATCTTGGCGCCATCGATGGCGGTGACCACGTCGCCGATCTTGAAGCCGGCGCTTGCGGCGCGGCCGCCCTCGACCAGCTTGTCCACCCGCGGCGTGAGCACGTCGCGGCCCTGGACGAAGAACATGACGGTGAAGATGACCAGCGCCAGGATGAAATTGGCGATGGGACCGGCGGCGACCGTCGCCGCGCGCTTCCAGACATTCTGCGCCGCGAAAGTGACCGCGCGCTCGGCCTCGGGCATGGCCTCGATCGCCTCATTGTCGGTCGCGCTGGCGCCATTGGCGTCGCCATGGAATTTGACGTAGCCGCCGAGCGGCAGCAGCGCCAGGCGCCATCTTGTGCCGTGGCGGTCGTTGAAGCCGAAGATCTCCGGCCCGAAGCCCAGCGAGAACGCGTCGACCTTGATCCCGCACGCGCGCCCGACCAGGAAATGGCCGAGCTCGTGGAAGAAGACCACGAGGCTGAGCACGAAGATGAAGGGTACGAGATAGGTTCCCACGAGCGTCCCGACGGAATCAATGAGCGGCATGCAGCTTACTCCCCCACGCCACCCTCACATAATGCGGGCGGCGCATGGTTACCAACTGCTTAAGAGTGCCTGATCCGGCGTTAACCGCCAACCCCCTCCAATCGGGCCAGGGATTTTTCTCGCACAATATGGTCAACGGCGAGCGCCTCCTCGACATCGGCCGGCGCGCCCACGGCGTTGCGGCGGGCGAAATCCTCGCACACGGCTTCGACTTGCCGGGCTATGTCGTTGAAACCAATCTTTTTGTTGAGGAAGGCGGCGACCATAATCTCGTTCGCCGCATTGAGAATGGTCGGCATGGCGCCGCCGGCGCGCAGCGCGGCCATGGCGACGCGCAGCGCCGGGAAGCGGTCGAGGTCGGGCTTTTCAAATGTTAGTGTTCCAATGGCGCCGAGGTCGAGCCGGCGCACGCTGGTGGCGACGCGCTCCGGCCAGGCGAGGCAATGGGCGATCGGGGCCTTCATGTCGGGATTGGCCATGCCGGCGGTCACCGCGCCGTCGGCGAAGGACACCATGCCATGGACGATGCTCTGGGGATGGACGAGCACGTCGAGTTTTTCCGCCGGGATCGAAAAGATGTGCAGCGCCTCGATCAGTTCGAGACCCTTGTTCATCAGGCTGGCGGAATCGATGGTGACTTTGGGGCCCATCGCCCAGTTGGGGTGGGCGAGCGCCTGTTCCGGGGTCGCCGCGGCGATTTTTTCGGCGCTCCAGGTGCGGAACGGGCCGCCCGAGGCCGTGAGCCACATGGTCTCGACATTTTCGATGGGCTCGCCGCCGAGCGCCTGGAAAATGGCGTTGTGCTCCGAATCCATCGGCAGCACTTTTATGCCTTTGCGCCGCGCCGCCTTCATGAACGCGTCCCCGGCGCAGACAAGGCATTCCTTGTTGGCCAGAGCCACGTCGAGGCCCGCTTCGACCGCGGCGTAAGTCGGCTTGACCCCCGCCGCGCCGGCGATGGCGCCGACGACGAGATCGGCCGGACGCACCGCCGCCTGAACCATGGCTTCGGGTCCAGCGCCGCACTCAATGCCCGAACCGGACAATTCCGCCTTGAGGTCGGCATAGGAGGCGGGATCGGCCACGGCCGCGAAGCGCGCCCCCAGGGATTTTGCCACGCGCGCAAGATTCTTGGCGTCGCGGCCGCTCGCCACCGTCCCGACCTCGAACCGGCCCGGAGCGCCCAGGATCACCGCCTCGGCGGAGCGGCCAATGGAGCCGGTGGCGCCCAGAATGTTGAGTTTTTTCGGTGCGGCGGCGGGAGCGAGCGCGAGAGACATTTTAAACCTTTACCAGAAGAAGAGGCCGGCGGCGGAGCTGGGCCAACCCTGGAGCGCCACGCGGAACAGTCCGAACAGAGCGGCGAAGATCGCCGCGAAGATAAAGCCGTCGAGCCGGTCCATCACCCCGCCATGGCCGGGAATGAGGCGGCTGGAATCTTTGACGCCGGCGCGACGCTTGAGCCAGGATTCGAAGAGATCGCCGACCTGCGCCACAGCGCCGGTCGCCAGACCCAGGGCGAGAACCGGGAAGAAGGGCGCGCGGACGTTCGGCCAGAGCGCCGCGGTCGCTGCGCCAAGAATCGCGCCACAGCCGATCCCAACCAAAAAACCGGACCAGGTTTTGCCCGGCGAAATGCTCGGTGCGAGTTTGGCGCCGCCGATCAGCCGGCCGCCGAAATAGGCGAACACGTCGGTGCCCCAGACCACCGCGAACAGCCAGCCGATGGCGCACATGCCGAAAAAGGCCGGCTGGCGCAGCGCGGTCACCGCCAGCAGCAGGCCGCCGGCGTAAAAAATCCCGGAGGCGGCGAGGAAACGGTAGCCGACGCCGGCCGCCCAGGTGTTGAAGGCGGCGGCCAGGGCCAGGGCGAGCAGCGCGAATTCCGGCTGATGCAGGCTTTGCAGCACCAGCGCCGCGATCAGGCCGAGGGCGCCGACAAAGCGGCGGAACCACGGCAGCGGACCGCCGATCAGGTCGGTCCATTCCCAATGCGCGGCGAGCGCGGCGAGCAGCCAGAACAGGCCGAACGCCCAGCCGCCGTACCAGAGCGCGGCGACCGCGGCGGCGGCCAGGACCAAAGCGGAGACAGCGCGCAGGGCGAGGTCGGCGAAGCCGCCGGCCGATTTTAGGCCGAGACGCGACAGAACGGACGCGGGCGGAACGGTCATGACGCGGTCATCACTTTGGGTTTTTCGGATTCCACGACCCCGCCGAAGCGCCGTTCGCGGGCGCGAAACGTCTCCAGCGCCGACTGGAACGCCTGGCGGTCGAAGTCGGGCCAATAGATCGGCAGGAAGACGAGTTCGCTATAGGCCGACTGCCACATCAGGAAATTCGACAGGCGCATTTCACCCGACGTCCGGATGATCAGGTCGGGATCGGGGGCGAAGCGCGTGCCGAGCCGGCTGGCGAACAGCGACTCGTCAATGTCGTCGGGTGAAATCCGTCCCGCCGCGACCTCACGAGCGAGATCGCGGGCGGCGGCGACGATTTCCTGGCGCGAGCCGTAGTTGAAGGCCACGATCAGGTCCAGCTTGGAATTGTTCCTGGTGCGCGCCTCCGCCTCTTCGAGCAGAGCGACAATGTCGGACTTGAGATTGTCGCGGTCGCCGATCACGCGCACGCGCACGCCCTCCGCCTCCAGCGTGCGCAGGTCGGAGCGGATGAAGAATTTCAACAGGCCCATCAGCTCGGTGATCTCCGCCGGCGGGCGGGACCAGTTTTCCGAGGAGAAGCTGTAGACGGTGAGATAGCGCACGCCGAAATCGGCGGCGGCGCGGACGGTGCGGCGCAGGGCCTCGACGCCGCGCCGATGGCCCTCGAATCGCGGCAAACCGCGTTGCGCGGCCCATCGGCCGTTGCCGTCCATGATGACGCCCACGTGCAGCGGCGCGGAAAGGTCGCTGGACGCGCCTTCGGCGAAAGATGCCTGCTTGTCCTTCATCCCGTTCCGTCCGAAGCCCAGCGTTCCGCCGTCCGCCGCATCGTCAGCATACCGGCCAAGACCGCGTTCCCGCAAGGCGCTAAACCTGCATGATTTCCTTTTCCTTGTGCGCCAGGGCCCCGTCGATCTCGCTGATGGCGGAATCCGTGGCCTTCTGCACCTCGGCCTCGTGGCGCTTTTCGTCGTCCTCGCTCATGGCCTTGTCCTTGACCAGTTTCTTGAGGACTTCCATGCCGTCGCGGCGCACGTGGCGCACGGCGACGCGCGATTCCTCGGCATATTTATGGGCGATCTTCGCCAGCTCCTTGCGGCGCTGCTCGTTCAGCTCGGGGATGCGGATGCGCAGGATCTGGCCTTCGACCGTGGGCGACAGGCCGAGATTCGCGTCGCGAATGGCGCGGTCGACGGCGCCGACCATGCTCTTGTCCCACACCTGGACGGCGAGCGCCCGGGCTTCCGACACCGAAACCGTGGCGACCTGGTTGATCGGCATGGCCTGCCCGTAAGCCTCGACCATCACCGGCTCGAGCAGCGCGGCAGAGGCGCGCCCGGTGCGCAGCCCTCCGAGCTCGTGCTTGAGCGAGGCGATCGCGCCCTGCATGCGGCGCTTGATATCGGCAAGGTCAAATTCGGCAGCCATTTTCTTCCCCTCTCGCCAAGTGACGGGGACCTGCGTCCCTCGCGTCGACTTGGGGTAAACTCACTCCGGCAGGACGTAGGTCGCCCGGCCTTTTCCTTCCAGCGCCGCGCGAATGGCGCCGGGTTCGGCGATGGAAAACACGATTATCGGAATCCTGTTCTCCCTCGCAAGCGCAAATGCCGCGGTGTCCATGACCGCCAGATTCTTGGAAATGGCCTCGTCATGGGTAAGACGGTCGTAGCGGGTCGCCGACGGGTCCTTTTTCGGGTCGGCGGTATAGATTCCGTCCACCTGGGTCGCCTTCATGATGGCGTCGCAGGACAATTCGGCGCCGCGCAGCGCCGCGCCGGTGTCGGTCGTAAAAAACGGATTGCCGGTGCCGCCGGCCAGCATCACGATCCGCCCCTTGGACAGATGATGCAGCGCGGCGTTGCGCGAATAGGGCTGGCACAGCGACGGCATGGCGACGGCGGAGAGCGCGCGGGCGTGCCGGCCGAGCTTTTCGACGGCGTGCTCCATGGCGAGCGCGTTCATCACGGTCGCCAGCATGCCGATCGAATCGGCGCGCGCCCGCTCGATGCCCTTGTTGGCGCCCTGGATGCCGCGAAAGAAATTGCCGCCGCCGACGACGACCGCAATCTCCGCGCCGAGTTCGGCGGCGGCGACGAGATCGGCGGCGATCCGGTCGACGGTCGCGCCGTCGAGCCCGTGGGTCTGGTCGCCCTGCAAGGCCTCGCCCGACAGCTTGACGACCACCCGTTTCCACTGCGGCGACTGAGAAGCCATAAAAATCCTCTAGGAACGGCGCCCGAATGAGTCTCAGGGCGCCGCTTTCATAGGCTCCCCGGCTTTCCCGCGCAAGACGAGCCGCTTGCCGCGCTCTTGCCGCGCTGTCGCAGGCCGGATCGGCAATTCTTAATGCCTTTGCGGCAAGCTGGGGGCATGACTGTTTCGACCGCCCTCCCCGCCTCCACGAGCCAAAGCCTCCCCGGCCCCGTCTATGCGGCGATCGCGCCGCTGATGGCGCTCGCCATGGCGCTGGCCTCGCCGGCCGTGTTCAACGACGCCGACAGTTTCTGGCATCTCGCCGCCGGCCAATGGATTGTCGCGCACGGCGCCGTCCCCACCACCGACGTGTTCTCGTTCTCGGCGCCCCGCGAGGTCTGGCACGCCCATGAATGGCTGACCGAAATCCTGTTCGCCGGCGTGTTCAGACTGTTCGGGTGGAGCGGCCTTGCGGCGCTCTCGGGCCTCGCGGTCGCCGGGGCGCTGACCCTGGTCGCCCGCCGGGCGCTGCGCCACGGGCTTTCCGGCCTGCCGCTGCTGGCGGTGATGCTGCTGTCGCTGAGCCTGATCGCCCCCAGCCTGCTGGTCCGCCCGCATCTGTTCGGCCTGCTGCTGCTGGCGTTTTGGACCGACCGGCTGCTGGCGGCGCGCGAGGCGGACACAGCGCCGCCGCTCTGGCTCGCCGCGATCATGCTGCTCTGGGTCAACATGCACGCCAGCTTTTTGCTGGGGCTGGCGCTGATCGGCCCGTTTGCGCTCGAGGCCTTGATCGAGGCGCCCTCCGAGCGACGCTTCAAGGTGTTCCGCGACTGGGCCCTGTTCGGCGCGCTCGCGGTCCTGGCGGGACTGGCCAATCCGCAGGGCTTTCACGCCTTCGTCTATCCCGTCTACGTCATGAACATGAAGATGCTCGCCAGCATCATCGAATGGCGCCCGACCGATTTTTCCCAGACCGGCCCGATGGAGATCGCCCTGCTGGCGCTGATCGGCCTGCCGATGCTGCGCCCGGTGCGCGTCGAACCGATGCGCCTGCTGATCCTGCTCGGGCTCGTGCATATGGCGCTGCACCAGGGCCGCCAACAAATGGTGTTCGCCATTGTCGCGCCTTTGCTGCTCGCAGCGCCGCTGGCCCAGGCTTTCGTCTCCCGCGACGAAACCTCGCCCGGGCGCGACCGGAAAATCTGGGCCGGCGCGCTGGCGCTGGCCGCGCTGATGGTCGGGGCGCGGCTGAGCCTGCCGATCCAGCGCGTCGACGGCCCCACCGCGCCGCTCTCGGCGCTGGCGGCGGTCCCGCAAGATCTGCGCGACAAGCCCGTGCTCAACGAACTGGGCTTTGGCGGCCTGCTGATCTACCAGGGCGTCAAACCATTCATCGACGGGCGCACCGACATGTATGGCGACCCCTTCTGGTTCCGCTACGAGCGGATGTTGGCCGGCGACGCCGCGACCTTCGAGGCCGGCCTGGAAAAATACGGGTTTCGCTGGACGCTGCTGCCGCCGGATGCGCCGCTGAACAAGGTTTTGGCGACGCGACCCGGGTGGAGGCGGATTTATAGCGACGCTTTCGCCGTGGCCTATGCGAAGGACGAGGCCGAATCTTCGGTCACGCATCGTTAGGCGGGATGGCTTAGGCTTGGGCGTCACATTGGACACGTGAAATGCCCAAGATTGTTTCAATCATTGCCGCCGCGATCCTGATCAACGTCCTCCTCGGCATCGCCTTCCGGGTCTATTATTTGCACGTCGTCGGCTCCGAACTCCACGCGATTTCAAATCGCATAAGTTTGACGCCGCTTCGGGACGGCGGCATTTCCGCCAAGAGCGATGAAAGCGCGGTCGAGGCGGCGCGCGACCGGCTGACCAGTCTGTCGGCGAATCGCGGCGAGGCCGCGCGCTACAACCGCGCCCTGCATGTCATCGTGCTGCAGTCGCCTTACGGCCTCAACACCGACAAGGTGACGCTGAACATGCGCGACGTCGCAGAGGCCGGCTATCTCTTCATCTTCAAGGGTCCGGTGACCTGGACGGTGAAAAACGTCCCGGCGGGCGCCCGGGCCAAACTGGCTTTCCTGAGTCAGGACGCCTTCGACCTCCAGGGCGCCCCGGACGGTCTGCTCGCCGGCTATGAGATCGGCGACGAGATCAAGCCCGAGGACTATGTCAGCATGACGGGAGGCCAGCCCAATTATCAATTTTGCGCGCGGATGGCGCACTGGTCGCAGTTTTTCGGCGCGAAATTCGAGGAGACTCAGCTCTGGCTTTACAATATCGCGCCGGAGTTCACCCTTGGCGCGCGGGTCGCCCCCGCCGGCTCCAATCCGCAATGGTCACACGCCATCGCCATGGAATGCAACCCGGCGGTCACCAGCCCCAATCCCGCACTGCGGCGGTACTCGCGCTAAGCCGCCGCCAAAAAATGACGAGCCAAGACAAAAAAAGAGGCGCCCGTTTCCGGACGCCTCTGAACCTTTAGACGAATTCCATGATCACGGCGTCGACCGCAAGGGAATCGCCTTCCTTGCACTTGATCGTCCTGACGGTCACGTCGCGCTCGGCGCGCAAAACGTTTTCCATCTTCATGGCTTCGACCATGGCGAGGGGGTCGCCGGCCTTCAGCTCCTGGCCGAGCTCGACATAGATCGCCTTGACCAGGCCCGGCATCGGGCACAGCAGGCTCTTCGACGTGTCCGCGGGCTTCTTCTCCGGCATGAGATTGTAAATCTCGGCCTCGCGCCGGGTGAAGGTGCGGGCCTCCACGGTCACGCCGGCGTGGGAAATGAGAAAGCCGTTGGGAATGTCGCGGATCTGGACCGAATGGCCCTCGCCGTCGATCAGGCCGTTCCAGACGGGCTGGCCCGGAATCCAGTCGGTTTCGAGGCGATGGGTCTGGCCGCCCTCGACAAAGCGCACCAGCAGCGCGCCTTCGCTCTCATCGAGTTCGATCTGGTACTGAACGCGGCCGAGCGCCACCGTGCGCTCGTCATGGAACTTGACCGGCTTCTGCTGCTTCATCTGGTTGGAGATGCGACGCTTGCGCTGGTTGTAGACATTGTCGACATAGGCCGCGACCGCGGCCATGCGCAGCGCCACCGCGCCTTGCGCCACCAGCGGCGCGAAGCCGTTGGGATATTCCTCGGCGATGAAGCCGGTGGACAGATTGCCCGAACGCCAGCGCGGATGCTGCATCAGCGAGGACAGGAACGGGATGTTGTGGCGGATGCCGTCGATGACGAAGGCGTCGAGCGCCCGCGCCTGGGCGTCGATGGCGACGAGGCGGTCGCCCGCATGGGTCACCAATTTGGCGATCATCGGATCGTAATAGATCGAGATTTCGCCGCCCTCGAAGACGCCGGTGTCGTTGCGCACCGTGATCGAATCCCAGCGCCCCTCGGCCGGCGGGCGGTATTTCACCAGACGGCCGGTGGAGGGCAGGAAGTTGCGGGTGGGGTCTTCGGCATAGATGCGGGATTCGATCGCCCAGCCGTTGAGCTTGACGTCTTCCTGCTTGATGGCGAGGGGTTCGCCGGCGGCGACGCGGATCATCTGTTCCACGAGATCGATGCCGGTGATCAGCTCGGTGACGGGATGCTCGACCTGCAGGCGGGTGTTCATTTCAAGGAAATAGAAGGACTTGTCCTGACCCGCGACGAATTCCACCGTGCCGGCGGAATCGTAATTGACCGCCTTGGCCAGCGCGACCGCCTGCTCGCCCATTTTCTTGCGGGTGGCCTCGTCGAGCAGCGGCGACGGGGCCTCCTCGATCACTTTTTGGTTGCGGCGCTGGATCGAGCATTCGCGCTCGCCGAGATAGATGACATTGCCGTGCTTGTCGCCCAGCACCTGGATTTCGATATGGCGCGGGTTGACGATGAATTTTTCCACGAACACGCGGTCATCGCCAAAGCTCGACTTCGCTTCCGATTTCGCGCGCGCAAAACCTTCGGCGACTTCTTCCCTGCTATGCGCAATACGCATGCCTTTGCCGCCGCCGCCGGCTGAAGCCTTCAGGATGACGGGATAGCCGATGCCGTCGGCGATCTTCACCGCCTCTTCCGGGGTCTCGATCACGCCCAGGAAACCCGGAACCGTGCTCACTTTCGCGGCATTGGCGAATTTCTTCGACTCGATCTTGTCGCCCATCGCTTCGATCGCGCCGACATTCGGCCCGATGAAGGTGATGCCATTGGCCTTCAAAGCCTCGGCGAAGGCGGCGCGCTCGGAGAGAAAGCCGTAGCCGGGATGGACGGCCTCGGCGCCGGTCTTCTTGCAGGCGTCGATGATCTTGTCGATGATCAGATAGGATTCCGCGGCAGGCGGCGCGCCGATATGCACGGCCTCGTCGGCCATATCGACGTGGAGCGCGTCCTTGTCCGCGTCGGAATAGACGGCGACGGTCTTGATGCCCATCTTGCGGGCGGTCTTGATGACGCGGCAGGCGATTTCGCCACGGTTGGCGATCAGAATTTTCTTGAACATTTGTGCCCCGGTGCGGACGAGGGGAATTTGGATCGGGGGGTTGTAGGAGAAGCGGGCCCGCGCGTCCAGCGCCTTGCCAAGCTTTGGACGCATAGCAAATAGGGTTAGTCCCGGGGCGAAGGCGAATAGACGGCGCGGCGAAGACCTGCAACCATGGCCGGGTGACGTTTGGTCAAATCGGGCCGACCCGAGCCTTTGGAGGACGCATGCTGCGCAAACTTGCTGCGGAATTTTTCGGCACATTCTGGCTGGTTTTTGGGGGATGCGGCAGCGCCATCCTGGCCGCGGGCTTTCCCCAGCTCGGCATCGGTTTTGCGGGCGTGGCCCTGGCCTTCGGCCTCACCGTGCTGACCATGGCCTATGCGGTCGGCGGCATTTCCGGCGGCCATTTCAATCCCGCGGTTTCGCTCGGCCTGGCGCTCGCCGGCCGATTCCGCTGGCTCGAGCTGATCCCCTATTGGATCGTGCAAGTGATCGGCGGCGTCGCCGCGGCCGCGACGCTCTATGTCATCGCCTCCGGCGCGCCCGGCTTTTCCGCCGGCGGATTCGCCTCCAACGGCTATGGCGAGCTGTCGCCCGGTCATTACGGGCTGGCGTCCTGCCTGGTGGCGGAAGTCGTGCTCACCGCGGGCTTCTTGATCGTCATCCTCGGCTCGACGTCGAAAGCCGCGCCCGCCGGCTTCGCGCCGCTCACCATCGGCCTGGCGCTGACGCTGATCCATCTGGTCTCGATCCCGGTGACCAACACCTCGGTCAATCCGGCGCGTTCGACCGCCGCCGCTTTGTTCGCCCAAACCGGCGCGCTGAGCCAGCTCTGGCTGTTCTGGGCCGCGCCGCTGCTCGGCGGCATTGTCGGCGCCCTGATCTGGAGGTTTGTGTTGACCCCCGGCGAATCGCCCGCGCTGGTCGGCCAGGAACAATAAGCGCGCAGACGCTTACGCGCAGGCGAGCGCCGCACGGACCGGGTCGGCCTCGCCCTTTTCGCGCACGGCGTCGACGAACCAGGCCGGAACGCTCTCGGCTTCCGCGAGCACATGGGCGAGCAAGGCGTAGACCGCGGGCGAAAGCGCGCGGTCGGCCTCGGCGATCAGCCAGCGCGCGGACTCATGGTCGAGGATTTTCGCCGGCTTCGCCCGCCACACCAGATGATCCGTGAGGATTTCGACGAAAAACCGGGTCCAGACCCGCCCGGCCCGGCCTTTTTGCGCGCGCTCCAGGGCGAAAAGCGCTTCCGCCTCGTGGCGCTCCAGAACCTCGTCCTCATAGAGGGCGCGACGCAATTGCCGGACTTTTTCCGGCGTCATGATTTCGGCGCTCGCCGCAAGAGAGGCGATCAGGCCGCGCCGGTCGCTCGCCGGCGCGAGGCCGTAGAGCGTATGTTTGGGCATTTCGGCAGACGCCATCGAACGCGAACTCCAAGGTCGCCTTCAGTTAAGCGCTTGGTTCTTGCTCGACTTTGAAGAAATCTGGTGAATGGTTGGAAAGGTTAACGAGCTCTGCCGGCAGACCAAACCACCGGCGCCATTGCGTCACAGCGAATGGCAGAAGGCGGAAAAATGGTCGCGCACCCGGGTTTGCAGCGCCTCGTCCGCGCCGCTGCGGCGCAAGGCGTCGAACACGGTCTCGACCGCCACCCGCTCCACGCAGCGCTCCCAGAAAAACTCCGCGGCGTCGCGCGCGGCCTTCAGGCCGGCCCGCGGCTTGGCCCAGACCGCCCGCGACGCCTGCTCCGCCTGCGCCGCCTCGCTCAGGCTGGCGGCGAGCCGCGCGCGCTCCACAAGGGCGTCCGCGGTCGGCGGTTCGTCGAAGGCGAGAAGGCGCTCGGCCGACCAGGCGTTGGCGCGCGGAAAGGGTATGACCTGAGCGTTCATCGGGGCGGCTCCGGCTGGCTGCATCGCAAGACGACTGGCAAGTTTCGCGCCAATAGCTTGAAATATCTGTTTACACCGCCCAGCCTGCCCCGACCTTGCGCGACCTCAAGCTTTACTGCCCGGCCTGTCCATAGGCGCGGCGATGGTAGATCAGGCTCGGTCCCTGGGCCGGCCGGGCGACGGCCAGAACCTCGCCGAAGAAGATGTGGTGGGTGCCGACATCCTTGATCTCGGTGAGCTTGCATTCGAAACAGGCGAGCGCGGTCATCAGCGCCGGCTGGCCGTGCAAGCCCGGCTTCCACAGGCCGTGGCTGAATTTCTTTTCAAAATGCTCGTCGGTGCGTCCCGCGAAAATGTCGGAGAGTTCGCGATCCTCGGCTGCAAGGCTGTTGACGGAGAAATAGCCGTTTTCGATGAAGCGCGGCCCCGAGGGCGTGCTGCGGTTGACGCAGACCAGCAGGGTGGCGGGCGAATCGGTGATGGAGGCGAGCGCGGTGACCGTCAGGCCCGCCTTGCCGGCCTTGCCGTCGGTGGCGAGCAAATGCACGGGCGAGGCGATCGCGCTCATCGCGTCGCGGTAATCCTTGGGGTCGATCATGCGGTCTCCATAGGAGCGGTCTTGAGAGCGGAGTTGAGCGCGGAAGTGAGGCGGGGCCGCGTCAGCGAAAGAAACGGACGCCGCAGCCTTTCAGGCGAACGCCGGTTCGTCTGAAAGGCTGCAGGCGTCACGCTCATGTAACATCGCCGGGGCTCGGCGGCAAAGGGAGGGATCGTCTTGAAAAGGCTCAGCGTCCCGCGATGCGCGAACAGGAGGCGGCGGAGGCCGAAAACTCATAGCGGTCGCCGCAGGCATAGGCGGTCGGCGGCACGCGGGTGCTTTCGAAGAGGTCGTAGCCTTCCTTCAGGTTTCGCCAAAAACCCGACCAGTCCTGCTTGGGCGTTCCGCTGTCGAGGAAGGCCATGATCGAACCGGAGCCGGAACCGCTCTCGCGGGCGATCGCCGCCTCGGTCATGCGGAACGGGAAGATGTGCACCGGCACTTCGCTCTGTCCGTTGGCGAGCGCCAGGGCGACGAAGCCGTAGATCTCGTCAATGCCCGCATTGGTCATGGCGAAGCAGCCGACCGACTTGCAGTCGCCATGCACCATGATGTTGGCGCCGGTATAGCCGTGGCGGCGGTCATAGGCGTTGGGATAACCGACGTCGAAGGAGAGGTGATAGGCGGAATGCGGATTGAGCTGCTTGGCCGAGACCGCATAAAAACCTTCGGGAGACTGGTAGTCGCCGGTCGCCTGTTTCGGGCCGAGGCGGCCGGAGGATTTGCACACCGGATAGGTTTTGTAGAGCGCGAAACGGTCGCCCTTCTTCATCCACAGCTCCAGCGCGCCCTCGCGCTTGAAGATGCGCACATAGACCGGCGCGCCCTTCTTGAAGCCACCCACTGGCTCAGGAACAGGAACAGCGTCGGGCGCGGGCGCAAGAGTGGAATTTTCACCGCTGACGGAGGCCGAGACGGCGGCGAGCGCGTTGGCGATGTTGGGGAAGGCGGATTCGGACTGCGGCGCGGAGGGCGCCGCGGGAGCCGTCGCCGGTTTGGGCGCGGCGGCCGTCTTGGCGGCGGCTTGCGGCTGGGCGGCCGGCGGCGCGACGGTCTTCGGCGCTTCCGGAATCACCGCGGCCTGCGGCTGCGGCGTGGCGATCGGCGGCGTGGTCGGCAGGGCGACGGGCTCGAGCGAGGCGATCTGCATGGGCGCGGGCTGCTTGGCCAGCGCGGCGAGGCCGACGGGCCGGCGCGGCGGGACCGGCACGCCATCGACCAGAACCGGGCGGTCGTTCGGCAGCGCCACGGGATCGGGAATCGGGCGCAGGTCCTGAAGTTCGAGCGGCCGGTCTTCCGCCGAGGCCAATGTCGGCTGCAGCGGCGGAACGTCGGGGACGGCGGCCATGGCGCGCGGGTCCAACGAGCCCGTCGTCGCCGGATCGGGCTCGGCGAACAGCGAGCGCGAATCTTCCGACAGGCTGGCGCGCATCATCTCCGGGGCTTGCGGCTCCTCGGGGAGCGTCGCGCCGGTTAATGCGGCGGCGCGCGGGGCGGCGCGCGGGGCAGCGGCGGCGGTCTGTTGCGGGCCGCTCAGATCGATCTGTTCAGGCGCGGGGGCGGGCGGCGTATTTTTCGCGACGCGCTGCGCGGCGGGCGCCTGGGTGTAGAGGGCGGCTTCGTAGGAGAGCCAGGCTCCAAGAAACAGCGTCGCGACGGAAGCCGACGCGAGCGTCAAGAAGCGGGTCCATTTCCTCTGGGTCACGGCCAAAGCCTTTCGTGGGCGACTTACGCTGATAACCGAAAACGCCACAGAGCGGAAGAATGTGATCACAAAAATGTTAATGGCGAATAGATCATTTCGGCCTTGCGCCGGGCTGTTGCGCGCCCATAGCGCCGCATTTTTTTGCGCCCTGTTGCGGGCGCGCCACGGTCAAAAACCGGTCAGGGGATGCCGATCAGCTTATGCGTCTGGAGGCTGAGCCGCCAGCGCGGATGGGCGAGGCAATAGGCGACAGCGCGCTGGATGTTTTCGTCGCGCTGCGGCCCGTCCATGGGCTGCAGGAAGAAATTTTCGAAAGCCAGGGTTTCAAACAGGGCGGGTTCAGCGCCCTCCTGCGGAAACACCAGCTTTAATTCCTGCCCTTCCGTCACCCGCAGCGGCGCGCCCGCCTTGGGGCTGACGCACAGCCAGTCGATCCCGGCAGGCGGGGCGATCGTCCCGTTGCTCTCGACCGCAATGTCGAAACCATGCGCCTTCACCGCGGCGATCAGGACGTCATCCAGTTGCAACAGCGGCTCGCCGCCGGTGAACACGACGAAGCGTCGCCCGCCGCCGCGCCAAAGACCGGCGATCCGCACCGCCAGGCCTTCGGCGTTGAACTTGCCGCCATTCTCGCCGTCGGTTCCGACAAAATCCGTGTCGCAAAAGCGGCAGACCGCCTCCTCCCGGTCGGCCTCGCGCCCGGTCCACAGATTGCACCCGGCGAAGCGGCAGAACACCGAGGCGCGCCCGGCCTGCCCGCCTTCGCCTTGGAGGGTGAGAAAAATTTCCTTGACGGCGTAGACCATCAGACCTCGTCGGGGAACGCGCCCGAAAACGCCGTGAGCTCCAGCGGGCGGCGGGCGTTGGGCTTTTCCAGCGCCTGCTTTTCCGGCGGCAGGCTTGCGGCGTCGCCGCGCCGGCCCACGGCGATGACGACTTCGAGCTTGAGATTTTCCGGCGCCTTGACGGCGGCGCGCGCCTTGCCGGCGTCGAAACCGGCCATGGCGCGGGTGGTCCAGCCCAGCAGCGACGCCTGGAGGGCGAGATGAGCCCAGGCGGCGCCGGCGTCGAACGAGGCCGAGCCCAGCGTGACGGCCGCTTGACCCGCCGGCGTGAACTCCGCCTTGCTCGCGACGAGAATCAGCGCCGAGGCGTTGCCCGCCCACACCCGGTTGCTGTCGTTGAGCGCACCGAGCAATGCGTCGAAGGCGGGCTCCCCTTTGCGCGCATAGACGAAACGCCAGGGCTGGGCGTTAAAGGCCGAAGGCGCGTGGCGCGCGGCCTCAAGCAGGCAGAACAGCAGCTTTTCGGGAATCGGCTCGCCGGTCATGGCGCGGGCCGACCAGCGATTCAGGAACAACGCCGAAACAGGCGTTTGCGTCGTGCGCTCGCCGTGCCGGGACACGAGATGGACGAGGGCGGGATCGATTTCGGTCATATCGACTTTTCCAGGGTCAAGCGTTTCGCCGCCGATTATTCCCTTTTCCACGGGGATCAAGCAAAAAACGATCTTGATGGCTTTAGGGGCTCCAAATCGCGTCGCTTTCGTCTATCGTCCGCGACAAGTCGCCGCGACCCGCGGCTTGGTCTCGCCCCCGGAGTTTCTCCCTTGAACGCGCTCTTCGTCGGCCACTCCTACATCGACATGACCATGTTGACCGATATCATGCCTTCGGGCGACGACAAGGAGGTGGCGAAGGATTTCGCCGTCTCGTTCGGCGGCAACGCCGTCACCGCCGCCTTCACTTGCGCCAAGCTCGGCATCCCCAGCGACCTGCTCACCACCATTTCCGACGACTGGCTGGGCCAGATGTTCATGATGATGGCGCAGCGCTACAATGTCTCGGTCTACCCCCGAAAAGTGGCGCGCTGCTCGCTGTCCTTCGTTCTGCCCAAGGCCGGCAAGCGCGCCATTTTGCGCGCGCGGGACAATCAATATCTGCGTCCCTTCATGAAGCTCGACGTGTCCTGCTACAGCGCCGTGCATCTCGACGGCCACCAGCACGACGCCGCGCTCTATTACGCCAAGGCGGCCCGCGAGGCCGGCGTGCTGGTGTCGCTCGACGGCGGCGGCGTGCGCGCCAACACCGAAGAGGTGCTGCATCACACCGACGTCGCCGTGGTCGCCGAAGCTTTTTGCAAGGAGATCAAGCTCTCGGCCAAGGAGACGCTCGCCTATCTGCACGAGCGCGGCGTCAAGGTCGCGGCCGTCACCGAGGGCGAGCGCGGCATGATCTGGAGCGAGGAGGACGGCCACGTCCAGCACCTCGCAGCCTTGCGCGTGCCCGATTCGAAGGTGATCGACACCTCCGGCGCCGGCGACGTCTTCCACGGGGCGTATCTGGCCTCCTACCTGCGCTCGCCCTCCTCGCCCTGGGCGGTGCATTTCGACTTCGCCCGCGCCGCCTCGGCGCACAAGGTCCAGCACCTCGGCAACGAGGCGGGCTTGCCCAGCGACGAGGACATTTATATGGCGCGCCGGGAGTTCGGCGGAGCCCGATGAAGCGGCGCCGCGGAGCGCAACCGACGCGCGTCATGCCCGGGCTTGTCCCGGGCATCCACGCCGGGCCGCTCCTGAAAATGACGCGGCGGATCGCGTTGCGGCGCCGCGTGGATGGCCGGGACAAGCCCGGCCATGACGTCTCGTGTTGAAGGCGATTGCCGCCGCCTTTCTGCTTGTGCTCGCCCAACCGGCGCACGCCTGGTTCGACGCGGGCCACCAGGCCATCGCGGCGGCGGCCTTCGTTCAGCTCGAGCCCGAGGCGCAACAAAAGGTCGGGCGTCTGCTCGCCCTCCATCCCGACTATCCCGCTTGGACAACCGGCGTCCCGGAGCCGGAGCGCACAAAAATCGCCTTCATCCGCGCCTCCACCTGGGCCGACGACATCAAGCGCCGTCAGGATTTTTGGAAAAACGCGCTGGCCGAAGACGGGGAGCACGCGACCGACAACATCGGCTATGGCGACCGGCGCTCGCACCCCTACTGGCACTACATGGACCTGCCGTTTTCGCCCGACGGCGCCCCGACCAGCGCCGCGCCCGAGCCCAATGCGCTCACGCAGATTCGCGTCTTTGCCAAAACCCTGGGCTCGGATGCGTCAGACGAGGTCAAATCCTACGATCTCGTCTGGTTGGAGCACCTCATCGCCGACGCCCACCAGCCCCTGCATGCGACCTCCCGGTTTTCGAAGCGCCTGCCGAAGGGGGACAGCGGCGGCAATCTGGAGCTGATTTGTTTGTCCTTCGTCTGCGGCCTGAAACTGCACGCCTTTTGGGACAGTCTCTTGGGCCAATCCGGCGAGCCCGCCGACGCGATCGAGACGGCGGCGCGATTGCCGGGCCCGGACCCGGATCGCGTCGGCGAATTGGAGCCGCGCGTCTGGTTCGAGGAAAGCGCGGCGCTCGCGCAGGCCGTAGTCTATAAAAACGCGATCGGCGACGGCGAAGGTCCGTTCGAGCTGGATCAGGCCTATCAGGCGCAAGCGCGGGAGATCGCGCGCGCGCAAGCGGCCTTGGCGGCGGCGCGATTGGCGGGGATTTTGAACGCGGCGCTGTCGAGGAAGTAGCGCGAGACCTTGATTCAGCCCGCCGCGGCGCCATTATGGCGCGATGGAGGGTGTCATGAGCAAAATTCTTTGCGCCGCAGGCTTGGCCTTGCTTTTTTCCGTTGGACTCGCCCAGGCGGACACGTGCGCGCAGAAAATCGCCCAACTGGAAAAGCGCATCAAGCGGACGCCGGAGCCGGGCGGCGCGCCCCTGCCCGAAACCACGTTTGCCACCATGCACCGGCAGCCGACGCAGGAGAGCGTGGCCAACGCCATGCGTCAGAGCGACGCCGACACGCTCGACGACGCCCGCCTGCTCAACGCCGAGGGCAAGGAAAAGGAGTGTCTGGCGAAGATCAAGCCGCTGGAGCAGAACTAGCCTCGCGGCGACGAGCGGGAGCGAGTGAATCCGTTTGGCGCAACCCGGTTTCGGGTGTAACTTCTGGTTGCAAGACAAGGACTTGTGCGTTCCCTGCCTTCTCCAGAGGCCAGGCATGACGGATACGAACGGAACGACCAGGGCGGCGCGCGCGATCGAGGAAATTCAAACGCGTCATCGCCATCGGTTCAACGCCTCGCCGGCGCATGTCGCCCTGCTCGACGCCACCGGCGCGGTGAAGCTGGTCAATCCCGCCTGGACAGCCTTTTCGGACTCCAACGGCGGACGCGCCGACGCTTATCTTGGCGAGAACTATCTCGAGGTCTGCCGCAAGTCGGCGGCGTCGAACGACCATGCCGCGCTGGCCTTCAGCGGGCTCAAAGCCGTCCTCGACGGCGATCTCGATGAATTCGTCCTGAACTATCCCTGCCACAGCCCGTCGGCGCAGCGCTGGTATCGCATGGAGGTCACGCTGATCGACTTGCAGCAGCGCTCCAGCGTGATCGTTTCGCATTTGAACGTCACGCAAACCAGTCTGGAGCAGATCGCCCTCCGCAATATGGTCGAAACTGTGCAGGACGCTTTGGCGGTTTTGGGCTTCAACGCCGGCGCTCCGACCAAGGCCCCGCCCGAAGAAAAACCATTCCAACAACAGAGGGGCGACACGGTTGCGGAAGTTCTCGGCGACACCGTGATCGAAGCGCATTATCTGGCCGCGCAAATGCTGGAATTCGTCAAACGCGCGGAATTCACAGAAAAGGAATCGACCGAGCTGCTCGCCAATTTGATCAACCAATGGGCGCAGTCGCTGGGCGCGCGCCTGTTCAACGGCGAGAACTTCTTTCCCGGCGCCCCAAGGGCGCATTGAAATCACCCCGCCCAGGCCAGCTTGCCGCCCGTCGCCGGCTCGCGCACGCCGGTCGTGCCGGGAAAGGTGAGCGGCAGGCCCTTGGCCGAGCGCACCGCCAGATAGGCGAAAGCCTGCGCCTCGATCGCCTGCGAATCCCAACCAAATTCCTCGGCGCGCCGCACCGGACAGGAGGCGCGCTCGCGCAGATCGTCGACCAGCGCCGGATTATGCGCGCCGCCGCCGCAGAGCACGATCACCTCGGGTTGTCGCGGGACGAAGGACAGCGCCGACAAAATCCCCTCGGTGGTGAAGGCGACCAGCGTCGCCGCCGCATCCTCCAGCGACAGCCGCGCCACGGGCGAGGCGTCGAACGCGTTGCGATCCAGCGATTTCGGCGGCTTTTTCAGAAAAAACGGGTGGGCGAGCAGGGCCGTCAGCGCGCCCTCGTCGACCCGGCCCGCGCGCGCCGTCGCGCCGTCCTCGTCCATGGCCTTGCCGGTGCGCGCCAGCATCAAATCGTCAAGCAACGCATTGCCCGGCCCGACATCACAGGCGAGCGGCGCTTCGCCCGGCGCGCAAAAAGTGATGTTGGCGACGCCGCCGATGTTCACGAACAGCATCGGCGCGCCAAGACCTGCACTCTCGGCCAAGGCCGCATGAAAAACCGGCACGAGCGGCGCCCCCTGCCCGCCCCGCTCCAGATCGGCGGCGCGCAGATCATAGACCACGTCGATCCCCACCTGCCGCGCCAGGCCGGCGCCATCGCCAAGCTGCACGGTGAGAGATTTTTCCGGCCGATGCAGCACGGTCTGCCCGTGAAATCCGATCAGGTCGATGGCGGCGGGCGAAATGTTTTGCGCCGCCAGAAAATTTTCCACGGCCTCCCGATGGCGGCGCGTGATCAGCGCCTCCGCTTCCGCCAAAGGTTCGGGGCGCTCGTCGCGCCGGCCCAAATCCTTGGCGGCGGCGACGGCGGCGCGCAAAACGGCGCGATCCTCCTGCGAAAAGGCGAAACTGGCGGTCGCGCCAAAATTCAGCGCGGCGCGCCCATCGGTTTCGACCAGGGCGAGGTCGATTCCATCCATGGACGTGCCCGACATGGCGCCGAGCGCCCGAAAGATTTTCGTCATGGTCTTCCCCCGACGGCGGTCGGCGCCTAACTCTAACTCCGGTTCCGTTGAAACCAGATTGGTCCGAGTTTTTGTCAAAATCCCCGGCGAAGGAAGCCCAATGATCGAACTTTTCTACTGGCCGACGCCCAATGGCCACAAGATCACGATTTTCCTCGAGGAAGCCGGGCTGGACTACGAGATCAGGCCGGTCAACATCGGCGCGGGCGACCAGTTCAAGCCGGATTTTCTGCGAATCGCGCCGAACAACCGCATGCCCGCGATCATCGACCATGACCCGCTCGACCACCAGGGGCCGCTGCCGCTGTTCGAATCCGGCGCGATCCTCGAATATCTCGCCGAAAAGACCGGCGAGTTCCTGCCCACCGAGCGCCGGAGAAAATTCGAGGCGCTGCAATGGGTCTATTGGCAGATGGGCGGCCTCGGCCCGATGGCGGGGCAAAACCACCATTTTTCCCAATATGCGCCGGAGAAAATCCCCTACGCCATCGACCGCTATGTGAAGGAGACCAACCGCCTCTATGGCGTGCTCGACCGGCAGTTGGAAAAAACCGGCGCCTATATCGCCGGCGACTATTCCATCGCCGATATGGCGAGCTATCCCTGGATCGTGCCCTGGACCAAGCAGGGGCAGAACCTCGACGACTTCCCGCACCTGCGGCGCTGGTTCGACACAGTACGCGCCCGCCCCGCGGTGCAGCGCGCCTATGAGATCGGGCCGCGCTACCGCCCCGAGGACGCGACGATGAGCGACGAGGACAAGAAGGTCCTGTTCGGCCAGACCGCGGCGAGCGGCGCGCGCTAACAGGCTGCTGAAAAACCCGTGGCCCGCCCCCGCCCTTCGAGACGCCCGCCAAGGCGGGCTCCTCAGAGTTTGTGACTTTATTCAAGATTTTCGGTTTTCGACACTGCTAACTCATTGATTTTGCAGTGGTCGAAGGTGACCAAAATTGAAAAAGTCACAGGCTCTCAGGGTGAGGGCTACTCTATTGTATACATAAAAGAATCCCTCATGGTGAGGAGGCTGCGCAGCAGCCGTCTCGAACCATGGCCATGAGAACGGGACTTTTTCAGCAGCCTGCTAAAGCCCGTCCGGTGAACTCAGCTTCACCGAACGGGCGTCTTGGAGCATTGTCTTCAAGCGAACCGGCATCCCCTTCGCTCGAAAATGCGCGAGATCAGATCGATCGCCAAATCTTGACGGCGACGATGAGGATGCTTGCGAGCAGGGCGAGGCCCGGCTGAAAGGCGCCAGATAGGATCATGAAAACTCCGAACGTTTTCATGTAAACCTCCCGGTCTTCCGCGCGTTCCTGAAAAACCCGCATCAGGAACGCCCGCATTGACCGCTGCCCCCATCGGCGAAAGCCGCATCGTCACCGACGTCCCGGCCCGCCTGGAACGGCTGCCCTGGAGCGGTTTCCATCGCCTGGTGATCGCCGCGCTCGGAATCACCTGGGTGCTCGACGGGTTGGAGGTGACGCTGGCCGGTTCGGTGGCGGGCGCGCTGCGGGCGAGCCCGGCGCTGCATTTCAACGACGCCGACATCGGCCTCGCCGGCAGCGCCTATCTGTCCGGCGCGGTGCTGGGCGCGCTGTTCTTCGGCTGGCTCACCGACCGCATGGGCCGCCGCAAACTGTTCTTCATCACCCTCGTCCTCTATCTCACCGCGACGGCGCTCGCCGGGCTCGCCTGGGACGGATTGAGCTTTTTCGTGTTCCGCTTCCTCACCGGCGCGGGGATTGGCGGCGAATATGCCGCGATCAATTCGACCATCCAGGAACTGGTGCCGGCGCGCTATCGCGGCTTTACCGACCTCGTGGTCAATGGCGGCTTTTGGCTGGGCGCGGCCCTGGGCGCGCTGGTGGCGGCGCTCCTCCTCAATCCGGCTCTGATCGACCCGGAATACGGCTGGCGGCTCGCCTTTCTCACCGGCGCGGCGCTGGGCGTCATTGTCGTGTTCATGCGCTTCTGGCTACCGGAAAGCCCGCGCTGGCTGGTGCTGCACGGCCGCGTCAAGGAGGCCGACGCGGTGGTCGACGGCATCGAGGAGGAGTTTCGAAAGTCCGGCGTCAGCCTCGCGGCGATCGACCCGCGAAAACTGCTGGCGCTGCGGCCGATTCAGGGCCATGCGCTGAAAAGCGCCTTTGACACGCTGACGCGGGTCTATCCCCAGCGCACCATGGTCGGGCTGACGCTGATGGCGGCGCAAGCGTTTTTCTACAACGCCATCTTCTTCACCTATGCGCTGGTGCTCGCCAATTTCTACGCCGTGCCCGCCGAAAAAGTCGGCTGGCACATTCTGCCCTTCGCCCTGACCAATTTCATGGGGCCGCTGCTGCTCGGTCGCCTGTTCGATGTCTGGGGGCGGCGCAAAATGCTGACGCTGACCTATGGGGTTTCGGGCGCGCTGTTGCTGGTCTGGGCCTCGCTGTTCCAGGCGGACCTGCTGACGGCGACCACCCAGACCATCGGCTGGATGACGGTGTTCTTTTTCGCCTCGCCCGCGGCCAGCGCCGCCTATCTCACCGTCGCGGAAAACTTCCCCTTGGAAATCCGCGCCATGTCGATCGCTTTGTTCTATGCGGCGGCGACCGCCATAGGCGGGGTGGCCGCGCCCTATGTCTTCGGCTGGCTGGTCGAGGCGGGCTCGCGAACAAACCTTTATTTCGGCTATCTTTTCGCCGCGTTTATGATGCTGTTCGCCGCTGGCGTCGCCTGGCGATTCGCCGTGGACGCCGAGGGCAAACCGCTGGAAGAGGTGGCGCCGCCGCTGTCCGCGGACCCATGATCTGGCGTTCCTGCAAACAAGCGAAACCGCATGTTTGCTGCGACAATCGGAAACACGTGCGCAGGCGCGGTTTTTGATTTATATCATTGAGATGGAGGCTAAGTCATTCTTACGCGAGATGCCCCAATGAGTGGACCTTTCCTTCGCCTTGCCATTTTGATGGCCATCTTCTTCGCTTGCCTTGGCGTGATCCAGGTGGCGATCTATCTCGCTGTCGCCGTGATCAAGATCCCGGCGCTGGCCCTCGTCCCGGTCGCCGCCGTGCTGGCGTTCCTGGTGTTCGTCGGCCGCCGCAATGTGATGGCGACCCATCGGCGCTTCCTCGACAGCGCGGAGTAAAATCCAGAGCTTCCATCCGGCGCCGCCCTTTCCAAAAAGGGCGGCGCTTCGCTTTGCTTAACCTCCGATCACACTCGTGATCACCTGCCCGCCCCGGTTGATGGTCAGCCGCCACACATAGGGGTTTTGGCTGGCGGCGCGGTCGAGGTCGCGGGTGGCGGCGATCTTGGCGCCGTTCACGGTGAGCACGACATCCCCCTTCTGGAAGCCGACGGCGGCCGCGGGCGTATTGTCTTCGACATTGACGACCGCCACGCCCTCCTTGGCGGCGCCGATCGAAAATTCTTCCGAGGTCGCCGGCGAAATATTGACCACGGTCGCCCCGGCGAACGGGGATCCGCCCTTGATCTTGATTTCCTCGCGCGCCGGCTTTTCCGGGGCCGCCACCAGCGCCAGCGGCACAACCAGACTCTTGCCGTCGCGGCGCACCGACAGCGACGCCGTCCCGCCAATGGTCTTGGCGCCGAGCCGATAGCCGACGCCGCCGGCGTCCGCCGCCTCCTGGCCGTCGACCGCGACGATCACATCGCCCTGCTTCAGCCCGCCCGTTGCCGCGGGGCCGCGCGGGTCGACCTCGGTCACCAAGGCGCCCGCAGGGCGGTCGAGCCCGAGGCTTTCCGCGAGATCGCGCGTCAGATTTTGCAGGCTGGCGCCGAGCCAGGGCCGGCGCACCTCCTTGCCGCCATTTTTCGCCGCCGCCACCACGCTTTTCACCATATTGACGGGAATGGCGAAGCCGATGCCGACCGAACTGCCGGTTTGGGAAAATATGGCGGAATTGACGCCCACCAGCCGCCCGTTCACATCCACCAGCGCGCCGCCTGAATTGCCGGGATTGATGGCGGCGTCGGTCTGGATGAAGAAGCCGTAATCGCTGATGCCGACCTGGGTGCGCGCCAGCGCGGAGACAATGCCCTGGGTCACGGTCTGGCCCACGCCAAAGGGATCGCCAATGGCGAGCACGAGGTCGCCGACCTCGATGGCGTCGCTGTCGCCCATTTCGAGCACCGGAAAGGTTTTCTCGTCGCTCTTGATGCGCAAAATGGCGAGGTCGGAGCGCGGGTCGCGCAGCACGATTTCGGCGGCGAATTCGCGCCGGTCGGCCAAAGCCACCTTGACGCTGGTCATGCCTTCGATGACGTGATGGTTGGTGACGACGAGGCCGGAAGGATCGACGATCACGCCGGACCCCAGGGATTGCGCGGTTTTGGCGCTGGGATGCTGGCCGCCGAAGAAGCGCTGGAACACCGGATCGTCAAACAGCGCATTGCGCGGCTGGCGCTCGACGCGCTGCGCGTAGACATTGACCACGGCCGGCGCCGCCTTCTTCACCACCGGCGACAGGCTCAGGCTGATTTCGGCCCGGCTCAGCGGGATTTTTTGCGCCTGCGCGGCCAGCGGCGCGACCAGGACAAGAAAAGCGGCGAACACAATGCGGATCATGCGAATCCCTTTCGTCAGCGACGAATATAGGAGTCGCAGGGCGCGCGAAAAAGAGCGCGCGACCTCTCGCCGCGCGCCGGGCGGCGTGGCCGCCTTAGAGCGCGTTCGGTGAACTCCCGTTCACCGAACGCGCTCTAACTTTTTGGTTTGACGCATTTTCTTCACGCGAACCGGCATCCACTTCGCTCGAAAATGCTCTAGCCGCAGCAGCCCACGGGGTCGACGGACACATCCGCCTTGTCGAAAAAGAACCGCGACGAAATCGCGTCCACGCTGGCGACATGGTCGGAGACCAGCCGGGCCAGGCGAAAGCCGATGGCGTGGCGGCGCGCGGCGGCGTCGACGCGCCCGAATTCTTTGCGCAGACGTTCCGCCTCTTCGAGCAGCGCGGCGTGCTGGCCGCGATGGCAATGCAGGATCGGCACGCCCTCCGCCTCCATCGCCGCCTCCTCGCGGAGGAAATGGGCGGCGATTTCCGCGAGAATGGCGTCCAGATGCGCCGGCAGATCGTCGTCGGCGACATGGGGCGTGCGGGCGAACATTTGCTCCAGCGCGTAATGGTCGCGGTCCATCACGTCGACGCCGAGCGGGATTTTCGGCAGGTTCATCGGGCTCTCCTCACGCTCGTCTCTAAGCGGCGAGAGCGCCGAAGACGTTGCGCCAGCGCAAACCCCTTGCGCAGGCGGGCGCCCCCGACGATCATCCCCGGACTTTCATGCGTGAGGTTTTTCGATGATTGCTCGCCTGATCCTGGGGCTTGGCCTCGCCTGCGCTGCGCCAGCCCTCGCCGCCGATGCGGTGAAGCCGGTGAAAATCCCTGCGGGAAAAACTGTTGTGACGCTGCGCGGGACCCTCAAGGGCGATGCGGGCGTCGATTACCGCATCACCGCCGCGCAGGGCCAGACCCTGCGCCTGCTGTTCAAGCCGTCGAACCGCTCCTGTTACTTCAATGTCTACGCCCCCGGCGCCGACACAGCGGTTCACATCGGCTCGACCGCCGGAGATGAATTCAGCCAGAACCCGACGCAATCAGGCGTCTGGCGCGCGCAAATCTATCTGATGCGCAACGCCGCCCGCCGCAACGAGACCTGCCGCTACAGCCTGTCGGTCGAACTTTCGCGCGGCGGCGATCAGGCGGGGCAAGAGGCCTGCCGGTCCGAGGCCGCGAAACTCTATGGCGTCGAACCCAAGGCGATCGCGCTCGGCGAGCTCGTCAAGACGGCGGAGGGCGCCTCGCTGGACGCCAAGGCCGACAAGGGCGAGGAAGGGGTGAAGGCGCTGCGCTGCCTGTTCAAGCCGGACGGCGCCTTCGACCACATTATGGCGATGACGCCGGACGGCGAGTAAGTTTCAGCGCGACGCCTCGTCCACCAGATGCAGGATCGAGCGGTAGCGCCGGCCGGAATGGCTGGACAGCCCGATCTCGCAGGTGCGGTTGGTGGAATAGCCCTCGTGGCAGGCCTCCGGCAGCGCCTCGGAGAGGTGGCGCAAAGCGTGGTCGTTGAGCTCGGGCGTATAAAAACCCTTGTCGCCGGCGAAACCGCAGCAGGTGACGCCCGGAGGCGCGATCACCTGTTCCGCGCACATTCCGGCCAGCTCCATCAACGCCGGGGCGAGGCCGGCTTTTCGCAGCGTGCAGGTGGCGTGCACCGCGATCGGCTCTTTGGCTTTGCTGAGCGTCAGGCGCGGCGCCACCTTTTCGCGCAGGAACTGCAGCAAATCCATCGCCTGGAAATGCGGGCCCGAAAACGCCTTCATGCGCGTCGCGCAGGGCGAGGCGTCGAAGATGACGGGGATCGGGTTGGCGGAGCCGAGACGCTCCACCAGTTCGCGCGCCTTGAGATCGGCGGCGTCGGGAAAACCCTTGGTGTCGAACAGCTGGCCGCAACAGAGCTCTTCAAGACCCTCGGGGGTGACCAGTTTGAAGCCGGCGCGGCCGAACACGCGCGCCGCCACGACCGCCAGCGGTTCGCTGGCGTCCTCCTTCGCCGGCCCCATCATGCGGCTGGAGCAGCTCTCGAAGAAGACCACGGGCGCCCCCTCGGCCGGCGCCGGCGCGGGCGTGACGGGCGCGGGACGCGGCATGGCCTGCGACCATCGGGGCGTCCCCAAAACCTTGTTGGCGAGGCCGGACATGGTCGTCATCACGGTCGTTCCGACCACGCCTTCCGCCGCCGCGCCCAGCGCCAGACCGGCGCGCCCCGTCTTGGTCACCGCGCCGAAATTGCGCGCCGCCGTATAGGCCGCGAGTTTCGCCACGGGACCGCGCCGTTGCGCGCGCAGGCTGCGGGTGTAGCGGCCGACGTCGATCTCCAGCGGGCAGACGGTTGAACACAGAGAACAAGCCGCGCAGGTTGTGTCGCCGAAATAGAGATAGTCCTTCTCCATCGCCGCCAGTTCCGGCGCGTCAGGCGCATCGCAGCGCAGCCGCCGGATTTCGCGCGACGAGGTGATGCGCTGGCGCGGCGACAGGGTCAGTCCCTTGGAGGGGCATTGCGGCTCGCAAAACCCGCATTCAATGCAGGCGTCGATGAGAGGCGTCACCGCCGGCATCGGCTTGAGGTTTTTGAGATGCACTTCCGCGTCATCGTTGAGCACGACGCCGGGATTGAACAGGTTTTGCGGATCGAGCAGTTTTTTCACCCGGCGCATCACATCGGTCGCCGCCTTGCCCCATTCGCGCTCGACGAAGGGCGCCATATTGCGGCCGGTGCCATGCTCGGCCTTGAGCGAGCCGTCATATTTGCCGACCACCAGTTCGGCCACAGCCTCCATGAAATTAGCGTAGCGTTTCACCTCATCGGGCGAGTCAAACCCCTGGGCGAAGACGAAGTGCAGATTGCCTTCGAGCGCGTGGCCGAAAATGATGGCTTGCGTGTAGCCATGCGCGTTCATCAGCGCGCGCAAATCCATGGTCGCCTCGGCGAGCCGCTCCACGGGAAAGGCGACGTCCTCGATGATGACGGTGGTTCCAGCCGGGCGCTTGCCGCCCACCGCCGGGAACGTGCCTTTGCGCATGTCCCAGTAGCGCGCGGTCTCTTGCGGGTCGTGGCTGAAGACAACGCCGTTCAGCGTGCTGGAGGCGTCGATGGCTTCGAGGATCAGGGCGATGCGCTTGCCGAGTTCCTCGGCATCGGGCGCGCGCGCCTCGATCAGCAGCGCGCTGGCGTCGGGGCCGAGCGTGTCGACATCGACCGGCATGCCCTTTTTCGACTTGACGCTTTCCAGCGAAGCGCGGTCCAAAAGCTCCACCGCCTCGACCGGCGTGTTTTTGAGCGCGGTGACGGCGCGACAGGCTTTTTCCAGATCGGCGAAGACGACAAAGGCGGAGGCCTTGTCGGCATATTCAGGCACGGTGCGATAATCGACACGCGACAAAAAGCCGAGCGTGCCCTCCGAGCCGATCATCAGATGGGTCAGCATGTCCACCGGATCGGAAAAGTCGATCAAGGCGTTGATCGCATAGCCCGTCGTGTTCTTGCGCCGATATTTTTCGGTGATGCGAGCGGCAAGCTTTTCGTCGGCGCGAATGTCCGCGGATAGAGCGGCGAGGCCGTCGAGCAAGGCGCCATGGGTCGTGCGGAACCGCGCGATGCTGCCGGGATCGGCGGTGTCGAGCACGGCGCCGTCGGCGAGCACGAGGCGCAGCGACGCCAGCGTGTGGTAAGAATTCTGGCCCACGCCGCAGCACATGCCCGAGGCATTGTTGGCGGCGATGCCGCCGATCTTGGCGGTGGCGATCGAGGCGGGATCGGGTCCGATTTTTCGTTGGAACGGCAGCAGGCGTCGGTTGGCCTCGCCGCCGACGATGGCCGGCCCAAGCCGCGCGACCTGCGCGTCCTCGTCATAGGCGAAACCGCCAAAGCCCTCGCCGAGCACAATAAGAACGCTGTCGGTGACCGCCTGCCCCGACAGCGACGTGCCGGCGGCGCGGAAGGTGACCGGCGCCCCCTGCCCCCGGCACTGAGCGACGAGCCCCAGAACTTCGGCCTCGCTTTCCGCGACCACGACGATTTTGGGGGTCAGGCGATAAAAGCTGGCGTCGGTTCCGTAGGCCAAGGTCCGCAGCGGATCGGTGTAGATGCGCTCGGACGGGATGAAACTGGCGAACGACTGGGTCAGTGCGGCGTAATCGACCTGCGGCATGACCGCTGCTCCTGGAATCTGGCTCTCAACAGAATAGCCCTCATCCTGAGGAGCCCGCGACAGCGGGCGTCTCGAAGGACGAGGGCGGTCCATGGATGAGCGGAGGGGAAGCCCCTCCGCGCTCCTATTTCACCACCGGGATCACCCAGGGGGTCACATATTGCTGCACGACCACCAGCGCGCTGAGGAACAGGGTGAGGACGATCGAATGGCTGAAGGTGCGCGAGAACACCAGGCCTTCCTTGTTGATCAGCCCGGTCACGGTGCAACCGGTGACGATGTTTTGCGGCGACACCATCTTGCCCATCACGCCGCCGGACGAATTGGTGGCGGCGAACAGGACGGGGTTGAGGTCGAGCTGACGGGCGGCGACCACCTGCAAATTGCCGAACAAGGCGTTGCCTGACGTGTCCGAGCCCGAGAGCATCACGGCCACCCAGCCCAGGAAGGGGGAGAGCAGCACGAAGAACCATCCCGTCGAGGCGACGCCGTTGCCGAGCGTATAGGCCATGCCGGAATAGTTCATCAGATAGGCGAGGCCGATGATGAAGGTCACGGTGATGACCGCCACCCAGCTCTGCTTGGCGGTCGTGCCGATACAGCGGAAGAAGTCGGCGGGCGACAGACGCACGATCAAAGCGGTGATGATCGTCGCCAGCAGAATGGCCGTGCCGGTGCCGAGCGGCTGGAAGGTCCAGACAGCGGCGTAGGGCTTGGCGTTATACAGCGTGATCGAGATCATATTGTGCAGGCCGGGCCAGTTGACCTTGTTCTGGCCGATGTTGGCCACGCCGAAATGCGTCCAGGCGATGACGAGGCCGGAGACGATCAGCCAGGGCAGCCAGCCCTGCCACAGCGGCACGCCCGGCGCCGTGTCGGCGCGGCTTTCGGCTTCGAAGGCTTCGCGGGAAATGGCGAATTCCGGATCGGGACGGGGCTTCCACACCAGCAGGAACAGCAGCGTGCCGCCGAGCGAGCCGAGCGAGGCCAGCACGTCGGTGAGCGCATAATCGAGCCAGTTGGAGGCGACGAATTGCGAGAAGGCGAAGCAGCCGCCGGAGACCAGCAGCACCGGCCACAGCGCCTTGATCGAGCGCCAGCCGCCATAGACCGCCATGACATAGAAGGGCAGGATCAGCGCGAGAACGGGCAACTGGCGGCCGATCATGGCGCCGAGCGCCGGCGCCGGCAGGCCGGTCACCGCGCCGAGCACGGTCACGGGAACGCCGAGCGCGCCGAACGCCACGGGCGCGGTGTTGAAGATCAGCACGAACACCAGGGCTTCCAGAGGCGGAAAGCCGCACAGGATCAGCAGTGACGAGGTGATGGCGACGGGCGTGCCGAAGCCGGACACGCCTTCGAGCAGCGCGCCGAAGCAAAAGCCGATCACCACCAGCACGATGCGGCGGTCATTGGGCAAATGCTCGATCACCCAGGCGCGAAACGCGTCGAACCGCCCCGATTTGACCGCGACATTGTAAAGCAGCAGCGCGTTGACCACGATCCACATCACCGGCCACAGCGCGAACACGGCGCCGTTGAGCACGGAATTGACCGCGAGTTCGGTCGGCACCTTCCAGACGTAAATGGCGAGCGCGAGGCCGGCGATCAGGCCGAGACCGGCGGCCTGCCAGGCGGGACGGCGCAGGATGCCGAGCATGACGAGCACCACCACGACCGGAATGGTCGCGGCGGCGAAGGACAGCGCAAGGCTGCCCCCCACGGGCGTGAGCAATTGTGCGAACATGTTTCCTCCCCGGGAACGGAGCGCCAGCTTGCGAGTTGTTGACCACGCGCATAGCTGGTATGTTTAATTTACCACTCTCGCATATTGGATCGGTCATGCTTTGGCAATAGTTCCTTGGACCGATCTTTTGTGCGGTGATAGAATGAGGTTCGATTCTCCTTCTCGCTGCATGGCCATGGAACCCGTCAGAAACCTCAAACTCTCAGACGCCATCGCCGACCACCTCGAGCAATTGATCCTCGAGGGCGCCCTGCGGCCGGGCGAACGGCTGGCCGCGGAGCGTGAACTGGCGGAAAAGCTGGAAGTTTCGCGACCATCACTGCGCGAAGCCCTGGAAAAGCTGCAAAGGCGCGGGCTGATCGAGACCAATCGCAGCGGCACATGCGTCACCCAGTTCATGGCGCCGCTGACCGAACCGCTGGCGGCGATGATGCAGGCCAATGACCAGGCCCTGCTCGACTATCTCGAATATCGCGGCCTGGTCGAAGGCGAGGCCGCCCGCCTCGCCGCTTTGCGCGCCACCGAACCGGAGCGCGAGGCGCTGAAAGCCTGCCTCGACAAGATGCGCGCCGCCCACGAGAAGGACGACCCCAGCGACGAGGCCGAGGCCGACGCAGATTTGCACATGCTGATCTACGAAGGCTCTCACAATCTCGTGATGCTGCACATCATGCGCGCCTTCGCCGACATGCTGCGCCATGGCGTCTTCTACAACCGCCACCAGCTCTACACCCACCCCGGCGCCCGCGACGATCTTTTGCAACAACACCTCGCCATCGGCGAAGCCGTTTTGGCGCGCGATCCCGAGCGGGCGCAGGAGGCGGCGTCCCGGCATATGGAATCGACAGCGGCGACCCTGCGCGCCATCCGCGACGAACAGACCCGCGTCGCCCGGGCGCTGCGCCGCATGGGCCGCTCGGAATTCGTCGCGCCGTAATCTCTGGTCATTTTAATTGACCACCGACGCCTGTTGCGATAAAAGTGACAAAAATCGGCCGATCGCGCGTTGTTTTTGCGTGCGACAACGACAGGCGAAAAAATGACAAACAGGGGAGGAGCGCGGCAAGCCGCGCCAAAGGTGGGTCTGTTCGCGACCTGCCTCGTCGACATGCTCAGGCCCAACATCGGCTTTTCCGCGCTCGAGCTTTTGCGCGCGGCCGGCTGCGATGTGCAGATACCCAGCGCGCAGACCTGTTGCGGCCAGCCGGCCTATAACAGCGGCGACGATGGCTCCGCGAAAAAACTTGCGCGGCAGGTGATCGATCTGTTCGAGGATTTTGATTATCTGGTCGCGCCTTCCGGCTCTTGCGCGTCGATGATCCGCACCTATCCCGAGCTGTTCAAGGACGACCCCGCCCTCGCCCTGCGCGCCCAAAAACTCGCGGACAAGACGTTCGAACTGCTCAGCTTCCTTGTCGATGTGCGCGGCTTCAGGCCGAGCGGGGTTTCGTGCAAGGCGAGCGCGACCTATCACGACACCTGTTCGGGCCTGCGCGGCCTCGGCATCAAGACCCAGCCGCGCGCGCTGCTCGCCGCGGTGCAGGGGCTGGAGATGCGCCCGCTCGAGGGCGACGAGACCTGCTGCGGCTTCGGCGGCACGTTCTGCATGAAATATTCGGAAATTTCCGACGCCATTGTCGCGGAAAAGGCGGCCAATATCCAGGCGAGCGGCGCCGACCTGCTGCTTGGCGGCGATCTCGGCTGCCTGCTCAATATGGCGGGCAAGCTGCGCCGCTCCGGCGCGACCACCCGCGTCTTCCACGCCGCCGAATTGTTGGCGGGCCGCGCCATCCACGCCATCGGCGAGGAAAAGCCATGAACGCGCCGGTGGGGACTTTCAAGGAGCGGGCGAAAAAAGCGCTCGGCGATTCCAATCTGCGCGTCGCGCTCGACCGCACCACCGGCAATGCGCGAACCAAGCGCGCCGCGGCGGTCGCCGCCTGGCCGGAGTTCGACGAGGCGCGCAAACAGGCGGCGGCGCTCAAGGATCACGCGCTCGACAATTTCGCCTATTACCTCGAACAATTCGAGCGCAATGCGCTCGCGTCGGGCGCGAAAATCCATTGGGCGCGCGACGCGAAGGAAGCTTGCGCCGCCGTCATCGACATCTGCCGGCAGGCGAGCGCGAAAACGGCGACGCGCTCCAAAAGCATGCTGGGCGAGGAGATCGGCCTGCCACACGCGCTCGCCGAAGCGGGCATCCGCCGCGTAGAAACAGATTTGGCCGAGCACATCATCCAGCTCGCCGGCGAAACCCCGTCGCACATCATCTGGCCGGCGGCGCATCGCACCCGCGAAGACGTCTCAAAACTGTTCCAGAAACACCATCGCGACCATCTGCTGCTCACCGAGGTGGAAGCCATGGTCGCCTCGGCGCGCCATGAGCTGCGAAACGATTTTTTTGGCGCGGATGTCGGCATTTCCGGCGCGAATTATCTGGTCGCCGAAACCGGCGCGATCTGCACCATCACCAATGAGGGCAATGCCGAGCTGACGACGACGCCGCCGCGCGTCCACATCGTCACGGCGGGCATCGAAAAAATCGTCGCCACCACGGAGCACGCGCTGCAATTGACGCGGGTGCTGGTGCGCTCGGCCACCGGCGCCGACCTCACGCAATACACCACCTTCCATTGCGGCCCCAAGCGCGAGGGCGACCGCGACGGCCCCGAAGAGTTCCACATCGTGCTGGTCGACCATGGCCGCACGCAAATGCTGGAAGAAATGCCGGAAATGCTGCGCTGCGTGCGTTGCGGGGCCTGCCTCAACCATTGCGTGGTCTATCGCAAGATAGGAGGACACGCCTATGGCGGCGCCTATCCGGGACCGATGGGCTCGGCGCTCACCCCCGTGTTCGACGGGCTGGAAAACACGCGCGACCTGCCCCACGCCTGCACGATGAACGGGTTGTGCAAGGCGGTCTGTCCCGTGGACATTCCCCTGCCCACGTTGCTGCGCGATTGGCGCGCCAAGAGTTTTGAGGCCGGCTACGAGCCGCCCGGCGTCCAGCGCGCACTAAAAATCTGGGCATTCGTCGCGACCAAACCCAAACTCTACCGTTTGGCGCTCTCGATCGCGCTGCCGCTGCTGCGGCGGCTCGGCAAGGACGGTTGGATTTCCCGGCTGCCCTTCGCGCCGGCTTGGACCGACACGCGCGATTTCCCCACGCCGCCAAAGCAAACGTTTCTGGCGCAAGTCGCCTCGGGAGAGCATTGATGAACGCCCGCGACGCGATCTTTTCGGCTCTGCGCCGCCTGCGGCCCGAACATTTGCTCACCGACGCGCTGGAGACGCAGGCGCGGGAGCTGGCGGGGGCGATGAAAGCCTGCCTGCCGCCGCTGGAATTTTCCGATCTGGTCGAGAATTTTACCGCCCGGGTCACGGCGGACAAGGTGGGCGCGACCGTCGAGCGGCTTGCCGGTTGGAGCGCCCTGCCCGAAGCCGTCGCCCGCTACGCCGAGGCGCACGGCCTGGAAAAGGAGGCGGCGCTGCAACCCGATCCGCGCCTGACCGGCCTCGACTGGGGCGGCGTGCGCCCGGCCCCGCTCAAGCCGGACACGATGCTGGCGGTGGGCGCGGCGCGCGGCGGGATCGCCGAGACGGGATCGCTGGTGTTTCATTCCGGCCCGGACGCGCCGACGCTCTATAATTTCGAGCCGCTGCACCATATTGTCGCGCTGGAGGCGCGGAGCGTGGTGGCCCGGTTCGAGGATTACGCCGCAGCCGAAAAAGGCCAGCCGCAGCCGCGCAACGTGAATTTTATTACGGGCGCAAGCGGCACCACCGACATCGAAGGCGTGCTGGCCCGCGGCGCCCACGGGCCGCGACGCCTGCACATTGTTTTCATCGGATAAACAGCCCAATCAGGGCTCACCAAGGGAGCTGCGACCTTCCATAACGTTGCGTCATTCACGATGCTGTGATACCCGGGGTAATCGAATATTAAAATGATTGCCCGAGGCGCCCATGAGCACCGACCTGTCGAAATCCGACAACCAAAGCCCGACTTTTGTCAATTCGCATAAGATAACCACCGAATATAGCAGCGATGGATCAATCACCTTGGTCTCGACCGCTGCGGACGGTACGTTGGGGAACAACTCTGGAAACAGCTCGGGAAGCTGGATCCCGCGTTTTTCTCCTGATGGAACCAAAATCTCGTTCGAGTCGAACTCCTCGAATCTGGTCGCGGGAGACGCCAACAACGACCAGGATGTTTTCGTCAAGGATTTGAAGACGGGCGACATTGCACTCGTTTCCACCGCGAGCGATGGGTCGAAAGGGAATGGCGGCAGCAACGGCGGCGTCTTCTCTCCCGACGGGACCAAGATCGCGTTCAACTCCAGCGCGTCCAACCTTGTAGCGGGCGACACCAATGGCGTCACGGACCTTTTCATCAAGGATTTGACGACCGGCGCAACCACCCGCATATCCACCGCCTCCGATGGAGGGCAGGCGAACGATTCGACTTACGATCCGCCAGACTTTTCGTCGGACGGAACAAAGATCGTCTTCGATTCCGACGCCTCCAATCTCGTCGCCGGCGACACCAACAATGCCCCGGATGTTTTCCTCAAGGACTTGACGACCGGCGCGATCACCCGCGTCTCGACCGGCGCCGATGGATCGCAGTTGCCGGGCAGTTTCGGCCACTCCCTCTCTCCGGACGGAAGCAAAATCGCGTTCATCAGTTATGCCGGCGCGATAGATTATACCCATCCCTTCTGGTGGCTTAGCACGCCGTCACAAATCTTCGTCAAGGACCTCGCTACGGGCGAATTGACCTGCGTCTCGACATCCGCCGACGGGACACAGTCAAACGGCCGGTGTAGCGACGCCATATTCTCTCCGGACGGAACGAAGATCGCCTTCGGCTCCGACGCCACGAACCTGGTCGCAAACGACGCCAGCGGTTCCGACGATTTTTTCGTCAAGGATCTGGTCACCGGCGCGGTCACAATCGTGTCGTCCGCCGCCGACGGAACGCCAGCCAATAATTACATTGGAGAATACTGCATCTTCTCCCCGGATGGGACCAAGATCGCGTTCGACTCCGGCGCGTCCAATCTTGTCGAAGGCGACACCAACAATTCGTCGGACGTTTTTGTCAGGGATTTGACGACCGGCGCCATCACCCGCGTTTCGACGGGCGCTGACGGCGCGCAGGCAAATAACACCAGCTATGACCCATCATTTTCGCGGGATGGAAACAGCATCGCCTTCAACTCATACGCGTCCGATCTGGTCGCGGGCGACACCAACGCCACGTCGGACATTTTCGTCAAAACCTTCGCCAGTTCGGAGGCCGTCACATCGACCCTCACCGGCACAGTTCAGGACGACCCCACCAAGACGCACCTCACCACCGGCGGCCAGTTCCTGTTTGCGGACGCGGATCCCGCCGACACCCACTCGATCACGGTGACGGCGGGCGCCCACGCGCTCGGAACCCTAAATGCGACGCTGAAAAACGATTCGACCGGCAACCAGACCGGCAAGGTCGATTGGACCTACAACATTGATGAAAGCAAGGTCGCCGCGCTCCAGGGCGCGCCGGGGACCGACACGTTCGTGGTCACCGTGACGGACACAGCGGGCGGCGTCCTGACCGAAGAGATCACCGTCAACATCATCTGCTTCTATCCGGGAACATGGGTCGCAACCCCCATGGGCGAGGCCGCTGTCGAAACGCTCAAGGCCGGAGACCTGGTCATGACGTCGAGCGGCGAGGTCGCGCCGATCCGCTGGATGGGCCGGCAAACGGTGTCCACCCGCTTCGCCGATCCGGTGCGGGTCCTGCCCATTCGCATCAAGGCCGGCGCGCTGGGCGAGAACAGCCCCACACGCGATCTGCTTGTCTCGCCCGATCACGCGCTCATGCTCGGCGGCGTGCTGATCCACGCGGGCGCGCTGGTGAACGGCGCGACGATCACACGCGAACACGATGTTCCCCAGGTTTTCACCTATTGGCACATCGAACTCGCCGATCACGCGCTGATTCTCGCCGAAGGCGTCGCCGCCGAAACTTTTGTTGACAACGTCGACCGGCTCGCTTTCGACAATTGGCGGGAGCACGAAGCGGCTGGCGACCCGCCGCCGATGGCCGAGATGACTTTTCCGCGGGTGAAATCGGCGCGGCAGGTTCCAAGAGCCATTCGCGCGCTTCTGGATCGCCGCGCGGCGGCCATCGGTCTGGCGGCTTCAGAGGCCGCGTGAAACATAGGCCCCTGCGGTGAACTTCACCGCAGGGGCCCTGGATCGCTTCGGCCGCCGGCCGGGGACCGCATCAAAAATCGACGAAATGTCCCTGCGCGTTGAAGACGCGGTGACGGAGGTCGATGCCGAACGGACCGTCGGGGGTTTCCACTTCGATGTAGAACAAGGTTTCGGTCACGACCTGCGTCCGCAGGAACGCGACCGCCGCCTGGCGGCTGCCCGCCCGATAGACTTTTTTCGTCGCCATGAAGGCGGGGTCGATGGAATCCACGCCGAACGTGGTCAGCACATAGATGACCTCGTCCGGGGCGAGGGCGGGAAAAGGCTCCGGCGCAGGCTCCGGCTCGGAAAGCTCTTCCTCGTCTTCGGGCTCGGTCTCTTCGGCCTCGGGCTCTACGGTGGACGCCGCTTCGATCGGCTGTTGGGGCGGCGCAGGCTCGGAGTCCAAAACCTCCGGCGCCGCGGGCGCTGCTTCGGGGGCGCTGGCGGTCGACTGTTCAGGGGGCTCAGCGTCCTGTGCAATTGATTGCACGGCCTCCGGCGCGCTGGCGACCGGCTGTTCCGCCGCCTGAATCTCGCTTTCGGGCTTGGGCGCGCTTTCGGCCAAAACCGTTGCGCTGGCTGTGGATTTGGAGCCGCCGAACAATCTTGCGAAGAAACCCATGAGTCCGTTCCCTTGCGCCGTTTTTTTTGCGAGGCGTCCACTCCAGGACACTCAGAAGGACATGCGTCATTAATCCCGCCCCAAGCGGAGCGCAGAACCGCCCGAGTTTTCAACCAAGCAAGCGATTTGAATTCACGGGGATTGGCTGCGCATTGCTTTGCATCAACGCGCGTTGCGGGCCTCCAGCCGCCTCAAAGCGATCACCGCGATTTCATGGCGCGCGGCGCCGTTCTCGCGTCGATGCGGATCGAATGAGACGAAAATTCTCCGGATTCCGGCGGCGATTCGACCTCGTGCGGCGTCAAATCAGCCATCTCAGTATTTTTACGGAATTCGGCCGCCTTTATTCCGTGTCGCGCCCCTGGGGCTCGCGATAGCGCGTCCCCTCCGTCTTCGGGCTCTTGAGTTTCTTGCGTTGTCCCTGCTGCAGCATTTCGATCTGCACCTGCTGGATTTCAGACAGGCGCTGCCATTGCCGGGAGATCAGATAGTCGATCTTTTCGTGGAGATGGCGGATTTCCAGTTCCGCCTTGAGGTTGACGCGATAGTCGTTGAACGAGCGCTGGCGGTCCTTCTCCTCCTGGCGCTTCTGGCTCATCATGATCACCGGCGCCTGGATCGCGGCCAACGTCGACAGGACGAGGTTGAGCAGGATGAAGGGATAGGGATCGAAGGCGTCGCCCTTGACGATATTATAGGCCATCCACACCGCCAGGAACCCGGCGAAGGACAGCAAAAACTTCCAACTGCCGCCAAAGCTCGCGAGATGGTCGGAGAGGCGCTCGCCAAAAGTGCGATGCTCCTCGAAATCATCCTCGATGTTTTCGGCGATCGTGTCCTGGTTGGCGATGCTTTCGGCCACCTGCCGGTCGAGCTCGGAAAACTCGCCATGCTCCTGCTGCAAGAGCTCCTCGACATAGAGCATCTGGTAGCGCGCGAGTTCGCCCAGACTGATGCGGGCGTTTTCCGGGAGGTCCGGGTGGTCGCGCCGGATGCGTTCGGCGAGCGAGGGCCGCAGGCTGTCGATGCGCACCATCTGCCGCTTGCGATAGCGCCGCCCGCTGATCGCGGACGCCAGTTTTTTCACGCGCGGCTTGCCGCTGACGTCGGACTCCAATTCGAACGTCGGCTCGTCGGCCTCATGGTCGGCCGGATTCACGTCGAGCGGCAGAGTCTCAGGCGGCGCGGACATTGTCATCTCCGAAGCGAAGCGGCCGGTGGCGTTTCACGAACGCCTTGGGATCATCCGGGTTGCGCTTATCGGCTTGTGACGGCGCCGCCGCTGCGCTGTCAAGCGGTCTTGCGGCTCCAGATCCAGCAGGAGCCGCTCGGGTCGTTCGCGCCTTCGACAAACAGGCAGCCGGCCGGCGCGACGAACAGCTTGCAGGACCGGCAATCCCTGCCGTCGCCCGATGGCGCGTGGAAGCGCACCGCGGCCTGGGACAGCTTGACCCTGGCGCTGGCCGCGCCCGCCGGAAGCAGCGAACCGGCGGCCAAACCGCCGACGAGCAAAGTCCTTCGTGAAACCTTGGCATTGCCGGTGCGAGTGGTCATGGCGCCCTCCGTCGCGGAAAAAATAAAGCTGAGCCGTCTTGAGATGCGGGGGAACTCCAACACGACGGGCCTTGAGCGGAGCTGGTTTGCTCGAGGCGAGCGTCACGCGCCTCTCGCCCGCCAAATCCAGCATGTGCCCTCCGGCTCGATCGGCCCCTCGACGAAGGCGCAACTCGACGGCGCCACGAACAGCGCGCAGGAACGACAGGTCCTGTCGTCAGCGGACAATTTCTTAAATCGAACCGCGTCCTTCGACAGCTTGACGTGGGCGCTGGCTTCGCCGACGGGAAGCGCCGCCGCGCAACCGGCGGGCATTCCGCCGAGCAAGGCCCTGCGCGAAAAATGCGGATTTCTGGAATGAAATCGGGCCATAACGACCTCTCCAAACCAAATGTTCAAATCAGAATCGTTTCGAATGTATAGACAAGCATTAACCGAAACGGCGAAGGCCACAGCGGGGCTAATATAGGACTTTCATTTGAATTGTTTATGGCGTATTTGCGGCATACATAACATAAATTACAAAAATGTCGCAAATATTAGAAATGTATTTTAATGCCCTAAAAATTTCGCAGATCAGCGTCAATCGAAGCGCGCGGCCAGAGCGAGCGCCCGCCAGGCCCGCGCCGCATCGGAGAGATAGGCGCCTTTGCGCCAGACCAGGGCGAGGCGCCAGTCGACGCCGGGTTCGTCGAGCACCAGGCTGACCACGCCGCGCCGGGCGTGGCTTTCGACCAGCAGCCGGGGCAAAAAGGCCGCGCCGACGCCGGCCGCCGCCAACTCCACCAGAAAATCGATCTGACCGGAGCGCGCCGCCACCGCCGGCTCGAACCCCGCGCGATGGCAGGCGTTGATGATGACGCGGTTCTGCGCAAACCCGCTCTCGAACAGGATCAGCGGCGTCTCGCGCAGGTCGTTGATGCAGATGGTGTCGCGCCGCGCCAGCGGATGATCGGCGGCGACCAGGGTCATGAGGGGGTCGCGGCGGATTTCATGGGCCTCAAAATCCTCATCCACCGGCAGCAGCGAGGCGGCGAAATCGATTTCGCCGAGCCGCAGGATTTCCTCGAGCCGGGCGCTGCCCTGCTCGACCAGGCGAATGTCGATGCCCGGATAGGCTTTGCGAAACTGCGCGAACAGCGGCGCGAACAGGATGCCGCTGCCGACCGGCGGCAGGCCCAGCCGCAGCACGCCGCGCTTCAAGCCGCGCAACTCAGCGATTTCGGCCAGGAGATCGTCGCGCTCGGCGAGCAGGCGCAGCGCGCGGGCATAAACGGCTTCGCCGATCGGGGTCAGGCGGGGCTTTGGCGCGGGACGGTCGAGCAGCGGCGCGCCGACCTCGTCCTCGAGCGCGCGCACCGCCTTGCTGACCGTGGATTGCGTGGCGTTCAAAACCTTGCCCGCCGCGGTAAACCCGTTTTGGCGGATCACCTCGACAAAGGCGCGCAGGTTTTTGAGGTCCATGCCATTCTTCTATGGAATGGCTATCAGGAAATCAATTCATTTCCAGAATTGGAAACCGCGGCATAATCTGCCTACATTGATCCAGAACAATGCGGGGCAAACCCGCGCGTTTGGGGAGGAGGCGAAAGCCTTCCAGTAAAAAAATCGAGGGCCCCGACGCCGGAGGACCGTCTTCCGGACGCGGAGACTCATGTCCGGAGGCAAATCCATGGACCGCAACGAGGCCGCGCAGGAAACGCGGGAATGGCTGGAGTCGCTGAACTCCGTGCAGGAATTCGAGGGCGTCGAGCGCGTCGACGAGCTCTTGAACGAAGTGGTCGCCGAGGCGCGCAAGAATGGCGCGCAGCTGCCCTTTGCCTGGAACACGGCTTATATCAACACCATCCCGCCCGAAAACCAGCCCGACCATCCGGGCGTCCGCCCCATCGAGTCAAAAATCCGCGCCGCGATCCGCTGGAACGCCGCCGCGCTGGTGCTCAAGGCGAATAAAGTTTCCTCCGAACTCGGCGGCCACATCGCCTCCTTCCAGTCCGCCGCCACGCTTTACGATGTCGGCTTCATGCATTTTTGGCATGCGCCCTCGGAAAAACACGCCGGCGACCTGATTTTCATCCAGGGCCATTCCTCCCCCGGCATTTACGCCCGCGCCTTTCTCGAGGGGCGCATTTCCGAAGAGCAGATGCTGAATTTCCGCCAGGAGGTCGACGGCAAAGGCTTGTCGTCCTACCCGCACCCCTGGCTGATGCCGGATTTTTGGCAGTTTCCCACGGTGTCCATGGGCCTGGGCCCGCTGATGGCGATCTATCAGGCCCGCTTCCTGCGCTATCTCGAAGGGCGCGGCCTGATCCAGACGCAAGAGCGCAAAGTCTGGGCGTTCATGGGCGACGGCGAGATGGACGAGCCGGAATCGCTGGGCGCCATCTCTCTGGCGGGACGCGAAAAACTCGACAATCTGATCTTTGTCATTAATTGCAATCTGCAGCGCCTCGACGGCCCGGTGCGCGGCAATGGCAAGATCATCCAGGAGCTTGAAGCCGATTTCCGCGGCGCCGGCTGGAACGTCATCAAACTGGTGTGGGGCACGGGCTGGGACGAGCTTCTGGCCCGCGACTATTCCGGGCGGCTGCGCCAGTTGATGGAGGAATGCGTCGACGGCGAATACCAGGATTTCAAGTCGAAGAACGGCGCTTATATCCGCGAGAAATTCTTCGGCCGCTATCCCGAGACCGCCGCCATGGTCAAGGACTGGTCGGACGAGAAAATCTGGAAGCTGACCCGCGGCGGCCATGACTCGCGCAAAATTTTCGCCGCCTACAAGGCCGCTGTCGAGCACAAGGGCCAGCCGACGCTGATCCTCGCCAAAACCGTCAAAGGCTATGGCATGGGCTCGGCCGGCGAAGCGCAGATGATGGCGCATCAGGCGAAGAAAATGAATGTCGAGGCGCTGAAGCAATTCAGGGATCGCTTCAACATTCCCGTCGCCGACAGCGAGATCGAGCACCTGCCGCTGATCAAATTCCCGCCGGGCTCGGAAGAAGACAATTATCTGCACGATTGCCGGCAGGCGCTGGGCGGCTATCTGCCGGCGCGCCGGCGCCATTCGGAACCGCTGGAAATCCCGCCGCTCTCCGCCTTCGAGCTGCAGTTGAAAAGCACCGAAGGCCGCGAAATCTCCACCACCATGGCTTTTGTCCGCGTGCTCAACCATTTGTTGCGCGACAAGAACATCGGCAAGCGCATCGTGCCGATCGTGCCCGACGAATCCCGCACGTTTGGCATGGAGGGCATGTTCCGCCAGTACGGCATCTTTTCCCAGGTCGGCCAGCTCTACCGGCCGCAGGATGCCGACCAGCTCTCCTGGTACAAGGAGGACCGCTCCGGCCAGATGCTGCAGGAAGGCATCAACGAGGCCGGCGCCATGGCGAGCTGGATCGCGGCGGCGACCTCCTACGCCAATTCCAACACGCCGATGATCCCGTTCTACATCTATTACTCGATGTTCGGGTTCCAGCGCGTCCACGACCTCGCCTGGGCGGCGGGCGACATGCGCGCGCGCGGCTTTTTGCTCGGCGGCACCTCCGGGCGCACCACGCTCAACGGCGAAGGTCTCCAGCACGAGGACGGCCACAGCCACATCTTTTCGCAGACCATCCCGAACTGCGTCTCCTATGACGCGACGTTTTCCTATGAAGTCGCGGTCATCGTGCAGCGCGGCCTGCAACGCATGTATGCCGAAAACGAGGATGTCTATTTCTACCTGACCCTGCTCAACGAGAATTACGAGCACCCGGCCATGCCGGAAGGGGCGGAAGAGGGCATTATCAAGGGCGCCTATGTGTTCAAGCGCGCGCCCGAGGGCACGCCCAAGGAAAAGCGCATCACTTTGCTCGGCTCCGGCGCGATTCTGCGCGAAGTCATCGCCGGCGCCGCGCAATTGGAGCGCGATTTTGGCGTGCATGCCGACATTGTCGCGGTCACCAGTTTTTCGGAGCTGAAGCGCGAGGCCGATCATGTCGAGCGCTGGAACATGCTGCATCCGATGGAAGAGGCGCGCGTCCCCTACATCACGCAATTGCTGAACGCGCTGGGCGACAGCCCGGTGGTGGCCTCGACCGACTATATCCGCGCCTTCGCCGAGCAAATCCGCGCCTATGTGCCGGGCAAATACAAGGTTTTAGGCACCGATGGGTTCGGCCGCTCGGACTATCGGCGGAAATTGCGCAGCTTCTTCGAGGTCGACCGCAATTTCGTCGCCCTCGCCGGCCTGAAGGCGATGGCGGATTCGCAGCTGATCCCGAGCAAGCGGGTGGCCGAGGCCATCGATCTCTACCAGATCGATCCGGAAAAGCCCGATCCCACACGGGTTTGACGCCCTTAGCGTCATGGCCGGGCGCGTCCCGGCCATCCACGCGGCGCCGACATGCGAGCGGGCGAAGAATTGTTCTCGCGGCTCGGCGTGGATGCCCGGGACAGGCCGGGCATGGCGGCAGATCCAAAATTCTTCCGTTCTTTCAAGGTTCACTCAAATGTCCCAGATTGAAGTCAAAGTCCCCGATATCGGCGATTTCAAAGACGTGCCCGTGATCGAAGTGCTGGTGAAGCCGGGCGACGTCATCAAGGCCGAAGACCCGCTGATCGTGCTCGAGAGCGACAAGGCGACGATGGAAGTCCCCGCCCCCGCCAGCGGCAAGGTCGGCGAACTCAAGGTGAAGATCGGCGACCGCGTCGCCGAGGGCGTCGTCATCCTCCTGTTGGAGGCCGAAGGCGCCCCCGCCCCGGCCCCGGTCGTGCCGGCGGCGCCGCCGCCCGAACGCCGGCTCGAACCCATCGCCGTCACCGACGAGATCGACACCGGCAAGCCGGAAAAGCCGGTCAAATCCGGCGCGGCGCCGCTGCTCGGCCCGGGCGGCGCGACCGCGGATTTCTCAAAAGTGTTCGCCTCGCCCGCCGTGCGGCGCCTCGCCCGCGAACTCGACATCGACCTCAACCAGGTGCCGGCGACCGGCGACAAGGGCCGCATCACCAAGGAGGACGTGCGCAACTTTTTGGGGGGCGGCGCGGCGCCAGCGGCTGCGGCGACCGGCGCGGGCATTCCCGAAATCCCCGCCATCGACTTTTCCAAATTCGGTCCGATCGAGGAAAAGCCGCTGTCGCGGATCAAGAAACTGTCGGGGCCGTTCCTGCATCGCTCCTGGCTCAACGTGCCCGCCGTCACGCAGAACGACGAGGCCGACATCACCGATCTCGAAGAGTTTCGCAAAAAGCTCGATGACGAGGGCAAGAAGGCCAAGGAGCCCTATCGCGTTTCGCTTCTCCCCTTCCTGGTGCGCGCCAGCGTCGCGGTCTTGAAAGACTTTCCGGACTTCAATTCCTCGCTGAGCCCGAGCAAGGACGCGCTGATCTACAAAAAATACTGGAATATCGGTTTTGCCGCGGACACGCCCGAGGGCCTTGTGGTCCCGGTGATTAGGGACGCCGACAAGAAGGGCGTATTGCAGATCGCGAAAGAACTTGGCGAGCTCTCGACCAAGGCGCGGGCCGGCAAACTGACGCCAGCGGAAATGTCGGGCGCCACTTTCACGATTTCGTCGCTGGGCGGCATCGGCGGCACCTCGTTCAGCCCGATCGTCAATGCGCCTGAAGTCGCCATTCTCGGCGTGGTGCGCTCGAAAATGGCGCCGGTCTGGAACGGCAAGGACTTTGTGCCGCGGCTGATGCTGCCGCTGTCGCTCTCCTACGACCACCGCGTCATCGACGGCGCCGCCGCGGCCCGGTTCGCCCGCGCGCTCGCGGTGGTGCTGGAAGACATTCGCCGGCTGGCCCTCTGAATTCCGGCGCCTGGGCGCCGGAATTTCAGAATTTTCTTTAGAACGCGTTTTCTTGCCGCGAACCGGATTCCACTTCGCTTGAAAACGCTATGGAATCGAGGGCTATGAGATGAGCATCGAAATCAAGGTTCCCGACATCGGCGATTTCAAGGACGTGCCGATTATCGAAATTCTGGTGAAGGCCGGCGATGCGATCAAGCCGGAAGACCCGCTTGTCGTCCTGGAAAGCGACAAGGCGACCATGGAAGTCCCCGCGCCGCAGGCGGGCGTGGTCAAGGAGCTGAAGGTCAAGGTCGGCGACCGCGTCGGCGAAGGCGCGGTGCTGCTGCTGCTGGAAGGCGAGGCGAAGGCCGAAGCCGCGCAAAAGGCCGAAGCCGCGCCGGCTGACGGGGGACAGGAACGCGTTGCGGCGAGCGCAACGCGATCCAGTCCCCAGGCCGATCTCCACGCCGAAGTGCTGGTGCTTGGCGCCGGTCCGGGCGGCTACACCGCCGCCTTCCGCGCCGCCGACCTCGGCGCCAAGGTGGTGCTGGTGGAGCGCTGGAATGTTTTGGGCGGCGTCTGCCTCAATGTCGGCTGCATCCCCTCCAAGGCGCTGCTTCACGCCGCCAAAGTGGTGGACGAAGCCAATGACATGGCCGCACACGGCATTTCCTTCGGCCCGCCGCAAGTCGATCTCGACACATTGCGCGACTGGAAGAAAAGCGTGGTGCAGCGCCTGACCGGCGGGCTCGCCGGAATGGCCAAGCAGCGCAAGGTCACGGTCGTTACCGGCCTGGGCGCCTTCGCCTCCGCCAACACGCTCGAGGTGACGGGCGAAGACGGCAAAAAAATCATCTCCTTCGACAAGGCGATCATCGCCGCCGGCTCGGAGCCGGTCACCCTGCCCTTCATTCCGCACGCCGACCCGCGCGTGATGGATTCCACAGGCGCGCTGGCGCTGACGAACATTCCGCAAAAGCTGCTGGTGCTGGGCGGCGGCATCATCGGGTTGGAAATGGCGACCGTCTATATGGCGCTGGGCTCCAAGGTCACCATTGTCGAGCTGATGGACCAGATCATCCCCGGCGCCGACAAGGACATTGTCACGCCGCTGTCGAAACGGCTGTCGAAGAAGGCCGAAATCTTGGTGAAGACCAAGGTGACCGCGGTGAAGGCGGAGGAGGCCGGCCTGCGCGCCACGCTGGAAGGCCCCGACGGAACGCGCGAAGAGCTGTTCGACAAGCTTTTGGTCGCCGTAGGCCGCAAGCCGAACGGAAAGCTGATCGCCGCCGAAAAAGCCGGCGTGACCGTGGACGAGCGCGGCTTTATCGCCGTCGACAAGCAGATGCGCACCAATGTCGGGCATATTTTTGCGATCGGCGATGTGGTGGGCCAGCCCATGCTCGCCCACAAGGCGACCCATGAGGCCAAGGTCGCGGCGGAAGTGGCCTGCGGCCACAAGAGCGCCTTCGACGCCAAGGTGATTCCGTCCGTCGCCTATACCGACCCGGAAGTGGCCTGGGTTGGCGTCACCGAAAACGAGGCCAAGGCGCAGGGGCTGAAATACGGCAAGGCGGTCTTCCCCTGGGCGGCGTCCGGCCGCGCTCTGTCGCTCGGCCGCGACGAGGGTTTGACCAAGGCGCTTTTCGATGAAGACAGCAAACGTCTGCTTGGCGTCGGCATTGTCGGCGTCGGCGCCGGCGATCTGATCGCCGAAGCGGCGCTCGCCATCGAACTGGGCGCGGACGCCGAGGACATCGGCCTGACCATCCACCCCCACCCCACCCTGTCCGAAACCATCGGCATGGCGGCGGAGCTGTTTGAGGGCACGATCACCGACCTGATCCCGCCGAAGAAGAAGAAGTAGCGCGCCCGTTTCCAACCGCCCGCTTCGCACCACGCGAAGCGGGACGGCGCGGGCGCCCCGCCGTCAGTTCACCAGAACGGGCGCCTGCCCGACCAGCGTGCGATCCTCGATCTGCCGGACGAGGAAATCGGCGACATCCGCGCGCGCAATAATCCCGTTGCGCCATTGCGACGGTTTGGTCAGGACCTTGTAGCGGCCGGTCGCCGCGCCATTGGTGAGCACGCCGGGCCGCGCGATGGTCCAGTCGAGCCCGCTGTCCTTAATCAGCTTTTCCTGCACGCTCTTGTCGCCATAGGCGCGGCCGAACACCAGGTTGAACGGTACGATCTGCAACAGGCCGATGCTGTCGCGGCTGTCGCCGGCGCCGAAACCGGTGACGCAGAGCAGCCGCTTGACGCCCTTGGCTTTCATCGCCGCGACCAGGACGCGCGTCGCCTCCGAGAACAAGCTGACGGGCCGGAACAGGTCGCCGAAGCCCACGCCGAGGGCCTGAATGACCACGTCCACGCCGGCGAGGGCCGCTTCGACATCCCGAGGGTTCAAAGCGTCGCCGCTGACTTTTTCGAGATTGGGATGCGTGAGCGTGATGCCGCTCGCCGAACGCGCGAAGGCGCGCACGCGATGGCCCGCCTCAAGCGCCTGCCGCGTGGTATCCAGGCCAATGCCCCTGCTGGCGCCGATGATCAGAATTCGCATGAACAACACCTTTTCCAAATGCCGGCGTGACCGGCGCAGGAAAGGATATTGTTTCGGGCATGGGATAGCGCAAGCGGGGGGCGGTTTCTGCATTCAGGCGCGTGGACCGCCCCCGCCCTTCGAGACGCGCCTTAGGCGCTCCTCAGGATGAGGGCTACTGACAGATTGTCATGAAAAGGTCTGCTCAAACGTTCACTTCGAACCAATTGGCCTCAACATTCCCCTCACCCTGAGGAGCCCGCGTCAGCGGGCGTCTCGAAGGGCGAGGGCGTCGTTGGCTTCACCCTCCAACACCTCCATTGTGAGCCCCCGGCAATCCTCCAGCACAACATCGGCGCCGCCCAGATCGTCGGCGGCGCAATAGGCCGAGCGCACGGCGATCACCCGCAGGCCCGCCCCCTTCGCCGAAAGAATCCCGTTGCGGGAATCCTCGACCGCCACGCAATCGGCAGCGGGAAGCTCCAGCAGGCGCAGCGCGAGCTCATAAACATCCGGCGCCGGCTTTTTCCGCTCCACCATGTCCCCAGCGGCCACGGCGACGAAACGGTCGCGCCAATGCGCCCCCAGCGTTGAAGACAGCAGCGCCTCAATGTTCGGCAAGCTGGTCGTGGTGGCGATAGCCAGCTTTGTTCCTCGCTCGCGCAGCGCGTCCAGAAATTCGGCGATCCCCGGCCGCAACGAAACCTCGCCGCCTTGCACCATGCGTGTGTAAAAAGCCGTCTTCGCCTTGTGCAGCGCGCCGATCTGCTCCGCCTCCATCGGCGGCTTGCCAGAAATTTCCAAAAAGTGCGCGATGCGTTCTTTTCCTCCGGTCACCTTGAGCAGGCGCCGGTAAAGCTCCTGGTCCCAGCTCCAGTCCAGGCCGGCATTCGAAAAAGCCCGGTTGAAGGCGAGGCGGTGGACCTCCTCGGTTTCCGCCAGCGTGCCGTCGACATCGAAAATCACTGCTTTGATCATGGGGCCTCCGCGCCGACTGTGCGACAGCCCGAGCGAAAGGCAAATTTCAAAAAGACCAAGGCGGCGTCAGAAAAACTTAATTGCCGGCGTCGGTTGGGAAGGCGCCAAAGACTTTGCGCAAAATGCCGGGCGTGATCGCCGACAGCGGATTGACCGACAGGACCGGCGCGCTCGGGCGGCCCGTCACGCGGAAATTCACGCCAATCAGCCCTTCCTTGTCGCCGCCGCCGAGGATGAGGCCGACCACGGGAAGCTGGCCGAACAGGTTGTTCACCCCATAGGCCGGCACAAAGGTCCCGGAAAAATCCAGCGTGTCGCGGTTGAAGTCGGCGACGCCCTCGATGGTCGAGCCGATATTGGTCGAGGCGATGGCGCCGTCGCGCACCCGCAGCACGCCGTCGCGATTTTCGATCACCGCATGCAGGCGGCTGAACGCCACCATATCGGCGTTGAGCTGCGCCCGCGCCGCGAATTGCTCGTTGGCCGGCGCCGAGGCGAAGGAGCGGATCGCCGGTTCGCCGCGCAGGATGAATTTTTCAATGTCCACCGGCCCGGCGAGCCCGCCATTGGCCAGGCGGAAGGCGGCGCGCAGACGCCCGCCCTCCATATGGTCGTAGAGGTCGAGGAAGGCGACCAGCCCGCCGGCGTCGGTGGAGGTCGCCTTCAGCAAAGGCGGCCCATTGTCGGGGCGGCTCAGGCTCATCTCGACGAGATCGTCGCCGAGCTTGCCGGAAAAGGTCAGCGCGCGATAATTCGTTCCCTTCTTCGACAGGCGCAACACCGCATTGGACAGAATCTGGCGGTTGGCGCCCGACATCACCGTGGTTTGCAGGTCCAGCTCGACATCCGCGTTGTCGGGCCGATCCCCCCCGCGCGTAAAACTTTTCAAAAAGGGCCGGGCGTCGAGCGACTCGCCCTTGGCGGTGATTTTCATCGTCTCGCCGGCCTTGCTGGCCTCGAGTTGCAGGGAATCCCCGGGCGAAAGTTTCAATTGGGAAAACTTCGCGGAAATGAGCCCGCCATCCGCCCCCAGCTGCGCCACCCCCCGCGCGGAGGCGCCGCCGCCTTCGAACACGATCTGGTCGAACGTCGCCCCGCCGCGCTCCTCCTCGCGATAGGAAAAACTTGCCTTGGCTGGGCGCCCCGCCGGCTTGTAGAGGCCGGGAATGGGATAGTTCAGGGTGGTCTTGGCGAGATCGACCTCGACCTGCGCCTGCTGGCGCGCCGCGCCGACCGAGCCGGCGAGCTTGACCGCCATCGGGCCGGTGAGCGCATTGCCGAGGGTGATCCCCGCTTTCGCGCGCGCCGCTTCGTCCATGACGAAGGTGATCAGGCCCTGCGCCGGCTCGACGCCTTTTTGCGTCACCTCGAGCGTCGCGGCCGCGCCGAACAGCTTGCCCGTTCCCACGACTTTCAACGCCCGGTCGGCCACGGTCACCACCAGGCTGCCCTGGTCGAGTTTCTCCTTGCCCACCAGCCGTTCCGCCGAAAAATTCTCGACCTTGGCGGAGACGTCGAGCATCCCTTCGTCCGGCCCGACGCCTGGCCCGATGAAGGTGCGATAGCCAAACGTTCCGTCGAACTGGCCCCGAATGGTTTTCGGGTCGAGCGGCATATTGGCGATTTTTTCCAGCCCGGGCCGCGACAGAATTTCGCCGAGCACGTCGACATGGCCGCGCGCCCGGGTCACGACATTCAGCGGCATCGGCCGCGCGGCGATATTCGGCATGGCGAACTGACCGTCGGACAGGTCGATCCGATGGCCGGGCGCGCTTTCCATCACCCCGCCGGTGGCGGTGAAATGGGTGGCGCGTCCCGTGGTGCGCCCCTGGCCGCCCAGGCCCGTCACCGCCGGCGCGCCTTCGAGGAAGGTGAAGGCGACATCCTTGAGCGTGTAGTCGATGAGGATGCGGTCATCCATGGGCGGAATTTGCGCGCGCATCATGCGCAGGTCGACGTCGTCGAGATCGACGGCGAGGCGCAGGCTTTCCATGATCCCGCCCTGGAGGTGGTCGCCGAGCCAGCCGCGCGGCGCCGCGCCGAAGGCGTTGGGCCAGATCGCCAGCACGCCGGCCGCCGGCGTCTTCGCCATGGAAATGCCGAGCCGCACATGCGGGCCGTTCACCCAGTCGATGGCGCCCTGCATGGCCGCCGCCAGCTCGGGGCCGCGCATTTCGACACGTTTCACATCGAGCCGCTTCGCCTCGGTGTCGAGGCTGAAATCGCCGGTAAAGCCCGCGAGCGTGATGGCCCTTTCATTGGCGCGGTCCGGCCCGATGGTTCCCGGCTCGGTCTGTTCGAACTGGATGGCCCAGGGGCCGCCCGGCTCCGTGGGCGCGGAAGCCGCGCCGTGCAGAAACAGTCGCGTCGGGCCGGAAAACACCTGCGCCTGGTCGACGACAAGCCTGTGGGCGCCGGGCTCCCAGCGCAGCGCGGCAAAAGCCTCGTCGATGAAGGTCGGGGCGAAATCGGGATCGTCGTAGCGCCAGAAGCCGGAGCTCAAGCCAAGGCGCGCATGGGCGTCGAGCACATGGCCGTCCGCCTGGAACGAGGCCTCCGCCTTGAGATTGAGGGAAATGTCGGAATCGACGGGCAGGCTCGACTTGCCCAGCGCCAGCGCAAGTTCGTCGATGGTGAAGCCGCCGCCCTCCAGCGTCAGCGCCCGGGGTTCGTCACGGGCGCCGCGCACCTCGCCGCGCAGCCGCCAGCGTCCGTTGGGACCGTCGGCGGCCACATTGACCTCAGCCAGGCTCTGGCCGCCGGATCGCTTGCGGTCGAGCGCGAAGGCGAAGTTTTCGAAGCCGCGCGTCTGACCCGCGGCAAGGTCGATCAGCGCCAGGCGCCCCCGTCGCACGCCGAAATGATCGAGTTGCGCGATCGGGCTGTCGCGCCCCGAGGCGAGATCGAACACATTGTTGATGGCGTGGCCGATCTGCGCCAGGATTTTGCCACGGGGGGCGGGCGGCGCGGCGGCGGCCGGCGGCGGCGCGTCCGGCGCGGGAGCGTCCGGCGCGGCTTGCGGCGCGGCTTGCGGCGCCTCGTCGGCGCCGAAACTCATGTCGACGCCGCCGTCGGGCTGAATGCGCAATTGCACCTGCAGGTCTTCGATATCGACGCGCTTGGGCTCGATCGATCCCGTAAACAACGCCGTAACAGAGACATGCACGTCGGCCTTGGGGGCGGAGAGGATCTTGTGGCCGTCGGAGGCGTCGCGCACGGCGATCCCGGTCAGCGCCAAGGCCAAGCCGCGTTCGTCGCGCTCCAGCGCCAGCCCCTCGATCGTCAGCTTGCGTCCCGCGCCGACGCGATCCTGGAGCGCGCTGACGGCGAGCGGACGCAGGGGTTCGAGGTCGACGCGCCCGCCGGCGAATGTGTAAAGCGCCAATCCGGCGAAAATGACCAGGGACAGCAGGACGAAGGACAGAATCGCCCCCGCGGCGCGCCACGACGGCCGCCGCTTGGTCTTGCGGCGCGCAGGGCGGCGCAGGCTGGTCATTGTGTCCCCCTGCTCCGACAAATTCCCTCCGCTCGTGTCTCGCTTGTCAGGCTGACGAAGCGCGCCGAATCGCACAATATGAATTAGAATGGTTCTCGCGCAGGTCGGAACGCCTGACAAGGACCGGCTTCATCGGCGTGGAGCAACGCCACACCATTCTGACGAAAGGAAGGCCAATGGCCAAGGTTTTGGAGATCGGCGATCCCGCCCCGGACTTCACGCTGCCCCGTGACGGCGCCGGATCGCTCGGCCTGAAGAATTTTGGCGGCAAGAAGCTCGTCCTTTATTTCTATCCCAAGGACAACACCTCCGGCTGCACCGCCGAGGCGAAGGATTTTAATGCGCTGCTGATGGAGTTCGCCGAGGCCAATGCGTCGGTGGTCGGCGTGTCGCCCGATCCGGTGAAGTCGCATGACAAGTTCCGCGAAAAATTCGAGCTGGCCTTCCCGCTGCTCTCCGACGAGGCGAAATCCATGCTGGAGGCCTATGGCGTCTGGGTGGAAAAGAGCATGTACGGCCGCAAATATATGGGGGTGGAGCGCACCACTTTTCTCATCGACCCCGCCGGCAAGATCGTCAACATCTGGCGCAAGGTGAAGACGACCGGGCATGCGGCCGAGGTGCTGAAGGCCGTCAAGGCGATGTAAGGCCGTCGCCGTCATGCCCGGGCTTGTCCCGGGCATCCACGCCGACCCGCAGGGATAATTCTGCGACGGTTCGCGTTGCGGCGCCGCGTGGATGGCCGGGACAAGCCCGGCCATGACGACATGGAATGGGTTGGCTCACAAGAGTCGCCCGTGTCTGTAAAGCGGCCGGGGACAGCAGACCCCGTTCTCGTTTTCGTTCCGTTCCCTTTTGCCCGACTTTTTGCTAGGACGTCGGGCGAGAAAACGCGAATCGAGTTCAGATGGCCGCCAACGACGATCTTTTCGGCAATGCCGCCAAGGCGAAAAAGGCTCCCGCGGAGGCGCGCAAACCTACGCCGCCGCCGCCGGGCGAAGACGGCTATACCGCCGCCTCCATCGAGGTTTTGGAGGGGTTGGAGCCGGTGCGGCGGCGCCCCGGCATGTATATCGGCGGCACTGACGAGACGGCGCTCCACCATCTGTTCGCCGAAGTGCTCGACAATTCCATGGACGAGGCGGTCGCGGGCCACGCCACCCGCATCGAGGTGCATTTCGAGGCTGACGGTTTTCTCAGCGTCACCGACAACGGGCGCGGCATTCCCGTCGATCCCCACCCCAAATTTCCGAAAAAGTCGGCGCTGGAAGTGATCATGTGCACGCTGCACGCCGGCGGCAAGTTCGATTCCGGGGCCTATCAAACCTCAGGCGGTCTGCACGGCGTCGGCGTCTCCGTGGTCAACGCCTTGTCCGAACGGCTGGAGGTCGAGGTGGCGCGGGCGCAAACCCTGTATCGCCAAATTTTCGAGCGCGGCCATCCCGTGGGCAAGCTGGAAACGGTCGGCCGCGTCGCCAACCGTCGCGGCACAAAAGTGCGCTTCCGCCCTGATCCCCAGATCTTTAAAGAAATCTGCAAGTTCAGCCCGGCGCGCCTGTTCAAGATGGCGCGGGCCAAGGCCTATCTGTTTGGCGGCGTCGAAATCCGCTGGAAATGCGCGCCCGAACTGTTGGACCCCGCCGGCAAGACGCCGCCGGAGGCCGTGTTCCACTTCCCCGGCGGGCTAAAAGATTATCTCGCCGCCGACATCGAGGGGAAAGCGCAGGTCGCCGAAACGTTTTTCGTCGGACGCATCGACAAGGCGGAGCGCCACGGCTCCCTGGAATGGGCGGTGACCTGGCTGGCGAATGACGACGGCTTCGTTCATTCCTACTGCAACACCATTCCGACGCCGGACGGGGGCACCCATGAGAGCGGCTTGCGTCTGGCCCTGTTGCGGGCGCTCAAAGATCACGCCGAGCGCATCGGCCAGGGCAAACGCGCCGGCGCGATCACCAGCGAAGATCTGATGGCCGGCTGCGCCGCGCTGATCTCGGTATTCATTCGCGAGCCGGAATTCCAGGGCCAGAACAAGAGCCGGCTGATGACGGTCGAGGCCTCGCGCATTGTCGAGAATGCGGTGCGCGATGCCTTTGATCACTGGCTCGCCGCCTCGCCCGCCCAGGCCAAAAATCTGCTGGATTGGGCGATCGAGCGCGCCGAAGAACGGTTGCGCCGCCGCGCCGAGAAAGACGTGGCGCGCAAAAGCGCGACGCGAAAGCTGCGCCTGCCGGGGAAGCTCGCGGATTGCACCAATACGGCGGCGGACGGGTCGGAACTGTTCATCGTCGAGGGCGATTCGGCGGGTGGCTCGGCGAAACAGGCGCGCGACCGCGCCAGCCAGGCGGTGCTGCCGCTGCGCGGCAAGATTTTGAACGTCGCCAGCGCCACCCGCGACAAGATGGCGGCCAACCAGCAGATCGGCGACCTCGTGCAGGCGCTGGGCGTCGGCACCGGCTCGCACTACCGCGCGGAAGACCTGCGCTACGACAAGATCATCATCATGACCGACGCCGACGTCGACGGCGCCCATATCGCCTCGCTGCTGATCACCTTCTTCTACCGGCAAATGCCGAAGCTGATCGAGCAGGGCCACCTGTTTCTGGCGGTGCCGCCGCTCTACAAGATCAGCCAGGGCGCGAAAACGTTTTACGCGCGCGACGAACTGCACCGGGACGAGATCATCAAGAAGGAATTCGCCCGCGGCAAGGTCGAGATCAGCCGATTCAAGGGCCTCGGCGAGATGATGCCGCAACAATTGCGCGATACCACCATGGCCGTGGGCAAGCGCACCTTGCTCAAGGTGAGCATTGTCGAGGAAGATCGCGAGGAGACGGCGGATTCCGTCGAGCGGCTGATGGGAACAAAACCCGAAGCGCGCTTCGCCTTCCTCCAGGAGCGCGCCGCCTTTGCCGCCGAGGCCGATCTGGTTGATCTCTAAATGGCAAAGACTATGACTTCGATTATCCAAACAGGAGCATTCAAATGAGCCCAGTTGACGTGAAGCGATACACCAAGCCCCAGATCGGCTTGCACAACATTATGGCGCTGCTGATCATCGGCCTCTACTTTTTCGGCCTGTCGCTGGAGTCGTTCCCGAAGGACGTTCGCGGCGTCTATGTCAATTTCCACAAGCTCGGCGGCGTGCTGATCGTCGTGCTGCTGCTGGCGCGCGTCATCCTGCGCAGCGTCACCCCGCCGCCGCCGTTCCCGGAGTCGATGGGCGCGGGCTTCACCAAGATCGCCCATCTCGGCCATTACGCGCTCTACGCCCTGATGGCGATTGTGCCGCTTTCCGGCGTCGCCATGAGCCTGGCGGCCGGCCGCGGCATCAACTTCTACCTGTTCCAGCTGGCTTCGCCGTTCGAAGCCAACAAGGCGATCAGCGGTCCGCTGCACGAGGTCCACGAGATCAGCGCCAACCTGCTGTTCTTCCTGGTTCTCGGCCATGTCGCGGTGGCGCTCTATCACCAGTTCGTCCTCAAGGACAACCTGCTCTACCGGCTGAGCCCGAAGGGCAAGTAATCCACAAGGGGTAAGGGTCGTTTAACCAACGAGGGGCATTCTGGCGGCAACAAGGAGTCGCCAGATGCCTTTCACGGAAGAGCCGGAGTCCCGCTCGCCGAAGTTTTTCGACAAGATCGCGCTGTTCAGCGCCGTTGTTTCCCTGCTTTGCGTGCTCGGCGCGCATCTCATCGACCGCATGTCCCAGGACGGATCGCTGATGGCGCTGGTGAAATCGCGCGCCGCGCCGGAGATCGACTATTCGGGAACGGCGTCGATCGGAAAACCGGCGAATGCGACACTCAATCCTTGCGGAAACCGCTAGGATTACAGAAACCCATTGACTTTCACGCCGCCCGGACTAAATGTCCGGGCGGCGTTATTCGTTCGCGCGCGCCCGTTCCGCAGTTTCGCGCCATTGCGCTAAGGCGGCGGTAGTCATCCCTGTCCGAAGCCGGTCAAATCCGGCGCTTTTGCAAGCCGCGAGCAAAAACCCTCTGGGATCCTTAATGCAATTTTCTGAACTCGGCCTCAGCGAAAAGGTGCTGCGCGCCGTGGAAGCCTCGGGTTACACGACCCCCACGCCGATCCAGGCGCAGGCCATACCTTTCGCGCTGACCGGACGCGATGTGCTGGGCATCGCCCAGACCGGCACCGGCAAGACCGCCGCCTTCGTTCTTCCCATGCTGTCGCGCCTCGAACAGGGCCGCGCCCGCGCCCGCGTTCCGCGCACGCTGATTCTGGAGCCGACCCGCGAACTCGCGGCGCAAGTCGAAGAGAGTTTCAACAAATATGGCGCGCAGCACAAGCTGAACGTCGCCCTCCTGATCGGCGGCGTCTCCTTCGGCGACCAGGAAACCAAGATCATGCGCGGCGCCGACGTGTTGATCGCGACGCCCGGCCGCCTGCTCGACTTTTTCGAGCGCGGCAAACTTTTGCTGACCGGCATCGAAATCCTCGTCATCGACGAGGCGGATCGCATGCTCGACATGGGTTTCATTCCCGACATCGAAAAAATCTGCAAGCTGGTGCCGTTCACCCGCCAGACCCTGTTCTTCTCGGCGACCATGCCGCCGGAAATCACCCGGCTCACCGAACAGTTTTTGCACAATCCCGCCCGGGTCGAAGTGGCGCGCGCCGCGACCACCGCGACCACCATCACCCAGGGACTGATCGCCTCCCATGGCGGCGGCGACAAGCGCGAAACCCTGCGCCGCCTGCTGCGCGAGGCTGAAGATCTCAAGAACGCCATCGTGTTCTGCAACCGCAAGCGCGACGTCGCCATCGTCCACAAAAGCCTGGTCAAGCACGGCTTTCCCGCGGGTTGCCTGCACGGCGACATGGACCAGCCGGCGCGCATGGCCTCGCTCGACGCGTTCAAGAACGGCGACATCGACATTCTCGTCTGTTCCGACGTCGCCGCGCGTGGCCTCGACATTCCCGATGTCAGCCACGTCTTCAATTTCGACGCGCCCAGCCATCCGGAAGACTATGTCCACCGCATCGGCCGCACCGGGCGCGCCGGGCGCAGCGGCGTGGCCTACACGATCATTACCGCGGATGACGCCAAGCACCTTCATCAGATCCAGGATCTGATCAAGAAGGAGATCGACTGGCTCGGCCCGAAGCTCGACGAATTGGCGCCGCCCGAACATACCGAGCGCGACCGCGCCCGCGCCACCCGCACGCGCGACCGGCGCGGCGGGCGCGTCGAGCGCAGCGACCGTCCCGAGCGCGGCCGTCGCGAAAGGTCGGACGAGCCCCGTCCCGAGCGGGCGCCCCGTGAGCATGTCGCTGCGGAAGAGGCGCGTCCTCTGCGCGAAAAGCCGGTGCGCGAGCCGAGGGAGCCGCGTCCGCCGCGCGAACAGCGCGCCCCCCGCCGCCGCGAGCGCGAGGACGACGGTCCCGCCGTGATCGGTTTCGGCGATCATCTCCCGGGATTTTTGATGCGCCCGGTGCGGGCGAAGGCCAAGCGCGCGGAATAAGGAAAACTTTCCGCGTCCCTGCTCCCCTTGCAGCGCGATTTCAACCCAAGACCGTCATGCCCGGGCTTGTCCCGGGCATCCACGCCGGCCCGCCAGGAAAATCCTTCGGCAGTTCGCAGTGCGGCGCCGCGTGGATGGCCGGGACGACGCCCGGCCATGACGACATAGAGTTGCATCGCAATGCGGACATTCGCGTATCTGTGGAGCCGATAATTTCCCCGGACAGCCGTGCCCCTTGCGGTAGAAGGAGCGCCCAGCCGTTTCGATAAAAAAAGCCGACCGCGATGAACGGTCGGCTTTTTCTTTGGCGTAACGCCCCACCCTTACGGCGCAGCGTCGATCTCCGCGCCGACCTTGGCGATCGCCTGCTGGTAAACGCCGGCGGCGTTCCATTCCTTCAGCGCGGCGAAATTGGGTTCGCCCGGGCCGTAGCCGGCGCCGCGCGTCCAGCCGTGCGCCTTCAGATAATTGGCGGTGGACATCAGCGCGCCCTGCGCCGTGTCGAGGCTGCCCACGCCATATTGCAGCACGGTCTTCGGCATGAACTGGGTCATGCCGACCTCGCCGTGCATGGAGCCGATGGTGCCGGCGGAAAACGTGCCGCGATCGACCAGGGTCAGGGCCGCGTTGAGCTGATCGGTAAAATATTCGGTGCGGCGGCAGTCATAGGCGAGGGTCGCCACGGCCGAGAGCATGTTCTGGTGGCCGGACACCGCGCCAAAACCCGTTTCCATGCCCCAGATCGCCAGCAGCGGGCCGGGCGGCACGCCATAGGTGGCTTCGATCTGCGAGAACAGGGCGGCATATTGGTGCTTCAGCTTCTTGCCGCGCGCGGCGATGGCGGCGCAGCCGCGCTTCTGGCAGAATTGCGGCAGCGAGAGCTGGAAGCTGTGCTGGCCGCGGTCGGCGTTGATGGTCGCCTGGGCATAGGAGGTCGACATCAGCGCATTGACCGCGCGCTGGCTGTACCGGCCGCCGATTTCCCGGGCATAGGCGGACTTCCAGGCCTCAAATCCGCCGCCGGAATTGCCGCATTGCGCCGCCTCGGCGACCGGCGCAAACGCCAGAATGGCGGCGACGCCCATCACCAACGTAGAAACTGCTTTCATCACGATCCTCATGCGCGCTCAAAAGGGGGCTTTGTTCGGCGTGATCTTAGCCAAAACCACGACCGACGCGAGTGCAAAATCGCGTCAGGGCGCGGAAAGCGGCGCTTCGGCCCGGGGTGTGGCCGCCCCGCCCTACTCGCCCATGAATTTCAGCTGGTGCGAGCGATAGAGGTCCATGATCGCCGCCGCCGTCTCCTCGATCGACCGGCGCGTGACGTCGATCATCGGCCAATTGCGCTGGTTGAACAGCCGCCGCGACTGGGCGATCTCGTCCGACACCATGGCGCGGTCGACATAGCTGGTGTTGTCGGCGACGTTCAGCGACAGCAAGCGGTTCTCGCGGATCTGCACGATGCGTTCGGGCGCGGCGAGCAGGCCGACCACCAGCGGGCGCCGCAGCGCGAAGATCGACGGCGGGATCGGCGCGCCCGGCACCAGCGGCAGGTTGGCGGTCTTGATGCCGCGATTGGCGAGATAGATGCTCGTCGGCGTTTTTGACGTGCGACTGACGCCGAGAATCACCACGTCGGCGTCCTCGAACTCGTCCACCATTTGGCCGTCGTCATGGGCCATCGTGTAGTTCAGCGCCTCGATGCGGCGGAAATATTCGGAATTGAGCGTGTGCTGCGCGCCGGGGCGCGGGCTTTGCGAGGGGCCGAGATAAGAATGGAACAGGTTGACGATCGGCTCCAGCACCGACAGCGACACCGCGCCGAATTCGGCGCAAGCCGCCTGCAATTCGCGGCTGAGGGCCTCGTCGACCAGCGTGTAGAGCACGATGCCGGGCGCCGACTGGATCTCGTTGATCACCCGCGCCAACTGGTCGGCGTTGCGCACCAGGGGATAGACGTGTTCGATCGACACGGTCCCCTGATATTGCGCCACCACGGCGCGACTGACGGCGATCAGGGTTTCGCCCGTGGAGTCCGAAACAAGATGCAGGTGAAAATAGTTGCGGGTCATCGGCGGGTCCCGGGGATGCGAGTCGCATGTTTCTAGCGCCTTTCGCGGCGAAAGACAGCCGGGCGCCCTTTCATTGTGGCGACAAAAGGGCTTAACTCAAAAAATGTTTGACTCGCTTTATCAAAACTTCAGCGAAACCGCCGATCCCTCGCTCGGCGCGCCGCGCCTGAAGATTTTGCGCACGAGCTTGCGGGCGCAAAAACTCGACGGTTTTCTCGTTCCCCGCGCCGACGCCCACCAGAACGAATATGTCGCGCCCTGCGAGGAGCGGCTGGCCTGGCTCACCGGCTTCACCGGCAGCGCCGGCTTTGCCGTAGTGTTGCGCGACAAGGCGGCGCTGTTCGTCGACGGGCGCTACACGATCCAGGCGCGCGAACAGGTCGATCCCGACGCGTTCGCCGTTCTCGCGCCGGAGACGACGCCGATCACGGAATGGCTGGCGCAAAACGCCCGAAAAAAGTCGTGCATCGGCTATGATCCCTGGCTGCACACGCCGGCGCAGGTCGCCCGCTACGAGGAGGCGGCCAAGCGCGCCGGCGCGGAGCTGGTGGCCGTCGAGGCCAATCCGATCGACGCTTTGTGGCTGGACCGCCCCGCCCCGCCCCGCGGTCCCGTCGCCCTGCATCCGCTGAGCAAGGCCGGCGAAAAGGCGGACAAAAAGCTCGCCCGAATTCGCGAGGCGTTTGAGGCCGACGCCTTTCTGATCAGCGATCCGCACGACCTCGCCTGGGCTTTTAATCTGCGCGGCGCCGATCTCGGCCATACCCCGATTGCGCTGGGGTTTGCGCTGATTTTCAAGGCCGGCGCGGCGAAACTGTTTTTGGACGCGGAAAAACTCAGCTCGCGCGTGGGCGCGGCGCTGGCCGAACTCGCCGATCTCGCCCCGCCAAACACCCTGCCGGCGGCGCTGGCCGAGCTTGGCAAGAAAAAGCGCAAAATCCTGTTCGATTCCGGCACGGCGGCGGCGGCGCTCACCCGGATCGCCAGCGCGGCGGGCGCGCAGGTCGAACTGGCGCAAAGCCCGATCGCGCGGATGAAAGCGGTGAAAAACGCCGCCGAACTGGACGGCGCCCGCGCCGCCCATCTGCGCGACGGCGTGGCGCTGACGAAATTTTTGTGCTGGTTCGACGCCGAGGCGCCCAAGGGCAAGCTGACGGAAATCTCCGCCGCTTTGGCGTTGGAAAAATTTCGCCGCGAGACCGGAGTTCTCAAAGACCTGTCGTTCCCGACCATTTCCGCCTTTGGCGCCCATGCCGCCCTGCCCCATTATCGTGTGACCGACGGGTCCAACGCAAAAATCGGCAAAGGCGTCTATCTCGTCGATTCCGGCGCGCAATATCTCGATGGCACGACGGATGTCACCCGCACCGTCGCCGTCGGCGCGCCGTCGAAAGCGTTCACCGACGCTTACACCCGCGTGCTCAAGGGCCATATCGCCATTGCGCGCGCGGTGTTTCCGCAAAAAACCGTCGGCGCGCAGCTCGATGCGCTGGCGCGGCTGTCGCTGTGGCGCGCGGGATTCGACTTCGATCACGGCGTCGGCCATGGCGTCGGCTCCTATCTTTCCGTGCATGAGGGGCCGCAGCGCATTTCGAAAATGGGCGGCGTGGCGCTGGAGCCGGGCATGATCCTCTCCAACGAGCCCGGCTATTATCGCGAGGGCGCCTTCGGCATCCGCATCGAAAATCTGGTTGCGGTGGAGCCGAAGCGGATTGCAGGAGGTGAGCGCGACATGCTCGGCTTCGAGACGCTGACGCTCGCCCCCATCGACACGCGGCCGGTGGATGCGTCCATGCTCGATGCGGAGGAAAAAGCCTGGCTCAACGCCTATCATGCGCGGGTGCGCAAGACGCTGTCGCCCTTGCTGTCCGCGCCGGAGCGCGCCTGGCTGAAAAATGCGACCGCTCCTGTTTAGATTACGTTTTCGTAAAATCCCGGCGGAAGCTGGCAATCGCCGCGCCACAGCCTATATCTGAATAAGGTTCCGCCTGACGGAGACGATCCTTGGACGACATGGTGAAATCGGCCCGCCCGCACCGCGAGCGCGCTGCGAAAAAAGTACCGCACAAGCCGACCCGCGCAGAAGCCGAGGCCGCCGTGGCGACCTTGCTGGCCTGGGCCGGCGACGATCCAAGTCGCGAGGGTCTGCGCGACACGCCGGCGCGGGTCGCCAAGGCCTATCAGGAATTGTTCGCGGGCTACGCCCAGGACCCGTCGGACGTGCTCGACACCGTATTCGAGGATGTCGGCGGCTACGGCGAAATGGTGCTGGTGAAGGACATTCCCTTCTATTCGCATTGCGAGCACCATATCGCGCCGTTCTTCGGCCATGTGCATATCGCCTATTACCCCGCCGGCGGCGTGTTCGGCCTGTCCAAATTCGGCCGTCTCGTCGACATTTACGCGCGCCGGCTGCAGACGCAGGAAACCATGACGGCGCAAATTCTGGCGGCGCTGGACGCGCGTCTCCATGCGCGCGGCGCGGCGGTGATGATCGAAGCCGAGCATATGTGCATGTCGATGCGCGGCGTGCGCAAGCCCGGCGCGACCACCGTGACCATGCAGTTTTCGGGGCCGTTCAAGAGCGATCCGGCGGAGCAGGCGCGGTTTTTGAGTCTGGTGCGCAGCAAGTAACGAGATTCACGGCTCTACAGTGACGCGGTTTTCCCGTAAACGGTGAGACTGGATGTCGTCATGGCCGGGCGTCGTCCCGGCCATCCACGCGGCGCCGTAACGCGAACTGTCGCACGATTTCCCTTGCGGATCGGCGTGGATGCCCGGGACAAGCCCGGGCATGACGTTCGTATGAGAGATCGAGCGCTTCATGTCCTTTCCGCCTCCCTCCGCCTCAAAACACGACCTTGAAGAAGGCGCCGTGTTCACGCCCAAATTCGACGCCAACGGGCTGATCGTCTGCGTCACCCAGGAGGCCGCGACCGGCGAAATCCTGATGCTCGCCTATATGAACGAGCTGGCGCTGGAAAAGACTCTTGAGACCGGCGTGGTCCATTACTGGTCGCGCTCGCGCAACGCGCTCTGGCGCAAAGGCGACACCTCCGGACAGGTGCAAAAGCTCGTCGACCTTCGCGTCGATTGCGATCAGGACGCCGTGCTGGTGCGGGTCGAGGCCGGCGGCGACGGCAAGGCCTGCCACACCGGCCGCAAATCCTGCTTCTATCGCGCCGTTTCGCCGGAAGGCCGCCTCTCCGAGGTTTGAAGCAGTTTTGTAACCGCCTGCGCGAGATCGTCGGCGACCAGGGTGGGGTTGACGCGCTTTTCGTGTCCCGGCCGGTACTTGCCGGTGCGCACCAATATGCCCGCGAGCCCCGCCGCCATGGCGCCGCCGATGTCCGCTTCCGCATCGTCGCCGATCATGGCTGTTTGCGCCGGCGTCAGCCCCATGGCGGCGACGGCGCCGAGGAAAAAATCGGCGCTGGGCTTGCCGAACACATGCGCCGTCGTTTCGCAGGCATATTCCAGCGCGACGACAAAACCGCCGACATCCAGGCTCAGCTTGTGGTCGCCGTCCAGAAAATTGCGGTTGCGCGCCAGCGCCAGAAATTCGGCGCCATCATGGATCAGGCGGAAGGCGTGGTTGAGATTGGCGTAGGAGAAGGCGTCGCGGGCGTCGCCGATCACCACCGCATCGGCGCCGGGCTCGACGCCTTCGAAATCTTCGAGCAGATCGGGATGAATCAGTAGATACGGTTTGGCCCCGCTCCGCCGCAGATGATCGCGCGCCAGGCTCGCTGGGGTAAAAAAATCGTCGGGCTCGACGTCAAGCCCGAGCCGCGCGAGATCGGCGATCAGGCGGCGGCGCGGTTTTGTTGTCGTGTTGGTGACGAAACGCAGCGGCATGCCGGCAGCGCGCAGCTTGTCAATCGCCTCCAGCGCGCCGGGAAGCGGCGCGCCGCCGACGGTGACGACGCCGTCGAGGTCGAGGAGCAGACCACGCACCGCTGAGAGCATGCAAACCTCCGCTAAAGCATTTTCAAGCGAAGTGGATGCCGGTTCGCGTGAAGAAAATGCGTAAAAACAGAGAAAGAGCGCGCGCTCGGTGAACGGCAGTTCACCGAGCCGCGCTCTCGCATGCTCTCACGGCGCGCGGGCGCGGCGCAAGACTCCGCTTACACCGCCTTCACCTGCGCCAAGAACGCATCGCATTCCTCGCGCAAACTCCGCGTCTGCCGCGACAGGTCCATCACCGCCTCCAGCATTCTTTCGGCCGACTGGCCCGATTGCCGCGAGGCCGCGCGCACCTCTTCCATCACATGGGTCAATTCGGCTGTTCGAGCGGCGGTGTGATGCACGTTCTCGGCGATTTCGCGGGTCGCGTCGCCTTGCGCGCCGACCGATACGGCGATGGCCGAGGCGATCGCATTGACCTCGTGGGTGGCTTCGGTCATGGCGCCAATGCCGCCCGCCGCCTCCTGGGAGGCGCGCTGGACATTGCCGATCTGGTCAGAAATTTCCGCCGTGGCGCGGGTGGTCTGCTCCGCGAGCGTCTTCACCTCCTGCGCCACAACCGCAAAACCCCGGCCCATTTCGCCGGCGCGCGCCGCCTCGATGGTGGCGTTCAAGGCCAACATATTGGTCTGCTGGGCGATGCCGGTGATCAGCTCGACAATGCCGCCAATGTGCTGAATGGCGCCGCCAAGCTCCTCCATGCGCCCATGGGTCTTGTCGGCCTCGCGCTCCGCATGGGAGGACAAGTCTTGCGACCGGCCGGCCTGACCGCCGATTTCGTCCACGGAATGCGCCAATTGCTCGGCCGCCGCCGCGAGCGAACGGATGTTGGCCGCCGCGGTCTCCGCGGCATGGGCGCCGGAGTCCGCGCGTTCGCCGGTGTGGCCGGCCTCCTCGGCCAGCGAACGGGCGGCGGTCTCCAACTGGTTGGCGGCGCCGGCGACGGCTGTGACCACGCCGCCCACGGCGGCCTCAAATCGTTCGGCGAGGGCGCGCATGTCGTTGGAGCGCGCCTGGGCGGCCTCGCGCCGCGCCTGCGCCCGCTGCGCGCTCGCCGCCTGGTTGGCTTCGTTAAGATTGCGGCGGAAGGCGTCGACCTCGCGCGCCATGGCGCCCATTTCATCGGACCGGTCGAGCCCGGGCAGAACCGCGTCATACTGGCCCTGCGCCATTTCGCGCAGAACGGCGGTCGTACGCGTCATCCGTCCGGCGATGAAGCGGCCGACGCCCCAGGCGGTGGCGATGAACAGCAGCACCAGCGGCGTCACCCAAAGCGCGACGCGCCCGGCCATGGCCAGCAATTGCGCGATGATGTCGTCGAGATAGACGCCGCTGCCGAGCATCAGGCCGAATTCGGGGATGGATTTGACATAGGCGAGCTTTTCGACCGGCGCCTCCTTGCCGGGTTTCTTCCAGTTGTAGGTCGTGAACCCCTCGCCGCGCGTCCGCGCGAAATCGGTCAGGATCTGGAAGGGATGGCCGCCGTTGGGGTCGGTCATCTCCTTGAGATCCTTGCCCTCGAGCTGCGGGGTGACCGGGGTCAGCAAACCGACGCCGTCAAGCGAAAGGGCGTAGATATAGCCGGACTGGCCGAAGCGGAGCGGGCGCAGGCGCTCGAGCCCGGCGCGGATCGCCGCTTGCTGGTCGCCGCCGGCCTCGTTCACGCTCAGCTTGAGGATCTGCGTGGCCATCTCGACCTCGGCGCGCAATTCGGCGCGGCGATGTTCGAGCGTTTCATTGTAGAAATTGGTGAAGGCGACGGCGGTGCCGAGGGCCATGGTGACCAGCGCCGCGAGCGCGAGGGCGAGCACCATCTGGGTGATTGAAAGCGAAAGGCGCGGGCGCGCGGCATCGCTGGGCATTGCGGCAAACTCCAAAACAGCAAACGCCGCAATGTCTTCGCCCCCGCTTGCGCGAGGCTGTTGACGTTACTCCCGCGACACTGCGCCGCGGCGCACCACGAGGATGGGATGGCGCTGTTTGCCGCGCCTGAGCTGAATGATGTGCGGCGGCTCGCGGAACACCACCGGCTTGTCCGTGAGGATTTCGATGCTGGGCGGACGCGGCCCGTAGAGGCGCGGGTCGATGAACTCGTGGGTGACGATCTCGCCGCCCGGCTCCGGCGCGACGCCGGGCGGGGCCATGAACACCGGCCAGCCCCCGCCATAATTAACCCAGCCGGGACGATGATGATGGTGGTCGAAGCCGGGCGGGTGTTGGGCGAGGGGCGGACCGGGACGATGCGCCGGCGCCAACGGACGGTTCATGATCGGCCCACGCGCGACAGGACCAGTGACCGGACCATGCGCGCGCTGTGCAAAGGCGGGAAAGGCCAGCGCGAGCGATGTCGTCAGAAAAAGGGCGATCTGTTTCATTTTGCGGCTCCCCGCCTGCCCATGCGTTCCAAATACGAACGACGATTAAGGTTTGCACGGGTTGCCGCAAGGGAGGCGCCAGTGACGCAGAGGAGTCGTCAGAACAGCATGTTGAACCTCAGCATGCTTTGAACGCGCTCAAAATTGTCGAGGTCGAGCGCGCGCGGGTCGCCGACGGCGTCGCCGGCCACCTGAACGTTGACCGTCCCGGACAAGCCGACGTGCTTGGTGACATGCATCGAGAAGGTCGGGCCGATATAGAGCGCCTCGCCGGAAAAGCGGTTCAGCCCGAGGCCGTCATAGGCGCGCAGGTAACGCATTTCGCCGCCCATGACGAGCGCGGCGCCGACACGCGTCGACAAGGCGCCGTGAAGCTCCAGACTGGAATCGCGCGACCATGCATTGGCGCCGACGTCGTTCGACGCGCCAAGGCCATACCAGAGATTGAAGGCGCCCCAGAGCCGGTCCTTGACCAGCTCCTTGTCGGCCAGCAGCGCAAATTCGCTGCCATAGCCCTGGGCCTGCGCGCCGGTCGCCTCGTCGATCGGGCTCCAGCCGGGTTGGGCGTGCAGCGTCAGGCCGAACGGCATGGTCTCGCGGTCGAGCAGCTTGTAGCGCATCTCCAGTACGGCGCCCTGGAAGGCCGCCGCGCTGCGGTTGTCGTAACCGGGAACGTTGCGGATGACGTTGCCGCCGAAGGACAGGCCGGGCGCGACACGGAAATTGTCGGTCAGCGTGAACTTCAGCAGATTGAGCGACCCCAGCGTGTTGTAAATTCCCGCGCGTTTGCCGAACACGCCGACATTCTCGTTCTCGAATTCGATTTCGCCCTTCTCGCCAATGTCCGAGCCCATGGTGAAGCCAAAAATGTGCTCGGTGTCGACATGTTCGTGCTCGGTCACGCCGCCCAGCGCCGCGCCAAGGACGCCCGTGCGCCAAGCGGGCGTGTCGGCTTGCGCCGGCGCGCAGGCGAGCATGGCGACGCCGGCCGCGAACGCGCCCATCCCTTTCGCCAAGCCATTGCGCGCATCCCATTCCGAACCGAACATCCGCATCCCCCAGTCAGTGGCCCCAACAGCCTGATAAACCGACACTAAAGGGGAGGCCGATCCGCATTGAAGCAAATCCGGCGATTTTAGAAAAATTCTAAATCAGGCGTCCGGCGCCAAATTGAAGCGCCGGACGGGGCGGCCGCTTACGCCTTCACCCGCACATAATCGCCGGGCGCGTCGCCGAGAATCTTGACCTTGCCGCTGCCGGGCTGCCGCGCTGGGACCTTTTGCGGCGCCTGCGCGGTGACCCATTGCGCCCAGTCCGGCCACCAGGAGCCGGGATGAACCTCCGCCTTGGCCACCCAATCGTTGAAGGCGCCTTCGGGCTTGGGGCCGGTCCAATACTGGTATTTCGGCTTGGGGCCGGGCGGATTGATCACGCCGGCGATATGGCCGGAGCCGCCGAGCACGTAGCGCATCGGCCCGCCGAACAGTTTTGCGCCCGTAAACACCGATTTCGCCGGAGCGATATGGTCTTCCTTGGTGGCGAGATTGTAGATCGGGATCTTGACCTTGCTGAAGTCGAGGGTCACATCGCCCAAAACCATCTCGCCGCGGCCCATTCGGTTTTCGAGATAGCAATTGCGCAAGTAATAGGAATGGTTGGCCTTGGGCATGCGGGTGGAATCGCTGTTCCACGTCAGCAGGTCGAAGGCCATGGGCTCGATGCCCTTGAGGTAATTGTTGACGACATAGGACCAGATCATGTCGTTCGGGCGCAGCATGTTGAAGGCGTTGGCCATCGACCGGCCCTCGAGATAGCCGGCCATCTCCATCTCGGCCTCGATGTTCTTGATCCTGTCCTCGGAGGCGAACACTTTGAGATCGCCGGCGTCGGTGAAATCGACCTGGGTGGTGAACAGGGTCGCCGAAGCGATGCGGTCGTCGCCTTTCGCCGCCATATAGGCGAGGCTCGCCGCGGTCAGCGTGCCGCCGACGCAATAGCCGATCGCCGTCACCTTTTTCTCGCCGGTGATGGTCTCGATCTGATTGAGCGCCTCGAACACGCCCTCGGTCATGTAGGAATAAAAATCCTTGTCGGCGTGGCGCGCATCCGGATTGACCCAGGAGATGCAGAATACGGTGAGGCCCTGCGACACAGCCCAGCGGATGAAACTCTTGTCCTGATTGAGGTCGAGGATATAGAACTTGTTGATCCAGGGCGGGATGATCAGCAGCGGGCGCTTGTAGACCTCTTCCGTGGTCGGCGCGTATTGGAGCAGTTCAAACAGGTCGTTGCGGAAGATGACCTTGCCGGGCGTGGTGGCGAGATTGACGCCGAGCTTGAAATTGCCGCCCGAGGTCTGGCGGATGCGCAAGGCGCCTTCGCCCGCCGCAATATCCTCCGCCAGCATTTTCATGCCGCGCGCGAGATTTTCGCCCTCGGCCTTCCAGGTGGTGTGCAGCACTTCCGGGTTGGTGAGCAGGAAATTCGACGGCGCCAGCGCCGCGGCGATCTGGCGGACGTAAAACGCCGCCTTGTCGCGGGTGCGCTTGTCGAGTTCGGCGTCCTCGACCATGTGCTCGGCCCAGGACGCGGAAATCGTATAGGCCTGGCGCATGAAGTCGAAGATCGGATGCATCTGCCAGTCGGGCGAGGCAAACCTTTTGTCGCGGGGGTCGACGGGGATGAGCGGCTGGGTCTCCTCGCCGGCCATGCGGCGCAAAGTATTGGTCCACAGGTCGAGGAAGCTCGTGGACAGGCTGGTTTGCGCCTCGATGGTGCGCAGGGGATCGGACAGCCAATATTCCGCGACATGGCCGAAGGTCTTCACCGCATCGGCGACATCGTCGGCGAAGGCGGTCTTGACCTTGCCTTCCTCTACGGGCTTGACCATGGCGGCGAGCGCCAGGCCGCCATGCTCCACGGCCCGGGCGAAATTGCCGGCCATGCGCTCGAAATCGGGAATCGCGGGTCCCGAGGATTCCGGTTTCGCCGCGCCTTCCGCCGGCTTCGCCCCCTTGTCGACGACGGGCGGGCTGTTGGGCGGTTGTCTTGCGGTTTCTACGGGTTTAGCCTCGACCGCCTTGGGCGGCTCGACGGTCTTGGCTTGCTCAGCGGTCTTGGCTTGCTCAGCGGTTTTGGCTTGCGCCGCGGTCTTGGCCCGCGTGGCCGCCTTGCGCGCGGTCACGGGCTTTTTTTCCGCCTGATCGCCCTTGGCCGCATCCGCAGTGTCGACGCCGTTTACCGGTTTCTTGGCGCTTTTCCGTTTGGCGGCAGAACCGAATTGTTTCCCCGGACTGACGTTCATGGGGGCTCCCTCACCTGTTGCCGGGCTCTTGTCGGTTCTTTTCAGCCGCCGTCCCGTTTCAGACATAATAAGACTTTATTTGACTGCTTAAGCAATGATCCGATGGGCGAACGCCCACCTGGATTAGGTTATACCGCACGTAGAGAAAACCAAGGTCCCATGCCGGATTTTTTCGCTTCTTCACGGCTATTGCGCCGCCCCTCCGGAACCGCCGCGATTCTGGCCGCGCTGCTGGCGCTCGGCTCGGTTTCCGTCAAGGCCGAGGAGACCAATCCGCTGCGCGCGGTCACCAACGCCATCGGCCTGACCGCGCCGACCGGCGACCGTCCCGATTTCATCCGCGAAAGCCGTCCGGACGAGGAGAAAATGGATTTCGTCCCCTTCCTCGGTCCGGAAAAGAAGCGCATCCCGGTCAAGACGCCTGCGCAGGCCGCCGCCGACGACGCCGATCTGGTCGCCGCCAAGACCAAGGCGCAAGCGCGGCTGAAAAAGCTGCAATCCGAATCCGTCGAGACATTGGCGCCCGCGCCCAAGCCGCCGAGCGTTGACGACAAATTCTGACGCGATCCGGGCCAAAAAGCGCCTGACACCGGTCAATCCGGGTGCTAACAGCATGTCCCGCGGTCCCGAAGACAGATTTCCTACCGGGCCGGGCAAAGCATAAGGACGAGATTGATGAGCGATTTTTATCGCGTGCGGCGCCTGCCGCCCTATGTGTTCGAACAGGTCAATCGTCTCAAGGCCAAAGCCCGCGCCGCCGGCGCCGACATCATCGACCTCGGCATGGGCAACCCCGACCTGCCCGCCCCCAAACATGTTGTCGACAAGCTGGTGGAGACCGCCGGCAAGCCGCGCACCGACCGCTATTCCGCCTCCAAGGGCATCGCCGGCCTGCGCCGCGCGCAAGCCGGCTATTATGAGCGCCGCTTTGGCGTGAAGCTCAATCCCGACACCGAGATTGTCGCCACGCTCGGCTCCAAGGAAGGTTTTGCGAATATGGCGCAGGCCATCACCGCGCCTGGCGATGTCGTGCTCGCGCCGAATCCCTCCTATCCCATTCACGCCTTCGGTTTTCTCATGGCGGGCGGCGTGATCCGCTCGGTGCCGATCGAGCCCGACGAGAACTATTTCAGGGCCGCCGAGCGCGCCATCCAGCACTCCATCCCCAAACCGATCGCGCTTGTCGTGTGCTATCCGTCCAATCCGACGGCCATGGTGGCGTCGCTCGATTTCTATCGCGACCTCGTCACCTTCGCCAAAAAGCACGACATCTACATTCTCTCGGACATCGCCTATGCCGAGGTCTATTTCGACGACGATCCGCCGCCCTCGGTCCTGCAAGTGCCGGGCGCAAAAGACATTTGCGTCGAATTCTCCTCCATGTCGAAGACGTTTTCGATGGCGGGCTGGCGCGTCGGTTTCGCCGTCGGCAACGAGCGCCTGCTCAGCGCGCTCGGGCGAGTAAAATCCTATCTGGATTATGGCGCGTTCACGCCGATCCAGGTGGCGGCAACCGCCGCGCTCAATGGTCCCGACGATTGCATCAAGGAAATGCGCGCGGTCTATAAAAAGCGCCGCGACGTGATGGTCGAAAGCTTTGCTCAGGCCGGCTGGCACATTCCCGCGCCCTCCGCCTCAATGTTCGCCTGGGTGCCGGTGCCGGACAAATTCAAGCCGCTCGGCAGCCTGGAGTTCTCGAAACTTCTGATTGAAAAGGCCGATGTGGCGGTCGCGCCCGGCGTCGGTTTCGGCGAGCATGGCGACGATTACGTGCGCCTTGCGCTGGTCGAGAATGAGCAGCGCATCCGCCAGGCGGCGCGCGGCATCCGCCGTTTCTTCGAGGGCGAGGATACGCTGCACAACGTCATCCCCGCCCAGGCCCGCGCCTGACACTTTTGTTGAGCCCCCGCGTCCTTCGCGGGGGCTCTTTCTTTTTTACAGCCCGAGCATCAGCTCCAGGTTCTGCACGGCGGCGCCGGACGCGCCCTTGCCGAGATTGTCGAGTTTTGCAATCACCACGGCATGGCGATGGGTCTCGTTGGCATAGACCCGGATTTCCAGATCATTGGTGTTGTTCAGCGCCTGCGGCTCGAGCTTTCCGCCGAGCTCCGGCGCCATCACCCGCACATATGTCGCTCCGGCATAATGCTTTTGCAGCGCCGCTTCGAGGGCGGCGGCATCAGGCTTGCCCGGCAGCGCATCCAGCGCCAGCGGCAGGCTGACCAGCATGCCCTGACGGAAATTGCCCACCGAGGGCGCGAACAGCGGCCGCGCCGACAGTCGGCTATAGGCCATGATCTCGGGAATATGCTTGTGCTCCAGCCCGAGCGCATAAAGCTCGAACGGCGCGGCCTCTCCGGATTCATAGGCCGCGATCATCGCCTTGCCGCCGCCGGAATAGCCGGAGACCGCATTGATGGCGTAGGTCGCATCCGCCGCCAGCAGGCCGGCGTCGATCAGGGGCCGCAGCATGGCGATAGCGCCGGTGGCGTAGCAGCCGGGATTGCCCACCCGTTTCGCCGCGCGGATCGCGTCCGCCTGGCCGGCGCAGAGTTCCGCAAAACCATAGGTCCAGCCCGGCGCGACCCGATGCGCCGTGGACGCGTCGAGGATTTTCGGCGCCTTGTCGCCCAGACTGTCGGCGAGCGCCACGCTTTCCTTGGCCGCATCGTCGGGCAGACAGAGCACGACAAGATCGACGTTCTTGAAAATTTCGGCCTTGGCGGCGGGATTCTTGCGATCTTCGGCCGAGATCGACGCCAGCGTCACATCGGCGCGCCCTTCCAGCCGCTCGCGAATTTGCAAACCGGTGGTTCCGGCTTCGCCATCGATGAAGAGTCTTTTCGGGGCGGTCATAAGAATTCCTCTATCTCCAGGGCCGTCATGCCCGCGCTCGTCGCGGGCATCCACGCCCATCAGCTTGCGCGGCGGCCCGGCGGGATGGCCGGGACAAGTCCGGCCATGACGCGGAAAGATTGCGCGCCTATAACAAAACGGCGCCTTCTTCGCCCGCGCTTTCTTCGCGACGGCGGACTTTTCCGTCGCGGGAGCGCCAAAGGGCTCTGGCCCGGATTTTGCTTATTCTTTAGGCATACGCTCTGGCAAAAACCGAGGACACCAATGCCGCTCTATTCCTTTCACTGCTCCGCCTGCGACGCCGAGACCGAACTGCTGATGCGGTCCGATGAAGCCGCGATTTGCCCGGCTTGCGGCAGCGACAAGATGGAGCGCCTGCCCTCCTGGGTGGCGCCCGACATGAAAATGGAGAAGAATCGCCGGTTGTGGCGCGCCAAGGCCGCCGCCGAGGGCCACTTGTCGAATTACAGCCAGAAAGAACTGTCCACGTTCAAGAAATGACGTGAATCTGTCACGCTCAAGCGGATAGACTCGGCGCGTGGAGACCCTCATGCGCCGATTTCTTTGCCTTCTTGCGCTCTACGCCCTGCCCGCGAGCGCGCAACCCAATGTGCTGCTGTTTGTCGCCGATGGCCTGCGGCCCGGCGTGGTCAACGAAAAGACCGCGCCGACGCTGGCGGCGTTTTCTGCGCGCGGGGTTCGGTTCGCCAACAGCCATTCGCTGTTTCCCACTTTCACCACCGCCAATGCCGCCGCGCTCGCCACCGGCCATTTCGCCGGCGATCACGGCGATTTCTCCAATACGATCTTTGTCGGCAAGCCGATTTTCCTGCCCAATTTCGGGCCGACCGTCACCCCGTTCCTGGAATCGGACCGGGTGCTGGGCGATGTCGACGCCAATTTTGACGGGAATTACCTGAATGAGGAAACCATCCTCCAGGCCGCCCGCCAAAAAGGTTTTGCGACCGCCGCCATCGGCAAGCTCGGGCCGACGCTGATCCAGGACCATTTGGCCCGCGACGGTCAGACCATCGTCATCGACGACAGCACCGGGCATTCAGGCCCGGACGAGGACGCCGGCGTCGCCCTGCCCGCCGAAATCCAGAAGAAGCTGGAGGAAAAGGGCCTCGGGGTCGCAAAGCCGCGCGCCATGCCCAATGTCGCGCAGCAGGCCGATTTCGTCCGCGCCGCGACCGAGGTCGTGCTGCCCTGGTTCAAGCAGCGCGGCCAGACGTTTGTCATGGTGTTCTGGTCGCGCGACCCCGACGGCACCCAGCACGCCCAGACGGATTCGCTGGAAAAGCTCGTTCCCGGCATCAACGGCCCGACCTCGCTGGCCGCGATCCGCAACGCCGACGACAATTTCGCCGCCCTGCTCGCCGCCTTGAAGACGCAGGGTCTCGACGCCGACACCGATGTGATCGTCACCTCCGACCACGGCTTTTCCACCATTTCCAAGGAAAGCGCGACCAGTTGGGCGGCGACGCAGAGTTTTGACAAGGTCGCCGCCGGGCAATTGACGCCCGGCTTTGTCGCGCTCGACCTCGCCCACGCCCTGGCGCTGCCGATCTTCGACCCGGACAAGGGCAACGCGCCGGTCAAGCCGGGCGCGACGCCCAGCCGCGGCAATGGCCTGCTCGGCGACGATCCCGCGGACCCCGAAATCGTGGTCGCCGGCAATGGCGGCTCGGACCTGATCTATCTCCCCAAAGCGAAGGACCCCGCCGCCGCCAATGCGCTGGCGCGGAAAATCGCGCTAATCCTGTCGGCGCAGGACTATGTCAGCGGCATTTTCGCCAGCGACGATCTCGGGCCCGTGCCGGGCGCGTTAAAATTTTCCGAAATCGGCCTGAAGGGCGCGGCCGTCACCCCCGTCCCGGCGCTGGTCGTCAATTTCCGCAGCTTTTCCACCGGATGCGACGACCCCACCGCCTGCGGCGTCCAGGTGGCCGACACCAGCCTGCGCCAGGGCCAGGGCATGCACGGCTCGTTCTCGCGGGCGGACACGCGCAATGTCATGGCCGCCGCCGGCCCGAGTTTCCGCAGCGCCCATGTGGACCTCGCCCCGGCCAGCAATGCGGATATCGGCATGACCATCGCCCGGCTGCTCGATCTCGACATTCGCCACAAGGGCGGACTCGTCGGCCGGGTTCTGACCGAGGCCATGCCCAATGGCGCCGAGCCCGATTTTACACGCGGCGCCGTGTCTTCAACGCCCGACGCGCTGGGCCACGTCACAATTCTGAGTTTTCAGCAGGTGGGACCGACGCGTTATTTTGACGCGGCCGGCTATCCCGGCCGCACGCTCGGCCTGCCCGCGACTTTGCAATGAAAAAGCCGCATTGGGGGCGGTCGTGACCCGCCCCCGCCCTTCGAGACAGCCGCTTCGCGGCTTCCTCAGGGTGAGGGCTACTGAATCGGTTCGCCTCTCAGCCCGGGAACCAGGCCTCCAGCGGGAAACGGTAGTAGATCGAGATGATGTCGGCGCCTGGATTGGGCTTGTTGTAAACTTTTTCCGCCAGTTGCGCATTGGACAGGTGGCTGATGGCCACGCCGAAGCGCGAACGGTCGGCAAATTCATAGGACAGTTCGAGCTGGGTGCGGAATTCGAGCGGATAATTCAGCCTTTTGCCGTCGCCGGGCATGAACAGGCCGGGCTCGAATTTCGGCGTGACATGGAGCGGGCCGACATTCACGTCATAGGCGATGCCGGCGCCGATCCAGGTTCCGCCAGATGAGGTGACCTCCACGCCGGCGGTCGGATGCAGGCGACCATAAATGTCCGGCGTCGGCAGGAAATTATAGCCGCCATGAACTTCCAGACGCATGTCCGTCGCCGGATAATGCGGACGGTTGTAGTCGACCTTGAAGAAGGCGATGCGCGGATCGAGAAAGGTTTCGTCGAAAAAGCCGAGGCCGAAGCCGAGCAGGGTGGGGTCTCCGGCAAGGGAGGCGGAGGTCATCGCCAGCAGACAGACTGCCGCGAGACACGCGTCGCGAATCCGCATCGCCACCATTCCCCCATCCGTTCCGGAGTGATCCCGGAAGCAGATGGTTAACCATAGTGAGACGCGCCCCGCGCCACAATCACATTTCTGCAACAGGGCGCAGCAAATACAACCTGGGGTTTAGCGGTAAGGAGACGGGGCGGGCTGATTATAGCCGGGCGGGTTGTAGCCGGGACGATAGCCGCCCTGCTGCTGTTGCTGCTGCAGACGCTTCTGCTTGTAATAATGCCGCGCCGCGAGGCAGCCGGCGAGCGCGCCCGACCAAGTGTGCTTGACCGCGTGGCCGGCGACGCCGCCGGCGATCGCGCCGCGGATGCAGCCCTTGGCCTGCGCCTGCGTGGCCAAACCGAAAGGCGCCGCGAGAGACAGGGCGAGCGCGGCGGCGAAAAACTTGTTCATGCCAATACCCCAGAATGGACGCGATCCGTCTCGCGTTGCGCTAATATGGACGCGCTTGATTTGTTTTGCGACGTCCGCGCCGCCAGGGGCGCCAAAATTTACGGAGCCGCCGCCGTCACATCCTTCATGACGCCGCGCCGCGCCAAGGCCACGACCACCAGGAAGCTGAACGAGCACAGCAGGGCGGACAGGCCATAGGCCATGCCGGGCATATGGCCCTTGGAGATTTCAAAGGCGAGCAATTGGGTGAAGGTGATCGGGCCGATCATGCCAGACACCCCGCGCAGGCTCGACACCGCGCCTTGCAGCGCGCCCTGCTCGGAGACGCCGACAAAGCGGGTGGCCATGGACTGCATGGCCGGCGCCGCGAGGCTCCACAAAGCGATCAGCGGGATCGCGGCGAGGAAGGCCCAGCCGACCGGCGCGACGGCGAAGCCGACGAAGCCGAGGACGCCGAACACCAGGCCGGCGACCGCCGAGGGGGTTTCGCCGAACCGCTTCACCGCATGACGCACCAGGCCGCCGGCGACGAGGGTCTGGAAAATGCCGACGCCAGCGAGCGCGAGGCCGGTCTCGGTCGGGGTCCAGTGATAGCGGTAGTCGGTGTAGAGCACGAACAGGCTCGGCAGCGATTCATGCGCCAGCAGCGACAGGAAGATCGCGAGGACGATCGCCGCCAGCGCGGAATCGCGGCGGATGAATTTGAGGGCGCCGAACACGCTGGCGCTGCGCCAGACGAATTTCTTCGTGCGGTTTTCCGGGGCTAGCGATTCCGGCAGAACGAAATAGCCATAGACGGCGTTCGCCAGGCTGAAACCCGCCGCAGCCCAGAACGGCAGTCGCAGGTCGATGCCGCCAAGCCAGCCGCCGAGCGCCGGGCCAATGGTAAAACCGACGCCGAACACCGCGCCGAGCAGGCCGAATTTGGCCGCGCGTTTATCCGCCGGGGTGATGTCGGCGATATAGGCTTGCGCGGTGGAGAAACTGGCGGCGGCGGCGCCGGAGGCGAGGCGGCCGATGAACAGCCAGGTCAGGCTCGGGGCCAGCGCCATCACCAGATAATCGACGCCGAGGCCGATATTGGAGAGCAGGACCACCGGACGGCGGCCGAAGCGGTCGGACAGGGCGCCCAGCACCGGCTGGCACATGAACTGCGCCATCGCCCAGGCGATGCCAAAATAGCCGACCCAGCGCGAGGCCGCGGAAAAGTCGCCATCCCGGAAAGAAACGATCAGTTTCGGCAGGACCGGGACAATAATGCCAAGAGCGAGCACATCGAGCGCGGCCGTGATGAAGATGAAAATGAACGCGGCCTTGCCGGGCTTGTAGGACTGCATCACCAACGTCTCCCAACTTTCAGTCCTGTAACGCTTCATTGACACGTCATGCAAATGAAATCTTGCGCCCTCCTCCGTGAGTCGTAGCCGCGACGCGGAACAAGCCGCGGAAACTTGCGTTGGCGCAAAAAGGGGTGGGGAATGAGGACGATCCGGACCAGCGCCTTGCTTCTGCTGCTGGCGCCCGCCGCGCTCGCCGCCCAGACTGACCCCGATCGCGACAGCGCCGCCCTCGACAGGATCTGCGCGGCCTCCCCCGAGCCCGACGCCGACGCCCGCGACCAGAATATTTTGAGCACGCTGGGGACGGCGCTGCTGCTCGGCGACGATCAGAAAGCCAAGTTGAGGGACTATCGCGACGCGCAAGCCAAGGCGGTCGCCGATGCGCGCTCCAGCCTGTGCGAGCGAAAACCCGATCTGGGCGCGCTGCAGGGCGCGCTCGACTTCCGCAAGGCCATGGCCCAGGCCCAGCTCGACGCGCTCAACGCCGCCAGCCCGAAACTGCTCGATTTCTATAACAGCCTCAATCCCGAGCAGAGGGCGAAATTCGACGCCATGCGGGCCAATTTCGGCCGGCGGTCCCGATGAGGCGGGCGGCCCTCCTCCTCGCCGCGGCGGTTCTGGCGTCGGGTCCGGCGGACGCCCTGCCGCTGTTCATCGCCACGCCGCATGTTCAGGCCACGCCGATCGAACTGGCGCGTCACACGCGCCATCACAAGCGCCGCCACGCCCGCGCGTCGTCGGCGAGCGGCGAGGCCGTGGTCGGCGAGTTGTTCTGGCCGCTCCATGTCGCGACGCCCGATTTCGACGATCCCGCCTGCGCCTTCGTCGGCTGCGCCCCCGGCTGGACGCTCGGTCCGCTCGCTTGGGGTCTCTATGGCGTCGGCTTTTCCGATCCTCTGGGCCTGTCACGGTGACATCAGCGCAACGCGCGGGCACACCGGCATTTTCCAATCCTTAACCACGTCCGCATAGACTCCCTAAACCATATCCGGCGACAGACCGGAGGAGACGGGTATCCATGCGTAAAGCTCCCACGGCCCACGATCCGCATCTTTTCGCCATCAGCCTCGCCTTTCGCACGTTTCGCCGCGATTTCACCCTCGCGCCGCATTGGGCCTATCTCCTGTTCGGCATCGTCCCGATGCTCTGCGCCGCGCTGCTCGGCGCCGCGCTCTATCTCGTCTTCCGCGACGACATGCTGACCGCGCTGATGCGGCGCCAGGCGCAGATGCAATTCGCCTATGAGGACCGCATCGCCGCGCTGCGCGACCAGGTCGACCAGATGGCGACGCGCCAGCTCGCCAATCAGGACACGGTCGAAGGCAAGGTGGCCGAACTCGCGGTGCGCCAGGCGCGGCTGGAATCGCGCTCCGCCCTGGTCAGCGCCCTTGCCGCGAAAATCGCGCCCGGCGGCGACGGCGTCAGCGCCATCGACCGCATCGCCCCTTCCGCCGCCCGCGCCGCGACGCCTCCCGCGCCCGCCTATGCCGCGCCCGCTTATGCCGCGCCGGCGCGCTCCCTCGAGCCACAGCCGGCGCCGACAAAACCCGCGCCAGAAGGTTTTGACCTGCGCCGCGGCGGGGACCCGGCGCCCGTTCCCGAGGACGTCTCCGACGCGAGCGACGCGCTGTCGCCGCAGGATCGCCTGCGCGCCCTCGCCGGCAATGTCGAGCGCATCGAGCGCCGGCAGGCCGCCGCGCTCGAGCAATTGCGCGGTCCCGCCACGGCGCGCGCGGAAAACCTGCGGCAGGCCTTCACGGAAGCCGGCCTGCCCGTCGAGCGGCTGCTGCGCCATGCGGCCTCGGTCAAGCCGGCCAAAGGCGGCGAGGCCGTGGGCGGTCCCTTCGAGCCCGCATCAAGAGCCGACGCCTTCGGCAACTCCTACGTCACGACGGAGCGCGCCTTCGAGCGCGCCTATGGCGACGTCAACCGGGCCGTGACGCTGATGGACGGCTTGCGCCGCGCCCTGCCCTTCGCGCCGCTGCGCCAGCCGCTGCCCGGCCCGCTCGACGTCACCTCAACCTTCGGCTATCGCACCGACCCGTTCCTGGGCCGCCCGGCGCTGCACTCCGGCATGGATTTGCGCGCCCCCTATGGCGAACCCGTGCGCGCCACGGCGAGCGGCCGCGTCACGGCCGCCGAAAGCTCCGGCGGCTACGGCAATATGGTCGAGGTCGATCACGGCGCCGGACTCGCCACCCGTTACGGCCATCTCTCGCAGATCGACGTGAGCGAGGGCGAGTGGGTCGAGGCGGGCGCGATCATCGGCCGCATCGGCTCCACCGGACGCTCTACCGGCCCGCATCTGCATTATGAGGTGCGCGTCGACGGCGCGGCCGTCGATCCCTCGCGTTATCTCAAAGCCGGGCGGCTGCTCACGGCTGGGCTGTAGCTTTTTCCGCCATGGCGCGCGCCGGCAGGATTTTTTGCAGCGCCGCCCGCAGCTTTTCGTCCGGCTTGGCGCCGCTGGTATAGCGGAAAGAGAAGCCGCCCTGCCCTTCGGCGCGCCTGTCGCGCAAGACATGGTCGGCGCGGCGGGCGATCGCCGGCGCGGGATCGATCCAATGCACCGGCCAGGGCGCCAGGCGCACAAATTGTTCCTTCAGCAAGGGATAATGGGTGCAGGCCAGCACCACGCAATCGGTGCGCCGCTCGCCGCTGACGACGAAGCAGGGCGCGATCTCCGCCGCCACCTCGGCCTCGTCGAGCTGTTCGCCTTGCACAAAAGCCTCGGCGAGGCTGGCGAGTTTGCGCGCGCCCACCAGGGCGACGTCGCAATGGCCGGCAAATTTTTCGACGAGATCGCGGGTGTAGTCGCGCGACACTGTCCCCGGCGTCGCCAGAATCGAGATCATCCGGGTCGCGGAAAATTCCGCCGCCGGTTTTATCGCGGGCACCGTGCCGACGAAGGGAATGGACCATTTCGCCCGCAGGTGCGGCAGAACCAGGGTGGACGCCGTGTTGCAGGCGATGACCACGCAATCCGGCTGTTCCGAGCCGATCAGCGCAGCCATGGCGTTCATCACCAGCGCCACCACCTCGCTTTCGGGGCGCGGGCCGTAGGGAAAGCCGAGATCGTCGGCGGCATAGACGAAATCGGCGTCCGGCCGCTGTTTCATCAGGGCGCGCAACACCGTGAGCCCGCCGAGGCCGGAATCGAACACCAGAATTTTCGCGCGAATCGAAGCGGCGATCATGCCCCGCTTTAGCGCGAATCCTTTGCCGCGGCCAAGGATTCAGATTTTCGGCGCTTGCGAAAACTCCGGCGCGTCGCAGGTCAGCTTGACCCAGGGCTGGCGCGAGCGGGTCCAGCATTGCAGCGCCACCCGCTGCAAAACCCTGGTGTCGTCGAGCGTGCCGGCGCGCAGGATGAACATGCCGGGACGCAGGAGATTGTGGCTGCCCATCGGCGAGCCGCAGCGTGGACAGAAATAGCGCTTCAAAATATTGCCGCTGTCGCCGCGGTCCTCATAGACCGCCATGTCGCCTGACAATTCGATGTCCGCCTCGGGCGTCAGCAGATTGACGGAAAAGGCGGAGCCGGAGCTTTTTTGGCAATGGGTGCAATGGCAGACGGAGATTTTGGGCGGCAACGCCTTCAGCCGATAGCGCACCGCGCCACACAGGCATCCCCCTGAAATCTCTTCCATGCCTTATCCTTTCAGCACGACCGCGACGGCGCCCGCCAGATCCGAGGACTGTTCCGCCAGAGCATCGGCGCCGGCGGCCTCCAGCTCCTCGCGGGAGCCAAAACCCCACAAAACGCCGACGCTCCTCATTCCATTCGCGCGGGCGCCAAAAATGTCATAGCGGCGATCCCCCACCATCACCGCCCGCGCGGGGTCGATCGCCTGCTCGGCGATAATATGAGCGAGAAGCTGCGGTTTTTCGTCGAGGGCGCCGCCGGGAACGGAGCCGTAAACCGTTTGGAAAAACCGGGCGAGTTCGAGGTGATCCAGGATGCGTCGGGCGAATGCCTGACGCTTGGACGTGGCGACGAACAGCCGCGCGCCCGTCTCCGCCAGCGCTTGCACGGCCTCGGCGATGCCGGGATAGGGGGCGCAGTCGTAAAGGCCGGTCTCGCCGTAATAGGCGCGATAGGCCGCCACGCCCTCGGCGACGCGGTCGTCGCCGCGCGCGCCGAGCAGGCTCGTGATCATCTCTTCGAGCGGCGGGCCGATATAGGCTTTGATGTCCTGGGCGCCGGCGGGATGGCCAAGGGCGCGCAGAGTCGCCTCGCAGCTGGCGATGATGCCGGGCTCGGAATCGATCAGCGTGCCGTCGAGGTCGAGAAGTATGGTCGAGGTCATGCGCGTTCATAGCTTTTCGCGCCGGAGGCGTAAACGTTCGCCCGCTTGACGCCCCCGCCCGCCTCCTGTAGGAAGCCGTCTCTCTCCCGCTGGCCCCGGCCGGCGGGAAAGTTTTTCGCACCCGCGACCGTTCCCTTTCAGGTGAGCGATCTGTCGGCTTCCCCGGAAGCAGAGGAGGGCGCGATCTCCGCCGGCGTTTTTTTCGAAACCGCCGAACGCGAGGATCGCCGACCGCGCCGGCCGTCAGGCCGAAGCGCGACACGGTTCTCGTGCGCCAAATATCGAGGACCTTATGACCAAGCGTTCAGAAGCCAAGTATAAAATTGACCGCCGTATGGGCCAGAACATCTGGGGCCGCCCGAAGAGCCCGGTCAACAAGCGCGAATACGGCCCCGGCCAGCACGGCCAGCGCCGCAAGGGCAAGCTCTCCGACTTCGGCACCCAGCTCAAGGCCAAGCAGAAGCTCAAGGGCTATTACGGCAACATTTCCGAGAAGCAGTTCCGCAAGTACTACGCCGAAGCGATCCGCATGAAGGGCGACTCGGGCGACAACATGATCGGCCTGCTGGAGCGCCGCCTGGACGCCGTCGTCTATCGCGCGAAGTTCGTGCCGACCGTGTTCGCCGCGCGCCAGTTCGTCAACCACGGCCATGTCAAGGTCAACGGCCGCCGCGTCAACATCGCCTCCTATCTGGTGAAGGCCGGCGACGTGATCGAGGTCAAGGAATCCTCGCGTCAGCTCGTGACTGTGCTGGAATCCGTGGCGCTGGCCGAGCGCGACGTGCCGGATTACTACGAGGTCGATCATTCCAAGATGACCGCCAAGCTGACCCGCGTTCCGCTGCCGAGCGAAGTGCCCTACCCGGTGCTGATGGAGCCGAATCTGGTCATCGAATTCTATTCGCGCTGATCCTTCGGCGCCTCCGCGACAAAGCCAAGCCGCCCCTCGGGCGGCTTTTTTGTGCGCCAAGCAACGGCTATTTTTGCGCGGCGACCAAGCCGCCTTTCTGGGCGGCTTTTGTGTGCAATGCCGTTTTGATTCAGGTCATAGACCGAACCGGCATCCTGCGACAGTCTTTGGGCTCCCAGGGGGCCAACATGTGACAATTGGCTGTCCGGGCAGGAATGCGGCCCGGTCCGTCACGCGAAAGCGAGCGGAAGGATCGGGTCATCCGTCGGCAGTCCGGCGGCAAGATATGCCGCGTCCCAGAGACATGGCGGGCGAGAGATCATCTCGCCCAAGCCGGAAGCTCAACGGGGCGCGGATGCGGTGACGGTCAGATTTTAGCGAAGAGCCCGGCCAGACGCATCAATCCCTCCGGCCAGGGACCGTGACCGCTCTCGGCGTTGATATGGCCGGCGTCGCCCGCGTCGGCCAAGTCCAGCGCCCAAACGTCAGCGAGCCGTTCGGCGAAAGCCCAATCGGCGAAAGGATCGCTGCGGCTGGCCACCAGCACGCCGGGAACTTGAAGCGCCGCTTGCGGCGCTTTTTCTTTGAACAAAGGGTCGACCGGCTGATCGGCCAGCGCGAGGCTGTCGAGGTCGGGCGGCGCCACCAGGAAGGCCGCCTTGACCTTGTCGCCGCCATGCTCCGCGATGGCGCTGGCGGCCGCCAGCGCGCCCAGGCTGTGGCCGACCAGGGCGACAGGCCGGGTCGCCGCCCCGATCTGACGCACAATCGCGTCCACCCAAGGTTTGTGCTGCGGCCGGTCAAAATCCTCCTGCGCGACCAGGCGCGCGGTGGACAGTTTTTGCACCCAGCGGGTCTGCCAATGGTCGGGTCCCGAGCCGCCGAGGCCGGGGATGATGAGAAGATCGAGTTCGGAAATGCGCATGGGCTCTATTTAGCGCAAGCCAAGCGGAAGGGAAGCGCGCCGCGCGTCAGACCGCCATATTGTCGATCAGGCGCGTGCGTCCCAGCCGCGCCGCCACCAGCAGCCGCACCGGTCCGTCGGCAAGCGCCGCAACGGGCGCCAAGCTTTCGGCATGGCGGGCTTCAAAATAATCGAGCGCGAAACCGCCGGCCTCGATTTTTTGCGCGGCGGCGGCGCACAGCGCCGAAACGTCTTTGCCGGCGCGTATGGCCTCGGCGGTCTCGCTCAGGACCTGCGACAGCAGGACCGCTTGGCCGCGTTCCTCCGCGCTCAGATAGACGTTGCGCGAGGACATGGCGAGGCCGTCGGCTTCGCGCTTGATGGGAACGCCGAAGATTTGCGTGGGAATGTCGAGGTCGCGCGCCATCTGCCGGATGACTGCGAGCTGCTGAAAATCCTTTTCGCCGAAACAGGCGCCATCGGCCTGCGCCTGGTTGAGCAGTTTGGCGACGACCTGGGCGACGCCGGCGAAATGGTCGGGCCGGAACTTGTCCTCCAGCCCCGCCAGCGCCGGACCGCCCGGAATGACCTTTGTCGAAAAGCCGGCAGGATAGATTTCCTCGGGCGGCGGCGCGAAACAGCCGTCAGCGCCGATCGAGGCGAGCTTGTCCACGTCCGCCGCAAAAGTGCGGGGATAGGCGCCGAAATCCTCGTTGGCGGCGAATTGCGTGGGATTGACGAAGATGCTGTAGACCGTCCGCCCAAAACCCTTTGCGCGCGCGAACTCGGCCAACGAGAGGTGTCCGGCGTGCAGGGCGCCCATTGTGGGGATCAGCGCAATTTTTTCCCCCTGCCCGCGCCAGCGCGCCACGGCGGCGCGCATCTCGGCGATGGTGCGGAAAATCTCGGGCTGGCTCATAGCATCGACTCGTTCTTGATGGCGCGGAATTTGGGCGGCGCCGCTTCCGCCGCCAGTCCGCCGCAGGCGCGCAAAAATTCGACATGTTCGCGCGGAAAACCATGCGCGACGGCGCTGGCGACGATCTTTTCCATATAGTCTGACGGCGCGCGGCCAAGGCTCGCCTCGGGACGGCCGAGATAGACCAGCGCGCGGACCGCGCCGCCCTTGTCGCGGATCACCGGCAGAACCAGCTTTTCATAGGCGCCCTGGGCGACGCCCTCATAGCGGTCGAGCGCGGCGAGCGCGCCAAAGCCGAGCTCCCACAGCACGCCATAGGTCAGCGCGCTGGGATCGCGCGCCAGGGTGGCGAAACCGTCGGGCAGCAGGGCGAAGCGGAATTTGGGCAGCCGCGCCACGCCGAGCAGTTTGGCGTTCGGGCAACGCGCCGCCATATCGGCGACGCTCATATTGGAGCCATAGGCGAAGGTCAGAGGCATGTCGGTCGCAAAAGTTTGAAACTCCTTGCGCCCGCCACGCCGCCGCGTCAAGCCGCGAGGCTCTGGCCCAGAGCGGAAGCCTCCGGGGCGGGCGCCGCCAGCACCTGGGTGACGAGCCAGTTGTAATACCAGGCGAACAGCCAGGGGATCGGAATGAGCAGGAAGGAGCCGAGCACCAGCACCAGCGTGCGCCACAGCAGCTCCAGGCCCTCGCCGACGAATTCGAAGCGGTGGCTGCCCGCGACATTGCGGCAGATCCAGCGCGCCTGATAGCGGATCACCCAGGCCCAGCCGATGATCGTCAGGACGGAAAGGCCGAGCAGCAGGCTCCAGCCGAAGAAGGCCCAGAATCCCCCCTGAAAGGCGACGCGCAAGGCGCCGTCCTCGCTGCGGGCGGAGTCGACGAGCCAGCGCAGGATCAGGAAGGAAAAGACCACCTGGACCAGCGAGCCGATCAGTTGCGCCGCCTGGACATCGCCGCGCTGCGCCGCATGGGCGTCTCCGGCGCCGAGAAGCGAGGGGATGATCACCGACAAAGCGAGACCGATGAACAGGAAAGCGGGACGGCCGAGGCCGCTCTCCAGCCCGAGGCGGGCGCCGTTGGGCAGGCTGACGCGCTCCATCAGCCAGCGATAGAGCCAGAGCGCCAGCCAGGGCGCGGGAAGGATGAAGAGAAAGCCGATCCCGGCGACAAGGCTGCGCCAGAACAGGCCCCAGACCGGAAAATCCGCGCGCAGGGCCGCCGAGGCGCCGGGGGGCGGCGCCGACATGGCGGCGGCGAGTTCGGGCACGTCGCGGGCCGCCCGGGGCGCGCCGCCCTCGGGCCAGACCAGACAATCCGGCGCGATGCGGCCGGAGCGGGCGATGACAAGCAATTCCTCGAAGGAGACGGGGCCGTTTTGATGGCCGGCGCGATCCTTGAAATAATAATTCCAGGACATGGAGAAACTCCAGCATGACCGCGGCAGTCTGCGCCACGCCTGCGGAAAACGCCAGCGCGCGAGGGCTGGAAACAGGAAACGGCGGGCCTTTCCTGGGACCCGCCGCCTCTTTCTTCCCGCTAGCCGTGTCTCGCGGTGAGGGAATTCTTTTTTACAGGCCCGCCAAAAAGTTGGTGGGATCGACGGGCTTGTGGCCCTTGCGCAGCTCGAAGTGCAGCTGCGGGGAGGAGACGTTGCCGCTCTGGCCGGAGACCGCAATCACCTGGCCGCGCTTGACCTTGTCGCCGCGCTTGACGTTCAGCGTGCTGTTGTTGGCGTAGACGCTGTCGAAGCCGTTGGGATGGTGGATCAGGACCAGATTGCCATAGCCCTTCAGCTCGCTGCCGGCATAGGTGACCTCGCCGGCCTCTGCCGCCTTCACCGCCGTGCCCTCGGGCACCGCGATATTAATGCCGTCATTGCCGCCGCCGCCATAGCCGCCGATCACGCGGCCGCGCGCCGGCCAGCGGAATTCCGGATTGGCGCTGTCGCCGCCCCCCTCGGGCGTGGAGCTGACGGTGGTGGAGCGGTCGACCGACTTCGGCTGAACCGTTTCGGGCGCGGCTTCCGCGACCCTGGGCTTTTCCACCGCCGGCGCGACCTGCGCCTGCTGCTGGGCCTTGGCCTGCGCCTTGGCGAGCTGTTCCGCCTTCTTCGCCTCGGCGGCGGCGGCCTTGGCCTCGGCGGCGGCCTTGGCTTCGGCGAGGGCCGCCTGCTTGGCCTCGGCCATTTTTTTCGCGTCAGCGGCGGCGGTCTTCTTGGCTTCCGCGGAAGCCAGCTTGTTCGCGTCGGCGGCGGCCTGAATCTCCTGGGCCTTCTTCTTCTCGATGGCGCGCGCGGCCTCCTTGATCGCGTCGGCGCGGGCCTCGGCGAGCTTGGCCTTGCGCTCGGCGATGGGATCGACCTTCGGCTTGACGGCGGAGACCGGCAGGGCGGCCTGCTCGTTCTCCTCGGCGACCAGCGATTTCGGGCCGGGCTTCATCACCAGGCGCGGTTCGGGTTTCCGCGGCGCGGGCGCCGGCGCGGCCTCTTCGGCGTCCTCGCGCGGCCGGATCGGCTGCGCCTTGGCGACCAGAGCCGGCGCCGCCTGAGGCGCGGCCGAACGCGCCGCCTCGGCGCGGGCGGAGGCGTTGTAGACCGGGATGGTCAGGCGCGTCCCCGGCTGGACCTGGGCCGCCGAGCGATAGCCGTTCAGCTGCAGAAGGGTCTCGGTGGGCACGCCATAGCGGTTGGCGATCGCGCCGGCGGTCTCGCCCTGAGCGACGACGACGGGCGCGCCGCCTTCGACCGACCAGCCGCCGACGCGACCCGCGACCGTGCGCGGCGCGGGGGCCGGCGCGGCGACGGCCCGGACCGGGGCGGGCTGGATCGGCGCGGACTGGATCGGCGCGGGCGCCGCGATTTGGGGCGGCGGCAGCGGCTGGCTGGCGATGGGCGCCACGGGAGCGGCGCGGCTCACCGGCAGCGGCGCGACCGGACGCGGCGCGGCGGAGCGGCGCAGATCGGCGGTGGGCTCGCGGCTCGGCGCGGGCTCGTCGAAGGTGCGGAACGCTTCGGAGAAAAAGCCTTTGTTGTCGCCGGAATCGGCATATTTGCTCACCGGCGGCAGGGTCGAGCCGGTGGGCGTTCGGTCATAGCCGGAGGCGGAGGCCTTGAACGGATTGGAGAAGGGATCGTCAATCCGGGAGGAGTCGGCGCAGCCCGACAAGGCCAGGGCCGCAACGCCGGCCAACAACAGGCCGATTTCTTTCCGCTTCAGCGCTTGCACCATGACTCAACTCACAAACCGAACATCAACGTGTTGATTTAGAGCTATTTGGGTTAAAGGAGCGTTTAAGATGAATCGTCGTTCACCCAATTTCGCTACGGCAGGCGAGCGGACAGGCTTAACGAGCCGTTAAAGCTTGGCGAACAGCCCGCTCAGCAGGGCCTGCGCCCGGCAAGGTCCAAGCGAGGTCGCTTCGATCCTGTCGCCGGCGATGCGGCGATAAAGCACCCGCTCCGTCCGCTCGCCGGAGGCGCGCGCGGCGATCAGCGCCCCGCCCTCCCCCAATGCGCCGAGCAGATGCGGCGGCGGCGTCTCGACGGCGGCATGGATGATGATGCGGTCGAACAGGCCGAGTTCGGGGGAAATGTCGGCGCCGTCGGCCCAGAGCGCCGCCACATTGGCGATCTTCAGCCGCTCCAGTTTTTCGCGGGCGGCGCGGGCGAGCGAATCGAAACATTCGAGCGTGACCACCCGGTTCGCCAGCCCCGACAGCACCGCCGCCGACCAGCCCGACCCCGTCCCGACCTCGAGCACCCGCATATGCGGGGCGACGCCCAACGCCGCAAGCGCCAGCGCCAGCTCGGACGGGCTTTCGATGGTCTGGCCGCAGGGCAAGGGCAAGGCGATGTCGCGCAGCGCGAGAGAAACCTGCGCCGCGCCGACGAAATTTTCCCGCGGCGCATTCTCCATGGCGCGCAGCAGGTTGAGATCGTTAAAACCCTTGGAGCGCAGGCTCAGCAGCAGGCGCGCCGCCGCGAGTTTTTGCAATTCCACCCGCGCCTGGGCGGCCGCCGACGGGAAGGGCGGCTGATACGCCATTCAGCCGAAGACGCTGGCGAAATGGGCCAGCCCCGGCTCGTCGGTCAGGTCGAGTTGCAGCGGGGTGACGGAGATGCGATTCTGCGCCACGGCTTCGAGATCGGTCCCCTCCCCCGCAACGAAACTCGGACGCTCGAAGGCGATCCAGTAATAGGGATTGCCGCGCCCGTCGCGGCGGCCCTCGATCTTCATCAGCTCCTGTTCGCGCCGGCCCTGGCGGGTGAGGCTCACGCCCTGCACCTCGTCAGGCGGACAGGCGGGGAAATTGAGGTTGACGAGCACGCCCGGGGGAAAGCCGCGCGCGACGATTTTCTCGATCAGCCCGGCGGCATGGGCCTCCGCGCAGTCCCAGAACGAATTTTCGCCGGCATAGCATTGCGACAGGGCGATGGAGGGAAAGCCCAGCAGCGTGCCCTCCATGGCGCCGGCGATGGTGCCGGAATAGGTGACGTCCTCGGCGACATTCTGGCCGCGATTGACGCCGGACAGGATGAGGTCGGGCGGGTTGTCCAGCATGATTTTTCGCACGCCCATGATGATGCAGTCGGTCGGCGTGCCTTTGACGGCGAAATGATTGTCCGAGACTTTGCGCAGCCGCAGCGGGTCGGAGAGGGACAGCGAATGCGCGACGCCGGACTGGTCGCTTTCCGGGGCGACGACGACGACCTCGTCGGCCAGGCTTTTGGCGATCCGCTCCAGCACGGCCAGGCCGGGGGCATGGATGCCGTCGTCATTGGTGATGAGAATGCGCATGATTTTTGCCGCCCCGCGATTCGGGTGAAGGATTTCGGGCGGTTATAGCGGGAATGGGCGGAGAGGGCAGCCCTTTTGGCCGCCCAGCCGGCCGCCGCACCCTTCTCCCGCAAGGGCACGGCTGTCCGGGGAAATTGTCGGTTCTACAGATACGCGAATGTCCGCATGACGATGCAAATTCATGTCGTCATGGCCGGGCGTCGTCCCGGCCATCCACGCGGCGCCGCAATGCGAACTGCCGGAGGTTTTCCCCCGCGGGCCGGCGTGGATGCCCGGGACAAGCCCGGGCATGACGCTCTTGGGTTGAAATTGCGCTGGGAAACACAACCAAGATTGTTTCCCCGGAGAGCCGTGCCCCTGCGGGAGAAGGGAGGCGCCGTCACATCAGCGGGAGGGAGCCGCAGGGCCATTCAATCGAGCGGAAAACGCGACCGGGCCGGCCCCTGGAAAGTGAAAACGCGCGACCTACACTATATTGTTCTTGTTATGTTCCACGTGAAACATTTTCCAATGTTTCACGGCAGTAAGCCCTTCCGAGACAACCACTTACCCAAGACACAGGCGCCTCGCCGTCGTCAACGCCACCCAACATTTCGTACGCAACCAAAGGGTTGCAGCTGTGAAAATCGACGGTTTTTTGCAAGAATTTTGCGCAAAAAATTCGAAGAATTTTCACAAGAAATCGTAGGTTTTCAACGCAAAACTACAACCGGAAATAGAAATTTCCGCAACAACCAGCCAGCGGGTCGGCGTGGATGACCGGGACAAGCCCGGTCATGACGACGGGGGAAGCGCGAGGCTTACGCCTTCTCGATCTTGTCCAGACCGCCCATATAGGGCCGCAAAACCTCCGGGACCGTGACCGAGCCGTCCTCGTTCTGGTAATTCTCCAGCACCGCCACCAGCGCCCGGCCGACCGCCACGCCCGAGCCGTTGAGCGTGTGGACGAAACGCGGGTTTTTGGCGTCTGCAGGCCGATAGCGCGCCCCCATGCGGCGGGCCTGGAAATCGCCGCACACCGAACAGGAGGAGATTTCGCGATAGCGGTCCTGGCCCGGCAGCCAGACCTCGATGTCATAGGTTTTTTGCGAGGCGAACCCCATGTCGCCGGTGCACAGCAGCACCACGCGATAGGGCAGCCCCAGGCGCTTCAAAACCTCTTCGGCGCAGGCGGTCATGCGCTCGTGCTCGTCGATGGCCTGTTCCGGCGTGGTGATCGACACCATTTCCACCTTGGCAAACTGGTGCTGGCGGATCATGCCGCGGGTGTCGCGGCCCGCCGCGCCGGCCTCTGCGCGGAAACAGGGCGTGCCCGCCGTCATGCGCAGCGGCAGGTTTTTTTCGTCCAGAATCTGTTCGCGGGCCAGATTGGTCAGCGGCACTTCCGCCGTGGGGATCAGCCAGAAATGGTCCAGTTCGCCTGTCGCGCCCCCGGCAAAATGCTGTTCGGCTTCGACAAGGCTCAGCGCCGCGAACTGGTCGTCGCGGAATTTCGGCAATTGCGCCGTGCCGAACATCGCTTGGTCCCGCACCAACAGCGGCGGCGCCACTTCGGTGTAGCCGTGGTGATCGGTGTGCAGGTCGAGCATGAACGCTTCCAGCGCGCGCTCCAGCCGGGCGAGCTTGCCCCTGAGCACGGTGAACCGGGCGCCCGAAATCTTGGAGGCGGCTTCGAAATCCATGAGGCCGAGCGCCTCGCCGATCTCAAAATGCTCCTTCGGCTTGAAGCCGAATTTTTTGGGCTCGCCGACGCGGCGAACCTCGGGATTGTCACTCTCGTCGGCGCCGAACGGGACTTCGGGAAGCGGGCGATTGGGGATCGCGGCCAGCTCCGTCTCCAGCGCCGCGATCGCCTCGCGCTCCTGCGCTTCGAGCGCGCCCATGGTTTCCTTGAGTTCGGCGACCTCGGCCTTGAGCTTTTCGGCGAGCCCAGCGTCCTTGGCCTTCATCGCCGCGCCGATTTCTTTTGACGCGGCGTTGCGGCGCTCCTGCGCAGCTTGCGCTTTTTGAATCGCGTTCTTGCGGGCGTCGTCGAGCGCCACCAGTTTCGAAATCAGGGCGTCGGCGGCGGCCTCGTCCGGCTTGCGCCTCAAAATATCGGCGCGGAAGGCGGCGAGGTCGTCGCGGATCGTCTTGATGTCGTGCATGGCGGGCTCGAAGAATTCGTGGACCGCCCTCGCCCTTCGAGACGGCGCTGACGCGCCTCCTCAGGGTGAGGGCTCATCTGAGAAAAGTTACTCGGAAATCGCGGCGCGTTTCTTTTCGATCAGGCCGACCGCGATGACCGCGCCTTCGTAAAGCAGCACCATGGGCAGGACAAGCGCGATCATGGAGATCAGATCAGGCGGCGTTAGAATGGCCGCGATCACGGTGATCGCCACAATGGCGTAACGCCGCTTCTCCGTGAGAAACGCCCTGTCGATGATCCCCGCGTGACCCAGCAGGGTCAAAATCACCGGCAGTTGGAAGGCGATGCCGAAGGCGAAGATCAGCGTCATGATCAGCGACAGATATTCGCTGACCTTGGGCAAAAGCTCGATGGTCGGCTCGCCCGCCACGCCCAATTGCTGAAAGCTCACCGAGAATTTGATGAGGAACGGCATGACGGCGAAATAGACCAGCAGCGCGCCCAGGAAGAAGAACACCGGCGTCGCCACCAGATAGGGCGCGAAGGCCTGGCGCTCGTGCGAATAAAGCCCGGGCGCGACGAATTTGTAGAGCTGCAAGGCCATGATCGGAAAGGCGATGAAGCCGGCGCCGAACATGGACAGTTTCAGTTGCGTGAAGAATTGCTCGAGAAAATGCGTCGCGATCAGCTTGGCCTTTTCCGGCCCGACCACCATGACATAGGGGCCGAGCAGCACGTTGTAGATTTCGTGCGAGAACCAGAAGCAGATGACGAAGGCGGCGACAAAGGCGAGCAGAGCCTTGATCAGCCGCGCGCGCAACTCGATGAGATGCTCGATAAGCGGCGCCTTGGTGGCGTCGATGTCGGCCTGCGTCATGATTTGACTTCCGTGGGCGCGGGCGGAAGCTCGGCCGCAATGATTTTCGGATCAACAGCCGTGGGCGCAACTGGCGGCGCTTCAGCCATTGCCGGCGGCGCCTCAGCCAAGACCGGCGGCATCTCGGCCTTGGGCGGAGCGGCCTTCTCGGGATCGATCATGTCGGCGATGCGGTTCATCGTCCCCTCGATCGACGCCTTCTGCTTGATCTCGGAGAATTCGTCCTTGAGGTCGCGCATGTCGGCTTCGCGCATCGCCTCGTCGAATTGCGCGCGGAAATCCGAGGCCATGCGCCGGGCCTGGCCGAGCAGACGGCCGAGCTGACGCAAGGCGCTGGGCAAATCCTTGGGGGGAATGAAGATCAGGGCCACCACCCCAATCAGGAGCAGTTTGCCCACATCGAAGTCGAACATGAAGGCCCCTTACCTAGACCGCGACATGACAGCGCAGGTCCAGGCCTCAGCCGACCCTGTTGGGATCGTGCGTGGGCGCCGGAGCGGCGGGCTGATGGTCGATCGGCTTCGCCGGCGCGACGGTTTCGGCGGGCTTGGCCGCCGCCGAATCCTCGTCGCTCAGGCCCTTCTTGAAACTCTTGATTCCCTTGGCGACGTCGCCCATCAGCTCGGAAATCTTGCCCTTGCCGCCGAACAGGATGAGAATGATGACCGCCGCGAGCAAGAGATGGGGCAAGGAAAGACCGCCCATGAGCATTGACCTCCGAATTGGATTTTGTCTGGGAACCTAGTGCCGCTCGCACGCAAAAACAAGGCGGCGAGGCAAGATGCAAGCCAAATCTTGCAGGGGCTTCACCGTAACGCGCCCCTTTCAATGCTTGCACAAAAGTACTATACGGCGTCGTTCTTTAGCGTGAGCGCGACTCATCACCGGCGCCCGCCCCTTCCAGAAATTCAAGAGGCTCTCACTAGAATGCCCAAGACCCCCGGCTCCAAACCCGCCCGTGATGCGTCCTCCGACATTGACGCCGGCCTGGTGCGCGAAATCGCGCTGCTGCTGAGCGAGACGGACTTGAGCGAAATCGAGGTGGAGCGCGGCGATTTGCGCATTCGCGTCGCGCGTCAGGCTTTTGTGGCGCCGGCCCCGGTGGCCACAAGCTATGTCGCCGCGGCGCCGTCCGCGGTAGCCCCGGCCGCCGCCCCCGCGGGCGCGCCGGCCGCCCCCGAGCACGATCTCGCCGATGTGCTGAAATCGCCGATGGTCGGCACCGTCTACCTGCGTCCCAGCCCGGAATCGAAACCCTTCATCGAGATCGGCGCCCATGTCACCGCCGGCCAGAAGGTTTTGCTGGTCGAGGCGATGAAGACCTTCAACGACATCGTCGCCCACAAGACCGGCACCGTGACCGCCATTCTGGTCGATGACGCCAGCCCCGTGGAATATGACCAGCCGCTGATGGTGATCGCCTAAATGTTCGAAAAGATCCTGATCGCCAATCGCGGCGAAATCGCGCTCCGCATCCTGCGGGCGGCGAAGGAGCTTGGCATCGCGACCGTCGCCGTGCACTCGACGGCCGATGCGGAAGCCATGCACGTCAAGCTGGCGGATGAATCCGTCTGCATCGGCCCGCCGGCCGCGCGCGATTCCTATCTCAACATTCCCGGCCTGCTCGCCGCCTGCGAGATCACCGGCGCCGACGCCGTCCATCCCGGCTATGGCTTTCTCTCGGAAAACGCCAAATTCGCCGAGATTTGCGCCGATCACGGCATCGGCTTCATCGGTCCCAAGGCCGAGCATATCCGCATCATGGGCGACAAGATCGAGGCCAAGCGCACCGCGCGCGCCCTCGGCATCCCCTGCGTGCCCGGCTCGGAAGGCGGCATCACCGACGATGACGAGGCCATGCGGGTCGCCGAGGAGATCGGTTTCCCGGTTCTGGTCAAGGCCGCCGCCGGCGGCGGCGGACGCGGCATGAAGGTGGCGCGCACCGCGCTCGACCTGTCGGAAGCCCTCGCCACCGCGCGCACCGAGGCCAAGGCGGCCTTCGGCGACGACGCCGTCTATCTGGAAAAATATCTGGAAAAACCGCGCCATATCGAGATTCAGATCCTCGGCGACGGGCTCGGCAACGCCGTCCATGTCGGCGAGCGCGACTGCTCGCTGCAACGGCGCCACCAAAAGGTGCTGGAGGAGACGCCCTCGCCGGCGCTCAACCAGGACCAGCGGCAAAAAATCGGCGAAATCTGCGCCGAAGCCATGCGCAAGCTGAAATATTCCGGCGCCGGCACGATCGAATTTTTGTACGAGAACGGCGAGTTCTATTTCATCGAGATGAACACCCGCATCCAGGTGGAGCATCCGATCACCGAAATGATCTCGGGCCTCGACCTGATCGTCGAGCAGATCAAGATCGCCAGCGGCGCCCCCCTCGCCTACCGGCAAGAGGACATCGATCTGCGCGGCCACGCCATCGAGTGCCGGGTGAACGCCGAACATCCCGCCACCTTCCGGCCCTCGCCGGGCAAAATCCTCTATTATCATCCCCCGGGCGGCGTCGGCGTGCGCGTGGATTCCGCGGCCTACCAGGGCTATGTGATTCCGCCGAACTACGATTCCATGGTCGGCAAGCTGATCGTGCAGGGCCGCACCCGCAACGAGGCGCTGATGCGCCTGCGCCGGGCGCTCGACGAATTCATCGTCGATGGCGTCGACACCACTCTGCCGCTGTTCCGCGCCCTGGTGCGCAATTCGGAAATCCAGGACGGCGCCTACGACATCCACTGGCTGGAGAAGTTCTTGGCGGCCGGCGGCATGGATCACGTCGAGTAATCCATGCGACTCGCGGTCGGTCTCGGCCTTGTCCTCCTCGGTTTGGGCGGGTGGTGGTTTTTTCGCGCGCCCGCCGCGCCCCCGCCCGAGCTGATCGCCGGCCTCGCCGACGAGGGGTTTTCCGGCGCCCCCTGCCCCGCGCGCACGATCCTCGAACAGGACGCCCGCAAAAAACGCGGACCGCAGGCGCCAACCGCCTTCGCCCAGCGCCTGCGCGCGCGTTTCGCCCTGGGCTCGCCGGGCGAGGCGCTGAAGAAAACCCTTTTCGATCAGGGATTCGCGCCGATCTCCCCTTGCGCCAACGACGAAGGCGTGTTCGGCGCGCGCTGGCGGGGGAAAAACTGGGGCGATCCCGACGCCTATGTCTATTGGCGCGTCGACCCCGAGGAAAAGCTGGTCTTCGTCGACGGTCACGTCAGCCGCACCCCTTGACGCTACGCGATGCAAACTAACGCTTAGCAACCGTCACGCAACCCGCGTGACCCCTGCGATTAACGTGGCTTGACGCCCTTAACCTGTCTTTCACGTCAGGTTTGTCCTAGCTCTGGCGCTCTTGGCGAAAAGCTGTGCTCCGATTGGCGCATGTGCGAGCCGTTTCATCCTCGGGGGAGGAAAAGCATGTTTGAGCACCTGGAGCGGGCTCTGGTTGAGCTGTACTACGCCATCGCCGAATTCGAGCGGGACGAAGAGAACGGCGTGCTGACGCCGATGGAGAGCGAGGCCGCGCGGGCGCGGCTGATCGTGGTGCGCTCCAATCTCGAGCGCCTGATCGCGGAAGACCTAGAAAGAAAAGCCGAACGACCCAATCGGATGAGCGCGTGACCCCTAGAGGCCGCCGGTCCTCCCCCCCGGCGGCCTCTTTTCCCGCCGCGGGCGCCGACCGAACGTTTTTTCAGCGCGCGTCAAGGTCGGCTTGCACCGCGCGCCATTCTCCCCTCAGCTTGGTCACAATCTCCGGCGCCAGGGCGTAGCGGTCGAAAGCCGCGGGCACATCCGCGGCGACGCCGGGAAATTTGTCGCTCAGCTTTTGCGCGGCCTGACGCACGGCCTCCCGATCGCCGGCGCGATGCGCGGCGATGGCGCGCAGGATCAGGCCGATCGCGCCGTTTTCCATTGAGACCGCCCGGGCGAGCGAGCGGAACCGCGTCTCGTCGTCGCGCATGAACGCGGCGAGGCAGGTGAAGGCGTTGAGAAAACTCGGCGCGGCGCGGTCGAGGGCGCTCAGCGGCGCCAGCAAGGTCTCGCCCTTGGCATAGTCGCCCCGTGAAATATAACTCGCGCCGATCTGCGCGGCAAAAAGCGTGGCATTGGGATTGAGCTCCAGCGTCCTGCGCGCGGCGACGAACGCCTCCTCGAACCGCTTGTCGTAGAAGCGCGTCAGGAACAGCGCATAGGCGGAGCGCGCCCGCTGCGGATCGCGATCGAAGGATTCGCGGGCGAGCCGCGTGGCCCGCGCCAGGTCGGCGGGCCCGAGAGCGCCGGGCGCGGCGTCGAGATAGCGCCGCACCAGCAGGGCCGAGAGCAAGGCCTGCGCATAGGCGCTGTCGGGCTCGGCGGCGATGTCGGCCTCGAGACAGTCGAAGGCGCGCCGCACATCCTCAGGGACGCGGTGGGTGATCGCGTCCAGGCTCGCGAGAATGCACAGATGGCCGGTCGGCCGCGCCGGCCAGGGCTGGGCGCGCCGCATCATGTCCATGTTCAGGGCGCCGTGCGTGTCGGCGACCGCGCGCGCCGCCGAAGCGGCGATCGCGATCATACCCTCCTCGTCCGCTGGCGCCGCGTAATCGCCGCTCCAGACGACGGCGCCGCTCGCCTTGTGCAACAGGTCGATGGACAGGCGCGGCGCGCGGGCGGAGGCCGGCGCGTTGACGACGAGTTCATAGGCGCCGGGCGTGTCGCGACGGCTCTCGGCCGCCGAGCGGGTGACGATCAGGTTGTCGAAGGCGCCGAGCGCGCGCGAAAGCCCGTCACTCAAGCGCGCGAGGACGGTTGAGTCGCCCGGGCCGGAGGCGATCCGCAGCGAGACGGTGGGGCGCCCGCGGGTCCAGTCGCCCGGAGGGCACGGGCGGTTGGCGAGCCATAACGCCAGCCCCGCGAACAGCGCGGCGGCGATCAAGGCGGCGACGGTCAACCGCGACACTCGGGGCGGTGGCGGCGGCTCAATCGCCTTGGCCGCATCCGGGAGCGGCGCGAGCGCCTGTCGGGACGCCGCCGGCGCGTCTTCCAGCGATTCAGGCGGGTCCTGAAGGGCCGCAGGCGCGTCTTGAAGCGCCGCAGGCGCGTCTTGAGGCGCCGCGTCGCTCTTGCTGATCACGAGCCGGTAAGCCCCCACCGGCATTTCGATGCGGATGGGATCGCCGGCGCCGGGACCGGCATAATAGGCGTCCAGCAATTGCCGCAGCCGCGCGGCCTGCACGCGCACGATGGAATTGTTCTGCGCGTCAAAAGTCTCGTCGCGTCCGAAAACCGCGACGGCGATGGTGAACGCCTTCAGCCGCGCCCCCCGGCCCTCCAGCGTCTCCGCCACCACAAAGGCGAGGAAACGCGAAACGCTCGGGTTCCGCTCAAATTCCGGGTCGCGCAAGATGTTGGCGAGTTCGGTCTCGACCTCGCCGCGCGTCCAATCGTCCGCAGAATGCTCCATCAAAAAAAACCGACAGCCGGATGGCGACCGCGCCGCTCCGAAAGGTTCAACAATGCCCCCGATTGAGCACGGCGCCTTATTCTCGATCAAGTCGCCTCGTCATGCAAAGGCTAAAGCCGCGTTTATCCTGCGGAAAAAACGGAACTTCCTTAGGGGCATCCTTGGCGCCCACGCCGGCGGTCTTGTCGAAACGCGTTCCGGCGCCCACAATCACGCAATGTCGTCTTCCGCTTCGATCACGCCCGAAATCCTGCTGCACGCCTATGCCGCCGGCCTGTTTCCCATGGCCGAGGACGCCGACGACGAGGATTTGCGCTGGTACGACCCGTCGCGCCGCGGCGTGTTTCCGCTCGACGGTTTTCGAATATCGAAAAGCCTGGCCAAGACGATCCGCGCCGGGGGTTTTGAAATACGAATCGACACTGATTTTTTCGGCGTGCTCGCCGGCTGCGCCGAAAGCGCCCCGGGCCGGGAAAAGACCTGGATCAACCGCCGCATCGCCGAGCTTTACGGCGCGCTGTTCGCCCATGGGTTCGTCCACACCGTCGAGGCTTGGCGCGGCGACGACCTCGTCGGTGGGCTTTATGGCGTGGCGCTCGGCGGCGCGTTTTTTGGCGAAAGCATGTTCCACCGGGCGACCGACGCGTCAAAAATCTGCCTGACCTATCTGGTGGCGCGGCTCAATCGCGGCGGTTTCACTTTGCTCGACACCCAATATATCACGCCGCATCTCGCCAGCCTCGGCGCCGTGGAGATTTCGCGCGCCGCCTATCACCGGCGTCTGCGCGCGGCGCTGCCGCTGCAAGGCGATTTTCGCGCGCTGCCGCTCGATGCGCCCGCCGAAACCGTGCTGACGCTGGCGCGCGGTCCCGCCTGACCTCAATCCGCGTCTTCGCGCAATTGCGGGGCGAGCGGCGCGTGGTTAAGCATGGCGACCAGCGCCACCCCGCCCAGGGTGTTGCCCAAAATGGTCGGAACGAAGAAGCCGAAGGCGTAATCGCCAAGCGACGCCCGCCCGGTGAAGACCGCGTAAAATCCCTCCACCGAACCGGCGATGATGTGGGAGAAGCGGCCGAGCGCGACCACATAGGTCAAGAGCACGATGACGAACAGGCGCGCCGATTTGGCGCCCGGCAGCAGCCAGACCATCAGCGCGATCAGCCAGCCCGCCAGGATCGCCTTGATCAGGGTGGGACCGAAGGGCTCATGGACGCTCGCCGCCGCGATTTCGCCCAAAGCCTGGGTTTGCGCGGATGAAAACAGCTCGGGAAAGGTCAGCAGCGCGGCGAAGGCGACGGTCCCCAAAACATTCGTGGTGAGGACCACCGCCCAGAACCGCAGCAAGGCCAGAAGCGTGGCGGGATCGCGCCGCACCAGCAGCGGCAGCACGGCGCTGAGCGTGCTTTCGGTAAAGAGCTGCTGGCGGCCGAGCACGACGATGACAAAACCAATGCAATAGCCGAGGCTGTCGACCAGCGGCCGCCAGGGCGCTTCGGGCAGCGCGCTCTGGATCAGGGCGAGGCCGAGAAACGAAAAGCCCATGGACAGGCCGGCGGCGAGCCCCGACCAGCCGGTGGCGGCGGCGCCGCGCGCCAAAGCGGCCTCGCCCTCGTCGCGGATGATTTCGTGAATGACCAAAGCCGGCGGCGTGGCGTGCCGCTCGGCCTGGCTCTTTTCGGCCTCGTCGAGCTTGGCGCCCTTGGCGAAGGGGTCGCGCGAGGAATCGTCTTTCGGGGTCACGGCCTGCACAACCGGCCGCGCCCCAGTTTGTTCCGGACGGCGCGTCGCTCAGGCGGCGCGCACCGTGGTGAGGAACTCGCCCATCACCTTGCGCAGCGCCTCGGCCTGCCGCGCCAGATCGAGCACGGAGGTCTGCACCTGGCTGGCGGCGCTCGCGGAATCCTGCGCCGCCGCATTGATCCCATGCAGGTCCTGCGACACCTGCTGCGTCCCGTTCGAGGCCACCACCACGCTCTGCGCGATCTCGTGGGTCGCCTCGCCCTGCTGCTCGACCGCAAGGGCGATGGCGCCGGCGATGGTCTTGAGACGCTCGATCACATTGGCGATGTTGACGATCGCGGTGGCGGACCCTTCGGTGGAGCGCTGGATGTCGGAGATCTGCGCGCCGATTTCGGAGGTCGCGCGCCCGGTCTGCGAGGCGAGATCCTTGACCTCATTGGCGACCACGGCGAAGCCGCGCCCGGTTTCGCCGGCGCGCGCCGCCTCGATGGTCGCATTGAGCGCCAGCAGATTGGTCTGGCCGGCGATCGAATTGATGAGATCGACGATCTGGCCAATGGTCTGCGCCGAATCCGTCAATTCCTTGACCTTGCCGGAGGTCGCCTCGGCTTCATTCGCCGCATTGATGCTGATCGCGGCGGATTCGTCGACCTGCTGCTTGATCTCGCCAATGGCGGCGGTGAGCTGCTCGGCGGCGGCGGCGACGGTGCGCACGTTCTGCGACGCCTCCTCGGCGGCGGAAGCCGCGGATTGCGCCTGGTTCACCACGCGTCCGGTCGCCTGCGCCATGGTCGAGGAGGCCGCCTGCAACTGGTCGGAGGCGGCGACCACGCCCTGGACGAGATCGCTCATGGCGCGCTCGAAATCATCGGCGAGCTTGAACATGGCCTGCTGGCGCTCGCGCTCCTGGCGCAGGCGGTCGGACGCGGCGGCGTCCGCCTTGCGGCGGGCCTCCTCCTCGGCGACGACCCGGATCTGCTCCACGGCGCGCGAAATATCGCCGATCTCGTCCTTGCGCTGCGCCCCGGCGATTTCCGTCAGGGTTTCGCCGCGGGCGAGGGCGCGCAGGGCTTCGGCCAGCTTGGCGATCGGCGAGGAAATGCCGCCGGCGAAAAAGGTCATGACGGCCAGCGCCAGCACGCCGACGACCAGCGAGGCGACGACCTGCGCGGTGACATCGCTCCTGCCGCGCGCGGCGAGCGCGTCCGAGAGCTTTTGCGCATCGGCCATGACCACGGCGCGCGGTTCGGTGATGATCACCGACCAGGCGCCGTCGGTGCGTCCCAGCGGAATCGGCGAGAACACTTTGAGGACGTCGCGGCTCTTGTCGACGGACACGCCGGCCCGGCCCTCGCGGATGGTCCCGGCGTCCTGCTTGGCCGTCGGGTCCACCGCATCGAAGGGGCCGCCGATCGCCTGCGGCTTGCCGCTGGCGGCGACCACCAGCCCTGAATTGGTGACGATGGAGACGCTGCCCTTGCCGCCATAGATCGAGGAATTGACCTTTTCGGCGAGCGTCTGAATGAAGTCGAGGTTGAAATCGGCGCCCGCGACGCCGGCGAACTTGCCATCCACCATGATCGGAACGGACATTGTGGCGAGATGCACCGCCTTGCCCTGGACGATATAGGGCAAGGGCGCCAGGATGTTCTCCTTGCCGGTTTCCTGCGGTCCCAGGAACCAGCCGCCCTTGACGACGCCGTTGGGATGGAGTTCGCGGCTGTTATATTCGACCAGGGGCTGCAAGGCGATCTTGCCCGCGGCGTCGCGCGTCCAGTACGGCAGGGCGCGGCCGGTGTCGTCCGATCCCAGATCCTTGCGGTCGACATATCTTTCGTCCAGGCCGTCGAGCGCATGCGGCAGCCAGGCGCTGTAGGTTCCGTTGAAGCGCGGATTGTCCTTCAGGTTCTGCAGCAGAATGTCATTGAGCTGGGCGCGGCGCGCCTCGATCCGCGTGCCGAATTTTTCCGGGGGGCGGGCGATCATTTCCAGCGTCCGGGCCATGACGCGGGCGACGTCGAAGGCGGATTCGACCTCGGTCTGGATCACGCCGGCCTGGGTGGCGGCGAGGCGCGAGAGCGATTCCTTGCTCAGGCGGTCGAGCAGTTCATCGACGCTCTCGGCGACATAGGCGGAGGACTGGCTTGTCGAATAGATGCTGAAGCTGAGAATGGCGCCGGTGACCAGCACCACGCACAGAGCAGAGAGCGCGACAATGCGCACCCTGATGGAATGGATATTCATGGACAAGCCTCCGCTGCGGAGCGCCAAGCGTTGGGCGCGCCGGAGGTGAGCCTAGCGGTCCTGGGTTGCGCGGGGCTGGCTGTGCGGCCTCCGGACGCGTCGAGCGAAGCGTCGGGACGGGGCCATTCGACAGATGTTTATTATTTTAAAACAATAAATTAGCCCTCACCCTGAGGAGCCCGCCTTGGCGGGCGTCTCGAAGGGCGGGGGCGGCCAACGCGCTGATCGGCCTGCTAGAAGAGGTCGCGCAGATTGGGGAAGCCGCCGCGCGGTTCCGGCGCGCGCTGAGGTTGCGGCGGCGGCGCGGCCGTCGGCTGAGACTGCGGCGATTGCGGCGCAGGCGGCTTGGGCTTCGGCTTCTTTTTCGGCTTGGGCGGGGCCGCGGCGGGATCCGCCGGGTTCGCTGCAGGAGCAGCCGGCGCGGCGCCGGCGCCCGGAGGCGCGCCGACCTCGACGGGCGGCGGCAGCGGCGCGGGTCCAGCGGGCGGCGCGGCGATGTCGACAGGCTCGGCCGGCGGGGCCGGCTCGGCCGAAGACGCCGGCGCCTCGACCTTGGGCTCCTCGGGCTCCTGCGGTTTGAGAATGCGCGGCTTCTTGCCGGGCGTGGGCGCGGGTTGGGCGTTGGGCGGGGTCGCGGCGGGCGTTCCCGGCGCGGGCGACGCCACCACTTCCTTGCCGCCCTTGCAGTCCTTCAGCCAGACGTCATAGACGGGATGCTCGACGCCATGCAGGCCGGGGCTCGCGGCGAACATCCAGCCGGAGAAGATGCGCTTGGCGCTTTTGGCGCTCTCGACGTCGTCGACCTCGACAAAACCCTCGGTGAGCGGATTTTCCGTCTGCGGCCGGGTCAGGCAGACGCGCGGCGTGATCTGCAGCGTGCCGAACTGCACGGTCTCGTCGATGGCGACATCGAAGGAGATGATGCGGCCGGTGATCTTGTCCAGACCGGCGAACACGGCGTTGGGATTGCGGATCTGGTCGGCGCGCGCGGCCTGGCCGGCCAGCAGGCCCGCCGCGAGGCAGAGCGCGAGATAAGACTGTCGCATGGCTCAGGCGTCGGGCGACCAGGCCTGGTAATCGCCGCCCGCGGCCGGACGGACGCCGGAGCGCAGCGTCGAGCCTTGCGGGCGCCAGGCGTTGGGCGTGCCGGTCTGATTGGGAACATAGGGCTTTTCCCATTCGCGCGGCGTGTAGGCGGCGGCGGTGGGAATTTCATCGGTCTGGTAATGCAGCCAGCCGTACCAGCCGGGCGGGGTCTTGGAGCCCTCGGCGACGCCCTTATAGATCACCCAGCGGCGGTTGAAGCCGAGCGCGGGATCGATCTTGCCCTTCTTCCAGCGATAATAGACATTGCCGAACTCATCCTCGCCGACGCGCTCGCCGCGCAACGCCGTATGGATACGGGTCGCCAGGGTCTGCTCGTTCCACCAAGTGAAGAGCTGCACAAGCCATTTCATCGCGCGAATCCAGATTTTTGGGCCGGGTGACTTTTTCCGGGCGGACTATGGCGGCGCCGGCTGACGATGTCCAGTCGTTCATTGGGGCCATAGGGCGGCAAAGCGTTGACGAAAGCCCAAGCCTGGGTTTAACGCGAGCGCGTCCCCTCTTCCCGCTCGTGGGGAGACGGAGCGGGCGCGAGCATGCCGCGCCCGGAAACATGGGGAGGTCCCGCATGACCGCCGCCCTTGCCGGCATTTTCCTCTGCCAATTGCTCGGCGAACTGGTCTGCCGCCTGTTCGCTTTGCCCCTGCCCGGCCCCGTGGTCGGCATGGGCCTGCTGTTCGCCTATCTGCTCGCGCGCGGCGGCCAGGGCCAAAAGGCCGTGCCCAAAGAGCTGGGCGCCATCGCCGACCGGTTGCTCGGGCATCTGTCCCTGCTGTTCGTGCCGGCGACGGTCGGCATGATGCGCTATTTCGACATTCTCTCCGCCAACGCCCTGCTGCTCACCGTGACGCTGCTGGTCTCGACAGCGCTGACGCTGGCCGCGACCGCCCTCACCTTCCGCCTGCTGACGAAAAAGCCAAAGCCATGATCGACCACCTGCTGCCCCATGGCGCGGAAGCCTGGGTCTATCTCGCCCATACGCCGCTGCTGTGGCTGACCCTCACCCTGGTCGCCTATGTCATCGCCGACCGCATTTCCATGGCCTGCGGCCGCCATCCCGCCGTCAATCTGGTGGTGATCGCCGCCGCCATGATCATTCTGGCGCTTTATCTGACGGGCACCAGCTACGAGACCTATTTCGAGGGCGCCCAGTTCATCCATTTCCTGCTCGGCCCCGCCACGGTCGCGCTCGCCATTCCGCTCTATCGCCATTGGGAGCAGGTGCGGGCTTCGGCCCTGCCGATCGTGGCCTCGCTGACGGTGGGCGCGCTGGTCGGCATTTTCTCCGCCGCGTTTTTGGCGCGTGCGCTAAAGGGCTCGGACCTGATCGTCGCCTCGCTCGCGCCGAAATCGGTGACCTCGCCGATCGCCATGGGCCTGTCGGAACAGCTGGGCGGCGCGCCCTTTCTCACCACGGCGCTGGTGATCGTCACCGGCGTCGCCGGCGCGATGATGCTGACGCCGCTGATGCGGCTGATGCGAATCAAGGATTCGGCGGCGATCGGCATGGCGGCGGGGGTGGCCTCGCACGGAATCGGGACGGCGCGCGCCTTCCACATCGATTCGGTCGCGGGCGCTTTTGGCGGAATCGGCATGGGCCTGAACGGCGCCTTCACCAGCGTCATCCTGCCGATCCTGCGGCCTTTGCTGGGACTTTAGCTTGTGTCCGGCGGCGCTAGACGACTATGGCGGAAAAGGCAAAGAAATTCTTAACGACCCTTCAAATTCATCCCCACAATCCTCAAATTGTGGTGGCGGTTGATAACTCACCCACAATATCTTGACGACGCCGGGGCGCAGTCTTAGCATCGCCTCATTCCTTCGAGAGGCGGTTTTTGCGGCCCTGGCCGCGAATTTGGCATGCGCCCCCCTCGCCGAATGGAGCGTTCAAATCGGTTGCGTATCGTCCGCGTCGTCGGGTTTTCCCGACGCGAACGCGGTCGTGCGCCCGGCGTTATCGACAGGCACAGGCGGGGACGGACAGAAAAATGCGGATCGAGCGGCACTACACCAATGCAGGCCAGTCTCCCTATCAATCGATCGAATTTCGCGAAACCAAGAGCGAGATCCGCAATCCCGACGGCAGCACGGTGTTCTCGCAGACCGGCATCGAGACCCCGGCCGCCTGGAGCCAGGTCGCCTGCGACGTGCTCGCGCAAAAATATTTCCGCAAGGCCGGCGTCCCCGCGCGCCTGAAGAAAGTCGAAGAGCCCACCATCCCGTCCTTCCTGTGGCGCTCGGTCCCCGACGAAGCCGCGCTCGCCGAACTCCCGGAAAAGGAGCGGTTCGGCGGCGAAACCTCGGCCAAGCAGGTTTTTGATCGCCTCGCCGGCGCCTGGGCCTATTGGGGCTATAAAGGCGGCTATTTCGACTCCGAAGACGACGCCCAAGCCTTCTTCGACGAAATGCGCTACATGCTGGCCCGCCAGATCGCCGCGCCCAACTCCCCGCAATGGTTCAACACCGGCCTGCACTGGGCCTATGGCGTCGACGGCCCCGGCCAGGGCCATTTCTATGTCGACCACGAGACGGGAGTCCTGACCGCCTCGAACTCGGCCTATGAGCACCCGCAGCCCCACGCCTGCTTCATCCAGTCGGTGCGCGACGACCTCGTCAACGAGGGCGGCATCATGGACCTGTGGGTCCGCGAGGCGCGCCTCTTTAAATATGGCTCCGGCACCGGCGCCAATTTCTCCAGCCTGCGCGCCGAAAACGAGCGCCTGTCCGGCGGCGGCAAATCCTCCGGCCTGATGTCCTTCCTCAAAATCGGCGACCGCGCCGCCGGCGCCATCAAGTCCGGCGGCACCACCCGCCGCGCCGCGAAAATGGTGGTGGTCGACGCCGACCACCCCGACATCGAAGCTTTTATTGACTGGAAGGTCCGCGAAGAGGAAAAGGTCGCGGCCCTGGTCGCAGGCTCCAAAACCCTGCGCAAGCACATGAAGGCCGTGTTCAAGGCCGCGGTGAACTGCGAAGGCCCCGGCGACGATTGCTTTAATCCCGACAAGAACCCCGCGCTCAAGCGCGAAATCAAGCTCGCCCGCCGCGCCAACTGCCCGGACTCCTTCATCAAGCGCGTCCTGCAATACGCCAAGCAGGGTTTCACCTCGTTCGACATTGACGAATACAACACCGACTGGGATTCCGAGGCCTATCTCACCGTCTCCGGCCAAAACTCCAACAACAGCGTCCGCATCACCGACTCGTTCCTGCGCGCGGTCGAGCAGGATGGCGACTGGAACCTGATCCGCCGCACCGACGGCAAGCCCGCCAAAACTCTTAAAGCCGCGGACCTCTGGGACAAGATCGGTTACGCCGCCTGGGCCTCCGCCGACCCCGGCCTGCAATTCCACACCACCATCAACGACTGGCACACCTGCCCGGCCGGCGGCGAAATCCGCGCGTCAAATCCGTGCTCCGAGTACATGTTCCTCGACGACACGGCCTGCAATCTCGCCTCGCTGAACCTGCTGCAATTCCGCGACCCCGACACCAAGAAATTCGACGTCGCCGCCTATGAGCACGCCGTCCGCCTGTGGACCGTCGTGCTGGAAATCTCGGTGCTGATGGCGCAATTCCCGTCGCGCGAAATCGCCCAGCTCTCCTACGACTACCGCACGCTCGGCCTCGGCTTCGCCAATATCGGCGGCTTGCTGATGTCGTCCGGCCTCGCCTATGATTCCGACGCCGGCCGCAGCCTGTGCGGCGCGCTCTCGGCGATCATGACCGGCGTCTGCTACGCGACCTCCGCGGAAATGGCGCAACAGCTCGGCGCCTTCGCCCGCTATGCCGGCAATTCCAGCGCCATGCTGCGCGTCATCCGCAACCACCGCCGCGCGGCTTACGGCGAGACCATCGGCTACGAGGATTTGGCCGTAAATCCGGTCCCGCTCGACGCCGCCTCCTGCCCCGAGCAAAACCTGATCGAGCACGCCAAGCGCGCCTGGGACCGCGCCCTGACGCTCGGCGAAAAGCACGGCTTTAGGAACGCGCAAGTCTCGGTCGTCGCCCCCACCGGCACGATCGGCCTGGTCATGGATTGCGACACCACCGGCATCGAGCCCGACTTCGCCCTGGTCAAATTCAAAAAGCTCGCCGGCGGCGGCTACTTTAAAATCATCAACCGCGCCGTGCCCGAAGGCCTGCGCGCCCTCGGCTACAGCGAAGCCCAGATCGCCGAAATCGAAGTGTTCGCGGTCGGCCACGGCAACCTCAACCAGGCCGCCGGCATCAACCCGACGACGCTGAAAGCCAAGGGGTTTGGCGACGCCCAGCTCGCCGCGCTGGACCAGGCGCTGGTCGGCGCCTTCGACATCAAATTCGCCTTCAACAAATTCGTGCTCGGCGCGGAATTTTTAGCCAACACGCTCAAAGTGCCGTTCGAAAAACTGGACGACCCCAGCTTCGAACTTTTGCCCTTCCTCGGCTTCACCAAGGCCGAGATCGAAGCCGCCAACATTCACGTCTGCGGCGCGATGACGGTCGAGGGCGCCCCGCATCTCAAGCCCGAACATTATGCGGTGTTCGACTGCGCCAACCCGTGCGGCCGCACCGGAAAGCGCTATCTGTCGGTCGAAAGCCACATCCGCATGATGGCGGCCTCGCAGCCCTTCATTTCCGGCGCGATCTCCAAAACCATCAACATGCCCAATGACGCCAGCGTCGAGGACTGCAAGAACGCCTATCTGCTCTCCTGGCGCCTGGCGCTCAAGGCCAATGCGCTCTACCGCGACGGCTCAAAACTCTCGCAACCCTTGAACTCCCAGCTCATCAGCGACGAGGACGAGGATGAGGACGCCTATGACGCCTTCATCGAGCAGACCCAGCCGGCCCGCGCGACGCAGATCGCCGAAAAAATCGTCGAGCGCGTCATCGAGCGCGTCGAGCGCCGCCGCGAGCGCGAAAAGCTCCCGGACCGCCGCAAAGGCTACACGCAAAAAGCCGTGGTCGGCGGCCACAAGGTTTATTTGCGCACCGGCGAATACAGCGACGGCCGCATCGGCGAAATCTTTATCGACATGCACAAGGAAGGCGCGGCCTTCCGCAGCTTGATGAACAATTTCGCCATCGCGATTTCGGTCGGCCTGCAATATGGCGTGCCGCTCGAGGAATATGTCGACGCCTTCACCTTCACCCGCTTCGAGCCCGCCGGTTTTGTCCAGGGCAATGACGCGATCAAGAACGCGACCTCGATCCTCGACTATGTGTTCCGCGAACTGGCCATTTCCTATCTCGGCCGCAACGACCTCGCCCATGTCGACCCCTCGGACATCGGCCACACCGCCATGGGCGCCGGCGACGACCAGAGCCGCGCCCCCGCGGCGCAGCCGAACCAGACCCAGCGTTTCGTCTCGCGCGGCCTCGTCCGCGGCAAGACGGACAAGCTGATGCTGGTGCAGACGGATCGGGCGACGGAAAAGCCGGCGACGGTTGCGGCGACGACGGTGGGCGCGACCGCGCTGAAATCCGACGCTCTGGTCGAGCCGGGCGCGGCGAGTCTTTTGGACACGCTGACCTGGACGCCGCCGACCAAACTTCCCGACACCGCCCTGGACCGGAGAGCCGAAGCCCGCATGAAAGGGTATATTGGCGAAGCCTGCCCCGAATGCGCGAATTTTACCTTGGTCCGCAACGGCACCTGCATGAAATGCGACACCTGCGGCGCCACGACCGGGTGCAGCTGAGGGATTTATCCATATGTGGAATTTTGAACGTGGTTTTTCCGAAAAACCCCGCTTTTCTTCCGCAAATTTGAATCTGGTTTTTCCCGAAACCAGCTAAACGACTGACAAATATAGCCAATCCGGCAGAGCAATCTGCCGGATCTTCTGCGTTTCGCTAACGCCAACGTAAAAGACAAAAAGACGCGAAAAATCGCAAGAAAATCATTTTGATCGTTTGGTGGACGAAACGGTGCGAACCCTCGTCGGTGCCGCGAAAAGTTCGATATAATCAACGGAAACGAATCAAGGTTCTTAAATGCAAATTGTCCACATCACTGACCTCCATTACAAATCGGACAGCCCGTTTCAACGCGAAATTATTGAGAGTCTTTTCAAAGACATTGACGAACAACGCGAACACGGGTTCGAAGCGAATTTTCTGATTTTTACGGGAGATCTGGTCAACAACCCAGATGACGCCAATATATATAACGAGTTCGAACAACGATTTCTGATTCCGCTCGTTGCGAAACTCGGAGTGAATAACGAAAACGTCATCCTGTGCCCAGGAAATCACGACGTGAGCCGAAAAACTCAAAATGATAAAGAAATGGTCTACGCCACACTTCAGGGTGCACTGAAGGATCAGGATAAGTTATTCGCGCTTATTAAGAAGCCCGAGCTTAAGCAATACGCAAAAGATATATCTTCTGATTTTTTTAAGCTTGCATCCAAATATGGTGGCGCGTGGAACAATCCGTTCTATGCTGTTCATTCATTCGATTCAGAAAAGCTTTCGTTTGTCACTTTTAACAGCGCCTTCGGATGCAGCCTCAAAGGCTCCGAGGACGACAGAGGACATCTCGCAATCTGTACGGAAATGGCGACAGGTGCTTTCCAGGAAGTTCCAAAAGGCCACAGGATAATTACTCTAGCTCACCATTCACCATACGATATGAATGAGAGCACGACTCGCCATTTGGACAACACCTTTGATCGATATGTGGATATTCACTGCTATGGCCATGTCCACCAAAGCAAACCCACCGCAAAAATAAGCCCGTCAGGAAAGATGTTCCTTGCGCAAGGAGGCGCGCTATTCGAGCGAAATGGAAGTTACAATGGTTATTCAGTAATTCGAGTTGCAAGCGTAAAAGACCATTTCCATATCGAGGCCCGGTATAGAAGCTATTATGCAAACCGCAACGAGTTCGATGAAGGACTTGATGTCAATAAACGAGGGCTGTTTTACAACACCCAAGCGTCAGATAATTACTGGAAAAACATCGTACCGCCACCTACGCAGGATGACGTATGCTATTTGCTTATGGCCACGCAAGACGCCATGTGCAAACCGCTTGAACAGACAATTGTCGACAAAACATTAAGCGAGACCTTCGTTGATCCGTATTTGATTCGCCCCCACCAAGGCGATGAAAAAATCGACTCTTCGATATCAAATATCTATCGATTTTCTGAGTTGCTCAACGCATCTGAAAATATTGTAATTGCCGCCGACAAAGAGTTTGGCGCGACATCACTCATCAGATACCTTTACATACAATCATACAGAACTTGCGCAGAATTACCCCGCGCACGAGTTCCCGCAATCGTAGATTCTCGAAAACTAAAATCCTATGAAGCGAGCATAACATCAACTATACGGGCATCAATCCCCGATTCCAATAGCCCTTCTTTAAAATTACTGCCACTCCACGATGCTGGGCGGCTCCTCATATTAATAGACGACTTTGATGTAGCTAATCTTGAACACATGGATAGCTTAAAGGTTATGTATTCCACGTACCCAAAAGCCAAGTTCATTATTACAGCCAAGCTTCCGCTATTTAAGGGCGATGGCTTGAAGCCAATCCTCGGATTGGAAAAATTCATCTACCTTCAAATGCAGCCATTGAACCGCGGACGAGTGCGGGCACTCATAAAGCGATGGAAAGAGCCTGCTGGATACACGATCGACCAAGCAGTAGAAGAGATCATAACCCGCTTTGATGCTTTAGGCATTCCTCTCACCGCTGCGTACGTCACAATCTACCTGTCGATTTTGCAGGAGGACAAGGGCTTTTCGCCCATAAATACTTCTACGGTTCTCGAAAATTTTGTGGAAGGGGTGCTTAATAAATATAAACCAGAATATCGGTTTAGAAACGCGTTCGATTACCGAGACCAGATAAACTACCTTTCTTACATCGCGGAAATGATGTGTCGCGAGAACAAATTTATCGTCGAATACGAGTCACTCTACGGATGGACGACTAAATACTTTAAAGATATCGGAATCGAACAGGACTACACAAAGATCATAGAATTTTTTACAAACAATAAGATATTTGATTGTGATGGAAACAGTATTATGTTTCGTTACAATCTATTTTTATCGTTCTTCATTGCAACGCAGATGACGTACCAATGTGATTTCAGGGACTGGGTGTTCTCAGATAAAATATATATGAGCTACATGAATGAAATCGACATTTATTGCGGACTCAAACGCAATGACACTAAGGCGCTTGAATTTTTGGGAGAGAAATACGCTCACTATGCTGCCGAGGTAGCCAAACTGATAGCCCCTTTAGCGTGGACGGATCGTTTAGAAACACTCAAACTGCCATCCGTAGAAAAAAGCGGCGATGAATTTTCAGATCAGATCACTCATCAGCTAACAAGCCCCAACCTCTCGGATGAAACGAGAGACGAGGTACTTGATCGAAAGCAGAATGGCGACAAGATTAAACCCTCACTATCACGTCCAGACGTCGATCTCCAAGATCTTCTTGGATGCTGGGTGATAACATTAAGGTGTTATTCTGTTGCTCTAAAAAACTTGGAGGGCATAAGTGTCACAAAGAAGGAAGAACACCTGGATGTGATACTAAGCGGGTGGGCCACACTACTTCGTTATGCGTGTCTCACATTTGAAACACTGCTCTCGGAGCGGCAGATCACAATTGGACCGTTTCACTTCGAGCTAACGATACCAAAGGACGTTAGCGGACGTTTGCTGCGAGCAATGTTCCTCGTCATACCACTTGTCGTGTCTAATATCTTGAGGAGCGATCTCGGTTCTCAGAAATTAAAAACGCCTTTGTCCAAGACTGTCCTAAACGACGACAAGCCGCCTAAAAAGAAAACAGAGGAGTACCTTCGAGTCGGGCTATACGCAGACATGAAGCTCTCAGAATACATGCTTCAATTGAAGGCGCTTAGAAAGTCTCTTGCAGAGGACCCTCCGTCTCCGTTCCTGCTAGAGTCGTTGCTGTTTAAGCTGCGGGATATATATCTCCGGTATGGAATGTCTCAAATAGAACAAAAGCCATTCCGCGAAATCGTAACGGAGCTTAGCGCAGACTTGCGTGGACTAAAGGGCGATGCGAGATCAAAACATATAACGGAATATCTAAATAAGCTTGAAAAAGACGAGTTGGTGACAAAGCTCCGAGAAAACAGATCTTAGAAAGAGAAATGTGAGGGAGAGTTAACGACGCAAGACTGCTTCCCTTCCCCGCCCGGTGCCACGCGCGACTCTCGCGTTCTTCGGGCCTAGGTTCGGTTTTTTTTGGTACCTGTTCCAGTGGGTCTGAGTGGGCGTTTTTGCGGAATTTCTACCTTAGGTTGAAACCGACTCGCGAAAATTGAACGAAAATCGCGTGTTTTCTTGCATTTTCGTGCAAAAAACGCGCAAAAAACGTCGATTTTCGCGCATGCAACTTCGCGGTTGTCGCGACGGCGGCGCGGGGGATAGCGCGCAATAACGCACAGCAGATCAATGCTTTACCAGAAAAAGTTTCACGTGGAACATAACCGGAACAAATTTTTGGCGTTTGTCAAGGCCCGCCTGTTCATTTTCACTTTTCACAAAGAACGCGGTTTTGGTCCGTTGTTCGCTTGCGCGCCGCGCTCCACGGCGCCGTCCCCTCTCCCCGCAAGCGGGGAGAGGGTTAGGGTGAGGGGTTGGGGCGCGATCCTCGATGTCGTCAGGAAAGCTTGCTTGACGACACTGAAGCCAATGCCCCTGCCCCTCACCCCTGCCCTCTCCCCGCAAGCGGGGCGAGGGAGAGCCAACGCCGGAGGATCGCTCCCCCGGCCCCGCGCCGCTATAATGCGCACATGAGCGAATCCGCAGACCAGATCGCCCCTGACGACCTCACCCCAGAAGAACGCGCCGCCTATCGCGCCTCCCGCGGCGTCCTGCAAAACTGCGCCCAAACCCGCCCGCGGCCGCTGTGCCGCGCGCCGGACTGCCTCACCCCCCTACCCCCGCAAGAATGGCGCGCCGCCCGCAAAAAGCTGTGCGCCAAATCCGCGAAGCAAGGCCCGGGCGCCGTCTCCTAGCCCCGGGGGCCTCTGGCGTTGGCCTCAATCCATCAAAATCGAGGGACGCGGCTATCTACCCGGAATGAGCGCGACAGCGCGCCAAACGGGCTGGCGCAAGGCCAGTTTTAGGCGGTCGCACAGCGGCGTCAGCGCCGCCGCCGCGCCCAGCGCGCATCCCGCCGCAAGCACGGCCCGGCGCGGGTCCTCCGCGCCAAACGGGCTGAGCGCGCAGGCCAGGCAGAGCAGCGGATAGTGCAGGCAGTAAAGCGGAAAGGTCAGCGCGCCCGCCCGGCGGACCAGTTTTTCCAAAACCGGCGGCGCGCGCCCCTCGCCGTCGAACAGGCCGCGCAGGGCGTAAAGCGCCACGGCGAAACAGAAGGCGACGCCATAGTCCTCGACGAGATTGCGGTTGAAGGAGCCGCAGCCCCAGGGGAAGCGCAGGCCAAAATTGTCATAGGCGCCGAAAAGCTCGGGGGCGAAAACGACGCCGCCAAGACCCAGGGCCAGGGCGGCGGCGAGCAGCACACGCGGGGCGCGCGACGGCGCGAGACGATAAAGGAGGAATCCGAGAGCCCAGATCGGCGCGAGAACGGCGACGGTCGGCCCGGCAGCGAGCAGCAGCGCCGGGATCGCGACGACTTGCCAGCGGCGCGGGGCGAACAGGATGAGCCCGGCGAGCGCATAATAGCAGGCCTCGAAACTCAGGCTCCAGAACGGCGCATTGCCGCCCGGCATCAGACCGTCAAGGCCGAGGCCCCGGAATTCGTTGATGAAAAACAACGAGGCGCCATAGCCGGCAAGACTCGGCGGCGCCCACATGACTTTTTGCGCGGCGTAGAATTCGGGGTTCAGCGCCGCGCCGAGCGAATCGGCCAGCCAGGTCACGGCGATCGCGGGCAGAACCACGGAATAAAGCCGCGACAGCCGCGCCAGGGCATAGGTCGCGGCGTCGCGCTCGTTGCGGCCGACGACATGGGCGATGACGAAACCCGACAGGACGAAGAAAATCGTGACGGAAATGTCGCCATAGGCCCCGGCGCGCGCGGGCAGCACATTTGAGGTGAAGGGCGAGGAGGTGAGGTGGTCGAGCAGAACGCACGCAGCGGCGAGAAAACGCAGGGCGTCGAGAACCAGGGAAAAGCTTCGTGTCATTGTGCGCGCAGCCATAGGGGACGCGCCAGTCCCCCACAAGCGCGTTGCGCGAAGCTGGAGCCCCCGCCCCCCAAAAAACCGCAAACCACAAACCCGCAACCGCGACGGAACGCCCCCGGCGGGCTCGCGTTCAAATCGCAGGGATTTACAAACACCTGCGAGGACAAATGCGAGATCACCTGTCGAAGCGCGCTTCCATCGCGATCCTGATCTACATGATGGTCCAGGCGGTCACGTTCGGGGTCGGCGTGATTCTGGTGATGGCGACGCCGCTGGCGAATTTTGCCATGACGCTGATGCCCTATGTCGTCGCCACCAGCCTGATCGCCTCGGCGCCGCTGGCCTGGTTCATCGCGCCGCTGGCCCGCGCCCGGCACGAGCGGCTCCTGAACGCGCGAGACCCGAGCCGCGGCCACGATCAGCCGCCGCGCGGCCACCACTACACCGGCTGACGCTTAGGCAAAAACCTCCAGAGCCCCGCGATGGACCACAAAGGTCGCGGGGGTGCGCCCGACGATTTCCCCATCGGCATTGATGGCGCGCGGCGCCCGCGTGCGGATTTCGAATTTTTCGGCGCGCAACACCCGGACCTCGCGCCACAAGCCATGACGCCCCACCAGAAAATCCCGAGCCATGGCGACAAGCTTCCAGGGATGCGCGAATTCCAGCGAATAAAGGTCGAGACAGCCGTCGTCGATTTGCGCCGAAGATTCGACGGCGAGCCCGCCGCCATAAAACCGGCCATTGCCGACCGCGATTTGCAGGCTTTTCACGCGCACCACCGTCCCATCGGCGGCGATCAGCGCGCGAAACCGCCGCACCCCGAAAAAAACGCGCGCGCAGACGATCCAATAGCCGAACCGGCCAAACCGCCGCTTGGTGTCGCGGTCGAGCCGCCGCGCCAGTTGCACGCTCAAGCCCAGACTGGCGACATTGAAGAAAAACCGCCCATTGACCTCGCCCAGGTCGATGGCGCGCCGCCGCCCCGCCGCGATCACCCGCGCGGCGGCGACCGGCTCGGTCGGCAGCCCCAACGTGCGCGCCAGATCATTGGCGGTCCCGGCGGGAATGAGCCCGAACGGCAGTTTTGACGCCATCGCCCCCTGCGCGACGAGATTGGCCGTGCCGTCCCCGCCAACCGCCACGACCCCCGCCGCGCCCGCAGCATGACGGGCGATCCAGTCGCCAACCTCCTCATGCGTTTGCGCGCGCAAAACCAGGCAGTCGAACCCGGCGGCCCGCAATTCGGCCAAAGCCGGCTCCGCCCGCGCGGCGCCCTCGCGACTATGCGCGTTGACCACGACCAGCAGCCGCGGCGCAGACCCAGACTCCATCGTCACTCCCCAGCGTGAAATCGCGCCAGTATACAGGACGAGGCGGGAGGTGAGCTCATCGATGAAGAAAAAGCGGGCGCCGTCGCCGCCGCCCGCGCCGCCCTCACGCCGCCGGCTCGGCCGCCGCGCCCTCGACCACCTTCTTCTTGCCCTTGCCACGACGCTCCTCAAGCGCCTGCAACACGGCGAAGAACGACGGCACGAACAGCACGGCGAGGCAGGTCGAGGCGATCATGCCGCTGAACACGCTGATGCCCAGCGATTTGCGCGCATTGGCGCCGGCGCCGGTGGCGAGCACCAGCGGCAGCACGCCGAGAATGAAGGCGAAGGACGTCATCAGGATCGGACGGAACCGCACCCGCGCCGCCTCCACGGCGGAGTCCCAGATGGACTTGCCGTGGATGACCCGATTCTCGCGCGCCACCTCGACGATCAGAATGCCGTTTTTCGCCGAAAGCGCGATCAGCAGCATCAGGCCGATCTGGGTGTAGAGGTTGTTCGCCGCGCCCACAGCCGTCAGCGCGATCACCGGCCCGAGCAGCGCCAGCGGCACCGCCGACAGGACCGCAAGCGGCAGGATCCAGCTCTCATACTGGCCGGCGAGCACCAGATAGACCAGCAACAGCGACAAGGCGAACACGACATAGAGCTGGTTGCCGGTCAGCTTCTCCTGGTACGACATCGCCGTCCATTCGAAGGTCACGTCCGACGGCAGGATGCGCTTGGCGATCGCCTCCATGGCGTCCATGGCCTGGCCCGAGCTGAAGCCGGGCGCGGGTCCGCCGATGATGGTCGAGGACGGATAGAGATTGTACTGGGTGATCAGCGCCGGCGCGACGGTCGATCCCAAATGGGCGACCGCGCCGATCGGCACCATGCTGCCGTCCTGGCTGCGCACATAGAGGTTGAGCAGGTCCTCGGGATGCAGGCGGAATTTCGAATCCGCCTGGACGTAGATCTGCAGCGACAGCCCGAATTTGTTGAACTGGTTGACATAGGTCGAGCCGACATAATCGGTGAGCGCGGCGAACACATCGCCGACGCTGACGCGCAGGGTTTGCGCGCGATCGCGGTCCACCGTCAGCGCGATATGCGGCGCGTCATTGCGGAACGTGGTCAGCACGTTGCGCAAAGCCGGGTCCTTGTTGGCGGCGGCGACGATGGCGTCGGTGAGATTGCCGAGCTTTTCGAAATCCGTGCTGCCGCCGAGCAATTCGAGCTGCATCTGGAAGCCGCCGGCGTTGCCGATGCCCTGGATCGCCGGCGGCGGCAGCACATAGGCCTTGCCGTCGGGCAGCGAGGCCACCGCCGCCGACAGGTTCTTGTAAATGGAAATCAGGTCCTGGTCCTTGGCCTTGAGCCGCTCGTCGAACGGCTTGAGCATCACCCAGGCGGCGCCGGCGTTGAACATGTCGGCGCTGTTGTCGAGCAGCGACATGCCGGCGATCGCGATCACCTCGTCCACGCCGGGGATTTTCTGCGCCGCCTCGGTCACCGCCTTCAGCGACGCCTTGGTCCGGCCGATGGCCGCGCCTTCCGGCAATTGCGTCGCAACCAGCAAATAACCCTGGTCGTCGATCGGGATGAAGGCCGTGGGCAGCCGCGCCAGACCCCAAAAACCGAGGCCGGAGACGATCAGCGCGATCACCACCATCAGCTTGCTGCGCTTCACCATGCGGCCGATCAGCCCGGCATAGCGGCGCTCCATCGGGTCATAGACGGCGTTGAAGGCGCGGAAGATGAAATTGCGTTTTTGCGGCGGCACGGGCTCGCGCAGCCACAGCGCGCATTGCGTCGGCTTCAGCGTCGCGGCGTTGATGGCGCTGATCAAAGCGGTCACGGCGATGACGAGCGCGAATTGCGCGAACATATTGCCGGTCAGGCCGGGGACGAAGGCCGCGGGAATGAACACCGCCATCAACACCAGGGTGATGCCGATGATCGGCCCGAACAATTCGTCCATGGCCTTGATCGCGGCGTCATGGCCGGACAGGCCCTGTTCGATATATTTGGTCACGCCTTCGACAATGACGATGGCGTCGTCGACGACGATGCCGATCGCCAGCACGATGCCGAACAAAGTGGAGAGGTTGACGGTATAGCCGAGCGCCGCCATGCCGGCGAAGGCGCCGATAATGGTGACCGGCACGGTGGTCGCCGGCACCAGCGTGGCGCGGAAATTCTGCAGGAAGGCCAGGATGACGACCAGCACCAGAATGCCGGCTTCGTAGAGCGTCCGATAGACTTCCGCGATCGAATCCTTGACGAAAATCGTGGTGTCATAGGGGATGGCGAATTGCATTCCCGCGGGGAAGCGGGTGGCCATCTGCGCCATCAGCGCCTTGACCTCCTTGCCGACCTGCAGCGAATTGGCCTCGGGCGTCTGGTAGATGGCGATGCCGGCGGCGGGCCGGCCATTGACGATGAATTCCTGCGCGTAGGTCTGCGATCCCAGTTCGATGCGAGCGACATCGCTCAAATGGATCAGACGGCCGCCCTGCGCGGTCTGGTCCTTGATGACGATGCTGGCGAATTCCTCGGGCTGGTCGAGCCGCGATTTCACGTCGATGGTGAATTGGAACGGCGTGTCCGACGGCGCCGGCGGCATGCCGACTTGGCCGGCGGCGATATTCTGGTTCTGCTCGCGGACGGCGCGGATCACGTTGCTGGGATCGAGACCGAAAGATTGCAGCTTCTCCGGATCCATCCAGATGCGCATGGAATAGGTGCCCGCGCCGAACACCTTGACGCTGCCGACGCCGGGCAGGCGCGCCAGCGCATTGGTCAGGTTGATGGTCGCGTAATTGCTCAGAAACAAACTGTCGTAGCGGTCGTCAGGCGATTGCAGCGTGACGATCTGCAGGATCGCCGTGTTCTTCTTCTGCACGCTGACGCCCTGCGCCTGCACGGATTCCGGCAGCGAGGCCAAAGCCAGCTGCACGCGGTTCTGCACCAGCACCTGGTCGATATTGGGATCGGTGCCGATTTCAAAAGTCACGGTCAGGCTGTAGGTGCCGTCCGGCGCGGAGGTCGACTCCATATAGAGCATGCGGTCGACGCCATTGACCTGCGTTTCGATCGGCAGGGCGATGGTGTTGATCACGGTCTGGGCGCTGGCGCCGGGATAGCTCGCGGTCACCTGGACGGTGGGCGGCACGACATTGGGATATTCGGAAACCGGCAGCCGGTACATGCTGACGGCGCCGATGAGCACGAGCACGATCGCCAGCACATTGGCCAGCACCGGCCGCTCGATGAAGAATTTCGAGAGCATCGGCTAGTCCTTGATTGGGCGGGGGCTCAGCGGTCCGTCGCGGCGGGGGTCGGTTTGATCTTCAGGCCGGGCGAGACGCGCCAGAGTTCGCCGACGACGATCTGCTCGTTGCGCTCGACGCCGCTGGTGACGACCTGCCAGGAGCCGACCAGCGACCCCAGCTTGACATAGCGCTTCTGCGCGGTGTCGTCGGCGCCGACGACCAGCAGGAAGCGGCCGCCCTGGTCCTCCTGCAGCGCCCGCTGCGGAACCAGCAGCGCGCTCTGAATGACCTTGCCCATGGGCAGACGCACCCGGACGAACACGCCGGGCAGCAGGGTCCGGTTCGGATTAGGCAAAATGCCGCGCACAAAAAGCGTGCCGGTCGAGGGATCGATCGACGGCGCCACATATTGCAGCGTCCCCTTGTGCGGGAAGCCGCTCTCGTCGGAGAGCGAGGCCTCCACGGGAATGCGGTGCAATTCGTCCAGGCTCAGGCGGCGCTGATCGAGATTGGCGCGGATCTGCAGCGCCTGCTGGCTGCTGATATTGGCGACCACATAAATCGGATCGAGCTGGGTGATCTGGGCGAGCGACGCGCTCTTGGGATCGGCGCCCACCATATTGCCGGGATCGACCAGATGCTTGGCCATCTGGCCGTCGAAGGGCGCGCGCACTTCCGTGTAGGACAGGTTGAGCTCGGCGATCTCGACCTGCGCCTGGGCGGCGATGATATTGGCCTCGGCGGTCTTCTCCTGGAACACCCAATGGTCGACCTCGACCTGCGAGGTCGCATGCTGTTTCAGCAGCTGGGTGAAACGCCCGACTTCGAGATGGGCGTGGTCGCGGGCGACCTTTTGCGCCAGCAGCTGGCCCTGGGCCTGCTGCAGCTGCGCCTTGTACTGGTCCTGCTGGATGGTGAACAGCAGATCGCCCTTCTTGACCAGCGCGCCATCCTCGAAATGGATTTTCTCGAGATAGCCGGGGACGCGGGCGACCAGCATGACCTGGTTGACCGCCTCGGCGTTGCCGGTCACCTCCAGGCTTTCGTTCACCGTCTGCACCCGGGGGGTGATCACGGGAATGGCCGGCGGCTCGGCCTGGGCGACCAGGGTCGCGGGCTCGGCGGCCAGCGCGGGCGCTGTGGCGACAGCGGCCAGAAGCGCCGCGAAAAATGTCAACGAAGTTTTGAATTTGGTCATGGCGATCACCATTGCGGCGCCCTTACGGTCGGCCCGATATCGGACGGAGAGGGAAGTCCCGGCGCCGCCGGTTGCGGCTGGTCGGCGGGCGGCAGGACATCGCCCCAATTGGTGCGCGCGCGCATTTCGGCGCGGGTCGCCGCGTTGACGAAATCATGGCCTTCGCGAATCTGCCAGCCGCCGCCCAGCGCCCGATAGGTCGTGGTCAGGCCGATCGAGACATTGCCTTGCGCGACGGCGAGATTGTTCTGCGCCTGATAAAGATTCTGCTCGGCGGTCAAGACGGTGGTGAAGTCGCGCGAGCCCAGCTGATATTGCTGCAGGGCGATGACCAGCGCCTGGCTGGCGGCGGTGACGCTGCGCTTGAGATAGGCGACCTGCTGGCGTCCCTGCACCACGCTGCTGAGCCCGTCCTCGACCTCGCGCTGCGCCTTCAACACTGTGTTCTGGTAATTGATCAGCAGCGCCTGCAATTCGGCGTCCTGCACGCGAACATTGTTGGTGATCTGGCCGTAATTGAGGATCGGCCAGCTGAACGACGGGCTGAAGGCGAAGGTGATGCTCTGCGGGCTGAACAATTGGTTGAGGCTGTGGCCATTGGTCGAACTGGCCAGCGTGCCGAGCACGCCGCCCAGCGAAAAGGCCGGATAGAGATCGGCCTCGGCGATGCCGACCTGGGCGCTTTGCGCGGCAGCCTTGAGTTCGGCGGCGCGAATGTCCGGCCGGCGGCGCAGCAGTTCGGCGGGAATGCCGACCGCGACATTGGCGGAGGCCGAGGGAATGCCCTTGGAGCGGGTCAGCAGCCCGTCGAGCGAGTCCGGCGTCATGCCCAGCAGGACGCGCAAGGCGTTCTCCTGCTTCTGCAATTCCGCGGTCAATTGCGGGATGGTCGACTGGGTCTGCGCCAGCACGTTTTCCGCCTGCAGCGGATCGAGCTCGGAGGTGGCGCCGCCCTTGAAGCGCGCCTGCGCCAGGGCCAGCGCCTGCTTCTGCTTGACGACGTTGTCCCTAGCGATGGCGATCTGCTGCTGCGAGGTGCGAATGGCGATATAGGTGCTGGCGACATCGCCGATCAGCGTCACCAGCACGTCGTCATAAGTGGCGATGGTGGCGAGATAGGCCGCGTCGGCCGATTCGACGCCGCGGCGGAACTTGCCCCAGAAATCCAGCTCCCAGGCGACCTGGCCGCCGAGATTGACGCGCCAGAACTGCCGCGACAGCGTGTTGTACGGGTTCGAGGTGGCGTCGGTGCGGCTCGGCTGCATATAGTCGGCGGCGCCGTTGAGCTGCTGCGTCTGCGGGAAGAACTCGCCGATGGCGATGCCGAGGCTGGCCCGCGCCTTGATCACCCGAGCGCCCGCCTCCATCAAAGTGAGATTCTGCTCATAGGCGAGTTCGACCAGCCGGTCGAGGGTCGGGTCGCGATAGACGGCCCACCATTTCCGATAGTTTTCGCGATTGGTCTTGATCGAGGGGACATGCGCCTCCCGCCAGTTCGCCGCCACCGGCGCCGGCGGCGTGACGAAATTCGGCCCGACGGCGCAGCCCGCGAGCGGCGCGACCAGAGCCAACGCCCCCCATCGGGCGGCCGGGCCCCTGCGCAAGCGCCGGGAGATGTCGTGATCTCGACTCATCGGACATCCCGCCCGGCGAAATTAACCATGGGTTAACCCGTTTCTGATTACATCGAACAATATGCTTAGGGTTAGGCGCCGACCGCCAGGCGATCAAGCAATGGTTGCGCTTGAGCGCCGTTTTCCTCGCGCTGTTGCAACTTGGCAACGCCAGAAATTCCCGACTTTGGACAAACACAACAGGACGATACGCAGCGCGCCCGCGTTTTACGCGCGCGCGAAAAGTCTAATCAAATCGCCGGAAACAGGATGTTCTATGGGCGGCGCGGCTTTTTGGCGCCGGCGATCTGCCAGTTGGTCAGCAGCGGCCACAGGATTTGCATGACGGTGAACAGGAAGGCGGTGCTGATGCCGAACAGGATCATGCCGTCGGCGGCCTCGAGCGCGCCGAGCATCCGCCAGTCATGTTCGAGGAACAGCCCCGAGGCCCCGCGGGTGGTCATGGCGTCGATCGAATAGAGCATCGCCTGGGCCGGCGAGTCCAAGGCGCCGACCCCGTAATAGGCGGCGGCCCAAATGGCGTATTCAATGCCGTGCAGCAGAGCCAGCATCAGCCCGACCGAGGCGATCACCAGCATGACGAACAGCACGCCCCTGTGCAAACCGAGCTTCCAGTTCGCCACCCGGTCCTTGATCCCCGAACCGGCGAAGGCGATCAGCACCACGCCCATCGTGTGGAAGGCCGTGGTCACCACGATGAGCAGCAGGCCCAAAAACGTGTCTTTCAAACCCCAATACATGTCGAGCGGCCCAGGCGATGAAAGACGGTTGATGAATCATTGCCGCGCGGCCTCCGCAGGTCAAGCTTGCCTTTTCCGCAGGACCGCCGTCAGAAGCGCCAGCCCAGTTTCAGCGCGGCGACCGCCTGGAACTGCGCGAAACCGCCGCCGGGCGCGGTCGACCAGCATTTCAGATAGGAGCCCTGGAGGTCGAAGGCGGGATGGCCGAACAGCGCCGCATTGCCCTCGCCGCCGAACACGGAGGCCGGCACGACATATTCGACGGTGGCGATCGGTTGCACCTCGTAAATATGGTTCGCCGCGCCAAAACCGTTGCGGTCGAACCAGCGCCCCAACAATTCCAGGGCGAGGCTGGCGTTCCAGTCCGGGCTGAGGACATAGCTCATCGAGGGAATGACGAAGACGGCTTGCGAAGAGGTCTGCGGCTCGCGCAGACGCTGCTGCACGAAGGCGGTCAGGCCGAACGACAGCACGGTCGCCGCCGACGTATTGCCGGCGACGCCGACCGGCCGGAAGGCGCCGTCGAAATTGAACCTCTTGTTGAAGCCGAGATTGAAATCCTGGCGCGCCGAAAGCTGATTGCTGAAGATCGGCGAAAAATCCCAGCGCGGCGCGAAGGCGAAATAGGGGGAAAAGGCCTGATCGTTGCCGGGATCGACATATTGCAGCCGCGCCGACCCGCCGCTCTTGTCGAGATCGACCTGCGAGGCGCGGAAATAGCGGTCGGTCTCGGCGAAGCCCGTGACGGTCGCGCGCAAAGGCAGATCGCCGACGGGCGCCGCCCAGGACAGGGTCCCGACCGGCCGCCACTGGCCCGACGCAATGCCGCCCTGGTTGACCTCATTGGCGTTGGAGTTCCAGCCGAGCGGCAGCAGCGCATTGGCGCGAAACTGCGGCGCGGGGATCTGCGCTTCGAGATCGGGCGCGGTCGCATAGAGATTGGCGAGCGGCGCGGGCGTCGTCTTGTTGGGCGTGGCGAACAGCGCATCGTTCATGGCGTCCTGCGCGTCGCCGATCGCCTCGAGCCTCACCTGCGCCTGCGCCTGGCCACACAGGGCGGCGGCGCAGATCAGAGCGAGTCCAAAGGCGATGCGCATCCAAAACTCCCGCGAGGCCGGCGGATCAGAACTCGACGGGATCGCGGATGATCGGACAGGTCATGCAATGCCCGCCGCCGCGCCCGCGCCCCAGTTCGGCGCCGGTGATGGTGATGACTTCGATTCCCGCTTTCCGCAACAGCGCATTTGTATAGGTGTTGCGGTCATAGGCATAGACCACGCCGGGCGCCGCGCAGACCAGATTGGCGCCGCTGTCCCATTGGGTGCGCTCGCGCATATAGGCGGTGCCGCCGGTTTCGACGGTGCGGATCTGCTTCAGCCCCAGCGCGCCGCGCACGGTCTCGACCAGACCGCCTTCGTCCTTGCGCAAATCCACCGTCCCCGGCTTCGCACCCGGCCGATAAGAAAAACATTCGATCTTGTCGACAATGTCGGGATAGGACAGCACGCAATCCCGGTCGGCGAAAGTGAAGACCGTGTCGAGATGCATGGCCGCGCGCAATTTCGGCATGGCGGCGATGATGACGCGGTCGGCGGCGTTCTTCTCGAACAGGGTTTGGGCGAGCTGGCTGATCGCCTGGCGCGAGGTGCGCTCGCTCATGCCGATCAAAACATTGCGCTTGCCGATCGGCATGACGTCGCCGCCTTCGAGCGTCGCCAGCCCCCAGTCCTGGGTCGGGTCGCCCCACCAGACATTGACCTTTCCCGCGAAGCGCGGGTGGAATTTGTAGATCGAGGTGGTGAGGATGGTTTCTTCGTGGCGCGCCGGCCAGTAGAGCGGGTTGAGGGTGACGCCCCCGTAAATCCAGCAGGTGGTGTCGCGCGTATAAAGCGTGTTCGGCAGCGGCGGCAGCAGATATTCGGCGACGCCGGCGGCGTCGCGCACCATCTCCAGCATGGCGCCGCCGACGGAATCGGGAAATTCATGGGTCGACAGACCGCCGATCAGGGTTTCCGCAAGATCGCGGGCGGAAAGACCCTCGAGATAGGAGCGCACCTCGTCGACCAGCCCGACGCCGACCTGATTGGGCGTCACCTGATTGTCGAGGATCCATTTTTTCGCTTCAGGAATGGCGACGGTCTCGGCGAGCATATTGTGCATTTCGACCACTTCAATGCCGCGGTCGCGCATCTTGAGAATGAAATCGAAATGATCGCGCTTGGCGTTCTCGACCCAGAGCACGTCGTCGAACAGCAATTCGTCGCAATTGCTCGGGGTCAGCCGCTGGTGAGCGCGGCCGGGCGCGCAGACCATCACCAGCCGAAGCTGACCGACCTCCGAATGGACGCCGAAATTCACGTTCTCGGTCATTGCGAAATGCTCCCGTTGGCAAGATTCAGAGGGCGATGGCGCCGGTCGCGAGCGCATAGACGCCATAGAGCGCGGCCAGGACCAGCGCGACGAAAATGGCGAGTTCGACCGGGGTGAACAGGCTGCGGCCTTGTTCGCGGCGCGACCAGATGTAAAGCGCCGTGCCGGGCGCGTAGAGAATGGCGGCGAGCAGCAGATAGCGCACCCCGCCGGCGACCAGCATGAACAGCGTGTAGAGGGCGGCGATCGCCGCGAAGGCCAGGTCGCGCGAGCGCTCCTGCGGCCGCACCTCGTAAGTCTCTCCGCGCCGCGCCAGCAGCACGGCGTAAGCCGCGACGAAGGCATAGGGGATCAGCGACATCGAGCTGGTGAGATTGAGCATCAGCGAGAAGGCGTCGCGGGAGAAATAGGTGCTGATGACGAACAGCTGCACGACGATATTGGTCAGCCACAAAGCGGCGGAGGGCGCCTTGTTGGCGTTTTCGCGCGCGAACAGCCGCGGCATGTCCTTGGTCTTGGCGGCGGTGAACAAAACCTCGGCGCAGATCAGCGACCACGCGAGATAGGCGCCCAGAACCGAGATCAGCAGGCCGACGCTGATGAAGATCGCGCCCCAATGCCCAACCACCGCCTCGAGCACGGTCGCCATTGACGGCTGACGCATGCCGGCGATATCCGCGCGCGCCATGACGCTGTAGGGCAGCAGCGTCACCAGCACCATCACCGCGGTGACCGCGACAAAGCCGATGATCGTGGCCGCGCCGACATCGGAGCGTTTTTTCGCATAGCGCGAATAGACGCTCGCGCCTTCGATGCCGATGAAGACGAACACGGTGACCAGCATGGTCTGGCGCACCTGTTCGAACAGGCTCGCCTGCGGCATATCCGCGCCGCCCCAGAAATTCACCGAGAACAGGTCGCCCTTGAAGGAAAAGGCCATGACCACGATGAAGATCAGGATCGGCACAACCTTGGCGATGGTGACGACCTGGTTGATGAAGGCCGCCTGCTGCACGCCGCGCAAAATGGTGAAATGGAACGCCCAGATGCCGAGCGAGGCGACCAGGATGGCGACCGGCGTGTTGCCGTCGCCGAACACGGGAAAGAAGGCGCCCAGCGTCGATTTGATCAGCACCCAATAGGAGACATTGCCGATGCAGGTGCTGATCCAATAGCCGAAGGCGGAGAGGAAGCCGGGATAGTCGCCGAATCCGGCGCGGGCATAGGCATAGACGCCGGCGTCCATGTCGGGCTTGCGCTCGGCGAGCGACTGGAACACGCGCGCCAGCATATACATGCCGCCGGCCGCGATCAGCCAGGCGATCAAGGCGCCGAACGGTCCCGTGGCGAGGGCGAAGGTGCGCGGCAGGGAGAAAATGCCCGCGCCGATCATCGAACCGATGACCAAAGCGGAGAGCGAGAATAACGACAGCTTGTTCCCCGACGCGGAGGTCATTCGGCGCTCCCTGCTTTATTCATTTTTCGAAAACAATTCATTCCACTCGTGCAGCCAAGATGCAGCCGGCGCTCAACGCTTGTCAAGGCGCGAAGGACAGTGGAGCGAAGCCATGGTGAAAAGGATTATTGTTCAAGGCGAACGCCTCTATTATCGCAGCGCAAGAAATATTTGCTGCGTCGCAATAAAGACAGTCCCGATCAGCCTCGAGCCGACCGAAGCGCCGCCACCCCGTTGTTGTTGCACCAGATGCGCGCTCCCGCGCGAATCCCGCCCAAAGTCCCAGCCTCGCCCGGTTGACGGTCTGCATCGCAACTGCGAAAAATAGCCGCACCTTCCGGGGCCGGGCTGACCCAAAGTTTTGCCCAAATCCCTGATCTTTAATGCATTTTCAGCGAGACTCGATGACAGGCAATCCGGCTGCGAAGAACGAGGCGCCCCGCGAAACGGTTCTCATCGATCTCGCCTTGCAGGGCGGCGGCTCACATGGCGCCTTCGCCTGGGGCGTGCTCGACCGTCTGCTCGAAGAACCCTGGATCAAGATCGAAGCCATATCGGGCACCTCGGCGGGGGCGATGAACGCCGCCGTTCTCGTCAGCGGTTTTATGAAGGGCGGCGCGCCCGGCGCCCGCGCCGCGCTCGACGCCTATTGGGAGCGGGTCGCGGAGGCCGCTCGTTTCAGCCCGATCCAGCGTTCGCCGCTCGACCGGCTGATGAACCGCTGGTCGCTCGACGCCTCCCCCGGCTATGTGATGATGGACCTGCTGAGCCGGCTGGTGTCGCCCTATAATCTCAATCCGTTCGGCCACAACCCGCTGCGCCCGCTGCTCGAGGAGAGCATCGATTTCGCCCATCTCAACGAAGCCGACATCAAACTGTTCATCACCGCGACCAATGTCCACACCGGGCGCGGAAAAGTGTTCCGCAACAAGGAGATCACGCCCGAGGTCCTGCTCGCCTCGGCCTGCCTGCCCACCATGTTCCAGGCCATCGAGATCAACGGCGAGCCCTATTGGGACGGCGGCTATGCCGGCAATCCGACCATCACGCCGCTGGTGCGCGAGAGCCAATCGCGCGACATCCTCCTGGTCCAGATCAACCCGCGCCAGCGCCTGAAAACCCCGCGCACGGCCGCCGAAATTTTGGACCGGCTCAATGAGATCTCCTTCAACTCTCCGCTGATGAAGGAGCTGCGCATGATCGCGCTGCTGCGCCAGGCCGTCGATCCCGGCGCGGGCGAGGCGTGCCGCTGGGCGTCCATGCTCACCCATCGCATCCACACCGACAAGCTCGCGGAATTTGGCGCCTCCTCGAAACTCAACGCCGAAGGACCGTTCCTGCGCCTGCTCAAGCAGGAGGGCCGCGACGCCGCCGACGCATTCCTGGCCGCCCATGGCGACGACCTCGGCAAGAAATCCACCGCCGATCTCGATGTCCTGCTGGAGGAGTGCTGACCATGACCCTTTCCGATCTGGTCGGCCTGTTCGGCATTCTCCTCGGCCTGAGCCTGTTGATCTGGCTCGCCTTCCGCGGCTGGAGCGTGCTGCTGCTGGCGCCCATCGCCGCCATGGTCGCGGCGCTCCTGTCCGGCGAGCCCCTGCTCGCCCACTGGACCCAGACTTTTATGCGCAGCGCTTCGGTGTTTCTCGCGCAATTCTTCCCGATCTTCCTGCTGGGCGCGCTGTTCGGCAAGCTGATGGAGGACACCGGCTCGGTCGCCTCCATCGCCGACGCCATGACCCAAAAGCTCGGGACAAAACGCGCGATTCTCGCCGTGGTGCTCGGCGGCGCCGTCGTCACCTATGGCGGCGTCAGCCTGTTCGTCGCCTTCTTTGTCATCGCGCCCATGGCCATGGGCCTGTTCCGCGCCGCCAAAATTCCGCGGCGGCTGATGCCGGCGGCGATCATGCTGGGCACGTCCACCTTCACCATGTCGGCCATGCCCGGCGCGCCCTCGATCCAGAACACCATTCCCATGCCGTTCTTCGGCACCACGCCCTTCGCCGCGCCGGGCCTCGGCCTGATCGCCTCCGCCATCATGCTCGGCTTCGGCCTGTGGTGGCTGGCGCGCGAGGAAGCCGCCGCCCGCAAGCGCGGCGAGGGTTTTGGCGACGAAGCCGAACTCAAATCGGCGGACGAACTCGCCGGCGACGAAACCCTGCGCGAGCGCGCCACCGCCTCGCATGAATTCGATCCCGCCGAAATCGCCCATGGCGCGGTGGCGACCGCGACTCCGCCGTTCTGGAAGGCGGCGGCGCCGATCGTCGTCGTCATCCTCGCCAATCTGATTCTCTCGCTGGTCGTGCTGCCGCGCCTCGACCTCAGCTTTCTGGCCAAGCCCGAATGGGGCGGCATCCAACCCTCCGCCGTCACCGGCGTCTGGTCGGTGCTCACCGCCCTCACCCTGGCGATCCTGACCACGCTGGCGCTCAACGGGCGCCGCCTGCCCAATCTGCGCGCCACCATGGACGCCGGCGTCAACGCCTCGGCCCTGCCGGCGATCAGCGTGGCGAGCCTGGTCGGCTTCGGCGCCGTGGTCGCGGCGCTGCCGGCCTTCGCCATGGTGCGCGAAGCCGTGCTCGGCATTGGCGGGGGCCCGCTGGTGTCGCTGGCGGTGGCGACCAACATTCTCGCCGCGCTCACCGGCTCGGCCTCGGGCGGCCTGACCATCGCGCTCGACGCGCTCGGCGGAACTTACCTTCAGCGCGCGGCGGCGATCGGCATGGATCCCGCCCTGCTGCATCGCGTCGCGGTGATCGGCGCGGGCACGCTGGACAGCCTGCCGCACAATGGCGCGGTGGTCACCTTGCTGGCGGTCTGCGGCTCCAACCACAGCGCTAGCTACAAGGACATTTTCATGGTCGCCATTCTCGGGGCGATCGTGGCGCTGGTCGCGGTCATCGTGCTCGGCTCGACCGTCGGGTCCTTCTGAACCCTCAAAGCCGCCAATCCGGAGTTGGAACCATGTCGCTGATCCGCCCGCACGCGCGCCTGCTGCTCGCCGCATCCCTGCTGCTGTTTGCCGGCTGCAAGCAGGAGACCGCGCAAGAGGCGCCGCCGCCGCGCCCGGTGCGGACCATCATTGTGGAAAAGGCGAGCCTCGGTCAGGCCATTTCGCTCACCGGCCAGCTCCAGGCGGAAAAAGAGGTTTCTTTGGCCTTCCGCATCGGCGGAAGGATCATCGAGCGCAAGGCCGAAGCCGGCGACCGCGTCACCCCGGACCAGATCGTCGCCAAACTCGATCCGCAGCAGGAAATCAACGCGCTGCGCTCGGCGCGCGCCGCGCTCTCCGCGGCCAAGGGACGGCTGGAGCAGGATTCCAATCATTTCGACCGCCAGCAAACCCTTTTGCGCCAGGGCTGGACCACCCGCGCCAATTTCGACAAGGCGCAGCAGGCGCTGCGCTCCGCCCAGGCCGCCGTGGACGACGCCAAGGCGCAGGTCGAAATCGCCGAGGATCGCGTCGGCTATACCGAACTCAAGGCGGGCGTCGAAGGCACGGTGACCCGCCGCAGCGCCGAATCCGGCGAAGTCGTCCAACCCGGCCAAACCGTGTTCACCATCGCCCGCGACCATGGCTGGGACGCGGTCTTCGACGTCCCCGCGCAAGTCTTGCGCACGGCGCCCTCGGACGCCGAAGTCACCATCGCCCTCACCGACGCGCCGCAGGTCACCGCCAAGGGCCGGGTGCGTCAGGTCGATCCCCAGGCCGATCCGGTCACCCGCACGTTCAAGGTCCGGGTCGCGGTCAACGATCCGCCGCCGGCCATGCGCCTGGGCGCGACGGTCACCGGGCGGGTCGATGTCGACGAGGGCCATGGCCTGTCGATCCCCGCCAGCGCGCTCACCGCGTCAGGCGGCGGCCCAGCCGTGTGGGTGGTCGATCCCAAAACCTTGTCGGTCGCGCTCAAACCCGTCGAAGTCCAGCGCTTCGATCCCGGCACGGTCGTCCTGTCCGGCGGGCTTGAGCCCGGTGAAATCGTTGTGACCGCGGGCGTCCAGGCGTTGCATCCCGGCCAGCAGGTGCGCCTGCTCGGAGAGCGCTCATGACCGGCCCCAATCTCTCCGACTGGGCCCTCAAACATCGATCCTTCGTCATTTTCGCGATGATCGCCATCGTCGTCGCCGGCCTGATGTCCTACTTCAAGCTCGGGCGCAACGAGGACCCCGCCTTCACCTTCCGCACCATGGTGGTGCAGGCGGGCTGGCCGGGCGCGACGCTCGACGACACGCTCGATCAGGTCACCGAACGCCTCGAACGCAAATTGCAGGAAACCCGGGGCATCGACTTCGTCCGCTCCTACACCACTGCCGGCCGCACCACGATTTTCGTCAACCTCAAGGGCGCAACCCCGCCCAAGGACGTGCCGGACATCTGGTACCAGGTGCGCAAGAATATTGGCGACATAAGACGCACCCTGCCCCAAGGCGTCGTCGGCCCGTTCTTCAACGACGATTTCGGCGACACCTACGGCCTGATCTACGGTTTTACCGCCGACAACGGTTTTAGCACCCGCGAACTCCGAGACTATGTCGAGGACGTGCGCTCAAAACTGCTGCACGTGCCCGACGTCTCAAAGATCGAAATCCTCGGCGCGCAGGACGAGCAAATCTATTTCGAATTCTCGACCCGCGAACTCGCCGGCCTCGGCATCGACCGCGCCGCGCTGATCGCCGCGATCCAGGCGCAGAACGCCGTAATCCCCGCGGGCGCCATCCAGACCGGCGACGAAAAAATCTCGATCCGCGTCACCGGCGCGTTCCAGTCCGAAAACGACCTCCTCGACGTCAATTTCTCCTCCAACGGCCGGCTGATCCGCCTGCGCGACATCGGCACGATCCGCCGCGCCCCGATCGACCCGCCCCAACCCATGTTCCGCGTCAACGGCAAGCCGGCCATTGGCCTCGCCATCGCCATGGCCGACGGCGGCGACATTCTGGCGCTCGGCCGCAATGTCAAGAAAACCCTCGACGAAGCGACAGCCGACCTGCCGCTCGGCATCGACGTGACCCTCGTCTCCGACCAACCCGTGGTGGTCGATCACGCCATCGGCGAATTCATGGAATCGCTGTGGCAGGCGATCGCCATCATCATGGCGGTGAGCATCGTCAGCCTCGGCCTGCGCCCCGGCGCGGTGGTGGCGCTTTCCATCCCGCTGACGGTCGCGATCATTTTCCCGATCATGCAATATTTCGGCATCGACCTGCAGCGCATTTCGCTGGGCGCGCTGATCATCGCGCTCGGCCTGCTGGTCGACGACGCCATGACCACGGTCGACGTGATGATCTCGCGCATGGCGGCGGGCGACAGCAAGGAAAAGGCGGCGACCGTCGCTTACGAATCCCTCGCCTTCCCCATGCTCACCGGCTCCTTCATCACGGCGGCGGGCTTCGTCCCGATCGGCTTCGCCAAAAGCTCGGCCGGCGAATACACATTTTCCATTTTCGCCGTCGTCTCGATCGCGCTGATCGTCTCCTGGTTCGTCGCCGTCCTGTTCGCGCCGCTGCTCGGCGTCTGGCTGCTCAAGGCGCCGAAAGCGAAGCCGGACGCAAAACCCAGCCGGATCATGGCCGCCTTCAAATTCGTCCTGCTCGGGGCGATGCGCTGGCGCTGGCTCACGGTCACGGTCACCATCGCCTGTTTCGCCGCCTCGCTCCTGGCCCTGCAACTGGTGCCGCGCCAGTTCTTCCCGGCCTCCGACCGGCCGGAGCTGGTGGTCGACCTGACCCTGCCGCAAAACGCGTCGATTTTCGCCACCGACCGCGCGGCGCAAAAACTCGACGCGCTGCTAAAAGACGATCCCGACGCCGCGAGCTGGAGCACCTATGTCGGGCGCGGCGCGATCCGTTTTTATCTGCCGCTGAACGTGCAGCTCGCCAATGATTTTTTTGCTCAGGCGGTGGTCATCGCCAAGGATGTTTCGGCACGGGAGCGGTTGCACGCCAAGTTGGAGAAGGAGCTGGCGGAAAAACTTCCGGGCGTGGTCGCCCGCGTCTCGCCGCTGGAGCTGGGGCCGCCGGTCGGCTGGCCGGTGCAATATCGCGTCAGCGGCCCCGACCTCAGCCAGACCCGCGACATCGCTTTGCGGCTCGGCGCCCTGCTCGGCGCCAACAACGACCTGCGCCGCGTGAACTACGACTGGATGGAGCCCGCGCGAAAGGCGCGCGTGGTGATCGACCAGGACCAGGCGCGCCTGCTGGGCCTCAGCTCCCAGGCCCTGTCCGCCTATCTCAACACGGTGATGATCGGGACGCCGATCACCCAGGTGCGCGACGACATTTATCTCGTCGACGTGGTCGCCCGCGCCCAGGACGAGCAGCGCGTGTCGCTCGACACATTGCAATCCCTGCAAATCCCGCTGCCGAGCGGAGGCGCCGCGCCGCTGAGCCAGATCGCGCGGTTCGAATTCGAGCAGGAATATCCGCTGGTCTGGCGGCGCGACCGCACGCCGACGCTGACGGTGCGCGCCGACGTCATCCCCGGCGCGACGCCCGAGGGCGTGGTGTCGGCGCTCACGCCAAAAGTCGAAGCGCTCAACGCCAGCCTGCCCAAAAACTACCGCATCGAAGTCGCCGGCACGGTCGAGGAAAGCGCGAAATCGCAAGCCTCGGTGTTCGCCATGATCCCGTTGATGCTGTTCCTGATGCTGCTGTTCCTGATGGCGCAGCTCCACAGTTTCAGCCGACTGGCCATGGTGCTGAGCCTGGTGCCGATGGGCCTGATCGGCATCGTCCTCGCCTTGCTGCTGTCCGGACGACCGCTCGGGTTCGTGGCGATCCTCGGCATATTGGCGCTGATGGGCATGATCGCGCGCAATGCGGTGATCCTGATCGAGCAGATCGAGGCCGAGCGCAAACAGGGGCTTCCCATGTGGGACGCGATCGTCGAAGGCGCGATGTCGCGCTTCCGGCCGATCATGCTGACGGCGATCTCGACGGTGCTCGGCTTCATCCCGATCGCCCCGACGGTGTTTTGGGGCCCGATGGCCTTCGCCATCATGGGCGGCCTGTTCGTCGCGACGATCCTGACCCTGCTGGTCCTCCCGGCGCTCTACGTGATCTTTTTGCGCGTCAAGGAGCCGGCGTCAGCTTAGCCGCGGTTTTACAGACACGAGCCCATCCGCGTCGTTTGCTGCGATCCTCGGGCGCGTCCCTTCTCCCCTTGCGGGAGAAGGTGGCGCGCGTAAGCGCGCCGGATGAGGGGTTCGTTCCTGCCTGACTTATCTCACAAAGTCGCCCAACCCCGCCGCCAGCAAAGCGAGCACGATCACCAGCAGCGAGACGCCCGCCGCCGGCCATTGCCGCAAGCCGACGTCCGCCCGCTCAAAGGCCGGGCCGAGCCTGACCAACCGCGCAAACCCGCGTTCAAAAAAGACAATACTGTCCCCGGTCGGAATCTGCGGAACCGACAGCCGCCGCCAGACCGGCGCGAGCGCGACGCCGATTGCGACCGGCCAAAACCCATCCCAGAGCGCGTCAAGCGTCAAAGCCTTACCGGGATCGACGGCGAACGCCCAGGGCAAGAAAAGCGCGCCAAGCGCCAGCGCCGGCCACACCCGCGCCAGCGGGACGGGCGTCTCGCTCGCGGCCTCCGCCTCTCCCGACACAAGCCGCGTCAAAAAATGCGTCATCAGCATGGCGCTGCCGATGGACGAAAGCGTCGCCAAAACTTTCGCCCAGCCCGCGTCAAACTGCGCCTTCGACGCAAGTTTCGCCAACGCCCCGCCGGTCAGCGGCAGTCCGGCGAGGCTCAGGGCCAGCGCCCCCGCCAGCGCCAAAGCCCAAACCGGCCGCCGCACGGCGAGCGCGCCAAGGGCGACGAACAAAGCCGCCTTCACCAACAGATGATTGGCGGCGTAAAACGCCATATCGCCCGCGGCGGAAACCTGCCCCGCCGCCAGCCCCAACCCGAGCGCCGCGGAAATCACCCCCATCTGGCTGATGCTGGAATAGGCCAGAACATTCTTGGCATCGCGCTGGGTCAGGCCGACCACCACGCCGTAAAAAGCGGTGACAAACCCCAAAATGGCGAGCGCCCCGCCCGCCTCCGCCAGCGGCGCCTCGAACGGCAGGAAGCGCAGCAACCCGATCACCCCGGCTTTGACCCCGGCGCCGCTGAGCACGGCGGCGACCGGGATCGGCGCGGCGCGGTAATTCAGCGGCATCCAGCCATTGAAGGGCACAAGCCCCATCTTCATGCCGAAGCCGGCGACAACCAGCACAAGCACGGCGCCGCGCCACGGCGACGCCGGCAGCGCCGCCATGACTTCGGCGATCCCCACACCCTGCGGCGCGCCGGCCGCGAGCAGCGCGAAAGCCGCGAGCAACACGGCCTCGCCGGCCAAAGCAAAAGCCAGATAGACGGCGCCGGCGCGCTGTTTCTCCGGATCGTCGGAAAAGGCGAACAGCCCATAGGCGGGCAGGCTGACCAGAGCATAAAGCAGATAGAACGACACGAGATCGCCGGCGACGAACACGCCGAGACTGCCGATCATGGTCAGCAGCCAGCAGACGCCAAAACGCGCATCCTTGTCGCGCCAAAGCGTCGCGCTCACCACGATCCACAGCAGAGCGGCGAAAGCGAGCAGCAGCGCCCCCGGCGCATCGAGCCGCAGCACAAACCCCAAAGCCGAAACCGACACAGGCGGCCCGCTCAGCCCCATCAGACCGGCGGCCAGTCCCGGCGCCGGCGCCAGAAATTGCCATGCGAGCGCGCGAGGCCGCCACGGCCGGACAAAACAGGCGGCCAGAAACGCCAGCGGCCAGGCCAAGGTCGCGACCAGCAAGATTTGGATCACGACGCCCCTCCCCCCGCCAAGGGGCGGCCGATCCGAATGAATTCAAAGAAATTTTCCGGCGCAAAAGCCAGCGCCAGCGCGATCACGACGAGTCCGAGCGCAACCAGTTCCTGCGAACGTCTTGGGCTCGCCTTGACCTTGACCTCCCCGTCGCCCAGCGCCGGCGCGAGGATGCGAAAAACATAGCCGCCGGCCAGCAAGCCGCCGCCAAGGATCGGCACAGCCCAAATCCATTGGCCGGATGCGGCGCAGGCCCGCAACAAAAACCATTTGGCCTCGAAACCGCCGCTTGGCGGCAGCCCCATCAGCGACAGCCCGCCAAGACCCAGCGTCAAGAACGTCAGCGGCAGCGCCCGCGCCGCGCCGCCAAATTGCGCGATCCGGTCATGGCCGAGCGCCTCCGCGAGCACGCCGGCGGACAGAAACATCGCCGCCTTGGCGAAGGCATGGGCGAGCACCTGCATAAAACCGCCGCTCCAGCCGAGCGCGCCGCCCGCAGGCGCCGCCGCCAACGGAAACATCAGAAACAAATAGCCGATCTGCGCCACGGTCGAATAGGCGACCAGCAGTTTGAGCCGCGCCTGACGCAGAGCCAAAATGCTGCCGAACAAAGCGGCGCAGCCGCCGAGCGCGCCGAGAAGCGCGGCGGGCGCCGCGATCGGCAGCCCCGGCAGCACATAGAACCACAGCCGCAGCGCGAGAAAAAACGAGCCCTTCACCACCAGACCCGACAGCACCGCGCTCGCCGCAGCGGGCGCATTGGCGTGCGCCGGCGGCAGCCAGATGTGCAGGGGGAACAGAGCGGTTTTGGCGAGCAGCCCGGCCGTCATCAGCGCGGCCGCCGTCCACACCAGCGGCGTCCCCTCGATCTTTTGCCCGAGCAGGACGATGTCGAGCGTCCCATAGCCGCCATAAAGCAGCGCCACGCCCAGCAGATAGGAGATCGAGCCGAACAGCGCGAACAACAGATAGCGCAAGGCGGCGGCGAGCGTTTCCGGGCGCCCGTCGATGCACACGAGCGGGACCGCGGCAAAAGTCAGAAGCTCCAGCGCGACATAGAGATTGAACAGGTCCGAGCCGAGGAAAACAAGATTCAGCGCCGCCCAGATCGCCTGCAGCATGATCCAGAAGGTCAGCGCGCTCCGGCTTTCTCCCCCCTGGGGCGTGGCGAACTTTTCGCGCGCGTAAAAGGCGGCGGCGGGCACGATCAGCGCCGTCACCACCATCATGGTCGCGGAAGCGCCGTCGGCGCGCAAAGCGATGCCCAGCGGCGGCGCCAAGCCGCCGATCTCATAGACCAGCGGCGCGCCGCTCCAGGCGACGAGCCAGGCGACGAATCCGGCCAGCACCAGCCCGACCGGCGCCAAAGCAAGCGTGATGGCTTCCGCCGCCCGCCCGCCGCGGGCAAAGGACAGCAATATGCCCAGAACGGGCGTCAGAACGGCGAAAACCAGCAGCTCGCCCCCCGGCGCCGTCACTGGCCGCCCTCCCCGGGCTTGGTCCAGGCCCGCGGATCGAGCGTCACCTTGCCGCTCGCGGCGGCGAGCCGCAGGATCAGCGCCACCGCCAAGGCGCTGGCGGCGAAGGCGACGACAATGCCGGTGATGACCATGGCTTGCGGGACGGGATCGAAGGCGAAGCCCGCCGCCGCGCCGCGCCGCGCGACAATGCCGAACACCAGAAAAACCCCGCTGCCCACCAAATTGAAGGCGAGCAATTTGCGCAGCGGATGCGGGTTGGAAATCAGCCCGTAAAGTCCGAGCCCGACCAGAGCGGCGCCCACCAGTCCCGCCAGCACGGAGGGGGTCATTTCGCGCCCCCGTCCGGCGGTCCGGAGACCAGCATGGGCAAGGCGACCGCGATCGAAACAACCATGAAAGCCTCGATGAACAGAATGAGCGGCTTGGCGAAATTTTGCGGATAAGCGAACAAATGTCCCGCCAGCATCAGCCCGGCGACGCCGACGACCAGAAAGACCGCGGGTCCGGCGACCAGCGCCAGCCGCAGCTTGCGCGAATCGATGCGCGGCGGCGCCATCAGCCGCGCCATCATCGCGACCATGCCCATGGCGGCGAGCAGGGCGCCGCCTTGAAAGGCGCCGCCGGGCGCGTCGGCCCCGACCCAGAAAATGTGGAGGCCGATCAGCAAGCCGACGGGCGCAAGAACTTGCGCCAGCAGGATCATCGCGCCATCGGGCTCCGGCTTGCGCAGCGGCGCCGGCGCCCGGCCCCAGGCCGCATCGGCGCCGACCGACCAGACGCCGAGCACGGCGAGGATCAACACCACCTTTTCCAGCATGGTGTCGAAGGAGCGATAGGAAATGAGCACGGCCGTGATGGGATTGCCGAGCCCCGCGCCGGGACCGCTCGCCGCTTCGGCGGCGGCCGGCGCCAGACTCGGCGGCGTCGACGGCAGGGTCAGCACGACCCAGGCGAGCGCCCCGGCGACCAGCGCCGCCAGCGCCCCCGCAAAAATTTTCAACCCGCGCCCGGGCGGCGCGCCGATCTCCGCCGAGGCCAGCGCGTCGAGCCTTTTTCCCGCGGTGACCAGCAGCACGCCGGTGACGCCGCCGCCGACCGCCGCCTCGGTCAAGGCCACATCGGGAGCGTAAAGCCGGACCCAGACCAGCGCGAGAAGCAGCCCATAGGCGACATAGCCGACCACGGCGGCGAACAGATTGCGCGCGGAAACGGTCCAAGCCGCGACGCCCACCACGAGCAGGGCGAGGCCAAGGTCGAGCGCGGCCAGCACGCTCATTTGCGGCCTCGGCGCAGGGCGCGGCCGATCAATTGCGCGGTCGAGGCGCCCGACACCAGAGCCAGCGCCCAGACCACCACCAGCTTCAACGCCGCCAGCGGAGTGTCCGCACGGGGAATGAGCCCCAGCACGACCAGTCCGAGCCCAAGATTGTCGGCTTTCGACAAAGCGTGCAGCCGGGTGAGCGAATCGGGAAAGCGCAGCAATCCCACCGTTCCCGCGAAGAAGAAGAACACGCCGGCGCAGATCGCGACCAGGCTGAAAAGGTCGCTCATTCGCTTTCCCCCTCGCTCGCGTCGAGATGATTAAGAAAAGCCATGGCGGCGAAAGCGGCGAGCAAGGCGAGGCCGAGCGCGACATCGTCGACGCCGGGCACGCGGGTCGCATAAGCGGTAAGCAGCAAGGCGGCGATGCCGCCCGCGCCGAGCAATTGCACCGCCATCAGCCGGTCGACATCGTCGGGGCCGCGCAGAATGCGGGCGAGGCCGACAGCGACCGTCAACACGATCACGCCGGCGGCGGCGAGCAGGAACTCATCCATGGCCGATCGCCCTGTTGAAGGCCCGCTCCTGCGCGGAAAAATCCTCCGCGACCGGCTGCGACACATCCAGCGCGTGAACGAAGACGACACCGCCCTCCGCCCCGGTCGGCAGCGTCCCCGGCATCAGGCTCTGGAGCAGACAGAACAGGTTTTGCCGCTCGCCCTCGGGCAGGGTGATGGCGCAAGAGACGAAGCCCGGTGAAAGCCTCGGACGCGGCGCCAGCGCGCGCCAGGCGACATCGAGACCGGCGGCGAACGAGCCGCGCAGCAGGCGGCCGACAAGCAGCAGGAAACGTCCCGCGTGAAGGCTGATTCGTCCGGGAGCCAGCAGCCTCAGGCTCACCCAGGTCGCCGCGATGGCGCCGGCGACGGCGACCGGCAAATCCTTGACCGACCAGCCCGCGATCACCAGCCAGAACAACAGGAAGAAACCGAGACGCGCGAAAGAGCGCAGGATGCCGATCGGCGCGCCAGAAAACATTCAGGAGCCTCGAAATATTGCGCTGCACAAAAAGCTAACATTCCCCTGCGGGCTTGGCAATATCGGCCGGCCCGACGCGGACCCTTCCGAATCCGGCTTGGCTGCGCAATACTCCAGGCTCGGTCTCCAGCGAGGAGCGCGCAGACATGACCACGACCGCCCTTGAACTCGCGCGGCTTCAGTTCGCCTTCACAGTGGCGTTCCACATCGTGTTCCCGGCGCTGTCGATCGGCCTCGCCTCCTATCTCGCCGTCCTCGACGGCCTGTGGAACCTCACCAAACGCACCGTCTATCTCGACCTCTTCAACTATTGGAAAAAGATTTTCGCCATCGGCTTCGGCATGGGCGTCGTCTCCGGCCTGGTGATGAGCTACCAGTTCGGCACCAACTGGAGCGTGTTTTCCGACAAGACCGGCCCCGTGCTCGGCCCGCTGATGGGCTATGAAGTTTTGACAGCGTTCTTCCTCGAAGCCGGTTTTCTCGGCGTGATGCTGTTCGGCGAGGGACGGGTGTCGCCAAAGCTGCGGCTGTTCGCCTCCTGCATGGTGGCGCTGGGCACCGCGATTTCGGCCTTCTGGATCGTCGCGGTCAACAGCTGGATGCAGACCCCGCAAGGCCACGCCCTCAACGCAGCCGGCCAGTTCGTCCCCCAGGACTGGCTGAAAATCGTCTTCACGCCCTCCTTCCCCTATCGCTTCGTCCATATGGTGCTCGCCGCCTATCTCACCACCGCATTCGCCGTGGGCGGCGTCGCGGCCCTGCACCTGTTGCGCGGGCGCGCGACGCCGCAGGTCAAGACGATGTTCTCCATGGCGCTGTGGATGGCGGCGCTGGTCGCCCCGGTCCAGATCCTCGCCGGCGACATGCACGGGCTCAACACGCTCGAACACCAGCCGGCCAAGGTCGCCGCCATGGAAGGCCATTTCGACAGCCAGGACGGCGCGCCACTGATCCTGTTCGGCTGGCCCGACATGGCCAAGGAAAAGGTCGAATACGAAATCGCCATTCCCCATCTCGGCGCGGTCATCCTCACCCACAGCTGGAATGGGCGCCTGCGCGGCCTCAAGGAATGGCCGAGGGATCAATGGCCGCCCGTGCCGCTGCCGTTCCTGAGTTTCAGGATCATGGTGGCGCTCGGCTTCGCCATGGCCGGCTTCGGCCTGTGGAGCCTGGTCGCGCGCTGGCGCGGCAGGCTTTACGACAACCGGCTCCTGCACCGCGCCGCGCTCGCGCTCGGCCCCAGCGGCTTCGTCGCCATCGTCGCCGGCTGGACCACCACCGAGACGGGCCGCCAGCCCTACACGGTCTACGGACTGCTGACCACGGCGCAATCCGCCTCGCCCGTCCAGGCCTCCGCCGTCGGCGCGTCGCTGATCGCCTTCGTCCTGGTCTATTTCGCCCTGTTCGGCATGGGCCTCTATTACATGGGCAAGCTGATGAACCGCCCGCCCCTGCCCCATGAGCCCTCGCTGCCGCCGGCGCCGGCCCATGCGACCGGCCTGACGCCGGCCGCCGGCCTGATCGTCGAAGGCGCCGACCGGGAGGCGCGGCCATGAGCGGCGTCAGCGGCCTGACCTTCGATCTGCCGACCATCTGGGCCGGGCTGATCGCTTTCGCCGTACTCGCCTATGTGGTGCTCGACGGCTTCGACCTCGGCCTGGGCGTGTTGTTCCCCTTCTTCAAGGGCAAGGCCGAGCGCGACGAGGTGATGAATTCCGTCGCGCCGGTCTGGGACGGCAACGAAACCTGGCTGGTGCTCGGCGGCGGCGGCCTGTTCGCCGTCTTTCCCCTCGCCTACGCGATCATCATGCCGGCGCTCTATCCGCTGGTCATCGGCATGTTGCTGGCGCTGGCGTTTCGCGGCGTCGCCTTCGAATTCCGCTTTCGCGCCGACAGATCGGCCCCGCTCTGGGACTGGGCGTTCTGGGCGGGCTCCACTTTCGCCGCGCTGTGCCAGGGCATGATGCTCGGCGCGCTGGTCCAGGGCATAAAGGTCTCGGGCCGCGCCTATGCCGGGGGCCCGCTCGACTGGCTCACGCCGTTCAGCCTGCTCACCGGCGTCGCCCTGGTGCTCGGCTATGCGCTGCTCGGCGCCTGCTGGCTGATCTACAAGACCGAACACGCCGTGCTGCGCCGCGCCTTCCGCCTGGCGCGCCCGCTCGCGCCAACCGTGCTGCTGCTGATCGCGGCGATCAGCCTGTGGACCCCGTTTCTGCACCAGGACTATTGGACCCTGTGGTTCGGCTGGCCGCGCGACCTGCTGTTCGCGCCGCTGCCGATCGCCTGCGGCGCGCTGGGCCTATGGCTGATCAAATTTCTGCGCGAGGAGGAGCGCGAGGGCGCGCCCTTCCTGCTCGCCATGGCCATTTTCATCCTGTGCTATGTGGGGATCGGGATCAGCTTCCACCCCTATATCGTGCCGCGCGCGGTGACGATCCACGAAGCCGCGGCGCCGGAGTCCAGCCTCGCCTTCCTGCTGGCGGGCGCAAGCGTGCTGATCCCGGTCATCCTGATCTACACGGGCTACGCCTATTGGGTGTTCCGCGGAAAAACCAACGCGGCCGGCGGCTACCACTGACAGATGATAACCCGTTCCGTGAACGGAGGCTGGGGGAAAGCCTCCCTATAGAGAAATCCCTCATGGTGAGGAGGCTGCGAAGCAGCCGTCTCGAACCATGGCCATCGCAACGAGACTCATCAGCCTGCGCGCGCCCGCCCCTCACCCGTTTCGCGCGCGCCGAAACGTCTCCAGCGCCTGAGGGAAAAAATAGTCGGCGATCTGCTGGCGCAGCGGCGCGTAGGCGTCGCCGAGCGCGGCGCGCAAGACCTCGGCCGACGCGTCGGCGATCGAACCCGCCCTCACGTCGCCGGCGGCGAGCGCCGCCTCGAGTTCGTCGAGCACGATCTGCACATCCGCAGGCGCGCCGCCGCCGGTCGGCGCGGAATCCGCAGGAAGCGCGGCGCGGATGGCCGGGACCAGCGCGGCCAGACGCGTCTGTATCGCGGCCAGGGCCTGTTCGACGCCTTCACCCGTCTCCCCGGCTTTCAACACCGCCTCGAGCCGAGCGGCCGCCTGGAAAAGCTCGGTCGCGCCAATATTTCCGGCGGCGCCCTTCAAGGAATGGGCGATCAGAACGGCGCCCTCGGCGTCGCCGCCGTCAAGACGCGCCCGGAGCCGCCCGGCGTCGTCCGCATGGGCGGCGGCGAAGCGCCCGATGATCCTGAGATAGGCGCCGACCTGCCCGTTCACGCGGCCGAGGCCGTCGGCAAGGTCCAGGCCCGCGATCGGCGAGAGCCCGCTGACCGACCCGCCGGTCGGGGGCGCGGCCGCGGGCTCGCCGTCGCCGGCCGCGGGCAGCCAGCGCGCCAAAGCGGCGTAAAGCTGCACGGGATCGACCGGCTTGGTGACGAAATCGTTCATGCCGGCCTCGAGACAGGCGCGCCGGTCGGCGCTGAACACATTCGCCGTCAGCGCCACGATCGGCTTGGCCGCCCATCCGGGCAGAAGGCGGATCGCCCGCGTGGCCTCCATGCCGTCCATCACAGGCATTTGCACGTCCATCAGGATCAGATCGACCGGTCCGGCCTTCGCCAGTTCGACCGCTTCCGCGCCATTGACCGCAGTGACGACATCGAGGCCGCCCGCCCGCAGAATCGCGACCGCCACCTCCCGATTGATTTCATTGTCCTCGACCAGCAGGATGCGGCTGTGCGCCCCGCCGAATTTCGCGGCGAAATCCCGCGACGACGGACGCACGCCATGCGCCAAGGCCACGCCCTTCTTCAGGCGCGCCGTGAACCAGAAGATGCTGCCCACGCCGGGCGTGCTGTCGACGCCGACCTCGCCCCCCATGGCTTCGGCGAGCCTGCGGGTAATGGCGAGCCCCAGCCCGGTGCCGCCGAACCGGCGCTTGATCGAGGCGTCGGCCTGTTCGAAGCTGCTGAACAGGCGCGGCAGCGCCTCGGGCGCGATGCCGACGCCGGAATCCTCGACCTCGAACCGCAGGAGCACCGAGCCATTGCTCTCGCTCACGGCGGCGCGCAGGGTGATGAATCCGGCCTCGGTGAATTTCACCGCATTGTTGGCGTAATTGAGCAGGGCCTGGCGCAGCCGGGTCACATCGCCGGCCAGCCGTTGCGGCGTGGACGCAATGTCGATGTTGAGCCGCAAGCCTTTCGCCAGCGCCGCGGGGCTGATCAGCGAGCTGATGTCGGCGAACAATTGGCCGAGATCGAAATCGCGCTCCTCCAGTCGCAGGCCGCCGGCCTCGATCCGCGAGAGATCGAGGATATCATCGATCAGGACGAGCAGATGTTGCGCGGCGACATCGATCTTACCCAGCCGATCCGCCTGCGCAGGCGTTGGATTTTCGCTCTCGAGCAGACGGGTGAAGCCAAGGATGGCGTTCATCGGCGTGCGGATTTCGTGGCTCATATTGGCGAGGAATTGCGAGCGCGCCGCCATCGCCCGCTCCGCCGCGAGCTTGGCGTCGTGCAGCGCCGTCACGTCGTAAAGCCAGGCCAGCGAGGCCGTCTTCCCTTCGTAGGGAATGGTCATGTAGGAGGCCAGCGCCCAGAGCGGCGGACGCTCGGGCTGGTCGGGAAGATGGAATTCGATCAGCCGGTTCATCACGGCTTCACCCCGGCGAAGCCGCGCGCAGATCTCGTCGAACACCTCGGGATCGCGATAGGCGCTGCGGATGTCCCAGGCCAGCGCCTCCTTCTCGGTGCGGCGGACGACCTCGGCATAAGCGGGATTGACGAACAACACCTTGTTGTCGGACAGCGAGGCGATGCGCACCGAGATCGGCGCCGCCCGCATCACCTGGCGCAAGGTCTCCTGCTCCATGCGCAGCCGGGAACAATCGAGCACCACGGAGCGGGTCGCCACGAACGCGCCCTTGGCGTCATACAAGGCCGTCGCCGAGATCAGCACCGGCCGCGACTCGCCATTGGCGGCGCGCAATTCGAATTCGAGTTCGTCGATCCGGCCGGCGTCGAGGAAACTCTGGAACGACTCCCTGAAGACGTGCTCCCAATCCTTCGACATGAAGGCGGTGATGTGCTGGCCCAAAGCCTGTTCGCGGGTCACGCCGAGCCAGACGAGCGAGGTGTCGTTGATCCGCGTGATCACGCCGTTGGCGTCAAGAGAATGGTAGCCGCAGGGCGCATTGTTGTAGAGGTCCTCGAATTCCTCCGCCTGGGCGCTCAGCTCGGCCTGCACGCGCTTGAAGGCGGTGATGTCGGTCATCTCGACGACGAAGCCACGCACCGTCCCCGCGAAAATGTCGGGGACATAACTGATCAGGGCGTGGCGAACGGCCCCGTCGGGGCTGACGACCTGGGTCTCGAATTGTTGCGGCTCGCCCCTCAGCGCGGCGCGGATGTGCGACTCGCGGCCGGCGAACACCTCGGGTCCGAGAAAGTCCTGGATGCGCTGGCCATTCAACGCTTCGGGCGTGACGCCGAACCAGTCGATATAGCGGCGGTTGGCGAAACGGTTGCGCAGCTCGGCGTCCCAATAGCCGAGCAGCCCCGGCGTCACGTCGGTGAGCGTCGCCAGGAAGCGCTGTTTTTCCTGCAAATCGGCGGTGCGCTCGGCGACGCGTTCGCGCAAGCCGCGAGTCTGCAGGTCCAGCCGCCGGGCGCCCCAGACGAGCAGCCAGGTCAAGGCGGCGGAGAGCAGCGTCAACAGCGCCGCGCTTTGCCGCCAATATGTCGAGAAATCATCCACGGCGCGGCCGACCGTCATCCAGAACGGCGCATGGTCGAATCTCACGACGCCATAGACGCGCTGGGCGCCGTCGATCGGCGCCACCGTCTCATAAACGAATTCGGTTGCGTCGGGGCGCTCGCGCAGCAAGGCGCGAAACGTGCTGGAGACGGTGCGGTTGCCGGGTTCGCGGCTTTCGCCTTCGAGCGCCGGGCGGCGCACGATATCGGTCAAATCCAGCGCGCGCATGTTGACGACGCCGGACTGGCCGAGATCGATTTGCGCAAACATCTTGCCGATGCCCTGCACGGGGATGACGGCGAGCGCCACGCCGCGGAAGGCGCCGCGATGATCCTCGAGCCGGCGCGCCAGGACGAGAATCCAGTCGCCCCTCGTCAGCGAGCGCAAGGGACCGTCGATCAGCAGGCCCTGTTCATTCGCCTTGGCGCGCTGAAAATAGCCGCGCTGCGCGATATTGATGGATTTCCCTTCCGTCTCCCAATCGCCGGCGCCGAAGACGACGAGGCCGGTCTCGTCGCTCACTTCGATGCGTCGCAACAAGGGGAATTTGGGGATGCCGCGCAACGCGTCCTCGGCCAGCGCCCGCTCCGGCGATTCGCCCTTCTCGCTCGAAATACGGTAGCGTTGAACCACCGACAGGAGTTCGGCGTCGGCGACGTCGAGCGAATTCTCCACCTGCGCGGCGAGCACGCGCGCGGTGTTGAGCACCGAGGTTTCGGCGGCCGTATAGCCTTCGCGCCATTCCCTCCAGACGATGAAGGCCGACAAAGCCATGATCGCCAATGCGGGGATCCACACGATGGCGGTGAAGCGCAGCCTGGATTCGGAACCTTGCACGGTAGGGGCCCGCCATCAGGGAAAGGAGGTGATCCAAGTTTCCGAGCAACAGTAACCCCGATCATCCGATCCATGCTAGAGCGGGAAAGGCGGCGCTGAGCGCCGCCAGACTTCGCGTTAGGAAAGCCTGCTAACGCAAGTAAACTGTCGTCCCTTCAGTTCGGAACGCCCTCGGCATGACCGCCGGAGGCCTCGCGTTTCACCAGCGTTCCCTTTTCGACCATGATCGAAATCATCTTGGCGACGGTATCGCCGAGCTCGACAAAGGCCTCGATCGGCAAAACGACGCGCTGGCTGAACACCAGCGCGGGCTGACCGTCGTCCCGCTTCTGCGCCGGCGACAGATTGGCGAAGTCCAGACGGACCACGCCTCCCGTCACCGCAATGTCGACCAGCCTGTCCACAAAAATATCGCTGCTCACGTTCATCTCCTCAATCCCAGCGGCCCTCAGCTCGTCGTGGTCACGGTGAACTGCGTCCACGCGCTCCAGGCGCCGCCGTCATAGGCGCGCACCGCCAAAGTATCGACCGACCCGGCCGCGCCCGCCGCGAACGAGGCGGTCGGCAGCAGCGCGGAGGGGAAGTCGACGATCTGACCCGCCGGCGCGGCGGTGGTTCCAAGCGCGATGTGGCCGCTGGTCGCGGAGGTGTTCAAATCGACGAACTGGTATTCGCTGATGGCGAGACCGTTCGGATCCGTGACCTGGAACAGCGACGCCAGGGCGAGGCTCGCATTGGCCGCGACCTTGGCGGCGCCCGCCGCAATTGTGGGCGGCGTGACGCTCGGACCTTGGGTCTGGACCTGGACGTCGATCCAGTTTCCGTAATCGAGCGCGTTGGAGGCGCGCACCCAGATGTCGTCGACGCCCACGGCGCTGCCGCCGACGAATTTGAGCTTGGCGATGTCGGAGGCCGCCACGTCGAGAACGCCGCCGGCGCTCTGCGTCACGCCGTTCAGCACGAAAGACCCGCTCGACGCCCCGGCATTGGCGTCGATGAATTCATAGGTCGTGATCGCGTCGCCATTCGCCAGGGTCGCGGAGAACAGGCTGGAGGCGGCGACCGACGCGCCCATGGCGACGGTGGCGTCCTTGGGCGAAAGCACCGGCGCGGAAGCGAGCGTGAAACTCAGCGAGGCCGTTCCGACATTTCCGGCGGCGTCGGTTTCGCTGGCGACGATCGTGTGCGCCCCGACCGCGAGGCCGGTCGGCGTGTAGGACCACGCGCCGGTCGCGCCGGCGGTCGCCGTCACCGTGGCGGCGACGCCGTCCACGGTGAAACGGACCACGGCGTTGGGGTCGCCCAGACCATAGAGGCTGGGGTCGGTGGTGACCTTGTCGCTGGAGGAGGCGCCCGTGTCATTGGCCAGGCCGATGGTGGGCGCGGGCGCCTTGGTGTCGAGCGTGAAGGTCAGCGAGGCCGAGCCGACATTGCCGGCCGCATCGGTCTGGCTGGCGACGATGGTGTGCGCGCCATCGGCGAGGCCAGTCGGCGCATAGGTCCAGGCGCCCGAGGCGTTGGCCGTCGCGGTGGCGGTGGCGGCCACGCCGTCGATGGTGAAGCGGACCACAGCGTTGGGGTCGCCCGTTCCGCTCAGGGCCGCATTGGAGGTGATCTTGTCGGTCGCCGACGATCCCGTGTCGGAGGTCAGCTTCGCCGTCACCACCGGCGCCTTGGTGTCGAGCGTGAAGGTGAGCGAGGCCGAACCCGTATTGCCCGCCACATCGGTCTCGCTGGCGACGACCGTATGCGCGCCGTCCGCGAGCCCCGTCGGCGCATAGGTCCAGGCGCCGGTGGCGTCGGCGGTCGCCGTCGTGGTCGCGGCCACGCCGTCGACGACGAACTTGACGACGGCGCTCGCCTGGCCGGTTCCGCTCAAGCCAGCCTTCGACGTGATCTTGTCGGTGGCGGAGGCGCCGGTGTCGCTGGTCAGCTTTTCGGTCACGACCGGCGCCGTCTTGTCCAGCGTGAAGGCCAGGCTGGCGGAGCCTTTGTTGCCGGCGGCGTCGGTCTCGCTGGCGACGATCGTATGCGCGCCATCGGCGAGGCCGGTCGGCGCAAAGCTCCAGGCTCCCGTCGCATCGGCGGTCGCGGTCGTGGTGACGGCGACGCCGTCCACCACGAAGCTGACCACGGCGTTGGGATCGCCGGACCCGCTGACGCCCGGGTTCGACGTGATCTTGTCGGTGGAGGAGGCGCCGGTGTCGCTGGTCAGCTTTGCCGCGACAACCGGCGCCGTCTTGTCCAGCGTGAAGGCCAGGCTGACGGAGCCGGCGTTGCCGGCGGCGTCGGTCTCGCTGGCGATCACCGTATGCGCGCCGTCCGCAAGGCCGGTCGGCGCATAGCTCCAGGCGCCGGCCGCGTCCGCGGTGGTGGTGACGCTGACGGCGCCGCCATCGAATTGCAGGCTGACGACCGCATTGGCCTCGCCCGAACCGCTGAGCGCCGGATTGGAGGTGATCTTGTCGGTCGAGGAAACGCCGGTGTCGCTGGTCAGCTTTTCCGTGACGACGGGCGCGGTGGCGTCCAGCGTGAAGGTCAGGCTCGCGGAGCCGGCGTTGCCGGCGAGGTCGGTTTCGCTGGCGACAATGGTGTGCTGGCCATCGGCAAGGCCGGTCGGCGCAAAACTCCAGGCGCCGGTCGCATCGGCGGTCGCGGTCGCGCTGGCCGCAACGCCGTCGATGGTGAAGCTGACCACAGCGTTCGGATCGCCCGACCCGCTCACAGCCGCATTCGAGGTGAGCTTGTCGGTCGCGGAGGCGCCGGTGTCGCTGGTCAGCGCTGCGGTCACAGCCGGCGCCGTGATGTCGCGGGTGACGGTAAGCGTCGCCTTGCCGACATTGCCGGCGATATCCGTCTGACTGGCGACGATCGTATGGACGCCGTCGGCAAGACCCGAGGGCGTGAACGTCCATGCGCCCGAAGCATTGGCGGTGGCGGTCGTGGTCGCGGCGACGCCGTCAACGGTGAAGGACACGACGGCGTTGGCGTCAGCGGTTCCGCTCAGGCTTACCGCCGACGTGACCTTATCGGTCCCGGAAACGCCGGTATCGTTGACCAGCGCCGCAGTGACGGTCGGCGGCGTCGTGTCGAGCGTGAAGGTCAGGCTGGTCGCGCCGACATCGCCGACCGGATCGGTTTCGCTGACGATAACAGTATGCTTGCCGTCGGCAAGACCGGTCGGGACATAGGTCCACGCGCCCGTCGTCGTGGATGTCGCGGTCGTGGCGGCGGCGACGCCGTCGATGGTGAACTTGACGGTCGTGCTGATGTTGCCCGTTCCGGTCAGGGACGGAGTGTTGGTGATCAGGTCGGTCGCGCTGGACCCGGTGTCGCTGGTCAGTTTCGCCGTCAGGATCGGGGTGGTCGTCGCAACGAATTTGTAGGCCGTCGTCGACGAGGCGCCCGACACTTCGGCGAAATACTGGCCCGCCGCGAGCGTTTTCAGAATGGTTGCGTAGGAGCTCGCGCCGCCATAGGCCGTGGTGATCCTCTGGCCGCTGGCGTCGAACAGGGTCAGCGTGGCGTTGCTGGTCAATCCCGTGAGTTGCAGCGCGACCGGACGCTGCCCGCCGACGGTGAAGCTGTAGTAGTCGACCGGCGCGGCGGTGTTGATCGAATCCGACACGGTCACGGTTCCGAGCGTTCCCAGCGCCTTGGCGCTCGCCAGCGTCGCGCCGCCCTGGTTCGTCGTCGCCGTCGCCGACGCCGTCAGCGTATAAGCGGTGTCGGAATTGGGATCGTCGATATGGACGTAATAGGTCCCGGCGGCGAGATTGGCGAGCAGCGTCGAAGGAGTCGTCGGCGAGACGGACTCCCAGTCAATCTGGTTCCCGGCGCTGTCCAGCAGAGCCACGTTGACATAGGACGATCCAGTTTGCCCGGACAGATTGAGCGCGACCGAGGACAGGCTCGCGAGTGTGAAGCTGTAATAATCGTCCGGCGCGGCGGCGCCGACCCAGTCGGATTTGGTGACGGCGGTCGAGGAGAGCGCGCCGAGGCTGGTCGCAATGGCCAGCGTCGTTCCGGCCGCGTTGGGCAG